>NZ_JBHMAH010000044.1:0-769 GCF_042429615.1 Salinicoccus siamensis
ATCAATTTAAATGTTCAGCTTATGTCGATTAATCACATTATATATGGTCCCCTTTGATACCCCTGTCAGCTTCATGATCTCATTAATAGAATGCTGTTTGCTCTGATAGAGTGAGACAATCATTGCTACTTTTTCTTGCGTAATCTGGGGGCGTCCCCCGACTCGGCCCCGTGCACGAGCCGCATCTAATCCTTTTTTTGTTCTTTCACTGAGTAGATTCGCTTCCAGTTCTGCGAAGCCACTCATCATGGTAAAGAACATTTTTCCCATCGCATCTCTTGTATTAATGTTCATATCAATAATTTCCAACTCTATATTATTATTTTCAAGATGTTGGGATAAATCGATTAGTTGTCTTGTGGTGCGGCCCAATCGATCCAATTTCGTGATGACCAGGGTGTCGCCCGATCGCAAGTAATCGAGACAGTTATCCAATTCGGTTCTGTTATATTTGCGCCCACTGACCTTTTCCGAAAAGATACGCTCACACCCGACCGCTTTCAATGTATCGATTTGACTATTCAAGTTCTGATCACGGGTACTGACCCGCGCATAGCCCACTTTAGTCATGTTTTGACTCCTTTCTAATCTGCTTTATTGCATCAAATACGCACTCTCCCCCAGTTCCACTTCATAAAACTGGTCTCACAGTGCATGGCATCGTTCAAAAACTCATATACTTTCGAATAATATGGACATTGATTAGTATACTGGTTTTTGGACTCAATTTATATGAATAAAGGCCGATTTCATAGATGTGACAAATCTT
>NZ_JBHMAH010000045.1:0-552 GCF_042429615.1 Salinicoccus siamensis
TCGAATCCCGAGAGACATTCGGTCACTGGGAAATCGACACCGTCATCGGTGCAAAACACAAGGATGATGCGGTGCTGTTGACACTCGCGGAACGACAGACCCGATTTGAAGTACTATTAAAAGTAGATGGCAAGGCGGCGCACCCCGTCACTGAGGCGATTGAATCGCTCGTTGACCGTGCCGGCGACTACATGCCGTCGTTATTCAAGACGATCACATCGGATAATGGCTCTGAATTCAGTGCACTTCATGACACCTTGAAACATGTGACAGACGTCTACTTTGCCCGGCCGTTTGCGTCATATGAACGGGGCACCAGCGAGAATCAGCATAAATTCATTCGCCGGTTTATCCCGAAAGGCCAGCCGATCTCTGCCGTCAGTGATCGACAGATCCAGCGCATCCAACGATGGATGAATGATTATCCACGTAAAATCCTGGGTTACCAGACACCGCATGAGCATTTCGCCAAGGCACTCAATCAAACACACATGGCACAAAGTGCCTAGTGTAAATTTCTTCACCTCCCCCTCGGGGGAGGTGAAGCCCAGC
>NZ_JBHMAH010000007.1:0-17682 GCF_042429615.1 Salinicoccus siamensis
TCACCTACGGACTGACAAACGCACGACTGGAAGGTACCAATAACCTGATCAAAACGCTGAAACGACGCAGGCCCGAATATGTATCATTTCGATCTCCGGATCCGTATGGAGTGTCGTCCCCCAGCTTAGAAATAAAAAGAGATCCTACGTTAGAGGAAGAAATCAACACACTTCACTGGGGAGAACCTATTAATATGATTTTTCATCCGGATGACGGGACGCTTGGACAGAGCTTCCACCATCCGGATTTTTATATGTATAACAGCATCAACTATTTTGGACAAGCAGATGACGCTGGGTCATGAATGGAATCAAAAAGTTTAAAACATGAAAAAAGCATAAATTATGTTTGAAGGGCGAAAGCGAGTGGGATAGTAAGTATAAAACCATGTTGGAAAGGAGTCCGGCCATGAAGAAGCTTGGTTTACTTATTTTATCGGGCTTTACTCTGATGTTGAGCGGCTGCAGCGGGATAAATGTTTTGGATCCGAAGAGTTCCACTGGGAAGGACCAGGCCTACTTGATCTGGCTCAGTTTGGCCATCATGACCCTGGTACTGGTTGTGGTGTTCGTCCTTTTTGCATATTTTGTCTATAAATATCGTTATTCCAAAGCGCGGAAAGACTATAAGCCAGTGGATGTGGACGGCAACCGCAAGCTTGAATTGACCTACACGATCATCCCCGTCATTCTGCTGATCATTCTTGCGGTACCGACTGTAAGGATTACACTGGAGCAATCACCGGATACTTCAGCCTCCCAGACGCCGGAAGATGGAACCACTAAAATTGAAGTGACTGGAAGGCAGTTCGAGTGGGAATTCAAGCATGAAAATGGCGCCGAGGTGAAAGACGAGCTTGTCCTGCCTGAAGATGAAGATATCGAGTTCAATCTCCATTCCGAGGACCTCATCCATTCATTCTGGATACCGGAATTGGCTGGAAAAGTAGATGTTTTCCCGAATAAAGAACTGACTTACATCATACGGGACGTTGAGCGTGGGGAATACGAAGGGAAATGCGCCGAGTTTTGCGGCGTTCAACATACGAATATGACTTTTTCCGTCAAAGTGATAAGTAAAGAAGATTATAGAGCGTATATAAATGATCTTAAGTAGAGGAGGCGTTTGAATCATGGAGATATCTATATTCGGATTTTCTATATCTGCACCATCCGATGTCATTGCAGCCTGGATATCCGCTGTGATATTAGGTGGTCTTATAACATTCTATGTAGTCAAAACCAATAAATTCCCCCTCATATGGAGCTACCTCCGGACGACCAACCACCGTAAAATCGGTACACTCTACATATTATTCGGATTTCTGTTCTTTGCACGTGCCGGACTGGATGCACTTTTGATAAGGCTGCAGCTTGCTGTGCCGAATAATGAGTTCTGGTTGTTCCAGTTCGAAAAATATGACCAGCTGTTCACCACCCACGGTACAATGATGATATTCTTTGCAGCTATGCCGATGCTGCTCGGATTGATGAACGTCGTTGTACCGCTTCAGATCGGGGCACGTGATCTCGCCTTTCCTTTTCTGAATGCTGTAGGCTTTTGGCTGTTCTTTGCAGGTGCCATGATATTCAACTTCTCATTCTTCCTGAACAGTGCACCAGGAATCGGTTGGACGGGTTATGCGCCACTCTCCACTTCCATATTCACACCTGACGTCAATAGTGACTATTATGTATTCGGGGTCCAAGTGTCAGGTCTCGGTACAATATTCACTGCGCTGAACTTGATAGTGACAATCATCAGACACCGGGCACCGGGCATGAAATGGTTCAGGATGCCACTCTTTACCTGGGCGACATTTGTGACCGCCATCATGATTTTGCTGGCATTCACCGTGTTGGCAATCGCGCTTTATCTACTGATGTTTGATCGTATGTTCGGCACGAAATTCTTTTCTGGCCCAGATGGCGATCCCGTCTATTGGCAGCATCTGTTCTGGATTTTCGGTCACCCCGAAGTATACATCCTTGCCTTGCCGGCGTTCGGAATATTTTCGGATATCATCCCTACATTCGCAGGAAAAAGGATATTCGGGTATTCCTCCATGGTATTCTCGATTGTCCTGATCGGCTTCCTGTCTTTCACTGTCTGGGCCCATCATATGTTAACGGTGGGGCTCGGGCCGTTACTTAACACTTTCTTCGCGATTACGACGATGACGATTGCCGTACCGACCGGCATCAAGATATTCAACTGGCTGTTTACATTGCAGGGGGGTCTCATCAGATTCACTGTGCCGATGCTTTTCTCCCTAGGCTTCATCCCATCGTTTGTGATGGGTGGGGTTACAGGCGTCATGCTGTCGGTCTCCGCTGCAGATTTCCAGTTCCACGATTCGCAGTTCGTCGTGGCGCATTTCCACTACGTTATCCTCGCATCGACGATACTTGGGATATTTGCCGGAATCTACTATTACTATCCAAAGATAATGGGGTTGAGACTGGATGAAACCTTAGGCAAGTGGCATTTCTGGCTCTTTTTGATCGGATATCATCTAACATTTTTCCCGATGCATATTACGGGTCTAAACGGCATGCCAAGGCGGGTGTTCACGTATGATCCGGGGGATGGCCTGACCGTAACCAACTTCATGAGCACAGTAGGTGCCTTCTTGATGGGGGCTGGCATATTATTCTTCTTCTGGAATATTTTCAAGACACATCGTAAAAATGAACCGGTGTCAGACGACCCCTGGAACGGCAGAACGTTGGAATGGACCGTCCCATCCCCTTCGCCGGAAGAGACATTCGATCCGATGCCTGTCGTCGAAGGAATGGACCCGTTATGGATAGCGAAAGAGGAAGGGCGTGAGATGAAGACCACGACAGATCACAGAAGTGCACCCATTGCCAAGGATTCCATCCTACCTGTGCTGATGGCACTTTCATTAGCCGGACTCACTTTCTGTATGATCTACCAATGGTTCATCGCCACAGCGATTTTTGCAGCAGGGTTATTCGCGCTCTTCATTGTCCGTTCATTTACAGATGAGAAAAAGGATCACTATGGAAAGGGGGAGGCTTCCTGATGGAGATGAATGTTAATGAAGCGGAACTATTCCGCGATAAGCAGATTGGCTTCTTCATATACTTAGGTGTTGAAGCGTTGATGTTCCTGACACTTTTTGTGACGTACTTCATTTTCACGCCTTCTTCCGAGGGCCCCCATCCATCTGAGATATTCGATGCGCTGACAGTGACCCTGTCATCCATATTCCTACTCTCAAGCAGTGGCACGCTCTATTTTTCTGAGAAGGCGTTATCTTCAGATAAAAAGAAGAGTATGCTGATCTGGTTGAGTGTCACGTTCCTATTCGCGGTCATCTTTATGGTATTTGAAATATCAGAGTTCAGCCATTTCGTTTCTGAAGGGTACACGACATCAACGAGTTCCTTCTTGAGCTCATATTATGTACTGGTCGGACTGCATGCCGCACATGTGCTGTTCGGTTGTTTCTGGATGGGGGTCCTGTTTATACAAAGGTTTCTCCCTCAGTTCCCGAAAACACTCTATTACGAAAAGTTCAAGATATTTTCCTATTACTGGCACTTTGTCGATCTGGTATGGATTTTCATCATCCTGATTGTTTACTTAAGGTACCTTGTATGACTGCTTGGAGATGCGAATAAACTGATATAAATTATTTTTCAGCATATGAATGAGGTGGTTTAAATGCTCAGCATCATTTCATGGATTGCCCTCAGCATCGGCGCAATCTCTTCAATAATCATCATAGTGGATGTCTTCAGACACCCTCAGCACATGACGATCATGAATATCGTCTGGCCAATCAACGGGTGGTTCTTCGGCCCAATAGCCCTGTGGACATATTTCAGATGGGGACGCATAAACGCCAAAAACCTGGAGCTCGAGGATAAAAGAGGCAATGGCGCAAAAGTATTCGTATCCACCAGCCATTGTTCGGCAGGATGTACACTCGGGGACGCTTTGGGCGTGCCCATCGTCGCATTGGGGGCATTGACGATAGCTGGATCGACATTATATGCCCACTTTACCGCCCAGTTCATCCTGGCTTATATTTTCGGTATACTTTTCCAGTTTTATGCCATCTACCCGATGAACAAGAAGGCCGGAGTGAAGAATGCCTTCGTCTCTGCCATAAAAGCAGACACATTATCGTTGATCGCCTTTGAAGTCGGCATGTTCGGCTGGATGGTGCTCGTCAACCTGGTTATTTTTTCAACCCCGCCGGCACCCAATGAAGGGACGTATTGGTTCATGATGCAGATTGCCATGATTCTAGGATTCCTGACGAGTTATCCGGTCAACTGGTGGCTGGTCAAAAGAGGAATCAAGGAAGCGATGTAAAGTTTAGGCCTGCCGATCTGCAGGCCTTTTTATGTCTGCCATTTCAAATTTACCTAATTGCTGAATATTTAGATTATAACCGTTAAATTAGGGCATTTCTTTGATATAATAGTTTTTAGAAATCGGTAAAGGATGGAATTTTATGCAGATTATAATGGTTTTGGCAGTTTTCGCGCTCGGACTTTTTGGTTTCAATAAACTGATGGGCTATAAAAAGGATAATATTGTATTTGACTTTGAAGATCGTTATACCAATCAGGAAGCGTATGTGAAAGCTATACTTTCGGAACTTGAAAAAGAGGGGAGGGAAGCCACTTATCAGGGAGATGCCACATTTATGGTGGATGGCCGGCGCTATACTTTAGTGGAACGTAATATCTCCATGGGCCCCGGCATATTACAGAGGACAATTCTGCAAGCTGAGAAATAAGAGTTGCGCGACAACACTTTCGTTATGACTTTTTAATATTAAAGTAACATGAAAAAAACATGTAAATAGTTATGAAATCGTTGACATAATTTAAGATTTGGATTAATATTGCTTCACAAGTTAAAAGAAGTGGAATTAGAGACCACGCTATACCATTATTCATCTTTTAGAAGACGAATATGGACTTTAGTGTGCTTTTTTAATGCTTTGATTGTATTTTTTAATCATATTTAGAAAAGAGGAGTAAATATGAGGAATTTCTTCAAACCGCCTAAAGCTAAGGAAAGGCTCCCTGAAGATCAGGTGAATTCTGATTACAAGAAGCTGAGATTTCAAGTGTTTATGGGAATATTCATAGGATACGCAGCTTATTACCTAATACGTAAAAACTTCTCACTCGCTATCCCATATCTGACAGAAGAAGGATTTACAAAAGGAGAGCTCGGGCTTGCACTTTCCGCAATTTCCATCGCTTATGGAATAAGTAAGTTTGTGATGGCCACCATATCGGATCGGAGTAACGCCCGAGTGTTCTTGGCTACAGGATTAATATTATCAGCGATTATAAACTTATTGATGGGATTCGTACCATTTTTCACATCAACAGTTACCATCATGTTCATTCTGTTATTCTTGAATGGCTGGGTCCAGGGGATGGGATGGCCACCCTCCGGTCGGGTGCTCGTTCATTGGTTTAGCGTAAGTGAAAGGGGCGGCAAGACAGCTATCTGGAATGTTGCACATAACGTAGGTGGTGGGTTGATGGCGCCACTTGCAATCGGTGGGGTGACCATTGTCTCCACTTATTTTGGTGCGACCTACGCAGGATACGAAGGCGTCTTCATCTTGCCTGCTCTTGTGGCAATTGTCATAGCGGTTGCTGCGTTTGCTTTGATTCGGGATACTCCGCAATCTGTAGGATTGCCACCGATTGAAGAACATCGGGATGACTACCCCAACAAATCAAAGAAGACATTTGAGACAGAACTGACCACGAAAGAAATTCTATTTAAATATGTTTTGAACAACAAATGGGTATGGGCGATTGCGATTGCCAATATCTTTGTCTACTTTGTCCGTTACGGCGTCCTTGATTGGGCACCGACTTACTTGAGTGAAGAGAAAGGCTTCAGCATGAATGAATCCGGTATTGCCTATTTCCTTTATGAATGGGCTGGTATCCCAGGCACATTGCTGTGTGGGTACATTTCAGATAAAGTCTTTAAGGGCCGGCGTGGGCCAGCAGGTGTGGTCTTCATGGTTGGGGTGCTTGTCGCCGTACTGGTATATTGGTTCAATCCAGCAGGAAATCCGTTGATTGATAACTTTGCCCTTATAGCAATAGGCTTCCTGATATATGGACCAGTGATGCTGATCGGCTTGCAAGCCTTGGATTTTGTACCTAAGAAGGCTGCTGGAACAGCAGCAGGTTTGACCGGATTCTTCGGTTACATAGGTGGTGCGGTATCAGCTAACGCAATTATGGGATTTGTCGTACAAGGTTTCGGTTGGGATGCAGGATTCCTCCTGCTGACGGGCTCTTGTATACTTGCAATCCTACTGTTTGCGGTCACTTGGAATGTCCGTGGCCAAGAAGTAGTGAAAGGTTAAAGTGTCTATATAAAAAATTTCGCTATAAAAAAAGATTCCTTTGAAGTTTCTTCAAAGGAATCTTTTTGGTTTTGGAGCATTCCAAAACATTGTGTCATTATTTGCTTGCAAAGAATTTCTCTGCTTTTTCAAGGAATGGTTCCTCTTCAGGAGTCATTTCGTATTCCTCTACGATCGCGTCGACCGGGCAGACTGCTACACATGCTCCGCAGTCGATGCAGATATCCGGATCAATATAGAACTGATCCTCACCTTCCTCGATGCAATCGACTGGACAGACATCTACACACTCTCCGGATTTCTCTTCCATACATGGTTGAAGGATGACATAGGCCATTGGTATCCCTCCTTACTCTATATAAGATTCGCGCGCTGCATAGCGTAAAAAAATATGGAACAAGATTCAAGATATAAAAATCAATGTCTAACTGTGATCATGTTGGCTGTCCAATCTATATTTCAATAATACGGTAAAAAATAGGGGAGGTCAATTAAGAGTCCAATTATCCGACTATTGTCTGATATCAAATTGTAAGCGGGATTCATCAATCTGTTTTTTGTTTTTAAAGGTGCGCTCAATGAAGGTCACCCTGTTGTCATGATCAATGAGGAGTACCGTTGATGAACGTGTCCCATAACCATCTATATCTATGAAGGCAGGCGAAAGGCTACGCTCCAATTCCTCGGGAAAACCGGTATCGGGTAGATTATCCATTGCTTTATCTTCGTTCGCAAGCAGTCCGAAGATAACTTCCGGATCAGCTTGATGTGCCGAGTCCAGATGAGACTTCAAGCCTTTTCTGCCATTCACGACTTTTGGCCAGGGTGTATCAAGATGATGGTTGCTAAGCCCATGTACACCATCCGCCACCTGCAGAATGGAACTCCCATCATTATTAAGGTAGAACAATTCGTCTGGGTTTCCAACGAGAAGATTAAACCCGGCATAAGCATGTTTCTCGTGTTCCAGTGCTTCCAAATATGATTGTGGGGAAGTGTCCTGAGCGAGGAAGTTGCGGATGAGGTCTCCCCTCGATTTTTTCTCTCCTTGCCCCTGTTCTTCCTTAGACCTGATATTGGTGACGGCAGCTATGCGCCCTGACTTTGTAATGCCGAGCCATGTGCCGCCTTTTGAGAGATCGCGTCCGGCCAGAATATCAGGGTGGTCTTCCCAGAAATGAGCAGGTGCAGTCGGACGGTCGTATGCTTCGTCCCGGTTTGCGCCGACTACAAGCTTATATCCGGGATGTTGATTCTTTTGGAATAGTATCAGACACATGTAATCACTCCTTTGACTTGATGCTATACATTTATCATAACATGCTGTTGCGGTGCATATGACGATTGATATAATGAAGGAAATGGAAATAAGGAGAGTTTGCATGAAGAAATCAGTGTGGCTGGTGCCAGTGATCCTGCTTGTCATGGCGGCAGGGGCTTATCTGCTCATCGCTTCCGGATTTTTCCAAAAGTCTGAAGAGGAGACTGTGGAGCGTTTCACGGAAGCGTTTGAGAACGGTGATTATGAGGCGATTTATCCGCTTCTGACGAAAGAAGCCAAAGACAATTATGGGAAAAAGGAAGTCAGCGGCAGAACAGCTGATATCTATGAATCCCTGAAAGTCGAAAATGTGAAATTGAAGGCGCTTGAAGCTAAGGATACTGAAAAGGAGGGCGTCAAGTCACATGTGGGGACGCTCGTAATTGAAAGTACATATGGAAACTTGGAACGCGGGTTTGATATCCCGTTAGCCTACAATGAAGATGAGAATGATTGGTTTATAGACTGGTCTCCAAACATGATCATTCCAGGGCTTGATGATGGTGAAGTGGCAATGGCGTTCACAGCTGGAGAACGCGGTGAAATATTGGCCAGTTCCGGCACGCCCCTTGCATCAAATGGCATAAAGGAGACGGTCGGCTATGTTGCCGGTGAGACGGACGAAGAGAAGATAATGGAAGCGTCGGATGTCCTCGACATGGACGAGACAGCATTGACGGACGTCACGGAGCAGGGATGGATAGAAGAAGGCCAATTTGTTCCGCTTAAAGATGCACACCGCTTCAATAAAGAAGAAAAAGAAGCATTCGATTCCTATGGGTTATCCGTCCAGGAGTATCCCTCGAGGGAATATGCGTTGGATGAAGCGGCATTCCATCTCATCGGGTATGTGGGGCCTGTAACAGCGGAAGATGTTGAAGAGAATGAAGGGTATAGAACGGGCGACATGATCGGCAAGAGGGGGCTCGAGCAGCTTTACGAAGAACAGCTCAAGCCAAAAAGGGGCTACACCATTTCGATAGTCGATGATGCAGGCAATACAGTTGAGACATTATTCGACGAAAAGGCGAAAGATGGAGAAGATATCACACTCACCATAGATGAAACCTTGCAGTCGACAGTATATAGTAAACTATCTTCAGATTCCGGTGCGAGTGTTGCAGTGGACCCTGAGAATGGTGATATTTTATCTGCAGTAAGCTACCCGGCTCCGAGCCCATATGATTTCATGTTCGGGATATCCGCTTCAGATTATGAGAAGCTCGAGACGGATGAAGACCAGCCGCTGCTCAATAAGTTCAACCGGGCAGCCTCCCCTGGATCGACCCAAAAGCTGCTCACTGCACTGATTGCCATGAACACAGAGGGGTTCAATCCAGACGACAGCATGGAAATCAATGGGAAGGGTTGGCAGAAAGATGCTTCATGGGGCGGTTATGAAGTGAACCGCTATCATGTGATGAACGAATCCTTCGATCTGAAGAAGGCTCTGACGTACTCCGACAACATCTATATGGCACGGACTGCACTTGAAATCGGCTCCGATCGCTTCATTGAAGGCATGAAAGATCTCGGCATCGGCCACGAATATGATACAGATTATCCAATCTATACAAGTCAGGTCTCCAATGATGGTACGATCGATAGTGATATTCTTCTTGCAGATACAAGCTACGGGCAGGGGGAACTGTTGATTTCTCCAATCCAGATTGCAACCATCTATGCAGGAGTGATTAACGGAGGAGATATTCACATACCGCATGTTCTGGCAGACTCCGAGACGGAGACGCTTGCTGAAGATATTGCGCCACAGGAGGACCTCGACTATCTGGAATCGGCGATGCGTGATGTGGTCACGTTGAACCACCCTGATGATGCAGAACGTGATTATGCCCAATTTGCCGGTAAGACTGGCACGAGTGAAAATAAGGCTTCTCAGGATGCAAGAGGAGAGGAGACTGGCTGGTTCATCGGTTACGATCAGAATGAGAAGGATAGGATGCTCAGTTTATATGTAGAAGAAGTGGAAGATAGGGGCATGAGTGAATATACCGCGAAGAAATTCGCTGAAATATATGATGAATTGAGAGGACAGTAGATAAAGTGTACTATAGAGCCTTCTTTAATCCCAAATCCGGGCTTAAAGAAGGCTTGTTTTCATCAAAGGCATAAAAAAAACCCCATCTCATTTGAGATGGGGTTTCCATTAACGAACCTAAACTACTAAAATATTACTTAAAATATTATTAAAGTTTAACGATGTTAACAGCTTGTGGTCCACGCTGACCTTCTTCAATGCTGAATTCTACTGCTTGACCTTCGTCAAGTGTTTTGTAGCCTTCGCCTTCGATGTTGGAGAAGTGAGCGAATACGTCGTCTCCGCCTTCAACTTCGATGAAACCGAAACCTTTGTCTGCATTGAACCATTTAACTGTACCTTGTGTCATATAAATGACCTCCAAATAAAAAATTTAATAATATCTTAAGTGCGAAAACATAAAAAAATTCACACATTACAAAGAGTACCGGCTAAAATCACGATTACTATTTGTAACATGTGAATTAGATACTGAGTTGTACTTATAAGACTTATTAAGGTAACTATACATCATAAAAACGATATTGTCTATAGTGAAGGGTTACTTATTTAAAAAAAGATTTGGCCCTCCCGATCAGGAGGGCCTGGAACCTTACTTTTTATTTACTGAAGCATCATAGATTGTATCTACAGCATCCTTCAGCTTTTTATCGAATTCTTCGTCAGATTGGTTGACATTGAGGTCTGCTGCCAAAGCGCGGGAGAAACTTGCAATCAAGCCATCGTTTTCACGGAGCTTTTCATTGGCTTCATCCCTTGAATAGCCACCTGACAACGCTACGACCCGAACCACCTTGTCGTGGTCGATGAGTGGCTTGTATGCGTTGGCCTTTGTAGGGATGGAAAGTTTGAGCATCACTTCCTGACCATCTTGGAGCTGATCAAGGTGCTTTTCAATTTCTTTCCTCAATATCTCTTCGGATTGTTCCTTATTGTCGCTGTAGACGTTCACTTCCGGTTCGATGATCGGCATCAGACCGGCATTGAGAATCTTATGGGCGACTTCAAACTGCTGTTCGACGACTTCTTTGATGCCTTGTGCATTCGGCTCAAGTATATTTGAGCGCATCTTCGTGCCGAAGATGTTGCGTTCGTTGGCACGCTTCAGCAAGTCGTCGAGTTCTGGCATTGGCTTCATGAGCTGGACACCATCTTTTTCGTCAGCCAATCCCTTGTCCACTTTGAGGAATGGGACGATGCCTTTCTCTGCAAGATAATCAGCTGTATACTTGCCTTCAATTTCCCGGTCCATAGTCTGCTCGAACAGGATGGCCCCCAGAATCTGATCAGAATTGAAGGAAGGGGAAGTGATGATGCGCGTACGCATTTCATGTACAAGGTCGAACATTTCAGCTTTATTGGAATAAGCATCCTCCTGCACGCCATATGCGAGCAGTGCTTTTGGTGTACTGCCGCCACTCTGGTCGAGTGCTGCGATGAAGCCTTTTCCATCTCTTACTTTTTCGAGCTGCTGTTGATTCATGAATTCCACTCCTTTTATTTTTCGTGTTCTTTATACTATTCCCAAAAACGGGAAGTGTATAACGTATTTCACTATACATCATAATTCTGTATCATAAATGGTATCTAGTCAAACATTATCGTTCCCTTTGGGCGGAGGATTTTTGGGCGTGCAAAAGTGGAAACGATGGAGTAGGGTGTTTACTGTATATGAGAAATGACTTTACGGGAGCATACTGGAAGGAGAGGTCTGATGAAGACGAAAGTTTTTGCGCATAGAGGTGCGATGGGCGACTACCCAGAGAATACATTGCTTGCCTTTAAAAAGGCACTGGACGCAGGTTGTGATGGTCTGGAAATCGACGTCCATTTGAGCAGGGACGGGGAAGTCGTGGTCATACATGACGAGGATATCGCACGTACAACCGATGGGGAGGGGGCAGTACGCGATATGACATTGGAATCGCTCAGGAAGGTGAGTGCCGGTGTTACGTTTTCCGACTATAAATACTATGATCGTGAAGTATGGAAAAGGGAAAAAATTCCTGCCTTGAATGAAGTGCTCGCGCTGTCGGAGGCATACAATGTGGAATTGAACATCGAATTGAAGACGGATGTCATACAATATGAAGGAATTGAAAGAAGAGTGTTTGATATCGTCGAAGCGTATGGATGCCAAGAGAAAGCGATCTATTCATCATTTAATCTATCGAGTCTTGCACGCATGAAAATGATTCACCCAGACGCCCGGCTTGCGTGGTTGACGAAAAAAGTGCCGGAACGCCCGGAGGATTTTATGGAGGATCATTCACTCGAAGCCCTCCATATCAGTTGGAAGGCGATACTTGAGCAACCAGAACGGATAAGTGGGATCGGAGAAAGGATAAGGGCGTGGACGGTCAATGATTGGGAAACGGCGGCACACCTTATCGGACATGGTGTGGGGACGTTGGTGACGGACTATCCAAAAGAAATGAAGGAGATACTCTGGAATGTAGAAAAGTAGGACCGAGTCCTACTTTTTTAAGTCGCCAAGCATATCCACCATCAGTTTTTGCAGGGGCAGTCTGCCGAGCAGAGCCCACTTCGGGAGATGGGACAATCCAAGTTGCCTTTGATGTGTATACATATAGATATTTGCCGGAAAAACGGCCCATAAAAATGCCTGCATGGCGGTCAAGTGCTTATTCCTGACTTTACCGCCCAACATCAATATGCCGAAAATGACTTCAAGAACACCTGTAAAGTAGGCGATGAAAGTTTTGAACGGTATGACAGCGGGGACAATTCCGGCGAATTTCCCGGGCTTCAGGAAATGGATGATACCTGCTGTAAAAAATATGATGCCCATTATAATCCTCTTCATGGTGTTGCTCCTTTACTGTATGGTTTCCATCATTATACGCCTGTTGCGTCGGCATTGTAAATTCGATGGCTGTGAACAGGTTGAAGCGAGGGAAATATAGAAGGTATAAGCGGCTCCTCCACGGCTTTTTGGAAGCGGTTTACAGGAGGTATTAAAAAAAGTCATATAAAATTCAAATAATCTATTTACACTTGCCAACCATGTGGTATAATTTCCTAAAATAAAGGACGAGGGGTTACGCAGATGGAAGCAAATTTGGTAGATTTCATGATACAGATGATGGCATTGGTTACAGCAGGGGGATTCTGTTATTTCGTATACAAATTGAATAATGATGGGTCAGGAAAAGGCACAGAATAGCATCACCCCCTTCAGAGCAGAAGCTCTGAAGGGGGTTTTATATCTGTAGAAGAATGATGCCGGTAAGGATCATGAGGGCACCTGCAATACGTCTCTTATCTAGAGCATGGGGCGGTATGCCGAACAATCCGAAATGATCGATGAGGAGGCCGGTCAGCATCTGACCAAAAATGACGCTCATCAAGGTCAAAGTCGTACCAAGGTGGGGCATGAGGATGATATTGGTCGTGATATACACGGCACCGAGCGCTCCTCCGATAAAGTGCCAGGCACGCAACCGCGCACCTTCCTGATTCGTGAGGGCCACTTTAAGATGTCCGGCACTGAGGAGGGACAGCAAGAGAAGGGCCAAAGTACCTACGGCGAATGAGATTAATGACGCCATATAGAAGGAACCGACTTCATACCTCAGCAGGCTGTTGACCGCCGTCTGCACCGGAGGGATCGAGCCCGTCATCAATCCAAAGAAGAGCCATATATTCGAAGGGCTGTCGTCATGTCTCGCTGATTTCCTTTTATAGTTCATGAAAATGATGCCCATAATCATGATGGCGATGCCGGCAATGCGCCTGATGTCGAGTGGCTGAAGCGGTGCATCGAACCAGCCGAATGTATCGATTAAGAGGCTGATGATCATTTGTCCTGCAACCGTCATGATCACTGTAAGTGCCGCTCCGATCCTCGGCAATAGGATCATATTACCAGTCAGGTAGACGACACCCATCAGGCCGCCGAGGAACCATATATATGAGAAGTCATGTGACGATAGGAAAGCGAATGAGAGTTTACCCGGATTCATGACGGCATTGAGGCCGATCAGCAGCAATGTACCTGTCAAAAATGAATAGAACGAAGCCATTATAAGGGAGTGTGTGAAGTGCGACAGGCGATTGTTTACAGAAGTCTGCACAGGAATGAGCATACCGGCTAATATGCCAAGGATCAGCAACAGGACCAAAGGAAGTCCCCCTTTTCAAAAAGTCATCGCCAAATGATATCATAAATATGTAAAGATTCGGGGAAATCTGGTAGTCTTGAGCCAACAAGTTGTAAATTTATAGTGAATACATATTAAAGGAGCTAAAAAAATGGATGTTTTGAGTGCAATCAAAAACAGGCGCAGTACACCGAAGTTGAAAGAGACGCCGGTGGATCCAAAGAAGATCGAAAAGATATTGGAGGCTGCGGTCTGGGCGCCGAACCATCATATGACGGAACCCTGGAAATTTTTTGTGCTCAGCGGGGAGGGCAGAAGACCGTTCTCCCGTGTTTTGAAGGAAGTGGCGAAAGGGCGTGTCGACGATCCAGAATCAGAGAGCGGGCAAAAGCGCATTGAAAAAATCAGCAGAAAACCATTCGCTGCACCGACCGTGATCGTAGTCGCACTGTCTCCAAGCGGTAAGGAAAAGGCGATATATATAGAAGATGTCTGTGCTGTTGCCGCTGCTTCACAAAATATGCTGCTTGCGGCCCATAGTCTGGAACTCGGCGCAATATGGCGCAGTGGGCCGATCTACAATACACCTGGCGTCAAAGAATACTTCAATTTGAGGGAAGATGAAGAGATACTTGGTGTCATCTTTATAGGGGAGCCTGAAGTGGAGAAGAAGGCAACCCGCACACCGTACGAAGAGAAGACCACATGGATCGACTCCGACCAGTGATGTTTGACGGCGATCTCTTGGATGATGATCATATAACCCTAAAAAGAGATGGAGCAGAAATATGAAGCGTATTTATGAAATGGTCCTGGAACGAAGCCTATTATTCATCATTTTGATAATCACCATCTCGATCTTCGGCATCTACACTTTTTTGACCGTTGAACAGCGGGAAATACCGGAGACTGAGGTTAATATCATCAATATCACTACCGCATGGCCGGGGGCCGATAAGCAGGATGTCGAAAACAACATCACCGAGGTCATCGAATCACGGATATTCAGTGTGGCGGGTGTGGAGGATGTCTCCTCCGTTTCGCAGGATGGTATATCAGTCCTTAACCTACAGCTGTCCGACTCGGCAGATGACGAATCCGCATTGAATGAAGTGAACAACCTTATGGGAAGCCTGGCTGGTAGTTTCCCTGAGAACGCGGCCGAACCCGAAGTTGAATCCATCAGCAATGCCTTCCCTCTGCTCAGCTACCAATTCCATAGCGGGGATATGGCGAACCTCTACGATGTAAGAGGCGATATAGAGAAGTTGAAGCGCGAAGTGGCCCAGATGGATGGCATCGATGGTGTGACCGTCAAAGGGTACACGGATACGGAATTTGAAATCGATTTGGATCGGGAAGCGATGGCGGCAGCCGAAGTGAACCCAAATCAGATATTGAGCGAAATCAATGCCTCCCTCAATCCGGTCATTCTCGGACAGGAAGAGAATGACGGCAACATCATCCGTCTATCCTTCGAAGATGGTACACCGCTTGAAGTGCTCAGACAGGTCAGAATCGGCACAGAAAGCACGCCGCTGACCGAAATCGCCAACATAGAAGAAACTATGGGCAATCCGGAGGACATAGTGGAATATGAAGGTGACAGGGCCGTATCCTTTACTGTCTTTTTGTCGAAGGGTCAGGATGTGCCTTCTGTATCAAAGGATGTAGAGGCGGTTGTCGACGAACGGGTATCTGAATTACCGGACACGGTTGATGTGACGACATTGTCTTCAGAACGCGAAAATGTAGAAAATATATTCGTCGGCCTCTACTTGTCCCTTGGCATCGCCCTGGTCGCAGTCATTTTGAGCACATCTTTGGGATTGTCACTGATCGGCTCAACCACTGTGATGGCTACCGTACTATTGTCGGTGGTCATCGGCATCATCCCGGTGCCATGGTTCGGTGTGGATCTGAACCAGATATCCATCATCGGGCTGATCATCGCGCTTGGTATACTGGTCGACGATTCGATTGTAGTGAACGATAATATCGAGCGCCGATTCACCTTGGGGGATGATCGGTTGGATGGTGTCTATAACGGCGTCAGGGAAGTGGCACCATCCGTCATCTCATCCACACTTGCCATCGTCTTCACATTTACACCGCTTCTATTGTTGTCTGGGGCCAACGGCGAGTTCATCAAAGCGCTCCCCAGCATATTGATCACCACAATGATCGTGTCCACAGTTTTGGCACTGACTTTCGTGCCGGCTGTACGCTATCTCCTTAACCGTAAAAAAGCACCCGCCCACCCGGGACTTTTGGGCCGGTTGTTTGCAAAGGGCGGAGACCTGTACGCCGATAAGATCCTCCCTGCAATCATCAAGCGCCCATTGATCACGTTTTTCGCAGTGCTTGTCATCGGCATACTATCAATTGGCCTTGTGCGTTTCACACCGTTCGAATTCTTTCCTGAAGCAGACCGCTCCGAAGTGACGGTCGACTTGATATTTGATGAGGAACAGACGATTGATCAGACACATGATGATGCAGATGAAGTCGTGGACTACATGACTGGGGAAATGCCGCACATAGAAGCGGTGTCGCTGTTCACCGGCACAGGCCTGCCGAACCTTTTCGGTGCTTCCCTTGACCAGTCCGGTGCGAATACAGCCCAGGTGGCGCTGGAAATAGACAAAGAACAGATCAGTGCCTCGGAAACGATCAACAAATATGAAAGCCAGCTGCGCGAGGCGTTTCCGGAAGCGACAATATTCATGGATACCATCGTTCAAGGCCCACCAGCCGGTGCACCGATTACAGTTGAAATCTATGAAGAGGATCTGGCGCTTTTGGCCGAGCAAGCCACTGACTTGAAGGCAACGCTTGAAGAAGAGGGGGCTCTTGTCACGACGAACCTCGGTGAATCTGTACCGACGATCAACTACAGCATCGATTACAAAGCGCTTGAAGAAGATGGGATATCCGTATCACAAGTCAAGAACGAACTGAATATGCTTTCCCAAGGCATCCCGGTACAAGACATCATCGTAGAAGGGGAAAAGCGGAGGACAACATTGAAATATTCGAATGCCTCTGAAATAGAAGATGTGGACATCATCAAGATGACGGGGGAGCAGCCTGAAACATTTCCGCTGACCGATTTCGTGGAAGTCGAGGAGACGGAAGACTATAAGTACATCCATCATCAAGATGGGGACCGGACAGTCGAATTGAAGGTCTATGCCGATGATGAAGCGGCCGCAGAAGACGCGATCAGCTCCTTCGGTGAGCAGCTTCCCGATTCAAGTGAGCTCATAGTCGGCGGTGAGACATCCGACCAGACCGACTTCTTCGTGGAAATCGGAATATTATTTGCGGTCATACTGGTACTGGTGTATCTGGTTATCGCCATTGAATTCAACTCGATCGTCATGCCCCTGATTATAGTGTTCAGTATATTCCTGGCCATCAGCGGCGGCATCATCGGTCTCTTTGTCACGCAGACACCAATTAGTTTCCTTGGTGTAATGGGGATGGTGTCACTATCCGGCATCGTCGTCAGGAACTCTGTCGTATTGCTTGATTTCATAGAAGCAAGGCGTAGGAGTGGCGCTTTCGCTATAGAAGATGCGATCTATGACAGCGGGCGGGCACGGTTCAAACCGATTGCGCTGACGACGCTTACGAGCATCATCGCCCTGACCCCGGTCGCACTCTCAGGCGATGTACTGTTTGTACCGCTGGCTGTAACCGTCATTGCAGGCATCGCATTCTCCACTGTGCTGTCATTGATCGCCACACCAAGCCTCTATTACCTCTATTATAAAGTGCGTT
>NZ_JBHMAH010000007.1:17719-76234 GCF_042429615.1 Salinicoccus siamensis
CATCCGGCGTTTTGGCTTTTCATCCGCGTTTCTCGTGCGTGAAAACGATTGTAGTCCAAAGGTTCAAAGGCAACTCTTGAAGTCGTTCCTTGAGCTGATGGCGTATATCATCCATAGTTCTGATGTCGATTGGGCTGCCCCGGGGGACGACATAATCGACTTCTATATATAGCTTACTCCCCATTTTCTGGAGCCGCATATCATAGGAATCAAAAGAATAGGTGTTGCCGAGTTCAGAAACATGGCCGGCCACTTCTTGTGAAATGACATGTTCAGGCGCCATCTCAAGCAATTCCCTCAGTGCACCATACATTTCCGCCAGCGGTACCTTTATGAAATAGCCGGCCACCAACAGCACCATCAGTGGGTCCACAAACGGTACGATGAAATCAAGTGGTGTAAATGCAAGCCCCCATCCTACGATGAAACCGGCAAAGACACCGAGGCTGAGCAGTGCATCCATATGCCATTGGTTCATTTCCGCCGCAATCAATTCATTATTTTTGCCATGTTTCCTGAAATAGAAATAGGCAATGAAACACCCGACCGTAGAAATGAATGCATAGATAACCCCCGAGGACATGGCGACTTCATTTCCACCTGTAAACAAAGTGGCGAGTGCCTGGACAAGCGAAATGACGATCAGTACAAGGAGGCCGAAATATTTGATGACGATCGTCAATGGGATGAAGCTTTCCTTGCCGAAGGGAAACCGCTCTGGGTCTTCTTTTTTGATGAACCGCAGTGCGACCATGGAAATGAATGAAAGAATGACACTGATGAACGAGTAGTACCCGTCAAACTGTATCATCTGGCTCTTTGCGATGATACCCCACACGATACCGAGTACGGCAAAAGCGATGGCGCCAACAATCGATATGATGATGAGGCGTTCTGCATAATTTTGTTTCATATGTAGTCCTCCTTTCTTATATTCCTTCCCATTATACTACAAATACGGCTCGATTAGCACTGAACGTCTCTATAACAGGGCACCGCGCCTTTACGGTAGGCCCCAAGGATGTTGATGTATCTGCCGGCTTTCCCTACATCATTGAGGGCACGATTTAGTACATCACCCGTACCGGTCTCGACATCGATGAAGAAGCCGTAGGAGAACGGTTTATGCTGGATGGGCCTGGAAGTGAGGTTCAACAGGTTGATGCTGTGCGTGCTGAATATGTTCAGAATCTCATTTAGAGAGCCGGCACTATGATCCGTTTCGATATAGAGGGAAGTCTTGTCTCCACCGGCGTCCGTAATCCGTCCTTTCCTGAAAATCAGGAAGCGGGTTGTGTTTAGCGGATTGTCGCTGATGTTTTCGCTGATGATATGCATATTATAGAGTGCAGCGGCATGGGCTCCAGCTATGGCAGCCATAGTGTCGGCCCCGTCGTTCTTCACCATCTGTACCGCTTCTGCCGTATCAGAGTATTGATGGGGCTTCATTTTCGGATGGTCATTTAAGTAGCCATGGCACTGTTCCAGCGCCTCCGGATGCGAGTAGACATGCTGGACTTGTCCTACGTCCATCGGCACCTTGGAGATGAGGGCATGATCGATCTTAATGTATATTTCATCCACAGCACTAACCTCGAGATATTTCATAAGGTCGATCGTCCGCGTAATCGGGCCGCTGGTGGAATTTTCAACGGGTAGGGCAATGTAATCGACCACACCCCGCATCATGTCGTCGACAAGTGATTTGAAAGTTGCATACCCTTTAGTCGTGTAGGGCGCTTCGCCCATGAACGCCTTGCATGCAAGGGCACTGTAGGACCCTTCTGTACCTTGATATCCAATCAGCATAATAATCCACTCCTAATATGATAATAAAAAAACCATCCTATTCTCCTGTGCCAGGAAAATCCGGATGGTTTTGGTATGATGCACCCAGCCATACGGATCGCCCGATGGCCGAAAATGGAAATGCCCACTTCAAATAGCCACCTTGGATTCAGGGCGTCCACATCCGTGATGGCACATGGACGCTATCTAAAATGGCTGAAAAAGAAAACATTCGATTGATCTGATGTGTACATTTCCATAGGACACACTCGCTTCATCAATAATGCATCCATGTTACCAACCGGCTTACAAATTGTCAATATATTCAGTAAAATATTGACATCATCAGATTTAAATCAAATATAAATTGAAGAAGTCAGACGCACTCTGTGATAATATTAAATTGTCATTCTAGAATATGATGTAGTGCAATGTAACGAGGAGTGTTCATATGGAAAAAATGAGTATAGGTATATTATATGGCGGGCAGTCGACGGAACATGAGGTTTCCATGCGTTCTGCTGCGAGCGTACTGGAAGCCTTGGATAAAACGAAGTACGATGTCAGCCTGATCCACATCACGAAAGAAGGCGAGTGGCTGCTCGCCGACCACAATAAGGGAATTGAAACACTGGTGGACGGTGAGAATGCTGTACAGTTATCCATCCTGCCGTCACAGCAGTTCACTTCACAAAATGGTCCTTGCCATTTTGATGTCATGCTGCCGATACTGCATGGTACTGCAGGGGAAGATGGCATTGTGCAGGGTGTGCTTGAAATGATGGGGATACCGTATGCAGGGTGCAACGTGAGGAGTTCCGCTGTGTGCATGGATAAGGATATGACGAAGCGCCTGCTGAAATTGGAAGGCATCCAAGTTGCAGACTGGGTGGTGTATCGATATGATGAAAAAGAAGATGTCGATTTCGATATCGCAAAAGAACAGCTGGGTCTGCCGATGTTCGTCAAACCGGTAAACCAGGGATCATCAGTCGGGGTGTCGAAAGTGACCGATAAAGCATCATTTGACGAAGCAGTCGCTCTGGCTTTCCAATTCGATACGAAAGTGATGGCTGAAAGTGCGGTCAACGGCCGGGAAATCGAAGTGTCCGTTTTGGGTAATGCGGAACTGACAGCGTCGGTACCAGGTGAAATTGTTGCAAACACCGACTTCTATTCATACGAGTCGAAGTATGAGGATGAGGACGGGGCAGCCCTTGAAATACCGGCGAAACTGCCGCTCCAGACATCTGATGCGATAAGACGGACAGCACTTGATGTATACCGGGCATTGGATTGTGAAGGGATGGCGCGTGTCGATGTCTTCCTGACCGACCAGGACGCGGTCATCGTCAACGAAGTGAACACGCTGCCCGGTTTCACAAGCATCAGCATGTATCCTAAGCTACTTGAAGCTTCAGGCATTGCCTATCCGGAATTGCTGGATCAGCTGATCAGCCTGGCCCGTGAACGGTCTTCAAGGGAAAAGGCATTGAAGACGGATTTGACGTAATCTCGGAATGGTATATGAATATCAATCACAACATTAAAACAGGATTGGGGATGGGAAAAGTGAAGAAGCAATTGGCGGAGAGATTGATGCGGTATGCGAAAATTGATACGCAGTCGGACGCTTCAAGTAAAAGTGTGCCTTCTACAGCTAAACAGTGGGAACTGATCAGGCTGTTGGAGACAGAATTGCAGGAGATGGGGATGCACGAGGTCGAGGTGGATGACAATGGCTACCTGATGGCGACTTTGCCGGCTAATGTAGAAGGTGCACCTGTAATCGGCTTTTTGGCCCATGTGGATACGGCGACAGATTTCACCGGCCAAAATGTCAATCCGCAACTTGTCGATTATCAAGGTGGGGACATCGTCCTGAATGAAGCAAAAGATATCGTCCTGTCCGTGTCCGAGTTTCCGGAGCTCGAAAATTACATAGGGCATCAACTGATGACCACTGATGGAACAACGTTGCTTGGTGCGGACAACAAGGCTGGAATTGCAGAAATCATGACTGCCATGGAGCATCTCATCAAACATCCTGAAATCGAACATGGCACCATAAGGGTCGCATTTACACCAGATGAGGAAATTGGACGGGGCCCCCGTGATTTTGATGTCGAGCGGTTCGGTGCAGACTTCGCCTATACAGTGGACGGCGGTCCATTGGGCGAGCTTCAATATGAGAGTTTCAACGCAGCATCTGCCGTCGTTACATTCACCGGCAACAGTGTACACCCTGGTACAGCGAAGGACAAGATGGTGAATGCGGGGCGCATGGCAGCAGAATTCATCACTCGCTTCGATCCAGAAGATACGCCTGAACATACGGAAGGCTACGAAGGCTTTTTCCATCTCACCAATGTCACCGGTGATGTTGAAGAAACAACAGCGTCCTATATCATCCGGGATTTCGATGCGGCGCGCTTCGAGGAACGGAAAAAGGAAATGAAATCCCATGTAGAAGCGCTCCGGGCCCAGTACGGGGAGGACCGTGTACATTTGGATATGGCGGACCAATACTATAATATGCGGGATAAGATCGAGCCGCGTATGGAAATCGTAGACTTTGCCAGAGAAGCTATGGAATCGTTGGATATCGAACCGGTCATCCAGCCAGTAAGGGGTGGGACGGACGGTTCACAACTCTCGTATAAAGGTCTGCCCACACCGAATATATTCACCGGTGGCGAGAATTTCCACGGAAAATTCGAATATATCTCCACTGACAATATGGTAAAAGCTGCGTCTGTGATCGTCGAAATCAGCAGGAATGCCGCTTTACAAAAGTAACGTTGCGCTGTAGAATATCTTGATAATGATAAGTACTTTTGCCGCCAGGCAGAAGTACTATTTTATGTTTTAGAAATGAAAGAGGGATAAATAATGGCTAATGAACAGCACCCCAGTTCAACAATCAAGCGGCTGCCATTGATGGCTGTCCTTGTCTCAGGTGCTTTTGCTGCGATATTGAACCAGACGCTTTTAGCCACTGCTATCCCACCGATTATGGAGGACCTAAACATAGAGGCCGATCTGGCCCAGTGGCTGCAGTCGATATTCATGCTGGTCAACGGTATCATGATTCCAGTCACAGCATTCCTGATCAATAAATTTACGACACGGGCACTTTTCTTTACGGCGATGGGACTGTTCGGTATCGGTACACTGGTTGCCGGCCTCTCCCCAAACTTCGGAGTGCTGCTGATGGGCCGCGTGCTGCAGGCATCTGGTGCCGGGATCATCATGCCATTGATGCAGACCATCATCTTCCTGATCTATCCGCTGGAAAAAAGAGGGCAGGCCATGGGCATATTCGGACTTGTCATCGGCTTTGCACCGGCCATCGGTCCGACGCTTTCGGGCTGGTTTGTGGAACAGTACCCTTGGCGCGGATTATTCTTCATCATCCTGCCGATCGTCATAATCGACTTGGTTGTGGCATACTTCATACTTAAAAACGTTACGGAACGGACAAATCCGAAACTGGACGTGCCGTCGATCATCCTGTCGACATTCGGATTCGGCGGCTTGCTCTACGGCTTCAGCATCGCTGGAGGTGCGGGATGGACGAGTGCGCCGGTACTTCTGTCAATCGGCTTTGGCGCCATAATCCTATATCTGTTCATCAAACGCCAGCAGAAGCTGGAGCAGCCGATCCTTGAATTCAGGGTGTTCAGGAATAAGATTTTTGCCCTGACCACAGCACTTGGCATGATCGTCTTCATGTCAATGATTGGTGGGGCGGTCATTCTGCCGATACTCATGCAGGACATGATGGGCTTCACAGCATTTGAATCCGGATTGATGCTCTTGCCGGGTGCCTTGATCATGGGAGGGATGAGTCCTGTCACCGGCAGGCTGTTCGATAAATTCGGCGCCCGCTGGCTGGCGATCATCGGCTTATCGCTCGTAACCTTGGGATCGCTCCTATTCACCTTCATCCGGCCGGAGACATCATTCTTCTACTTGACGACAGTCAACGCATTCAGGATGCTCGGTGTCTCGATGGTGATGATGCCTTCCACCACGGCAGGCTTGAATCAGCTCTCTTCGAGACTGATTCCACACGGCACCGCCATGAACAACACGATGCGCCAGATTGCGGGTGCGGTGGGGACTGCCTTGCTTGTATCCATCATGACGAATACGCAAGTGCCATCTGAAGGTATGCAGGGCATGATCCAAGGGGTGAACTACGCGTTCATGTTCGCGACGTTCCTCTCAATAGTCGGACTGATTCTGTCATTCAGGTTGAAGAGTCCAAAAGCATGACGATGAAAAAGGCTAGCCCCATTGGGGGCTGGCCTTTTTTAATCCTCTTCTATTGGACGTGCTTTTGTTATGCCGTCTTCCAGGATTTCATCCGTGGTGACCCGCTTAAGCATAAAGGATAGGCCAAGTGCCACCAGAAGCATCAATGTGGCGATCAGGAAGGCAAAATTTATGCCGTCCAGCATGGCCTGATTGATGACGGCGTCGTCAGTTGAGGAAACACCTTGCAGTTTTGCATTCATCCTGTTCTGCATGACGGTGATCAAAAGTGCTGTACCGATGGCACCAGATACCTGGTTCAACATGCTGTTGATGGAAGAGCCGTGCGGTGTCAGTTTGGGTGTCAGCTGGTTCATCCCGTTGGTCATCACCGGTGTCATGACGAGCGTCATGCCGAATGCCCGGATCGAGTAGAGCATGATCAGAAAGCCATAGCTGGTGTCGAAGGTCAGCCGGCTGAAGAAGTAGGTGGTTACGACGGTCAGGAGGAGACCGGTGATTGCGAGCCGCTTCGGCCCGAACATGTCGAAGAGCTTACCAGAGGCTGGGCTCATAAATCCCATGATCAGGGCGCCCGGCAATAACAGGAGTCCTGTATCGATCGGCGATATCCCCTGGATGTCTTGGAGGTAGATGGGCATGAGGATCATGCCTGAGAACAGTGCCATATTCATTGTGCCGATGAGGATGGAGGATAGGGTGAACATCGGAAACTTGTAGACTGAAAAATCGAGCATCGGCTGTGCCATATGGGTCTGTTTACGTACATAAAGGAAAATGCTGATGAATCCGATAACGAGCGTGATGATGACGTCGGGACGCGTCCACCCACCATTTCCCGCTGAACTGAAGCAATATAGTATGCCGCCAAAACCAAGCGTGGATAGGATGACTGAAGGAATATTGATCTTTATGGCATCTTTAGTTTCTGTTTTAGGGAGTTTGAACCATCCGATTGTAAGGACGATCAGCAATACTGGAACCATCATGAAGAACAGCATATGCCAGGAATAGCTTTGGACGATAAATCCCGATAGTGTGGGCCCGATGGCCGGCGCAAAAAACATGACCAGGCTGAACAAGCCCATGGCCGTTCCGCGGCGGGCAGGCGGAAAGCTCGTGATCATGACGGTCATCAGCAGCGGCATCAATATTGCTGAGCCTGAAGCCTGGATCATCCGGCCAATTAACAGGACATAGAATTCGGGCGATAGTCCGGCCACGAGTGTACCTGTCAGGAAAAGCAGCATGGCAGCCAGGAAAAGTGTTTTGGAACTGAAGCGCTGCATCAGGAAAGCGGTGGTCGGAATGACAATGCCACTGACAAGCATATAGGCCGTGGACACCCACTGCACAGTGGAGGTCGTGATATCAAAGTCATTTTTAATGGACGGCAAGGCGACATTCAGAAAAGTGTTGGAAAGCAGTGCGACGAAAGCACCGGACAATAGTATGAAAATCAAACGGTAATCCGGTTTCTGTTGTATGTTTTGTTTCATGGAATCCCTCTATTTCTCTAAAATCAATAGTCCTATTATATTCCGATTTACGAAATAAGCAAGGGATTCCACTCGCTATAATCTGTTGTCGATGGTGATGTAGATATAGAAGCCGATCGTAATGCCGAGCAGCAGTGAAACGGGTATGGCAAAACTTCCGAATGACGGTGCCAGTGAGGTGATCAGCCAGTAGATTGCCAATGTAATGATGCCCATCAGAATGAGGTTGAGCAGAAAACGTGTCACTATATAAATCTCCTTCAAGTTTATTTGGATTAGATCCCCATCATGGAGTTCTGGAGGTGAGGAGAGGATATGGAAATTCATCCACACTATCGATTATATAGGAAAAAACGATGAATTCAATCAGCTTGCAGCACCAGCTTCTGGATGAAGGAAATTCGCATCATTGATTTGAATCCCGCCTTTCATTTGATAAGAAACCACTTGGAATAAATACCCCTAAAGGGTATAATAAAAGTGAAATGAATACAAGGAGTGATTAGAATGACGGATCATAAGGATAACAGCGCATCACACGATCATCATGACGCCCATCATTCACATGATCATGGAGGACATGACCACGGAGGACACGACCACGGAGATATGGTGGGCGAATTCCGCAGGAAATTTTTCATAATACTTGTCGTGACGATTCCTATCGTACTGCTGTCACCGATGATACAGGGGTTCATGGGGGTCGACTGGCGCTTTCCGGGAGACATGTATATCGTAGCCGCGCTTTCGACATTCGTCTATTTCTATGGAGGTTGGCCTTTCATCAAAGGCGCCGTGGACGAACTTAAAGGAAAAGAACCAGGCATGATGACGCTGATCGGAATGGCGATTTCCATTGCATTCTTCTACAGCATGGCAGTTGTCTTCGGGTTCAACGGGGAACAGATATTCTGGGAGCTGGCGACGCTGGTTCTGATCATGCTGCTTGGCCATTGGATAGAAATGCGCTCCATCAGCAACGCATCACAGGCGTTGGAATCGCTGGCCTCACTGATGCCGAACACCGCAAACCGCATTTCTGCTGACGATGAGGTGGAAGAAGTCGCGGTGGATGATCTGCAGACTGGCGATCTGCTGCTTGTCAGACCTGGCGAGAAGATACCCCTGGACGGTAAAATCGTTAAAGGGACTTCCCAAGTGGACGAATCAATGCTTACAGGAGAGTCCGTACCGACTGAAAAGACAACTGATGATGAAGTGATTGGCGGATCCATCAATAAAGAAGGCTCCCTTACGATCGAAGTGGAAAAGCTGATGGATGACTCCTACCTGAATCAAGTGATTGAAATGGTGAAGGCGTCGCAGGCCTCGAAGTCGAGGACGCAGGATATTACGAACCGGGCCGCCAAGTGGCTGTTCTATATCGCATTGGCAGCTGGCATCATTACATTCTTCGTATGGATCAGTATCGGAGCAAGCATTGATACTTCAATCCAAAGGATGGTTACCGTGATGGTCATCACATGTCCGCACGCCCTAGGGCTCGCGGCACCGTTGGTCATCTCAGTATCCACCGCCCTGTCGGCTAAACATGGGCTGCTTATACGCAACAGGCCACAGTTTGAACAGTCACGGAACATCGATGCTGTAATATTCGATAAGACGGGTACACTGACCGAAGGTGAATTCGGGGTCACCGATGTTCAGACATTCGGCGACATGGATGAAGATGCGATGCTGAGCTTCGCGGCAACTGTGGAAAATGATTCGGAGCATCCCATTGCCCGAGGCATAATCGACGAAGCAGACAGACGCTCACTGGAACTGTATAAAATGAAGGATTTCAATTCCATAACGGGTGTAGGAATTGAAGGGACGATCGACGACAAAAATGTGAAGGTCGTGAGCCCCGGATATGTCAAGGAACAGAAGATGGAATTTGATGATGATAATTTCAATACTTGGTCAAGCCAAGGGAAGACTGTGGTGTTCCTGGTCATCGACGAATCGTTGGCAGGTGCCATCGCTCTAGCCGACAAGATAAAGGAAAGTGCAAAAGAGACGATCGACCAATTGCACAAGCGTAATATAAAAGCCATGATGCTCACCGGAGATAACCAAAAAGTGGCGGATTATGTAGCCCAGCAGATTGGCATAGATGAAGTCTATGCGGAAGTGCTGCCGGATGAAAAAGCCAAGAAGGTGGCGGAAATAAAAGAACGTGGATTGGTCGTCGCAATGACGGGGGACGGCATCAATGATGCACCGGCGTTAACTGAAGCTGACGTCGGCATTGCGGTAGGCGCAGGTACCGATATCGCAATGGATAGTGCAGACATTATACTGGTTGAGAGTAATCCAAAAGATATTCTGGGTATATTCAGCCTATCTAAGAAAACCTTCAACAAAATGGTCCAGAACTTGGTATGGGCGACAGGCTACAACGTATTTGCGATTCCGTTGGCAGCTGGGGTGCTCGCGCCATGGGGCATTGTGCTGAGTCCTGCTGTTGGTGCGATATTGATGAGTTTGAGTACAATCATCGTCGCCATCAACGCCCAGCTCCTGCATCGCTTTGAAATGGAATGATGCACCGTGTTGGATATAAAGAAAGCGTCCATCCTGAAAGGATGGACGCTTTATCAATCAGTGGCACTTTACTTGGACTCAGGTGAAGCCAGTTCGCTTTCGACAACCCATTTATGGTTCTCGACTTCCTCATCGGTATCGGTGGTTGTAAAGTCGACCATGTATACGGTCGTCTGCTTAGCCGAATCGATTGTGGCTTCAGCACCTTTCATACCGACCATATGCTGTGCATTCATGACGACCTCATCACCTGGTTCAAGCGGTGCATCACCCGGGTCTTCCAGTTCTTCATGGATCACCCATTTATGGTCTTCAACCTTATCCCCACCATTTGTAGGGATGTATGAAACTGTGTAGACCGTCGTATCGAAGGCACCCGAGATGGTTGCTTCAGCACCATCCATGCCTGACATATGATCAGCCTGGATGATGGCAGTGCTGCCCACTTCAAATTTTGGATCATCTGCTTCCTCTAAATCATCAGGTACTTCTCCTGTGCTGGACATCTCATCTGCAGAATGCTCCATGCCGCTACTTTCTTCAGACTGTGGTTCAGTTGTCTGTACTTCGTCGCTGCTTGTATCAGCCGCTTCACCGCAGGCAGTCAACGTAAGGGCGGTGAAGATGGATAGGAAGCCCAATGAAATTTTGTGCTTTAACATGCAATCCCTCCGAATATATTGATCTAATATACCTTACCCGCGTATTTCGCATTTTATGTGCTTTTTTCAAAAAAAGAAAATGGAACCCCGGGCGGCACAAATTACCTTAGCTTTTGATATATTATGGCTAAGGGCATAAATCGAATGGAGGGTATGAAATGATGCATGGTTATGGCATGGGCGGATTTTTCGGTTTGGGTCTTTTCGATCTGATTGTCATCATTGCGCTCTTCCTCATATTGATCTGGGTCATTAAGGGGAACAATAGAAACAATGATCGGCAGCCAGAAGATCGCGCGTTAGGCATACTGAACGAACGTCTTGCCAAAGGTGAAATTTCAGAAGAAGAGTATGAGCGTTTAAGAGAGAAAATTGGAAATTAACGGCAAAAAACATCCGGGTGCCCTCTGTATGAAGCATCCGGATGTTTTTGTATGAGCCCGCAGTCTGAGTGTAATGTACGTTGCATCAAGACGTCCGGCCCCAGCTAAATGTCACGGCTCATCAATACGGTCTTCAGTATATGGCCATCGAAATCATCGTCATATTCCTTGACCATCCTGAATCCTTTGGTGTCGTAGAATCGTCTGCCGATCATATTTTCTTTTTCCACTTCGACATAGATGGTGGTCATATCTTCAATCTGTTCCACCCCGTGTTCCAGCAATAGAGTGCCGATTCCTTTATTCTGGGCGTCCGGATGCAGATAGATGGCGTTGAGCATGGTCTTTCCGTCTGCGTCAGGTGGAGTGAATTCGGCAAAGCCGATCACACGCCCGTCCTCTTCAGCTGCGAACATATGGGATTGGGTGAGTTTATGGTGCATCATGTCTGTGCTGTAGGCCAGGTCTAGAAAACGGTTCTGGATATCGAGCGGGATGATTCCTTCATATACAGCATGCCAGCTGGCGGTGGCCGTCTCCTGTACAGCTTCAATATCTGAACTCGTCATTTCACGAATCTTTGGGTTCATGGTGTCCCCTCCATATCTGATGTTTTATTCCGCTCAGGTAAAGTCAGTGCAGCGGAAGGCGCTGCTTACATGCGTCCTTTCATCATACCATGCCAGTACATGGCCGGCAGGCCGTATTTCTTCATGATATACATGCTCCTTCTTTCTTTAGCCTGGTTGAAGGGAAAGGTTTCGGAAGGGACATTATCATATTTGAATTCCGCCATGACAAGTGAGCCATAACCTGTGACCAGGGGACATGAAGTGTAGCCATCATACCGCCTCCATGGCGCATTGCCCTTGATCAGGGCATGCAGGTTGGAGACGACTACAGGAGCCTGCTTTCTGATGGCCGCTCCTGTCTTTGAAGTCGGCAGGTTGGAGGCGTCTCCCAGGCTGAATATATTTTTGAACTTCTTATGCTGGAGCGTAGAGGCGTCTACATCGACCCAACCCGCTCCATCGGCAATCGCGCTGCCTTTGATGAAGTCGGGTGCACTCATGTAGGGCACGACATGAATCATATCATAGTCCAGTGTCTCGGTTTCTCCGGTCTCCACGTGTTTGAATGTGGCTTTTTTGTTGGGGCCATCAATTTTGACAAGATCTTTTTTAAAACCAGTCCGGATGTCCCGTCGCTCTATTACCGCATCCAAGGTCCTGCTGTACTTTTCAACGGGGAAGATGGAGGGGTTGGCTGACCTGAACATCACTTCAGAGTCATCGCGTATACCTGTCCTCCGGAAGGCATCTTCCGCAAGATACATGATTTTTTGGGGTGCCCCTCCACATTTGATGGGGGAGGCCGGGTGGGTAAAGAGGGCGCGCCCTCCTTTGAAGTTGCTGATCATTTCCCATGTGTATTGGACATGCTCATAGGAATAGTTGCTGCATATTCCGTATTTTCCAAGCCCATCTGCCAATCCTTCAATTTTATCCCAGTCAAGCTGAAGCCCCGGACAGACTACAAGATAGTTATAGTGCACTTCAGTGCCCGATTCCGTTTTAACGGTTTGTCCATAGGGATCGATTTCACTGGCAGGTGTCTTGTACCATCTGACGCCTTTAGGAATCAGGGTGGCTTCCTTGCGTCCAGTCTCTTCCTTCGTCACTTCACCCCCACCGACCAGTGTCCATAGAGGCTGATAATAGTGATCTTCTGCAGGGTCCATGATTGCGATATCCAGAGTATGCGACAGCCGTTTTAAGCGGGCAGCCATTGTAATGCCGGCCGTGCCCCCACCGATGATTAGAATTTGATGATGTTCCATAACAAGTCCCTCCAAAATATAATGAGTATCTGAAGACTGTAATTGAGAACGTTTACTTAGAAACATTATCTCCTGTGCGGAGTAAAAATGCAATCCAACTGAAAAATGGAAAATTCGAGATGTTTATATGAATAAAACAGCAGTGAACGGGTATGTAATGTATAGATGACAAAAACACAAAATGGAGGTTCAACATCAATGGCTAAAGAACTACTACTTTTTGAATTGAACACTGTACGTGACTGGACTATGAGCGTATTTGATAAAATTAACGAAGAAGATATGCACCATATCCCTGAAGGCTTCAACAACAGCCTGCATTGGCAGTTCGGACATGTCGCAACGATGATGGAAATGGTTACGGCTGCTGTCACGGATAAAAATACAGATACGCATAAAAAGTATGCAAAGTATTTCGGAACAGGGACAAGTCCTGATGACTTCGACGATGATACACCAGATACCAAAGAGATCGAAGCATTACTGCGCGGTCACATGGCACGTCTTGAAGATGTAGAAGAAGAAGTGCTTCAGGAGGATCTTCCACGCGAGTTCATGGGCATGACCAAGCGTTATGAACAGGTTGGATTTGTTGCACTCCATGAAGCGATGCACGTAGGTAAAATGCAGGAGATGAAGCGTGTACTGGACAACAGGGGCGTATCCTAAAATAGTCCAATAAGATATTGAAGGGCCGACATCCATTTGGATGCCGGTCTTTTTTGTCTGATGGTATCAGAGGTTCAGAAGATAAAAAAAGCCGGCCTTAAAAGGCCGGTGTGCAAATATTATTTTCCGAGTTTATCTATAACTGCCTGGGCAGCAGCTTCAGCTGAAGCTGGATTTTGTCCTGTGATGAATTGGCCATCTTTTACGACATGTTCCTCCATTGCTTCCCCAACTACGAATCCTGCGCCGTTTTCCTCCAACTTGGATTGGAGTGCAAAGGGCATATCGTCGTAGAGTTTCATGGCTTTCTCTTCTTCATTTGTGAAACCTGTGAGTTTGACGCCATCGACCACATATTTGCCATCTTTAGTCTTGGCATCTGCAAATGCTGCAGGGCCGTGGCAGACTGCTGCAATCGTGCGGCCGTCATCTTTGAAGAACGCAAGGATATTCTGAATATCCGCCTGCCCAGGGAAGTCGTACATTGTGCCGTGCCCTCCGGCGAAGAAGATTGCATCGTAGCCTTCATAGACCATGTCCTTGACACGTTTAGTGTCCTGAAGCAGTTTGATGATGTCTTTCTCGTTCTCGTCCTGTCCATCTTCCAGGGAATTTGGATCGAGCGGTACTGCGCCACCTTTTGGAGATGCGAAATCCACTCTATAGCCTGCTCCCTGGAAGACATGATACGGTTCAGCCGCTTCGCTCAGCCATAGTCCTGTCGGTCTGCTGTCGTCGTTGTTTATCGTCCCATGGTTGGTCACGATGATCAATACTGATTTACTCATAATGATATCCTCTCCTTTCTATTTGATTTACCCTTATCATGTTATACTTAATCTTAAATGGAAACTAGAGTTTGAAATGGGTCCATTTATCAATCATATCTTCGTATGGGGGTAAAGAAATGAAAGTCGATTTTGGCAATGTAGCGGACAATTACCTTAAGTATAGAAATGATATCCCAGAACGTCTGATACCTGAATTGGAAATGCGTGAAGTCGCCATTTCAGGCAGCAAAGTGGCAGAGCTTGGAGCGGGTCCCGGTCTACTCAGCAAAATGCTCAGCGCACGAGGCGCCGTGATCGATGCTGTGGAGCCTTCCCCTGAACTGATTGAAGCTGGACGGAAACATATTGGAGATGAGCTGGAAGTCGTCTTCAGGGAAGGGTATGCTGAAGATACGGGATTGATCGAAGAAAACTACGATATCGTTACAGTCATGCGCGCCTGGCATTGGTTCGACCGGGAAGCGACGATTAAGGAAGTGCAACGAATCCTGAAGCCCGGTGGGTATCTGATCATCATGGATTCAGGGTTCACCTCCGCATCCAAAATCGTCAAAGAATCGATGAAGACGATACAGAACTACTCGCCAGATAGACAAATCCGGCCAGCAGGCACAAAAGACAATACGACTCAGATGATCAACAGTTTTCCGGTTGAGTGGTTTGAGGAATGGAAAACTTCACGTTTTGACCTGATGGAATTGTTCAAGATTGATTACGATGTAAAGTTCACCAATGAAGAGTGGATCGGCAGACTGTCCTCTGTATCTTGGGTGGCAGGCATGAAGGAGAAGCAGCGGAAGAACACATTGGCGCGGGTAGCCTCATACCTGGAAGAACACTTCCCTGATACGGTACACACGATTCCCCATATACTCAGTGTCGCCATACTAAAGAATAAAAATATAAAAAATGACTGATGAATGCATCGCTTTTGTTTTATGGATGATAGCAGGGAGGGAAAGGCATGTGGCAGGTTAGATCGTTTGAGGAATTGGATGTCGCGACACTGGAGGAGATATACCGCTTGAGGACTTCCGTGTTCGTCGTCGAACAGGAATGCCCCTATCAGGAAGTGGATGGCAGAGATCCGGAATGCACCCATATCTATAAGAAGGATGAATCGGGCATCGCAGCCTATTTGAGGATTGTGCCGGGGAAACCGATTGCGATCGGTCGGGTCATCGTCAGGAAAGACCATAGGAAAAAAGGGCTCGGTAAAGCGTTGATGGAACAGGCGATGCACTATGTAGGAAAGGTGCACCCAGGTGAGAAGGTCTATCTGCATGGCCAGGCCCACTTGGAAAGGTTCTATCAGCAGTTCGGCTTCAAGAAGACTTCGGAAGTGCATCTGGAAGATGGCATCCCCCATATCGATATGACGTACCAGACGGATCAGGCATAAGGCCTGATCCGTTTTTATTATGCAAGTTGTGAATTCAATGCATAATTCCAATGGAAGAGGGGGAGTGTCCGCGAGGAAAATTCTTTTTTTCACGCTGCATAAATGTCCCTAAGATAATCTATATTCAGAAAATACCAGTTCAATGCATTTATCCGCAAAGAAACCGATTGCATATGCATAATGATTCAAATTAAGGCATAAGGTATCTATTAACGTAATATTAATGAAATTATATTACATATTTTTAAAATTTTATTAGAATTGTTTAAAAATTATCAATAGATTTATTTTGGTAAAAACATCACAATATACTTGATAAAGTACTGATATAATGGTATATTATATACATAAAGAAAGATAATTAAATATTTATATATAAATTATATTACAAATTTACAGGAGGAATTTTTAATGTTCTCAACTGATCGCATTACTGCCGAACTTCGCCTTGAAGAGTACAAGAAAATAGCTGAAAGCTATTCTCACCTTGCTGAAAAGGAAGAAGAGAAGGAACCACGCACTAAAAGATCAATCTTTACTAGATTTCTGACTAGAATAACTGCATAATAATACAAAAAAGGTCGTCCCTGATAAGAAGAGGGACGGCCTTTTTTGTATTCATCATGATAGATTGAGCTGCCATGTGACGCCAAACTGATCCTGTATCCAGGCGAATTGCCTCGAAAATCCGTATTCATCCAAAGGCATGTGTATGGCGCCTTTCTTTTTGAGCTTTCTGTAGTAGAGGTTGATTTCATCAGAGGACATGCATTCGATGAAGAATGACATGCTGGGAGTGAATGTGAATTCTGCAGGTGTCTGGCTGTCCATCACCATGATCAGTTGGCCCTGTATCTGGATGGCACCCTGCATCACTTTGCCGGCCATTTCAGGGGTATCTTCCCCATAGTGGGTCAGCATGCGTATGTGTGCATCCTTGAATGTTTCTTCATAGTAGCGCATGGCCGCTTCGGCACTGCCTTGGAACGTGAGGAATGGAGCGATTGATTTCATGGAAACTCTCCTTTAGTTTACTTCATTATATCAAAGGACTTGATGGTGTACATGAAACGTTTTCCATAAAGGAGTTGAAGATATAAAGGACATGGTGCAGGTGACGGTATTAGACTAGGAATAGATTGATGGATCCATGTTTTTTATTCCCTCAACCCAGAGGTTAGGAATATGGTAAAATTCTAATTGTTGAAGTTTTATAGAATATGGAGGGGAGGATATGGACAAATTGAATTTTGTTCATACATGATCATATGTTTAAAAAAGAAGAGACAATTTCCTTTTTGACAGAACTGCTGTCGATCAACAGCCCGTCGGGGTATACGAAGCATGCGGTGGACTACGTGCGTGAGACGCTTGAAGAAGTGGGCTATGATACGGAGACAACGCCGAAAGGCAATCTGATCGTCAGTGTGGCAGGTCAGGACACAAAACGCACCCGCGGGCTCAGTGCCCATATCGATACACTCGGCCTGATGGTGCGTTCAATCAATGATGACGGTACACTGTCCCTGACCAAGATCGGCGGACCGCTCACACCGACACTTGATGGTGAATACTGCGATATCATCACACGTGATGACAAAGTGTTTACAGGGACAATCCTATCCAAGTCGCCATCGATCCATGTCTACAAAGATGCAGCGACTAAAGAGCGTGATATCGATAATCTCATTGTAAAGCTGGATGAGCGTGTGAGCAGTAAAGAAGATGTAAAGGGATTGGGTATCCAGAACGGGGACATCATTGCCTATGATCCGAAAGTCGTCGTCACCGATTCAGGGTTTGTAAAATCCAGGTTCCTAGATGATAAAGCATCTGTCGCCATCCTGGTCAGTGTACTGAAGGCCCTGAAGACAGAAGATATTCTGCCTGCCACAAATCTGAAATTCATCTTCTCCACCTATGAGGAAGTCGGTCATGGGGCGTCATGGATACCAGAAGACATCACAGAACTTCTCGCAGTCGATATGGGATGCATTGGGCTGGACCTTGAATGTACAGAGTTCGATGCGTCCATCTGCGCCAAAGACTCCTCCGGCCCCTACGATTACGGTATGACTACAGATCTGATCAATCATGCAAAACGTAAGGAGCTCAACTATGCCGTTGATATTTATCCGATGTACGGCAGTGACGCATCTGCAGCCCTACGCGCCGGCGCAAACATCAAAGGTGCACTCATCGGACCAGGCGTTGCAAGCAGTCATGGCATGGAACGTACACATACGGAGGCCATAAGGAATACATTTGAGCTGATTATGGCGTATATATAAGATCAGAACTCGAAACCGATCAGGGCTTGCACAAAAGCCTTAAGCAGTACAAATCCCCCCGACCGGCACGGTCGGGGGGATTTCTTTGGAACTACGGACTTATTTTAGATGTTGAAGCATTGTGATGACTGGTGCTTCTTAAGTCTCCGCAGTCAATTCATCGAGGTGCGGATCATCGAAGATATCTTTGTCCAATGAGCCATTCGTCTGGGCGGTGATGGTGCCGGCTGTCATGGAACCACTGACGTTGAGTGCCGTTCTGCCCATGTCGATAAGCGGCTCGATGGAAATCAGGACCGCGGCAAGGGCGATCGGCAGGTTCATCGTCGACAATACAATGATGGCGGCAAATGTCGCACCACCACCGACACCAGCGATGCCGAGTGAGGCGATTACCGTAACGGCGATCAGTGTCACGATGAACTGCGCGTTGATTTCAACCCCTGCTGCCGGTGCAATCATGATGCCGAGCATTGCCGGATATACCCCGGCACAACCGTTCTGCCCAATGGATAGGCCGAAGCTGCCGGAAAAGTTCGCAACGCTCGCCGGGACACCGAGGCGTGTCCGCTGGGTCTGTATATTAAGCGGCAAGGTGCCCGCACTTGAACGTGAAGTGAAGGCGAAAATCAGAGTCTCGAGCGTCTTCTTCAAATATTGTACAGGGTTGAGTCCCGTCAAGGCAATCAGGCCAAGGTGGACCAGGTACATTGTAATGAGTGCCGCATAGGAAGCGACGACGAACACTCCCAGATCGTATATTGCGGCGAAGTCTGAAGTGGCGACGGTGGATGTCATCAATGCCAATACACCATAAGGCGTCAATGCGATGATGATTTTTACGAGCTGCATGACCCATCCATTGACGGCGATGATGCCGCTGCGTATCTTCTCACCGTTTTCCTGATCCCGGTCCATAAGGCGGATGAGGCTGACGCCCATGAATACGGCGAAAAATACAACTGCGATAGTGGAAGTCGCGCGCTCTCCTGTGAAATCAAGGAAAGGATTGGCAGGCAGCAGGGACAACAGTTGTTCTGGCAACGTCTGCCCTTCAATTTCTGACGCAGTCGATTCGAGTGCGATGGAACGGTCATTCTCTTCTTCGCCAAGGTTGAAGTTGGATGCGTCCAAATCGAAGATGAGCGCAGCAGAGACGCCGATAGTGGCAGCTATTGCTGTTGTACCGAGCAGTATCGCAATGATTTTGATGCCTGATTTAAGGAATTTCTCCTTCATATCCATTTTGGCGAATGCACCAAGTATGGAGATGAATACAAGCGGCATGACGATCATCTGGAGCAGTCTGACGAACCCGCTGCCGACAATCGCGACCCAGTCCATCGTATGGGTGATGACTATATTTTCAGTGCCATAGATGAGCTGCAGGGCGGCGCCGAATACGAGGCCGACCAACAGGCCGAGCATCACGCGATAGGAGAATTTCACTTTTCTTTGCTTCAGTATGACCAAAGCCCCGATCAGTGATAGAAATACAACAAGATTTATGATGACCAATAATAGATTCAATTGAGGGAACCCCTTTCGATATGAATAGTATCATCATAAACGAGTAATCCCTACTTGTAAAGTAGGAATTACTAAATTCTTATTGTATTAGTCGGAATTCATCAGATATAAGTGCCGTGTCGCCCGTGACGCGAGGACATAGAGGATGTGCACTGAATCTTTATAGCTTGAAGCATCCGTCAGAATCACCGTATTATATTCGAATCCCTTCGATAGATAGTACGGCAGGATGATGAACGACTGGTTATAGAGGGTATCCGTCTCCCCGAGGTTTTTAAGGTCCGGGAAATCATCCTTCAACTGTTCGAACCATGCATCCGCCGATTCCCTGGAAGGGGTGATGATGGCGACTTGAGGATGTGATGCCGACTGCAGGATGCTGCGGACGCTCGCGAGTTCATCCGTCGTCTCGACATGGTGGACGGGCGCACCGTCGATTGAGGCCGACTGTATGGAATCTGGTATGAGAGTGTTCAAGAAGGCATTGATCTGATTGGTCGAACGATATGACCGTTCAAGTGCCTTCTTGACATGATTCTTGGCGACGAGCGCATCTTTACGTCCGGGATGGATCTGCTGGTTCGGGTCGCCGAGGCTCGTGAATGTGGCATTCCTATAGAAATGGCGGAGGACATAGTACTGGATATTCGAATAGTCCTGCACTTCGTCTACAAGAACATGCTGGATTTTTCTATCGGCGCGGCCGAGCAGGCGGATGAACATATAGAGCAGTGGTGCGATATCTTCATATTTGAAATGGTTTTCCTTGATCGATTGGATCGTCGGATTGCGGAATGCCTTTTCTCCGATGGAGTTGACGTACAACTTCTCGAAGTGGACGAAGCGGTAGAGTGAAATTTGGCGATGCACAGTTTTAAGCTGGGCTTTGGCATGCTGGTGTGCCTCGTTCTTAAGTTCGTGGCGTTCACCGATGTACTGGTTGTCAGAAAGCAATGTCTCAAACCGCTCGTTCGTCAGGCTTGCCACCCTTTCCGTGTAGAGGTTCAAAAGCCGCTCGCGGATCAGCGACAGGCGGCGGCTGATCGGATGATGCCCCAACTCGTTATAGAAAAGGTGCTGTAGCTGCTCTTTTGTGAAGAAGATGCCGTCTTCACCCTTCAGTTCACGGAATTCCATGCCTGTCTCATGAAGACGGTTCATGAAGCGGTGCAGCGATTCAAAGTAGTGGAGGGAGTTCTTATAGGCATAGATGTCATGACCCTGGTCGGTCTCCCTTAACCGTCTGATGTTTTCGTAGACCGTCTCGAACCGGCGGCCGCCAAAATACGGGAAGCGGCTGATGAGGCGATAGAACGTCATGTTCTTCACATGATTCTCGCCCAGTTCAGGCAGTACATCGGAGAGGTAATCATTGAACACTTCATTGGGTGATACGAGAAGGATGTTACCGGGGTCGAGCTTGCCCTTGTGCTGATAGAGCAAAAAGGCGATCCGCTGCATCGCAAGGGAAGTCTTGCCGCTCCCCGGGGGGCCATAGACGAGGGTGTCCTGCGATAGCGGCAGGCGGATGACATCATTTTGCTCCTGCTGGATGGTGGAGACGATATTCTTCAGTTTGGACTGCGAGGAATCGGTGATCATCTGCTGCAGTATTTCATCTCCGATATACATATCGCTGTCGAACATGTTGACCAGCGTACCATCTTCTATGATGAACTGGCGGCGTTCCGTGACAGTCGCATCGATCCGGCTTCCGTCCGGGATGATATAGTCGAGTTCCCCGGTCGTATTTTCATAGAACAGGCCTGCAACAGGCGTGCGCCAGTCGTATATCAATATGTCGTCATCGCGGTCCTTGATGGTGCCGGTGCCGATGTAGAGCGGCTCCCCATCGACGACGATTTTTCCGAAGTACGGCTTCGGCAGCATCCGTCTGGTGCGTTCAAGCATTGTATGGATATAGTTGAAGTTCATCTCGGTCCTTCTGATTTCAGGCAGCATCTGGACGAATTCCATGACGTTGCCGTCAGCGAAATCAACAACGTTGGATATATTCTCGTTGATGTCCTGGCGTGTGTCGAGTATGCCTTGTGACACCGTATCCTGTCTCCTTTTCAGGTCGGCATGGAAGACCTTCAGGAAGCTGGTGATGAAGGTGAGGTGGTGCGCTTCTTCTTCAAATGATAGATTTTTCAAGAAAACCCTCCTTTATCTCGACATTCATCATATATCGGTTCGGCTTCAATTGCCAGTCTTAAAATCGTAGGTGTGCTGTGCTACAATGGAGATGTCGAATTGATTTAATTTTATAAATTAGAGGACATTGACCATGAAGAAAATTATTGTTTCAGGTTTGGTTGCAGGCATCGCGTCAGGCGTTCTGCTTTTTCTTGTATGCGCCTATGTCGAGTACAGTGCGGAGATAGAATTGATGACACTGTTGTTGAACATTGATTTCGTATATGATGGTGAACTGCATCTGTTAGTGGAGACAGCAATTCATCTCGTTGTCTCCATCGTTCTCGCGACCGTTCTGAAAGGTTTCCATATATACCGGCCGTCCCTCTACATGCCGGCTATGGTGACAGCCTGGGCTTCTACAGTAGTGCTCTACTTCATATTGCCTCAGGCGGCAGTCCAGTCCATCAATTTGGAGGGGCATATCGGGTTTTTGTTATGGGTCATTTTTCATATCGGCTTCTTTGAACTCCTGCATCTGTTTTTTAAACGTGGTATTTAATGCTTCCTCCGGAATCTGCCGGGGAAGCATTTTTATGTCCATTGATGGGTATACAGGTAACATGGATCAATAATGGAGAGGTGATGAGGATGGACAGGAGCAAGGCACAATCATTATTGGAAGAAGTGATGGCGATCCGCACACAGGTCAAAGAAGAAGGGGAGTCCCTTTTTGATAGATGGCGTACAGCATCGATGCGTCCAGAATATGAGATGAGCGCCCGCAATCTTGCCTATTATATGGCATTCAGGAAGCATGACAGGCGCACGCTCCAACACTCGCTCATACCATGGGGCGTCTCTTCCCTAGGCAGATTGGAGGCCGATGTGATGGGCACGCTTAATGCGGTCGTACGGACGCTCGGATTCATTGCCGATCGAGATGTCGGCGATATCGACTACCGGACATCTTCCTCGCTTTTGGAGCGCAACCAGGCACTGAAGGAAAATACCGCTCAGCTGTTCGGAGAAGTCGGGGAACGGGACACCCGCATACTTGTGACGATGCCTTCCCAGGCGGGAGATGATTATGGGCTTGTGCTGAGCCTGGTTGAAGCCGGTATGGATATGGCACGCATCAACTGTGCACACGACGAAGAAGATGGGTGGCTCGGCATGATTGAACATATCCAGCGTGCCGAGGAGGAGACCGGCAGACAATGCCGCATTCTGATGGATATAAGTGGACCGAAAATACGCACCAGACATCTGCTGACTTCAAAACGGAATCCGAAACTGAAGGAGGGCGAACGTTTTCTGTTATCGGTCAAGACTGCCATGACGCTGCCTAAAGGGATTGAGATTGCGCTCAATACTTCCGTCCCTGAAGTCATCAGTAAAATCGAGCGGGGCCAGAAGATCAAGATCGATGACGGGCACATTGAGGCAGTGGCGACCGATATTCTGGATGACGGGGTCATCTGTGAGGTGGAGCGGACGGTCAAAGAAGGCGGTGTCAAAGTCAAGACGGAGAAAGGCATCAATCTGCCGGATCTTGATTTCAAGCTGCCGGTCCTGACGAAGAAGGATGAGAGGGATCTTGATTTTGCTGCGCAACATGCAGATGTCATCGCGTTTTCATTCATCAAGGACGCTGGAGACATCGAAATGATAGAAGAAGCCTTGGATTCAAGACTTGAAGGCGAGCGCCGCAAACTGCCATCAGTCGCGAAGATCGAGACCCCGGAAGGCATACGGAATCTGCCTGAAATCATACAGAAAGCGGCAGGGGCCCGGCCATTCGGTGTCATGCTCGCGCGGGGGGACCTTGCGGTTGAAATCGGCTACGAGCGGCTGAGTGAAGTGCAGGAGGAGCTCCTGTGGATCTGCGAAGCGGCCCACGTCCCCGTCATATGGGCGACTCAAGTGGTGGAGTCCCTCGTCAAGACCGGTATTCCGACCCGTTCCGAAATGTCGGATGTGGTCGCCGGTTCGCGCGCCGAGTGCATCATGCTGAATAAGGGCGACTATATCGTCGAAGGGGTCGAGGTCGTCTCTGATATTCTGGAGAAGTTCGAGGACCATCATTATAAGAAAACTGCCATGCTCCGGTCGCTTGGCATCGCCCGTGACGCGTTTGAATGAATCTTTTGGGAGGGGTAATCCCCTCTCTTTATTTATGAAAACGTATTCATTGTCAGAATTAGCTGTTTTTTCTGAAAATAGAGTTTAATTTATCCAAGTTACCCCGTATACTACTTTCAAAGAGGAGTAAGGGGTGAGAGGTTATGATGGAAGAACCGATAGTTGCGACCGTCATGTTGTTTGCTTTAATCGCTTTAGGAGAAGTGATCTCCGTCTTGACGCGGGCTCGTATACCGATGTTGATGACGGCGATGCTGGGATTTTTGATTTTGACATGGATTGGTGTATTTCCGGAAAACATACTGGAATTATCAACCTTGCCGGCTTTAGGTGCGATACTCATCGGACCACTGATTGTACATATGGGAACTTTGATGCGCTTTTCGGTTCTGAAGAAGCAATGGCGTGCTGTAATAATCGCCCTTTCCGGGTTGGTCGGAGCCTTGGTGCTTATATTGGATCTTGTTACGTTGGTGTTTGACTTTGAAACTGCAGCAAGTGGCGTCGGTCCCGTTTCGGGTGGGGTCGTGGCACTTCTGATTACAAACGAGACATTGACGAATCTCGGATTATCCAGCCTGATTGTTGTACCAGTACTCGTCCAATCCTTCCAAGGGGTCATCGGGATGCCCCTTGCCACGGCTTTCATGAAACGGTATGGCCGCACATTCATGGCTGGGGAATGGGCAATGCAGGAGAAAAGTATTGGGTTTGAAGAACCTCGCGGTATTTCGCGGTTCAGTCTGATGAAGAATAACACAATCAAGCTGTTTGTCATTTTCCTGTTGGGGATGCTTGGCGTCATCATCGGCGACCTGACAGGCATCCACTATACATTGTTCTGTCTACTGTTCGGTATCCTGGCATTGAATTTCAATCTGTTGCCGAAAAGTGCGCTTGAATCCGCGAACTCGTTCAGCTTTATGATGGTGGCGCTGATATTCGTCATCATCGGCACAATGGGGGGCATCACCCCGCAGGATGTCGTCACCAACATCCCGGCGGTCGCCATGATCTTAGGGCTTGGCATCATCGGCATCATCGGTGGGGGGTTCCTTGCTTCGAAGCTTGTCGGATGGCATCCATATAAGGGTGTGCCGGTCGCATTGACTGCCTTGATCGGTTTTCCGGGGGACTATCTGATCTGCGAAGAAGTCGCCCGCAGTGAAACGAACAACATAGAAGATCAGAATAGACTATTCCAGGAGCTGGTCACGCCGATGTTGATCGGTGGATTCATCACCGTTACGACAGCGTCCATATTCATTGCCACATTCGTCATGAGTCTAATCTAAAATATTAAAGCAGGAGTGTAGATAATGAGTAAACTATTTATAAAAAATATTAATCTGATCGATGGTACAGGTTCTGAAGTAATCGAAAATGTAAATGTTCTGGTGGAAGACGGCCGGTTCAGCGCAGTCAATGCGGATGCGGAAGTGAAGGATGCGGAAATCATAGAAGGCGGTGGGCGATACATGCTGCCGGGCATGATCGATACGCATGTCCATATGATGACAGAGTTCAAGCCGATGGAAGAACGGCTGGTCACGCCATTTTCCTATAACTTCTACCAGGCAATGGGGTACTTGAAACGTACGCTTGATGCCGGTGTCACTACAGTGAGAGATGCACTCGGCAGTGACCTCGGTCTAAAGCGCGCCATAGATGATGGATTGGTGGCTGGGCCGCGCATGCAGATCAGCGTGAACGCCCTGACCATCACAGGAGGACATGGGGACGGCTACAACTATTCAGGCATCAATACAGACCTGTTCCAACCACACCCCGGCATGCCGGCAGGTATCTGTGACGGGGTGGAGGAAGTCAGGAAGAAGACGCGTGAAATGTTGAGGGCTGGGGCGGATATCATTAAAGTCCATGCCACGGGTGGTGTATCGAGCCCGACGGACCACCCGAAATTCACCCAGTTTTCACTTGAGGAGTTGAAGGTCATCGTCGAAGAGGCGAAGTTCAGGAATGGTGTGAAGGTCATGGCCCATGCCCAGGGCTTAGAAGGTGTCAGGCAATGTGTGGAAGCGGGCATCCACTCCATTGAGCACGGCATCTTCCTGGATGACGAGGTGTGTGGATTGATGAAGGACCAGGGCACCTATCTTGTCCCCACGCTGTTGGCGCCGGTTTCCGTCCTCGAGTTCGCCGAAGAGCTGGGGATGCCGAAGACAGCCATTGAAAAATCGGAGGAAGTCATTGAATACCATAAGGAAAGCTTTACACGTGCCTATAAAGCAGGCGTCAAAATCGCAATGGGCACTGATGCTGGAGTGTTCAAGCATGGCACTAACCTAAGGGAGCTCGAGCTCATGGTCGAGTGTGGCATGACACCGATGGATGCGATCGTCGCTTCGACGAAGACGGCGGCAGAGTGTATGGGATATCCGGACATCGGCCTGATCAAAGAAGACTTTGTAGCTGACTTCATCCTGGTGGAAGATAATCCGCTGGAAGACATCGGATTGCTGAAGGATAACAGCAAGGTGACGGTCGTAGCCAAAGAGGGCGTCGTCCATAAGAATATATTAAATTAGACGTAAGCCCCGGGCAATGCCCGGGGTTTCTTTCATGCCAGGAACAGGGTGGATGTTTCAACGGTCAACTGGGTATATGGGATTAAGGAAGGCGTGCTTCCATGCTGCAGACAGTATTGACGGCCGCGGTTTTATACGTGGCTACCGCCATCGATCTGATCGCAATACTGCTGATCTTTTTTGCCAGGGCAGAGACGGATAGGCAGATCAGACAAATCTATATCGGCCAGTATGTGGGTTCATTGATACTGATCATGGTCAGTCTCATCTTAGCCTATATGCTCGGTTTCATACCTGAAAAATGGATTTTGGGGCTGCTTGGACTCATACCGATATACTTCGGGGTAAAGGTCTTGCTGGCGGGTGATCCCGATGAGGCGGAGCCAACAGCGCATTTAGATAAGAAGGGGATGGACAGGTTAACAGGAAAAGTAGTGATGATCATAATCGGAAGCTGTGGCGCTGATAATACCGGGTTGTTCGTTCCATATTTTGTGACGATCGATGCAGGCGGTCTGGCTGTCTCTCTAATGGTGTTCCTCATTTTCATCTTTCTGCTGGCCTTCACTGCGCATGGCATAGCACATACCGACCTGGTTGGAGAAACAATAGAAAAGTACGGTACATGGATTATGGCGCTCATATATATTGGCCTTGGGGTATTCATCCTCTATGAAAATGAAACGGGCAGACGCTCTTTTTCTTTCTCTGGTGAAAAATATTTTCTAGCTGCATATCAATTTTGAGCAAATAAAAATTGGGTCGTTGGACATGTGGCTGAAGGAAGCATCTAAAAAGATTCAAACGATATAACGCAAGAAGGGACGGTGTGGAGCCGTCCTTTTTAAGATACTCTGCAATGGTCCTAACGATTGAGCAACGTGCCAGTCACTACATAAAAAATAATGCGAGCATTGGTCATTGCGCCGCTTATCTTTTTACCCTATCATATATATTGATTACCATAGGCAATCAAACGGGCTGTAATGGCCGGATTGGAGTAATATATGAAAAAAGCCGCAGTCATCATCAATAAAAACTCGGGTAAAAAAAAGAAACCGCCCATTGAATACCGGGTGCTCGATGCATTGAACAGTCAGGGCTATAAAGTCGACATCCACTACACGGATGGAGCGGACGCAAAGGAAATCGCGATGGCTGTATCAGATGTCGATCTGATTGTGTCAGCAGGCGGCGATGGTACGATTGGTGAAATCATCGATGGCATGGTGGAGAGTGGGTCAGATGCACCGCTTTCCATCCTGCCGGCAGGGACCGTCAACGATTACACCCGCGCACTAGGTCTGCCGCTTGACATGGATACCGCCATAAATAACCTGAGATCCCCCCAAAAGACTATAGAAGCGGATGTCATCAAGGGCAATGACCGCCATATCGCCTATTTGATCGCGCTCGGTGATTTTATGGAATCTTTCACCCGTGTAGGCTCGACCGCTAAGAATCGCTTCAGCATCTTCGCCTATCTCTATGCCGGATTACGTGCGCTCGTCACAATGAAGGCATATCGTGTGAAAATCGAAACGGAATCGGAAAAGGTGATGAGTGATTCCATATTGACGATTGTAGCGAACACCTCATCCGTCGGCAGCTTTGAAAAATTGCTGCCGCACGCAAGCATCGACGACCGCCATCTGCATATCCTCAACATCACGCCATCGCATCCGAAGGCAATCATTGAAATCATCATTGCAGCTTTCAGGGGGACGATTGCCGAGCACAAAAATGTGCATTACATGAAGGCGGAAACACTCCATCTGGATACAGACCGTCTTGAAACGATGGATATTGACGGGGACCCGCATGAATTTGAAGCGATGGATATCAGATTGCTTCAAGGATGCCTCAGAGTCAACGTGCCAGAGGCCTATGCAGAGTAGAGGCCACATACGATAGTTTGAATAAATGCTTTCCAAAGCGCAATGCACCCAAGAGGAATATGGGCTAGGAGGAGGATTATTATTGTGAAAATCAGAGAGAAACTTAAGAACATGAATTTTGAAAAGCGGAGATTACCGGTCAGTTCAAGGATCACCCAACAGACATTGATCAATATCGTGACAATCATCGTCGGATCATTCCTTTTCGCCATCGGCGTCAATACCTTCATGATCGCCGGGAATCTCGGCGAAGGGGGCGTCACTGGGCTTGCAGTCATCCTATATTATGCATTTGATATTTCACCGGCAATCTCGAACTTCCTTATGAATGCAGTCTTACTTGTAGTGGGTTTCAAATTCTTAAGCAGGCGTTCCATGTACTATACAATCGTCGTGGTCATATTGACGTCCTTATTTTTATGGCTGACCGAAGACTGGCAGATCCAGACTGACCAGATATTGATCAACACCGTTTTTGGCGGACTGTTCGTCGGTCTCGGCATCGGTCTGGTCATCCGCATCGGTGCAACCACTGCCGGTACGACGATATTGGCGCGTCTCGTCAATAAATACATGGATATCAACGTCTCCTATGCCCTGCTGTTCTTTGACCTGGTCGTCATTACAATCGGTCTGACCGTCATGACGCTCGAGCAGGTCCTCTTGACTGTCATTGCACTCTACATTGGTATGAAGGTGATGGACTTCATCATCGAGGGTATGAACCCCAAAAAAGCGATCACCATCATTTCCGACCACCCGGATCGCCTCGGAAAGATGATCAACAGTGAAATCAGGCGGGGCGTAACCATCATGGAGGGACGTGGCTTCTATACCCAAGCAGATAAGGATATATTGTATGTCATCATCAACAAGAACCAGCTGCCCCGCGTCAAGCGCCTCATCAAGCACTATGATGAGAATGCATTTGTGGTGGTGCACGACGTCAACAGCGTCCTCGGCAACTATTTCATATAAAACCAAAATCCCGCTTAAAGATAAGCGGGATTTTTTATGCTTTCTTGCGAAGGTAGATGAAGGGGACGGATCCCCCTTTTATTTCGGAAAACCCTCTGTAGGCAAGCCACGTTCCAGTAAAGGTTTTGGGCCCGCTATTTTGAAAGAACAGATAGATTTCATCAACATGTGCGACAGCTTCAAGGTAAGTATCCATCAGGGATGAAGCGATGCCCTGTGAACGGAAATCCGGGTGGACGATGAAGTCGGATATGTATTGCGTAAAAGCCCCATCTCCGGAAGAACGTAGAATACCAACCAACTGTTCATCCGCCCATGCAGTGATGAGATAATCAGATGCAGTGACTGCTTTATGGAGTTCACCGAATCGCGATTCATATCTGGATTGCCCCTTCGCCATATAGAGCTGCTCAAGGTCGTGTTGCCGTAAATTTTTATCCTGCCTTACCTCAATCATGTGCCCACCTCTTTTTAATTATAAGGATAACGTGAAAGCGCTGGACTTGCCATCGTTAATTGCAAGTGCCCGGCATGTCCCATATACTTTAGGGAGAAGTAGAATGATTCTGACAAGTTGATTTTGACGATCATCGGCATCTCACAGACATTACACCATACGGAGTGGAGGAGTGAGGAATATTAAAATAAAAGCTTTGCAGTATCAAGTGAAATTTGGCGATTTCCAAGGTAATCTCAACAAGGTGCGCGCACAGTTCGAACATGCAAAACTTGAAGAGACGGATGTCGTCGTCTTGCCTGAAATGTGGACATCGGGGTATGACCTGGAAAATATAGCGGAGCATGCCTGTCATGACCTTGAACCGGCACTATCGTTCATAGCGGAATTGGCACAGCAATATGATGTCAATATAGTAGCAGGATCCGTCGCCAACATAAAGGAAGATCCGGATAAGGTCTACAACACCGCCTTCGTCGTCGACCGTGAAGGGACGCTTGTGTATGAATACTCAAAGGTGCATCTTGTGCCGATGCTTGATGAACCCAGATACCTTGCGGCAGGAGACAGTAAAGTGGAGACGTTCATGCTCGATGGGAGCAGATGCGGTATGGTGATCTGCTATGACCTCAGATTCCCGGAGCTTTTCAGGGATCTGGCATTGAAAGGGGCTTCCATCATCTTTGTTCCAGCCGAATGGCCGATGGCACGAAGAAAGCATTGGGAAACCCTCCTGTCGGCACGGGCGATCGAAAACCAGTGCTACATCATCGGGGTGAATACGTATGGTGATATAGGAGGCCAGATTTTCGCAGGGCGATCGCTGATGGCAGATCCTTGGGGTGAAGTCATCAGCGAAGCAAAAGGGCAGGCTGAAGCTGTGGTCAGTGGACGCATCGATTCACAGGAAGTGGCACGCATCAGGCAGGCAGTCCCCATTTTTGAAAGCAGGCGGCGGGATATGTATCATTGCCTGTAGAGTACATTCTGAGAAAGGGTGGTCATGTGATTACTGAGACAGATAGAAATCATTTGAAACGGTGCGTAGAACTCGCGCGGACTGCACTGGATAAAGGGGATGCACCATTCGGTTCGCTCCTCGTATCAAAAGACGGAGAAGTGCTGTTTGAAGATCATAATAGGGTTGCCGGCGGCGATGCCACACGCCATCCGGAATTTGAAATCGCAAGATGGGCGGCTTCACATCTGAATGAGGAAGACCGCAGCAACGCGACCGTCTATACTTCAGGTGAACACTGCTCCATGTGTGCCTCGGCACACGGACTTGTCGGCCTTGGCCGCATCGTATATGCAAGCTCCACAAAGCAGCTGAAGACATGGCAACAGGAAATGGATTTGGAACCTGGACCTCTGAAACAACTGTCCATCACTGAGGTACTGCCTGACGCTGAAGTGGATGGGCCCGATGAAGCATTGTCGGAAGAAGTGCGCGAACTCCAGTTCGCTTATCATCAAAAAGCATAGCCCATGAAAAAGGTCTTCTGTGGATAACCGCAGAGGATCTTTTTGCTGACTGGCTTTTAGAAACGATGGTATTAAAATTGGCCATCAGACTTGCTGATAGACCTACAAAAACAGTATGATGGGGCAGCGGGAGGCTACGCCTGGAACTTAGTCGGGAGTGCCTTCTATAAGTGAAAAAAGCGGGGCGCAATCATATGAGCATCTGGTTTCTATTTAACTTTATATTATTGGTCTGGGCGGTCTGGAATGTTGCAGCCGGGTTCTCGTCCAATACACCATATCTACATATATTGCTTGGTTTTACAGGTTTTTTGTTGTTCCTATTCAATTGGACACGCAATGCCGTGTTCTCGACGATACGCAACATCGGCGACCGGCAGAAGAAAATCCGCCTGGCTCAATTTTCCAAGCGCATCAGGCCCTATCACCGCTACGTGGGGACGGGCGCTTTGATCATCATCCTGCTGCATGGTTTTCTGGTCATCGATCACTATACATTCGACTTGTCCAATATGAAGATATTGACTGGTTCAATCGCAGCATTCAATCTGCTGTGTCTGGTTCTCTCAGGATGGTATCGGCTGTTGATTGATCCAAGACTTAAAATCAGGAAACTTCATATCGGGCTTGGCATCTCCATGTTCGTTCTGATCATCATCCATTTCATCTTTTAGATGGCATATCCCCATCGAGGAGCATAATAGAGCAGGCTTTAGGGTATGTAAAGAATATTATGATGAAAGAGAGTGGATCAAATGTCAGAGCATAGAAAATGGACCATAGGGTATATAGCAGCCTTTGCGCTTATGCTGTTTTTTAATTACTTAAGTGCGACTAACGTAAGCGCTGTGGCAAATGACAATCAGACAATCATCCAGCCGGCCGGCTACGCCTTTTCAATATGGGGCGTCATCTACATTTTGATGCTGATATGGCTCATCCGCCTGTTTTTCGAGAAATCGTGGGAAGATTCAGTAGTTCGGAAACTTAAATTCTGGCCGATCGCCAACTTCCTGCTGAATGGCCTATGGATTGTCGTCTTCACCCAGCAATTGCTGATTGCATCAGTACTCGTCATTGGTGCAGTGTTGTTCACATTGGCCAGGATGCATGTGCTGTTGACTGAAAAAGGATACCATTGGTTTGATCGCCTACCCATTTCAGTCTATTACAGCTGGGTAACGATTGCGACGGTGGTCAACATCTTCACACTTATCGTCAGCAGCGATATTGGAACACTGTTCGGCATGGGCGAACTGCCATGGACGATTATCATCCTCGTGGCAGCCACATTGATCATTACGGCAATCGCACTCCGTTTCAAAGATTGGCTGTATCCGCTTATAGCGCTATGGCCATTCTTTGCCATATACACTAAAAATGATGGAATGTATAGAAACCTTGATGTCACCCTGCTCATTACGGGTCTGATGCTGAGTGCAGTGGCTATATTTGTGGCGGTATCGAAGTTGCTTAGGCAGAAGGCGCACTAAAAGGACCTCCCGACGTTGACCGCTCGAGAGGCGCTTTAATTTCAAGACGCAGATATATCCCACCATGTACATACCTTAATTGCATGGTGGAATCAGCAAGGCTGCAAAAATATTAGATAATCTGCTACCAGATGGAGAGGGGTATCCATGAAGAAAAAGAAGAAAGACCATCAATTTCTGGCTGAAAGGATTGTTCAGCTGGTCGGTGGGACGGGTAATATCGAAAATGTCATTCATTGCGTCACACGGCTGCGTTTCTACTTGAAAGACGAGTCGCTTGCCGACACGGAAGCAATAGAAGAATTGGAAGGCGTCATGGGTGTGGCGCAGGCAGGCGGGCAGTATCAGATCATCGTCGGGCCCGCAGTGGATGACATCTATAAGACCCTCAGCCCGTTCCTTTCGACTGCAGATGATGGATTGCCGGAAGAGTCGCCTGAAGACCATTCAGACGATAAAGGGCTGGATAAAATCGGGCGTGCAGTCAATAATTTCATCGGCATCATCACCGGTTCCGTCATGCCGATCATCAACATATTGGCCGCAGCAGGCATCATAAAGGGGCTGCTTGCGGTATTGACGAGCACCAACCTCATCACTGATTCAGGAACGGCTTACCTCATCATCAATGCCATGGCGGATGCCGTATTCTATTTCCTTCCTGTACTGGTCGGCTTCAATGCTGCAAAACGACTCGATGGCAACCCGCTGCTGACTGCCGTCATCGGCGGTCTCATCATCCATCCGACGATACTTGAAGCAGCTAATGATGGCATGAATATCTTTACGATGGGCGGATTCGACTTCCCGTTCGTCACTTATACTTACTCGATTTTTCCAATGATACTGGCGGCCTGGTTCGTCAAGAAGATGGAGGACTGGCTGAAGGGTTGGGTGTCTGCCTATATCCAGGCCATCTTCATCCCGATTGTCATCATTGGAACAGTCGGGGCATTGACACTGGTCATTACAGGGCCGATCCTGGTCGGATTTTCAACATTATTGGCGGATGGCCTGCAAGCTCTGCTCAGCCTCAATGCACCACTCTTCGGCGGAGTGATCAATGCTTTCTACCAATTACTTGTCGTCTTCGGCCTGCATTGGGGAATCATCCCCGTCTACGTCAATGATTTTGCGACACTCGGCTACAGCTACTTTTCCGCGATCATCAGCATGACGATAGTGGGGCAGGGAGGCGCCGCATTGGCAGTAGCCGTCAAATCGAAGAAGAAGAATATAAAGGAACTCGGTTATGCCGGTGCTTTCTCAGCCTTCTGCGGCATTACCGAACCAGCAATATACGGCATCAATCTGCGCTTCCGCAGACCTTTCATCTGCGCCAGCATAGGAAGTGCCGTCGGAGGTGTCCTGACCGGTATATTCAGCATCAATATGTGGAGCATCATCGGTTCCCTGATTGGCCTGCCTTCTTTCATCGACCCAGAGAACGGCATCACCGCCAATTTCTGGTATGCGATCCTGGTCACTGCGATTACACTCTTCGTCTCCTTTGGTCTGACCTATGTATGGGGCTACAGCGATAAGATGGAGATGCGTCAGAAGAAGAATAAGCCTAAAAATCCTGCGAAGGCCAATATAACCGGGTGAATATGAAGAAGAAAGGATGGGAAGACATGATTGCATATGTATGGGCGGAGGATGAAGATAAAGTCATCGGCAGAGACGGCAAATTGCCGTGGCACCTGCCGGCGGATATGGCCTTTTTCAAGAAAGTCACACTGCAAGGCGATATCGTAATGGGGCGCAGAACTTATGAGACCATACCAAAAAGGCCGCTCCCAGGGCGGCGCAACATCGTATTGACAAGCAACCAGGATTACGAGGCGCCTGGAGCGCTGGTGGTCCATTCAAAGGAAGACGCTTTAGCTCTCGGGAAAGAATATGGTGACGATCTATACATCATCGGCGGTGCCTCGCTGTTTAAGATGTTTGAAGAGGATGTGGACATCCTGTACCGCACCCGTATCCATGCACATTTTAAAGGGGATACGCATTTCCCGCAGGACTTCGGTTATGGGAAATTTGAGTGTATCCGAAGTGAAGCGGGGCCAGTGGACGATAAAAATAAGTATGCCCACACTTATGAAGTGTGGCGTCGGAAAAACAGATAGATCAAGGCTTTTCAAAAAAGAAAGCATCATATCGTAAAAAGCGAAAAAACACCATCAGATTCCAGTATGAGAAAATTTCGAACATATCAATTGTCTTTTAGATTTTGAGCGGCAGTAAACACTTGGTCGGTTGTAAAGTTAAGCTGTACAGATAAAAAGGTTCCACATGATATACTCAAAATGGTTTTCCAACAAATGAAAACATTAAAAAAACCTGATATATACGGAAGGGGCAATTACTGTGCATAAGATCCTTGTAGTGGATGATGAGCCATCCATTGTTACATTGATAAAATTCAATTTGGAAAAGGCTGGATACATAGTGATTACAGCGGAAGATGGTCGACAGGGGTTGGATCTTTCTTTAACTGAAAAGCCCGACCTGATTGTACTGGATCTGATGCTACCGGGAATGGATGGAATGGATGTCTGCAAAACACTCAGGCAAGAAAAGGTCGAGACACCCATCCTGATGCTCACAGCAAAGGATGAAGAGTTCGATAAAATTCTAGGTCTGGAGCTCGGCGCCGATGACTATATGACGAAGCCTTTCAGTCCAAGGGAGGTGGTGGCGCGCGTCAAGGCGATTCTCCGCAGGACCCAGATACAGGAGCCCCCTGCCGATGCAGCTACAGTGATCAAGCTCGGTACACTAGAAATACATACCGACACCTACGATGTCTATGTCCGCGGCGAACAGCTCGTACTGACCCCAAAGGAGTACGAACTGCTCCTCTACCTTTCAAACAATAAGAACAAGGTCCTGAGCCGCGACCAGCTGCTGAATGGAGTTTGGGACTTCCACTATGATGGGGATACGCGGATCGTTGATGTCCATATAAGTCATCTGCGCGAGAAGATCGAGGCTGATCCGAAACGTCCTGTCTACATCCGGACCATCAGAGGGTTCGGCTACAAGCTCGAGGCTCCTTCAGAATGAAGCGTCTATGGTTCAGGATTGCATCCGCCTTCTTCATCCTGATTCTCCTCCTGACCGTCATCCTGTGGTTCATCCTTGCAGCACTGCTGAAGAATGCCTATACAGATGTGACCCGCGATCATCTCATCGAAAATGCACAGATGGTCACACAGCTCATCAGCGCCTCGGAAAGCTATGATGAACGTGAACAGCTGCAAGAACTCATCAAGAACTTTGAGCAGCCGATTCAGATGCGCTTTACAGTTGTGGATACCGAAGGTGTCGTACTTGCCGACTCCGAAAATGACCCTGAAAAAATGAACAATCATTTCGACCGTCCTGAAATACAGGATGTGCTTCAGCAGAATGAGACATTCGGAGAATCGATACGCCACAGTACAACGCAGGACTTCAATATGATGTATGTCGCCCTGCCACTCGTTTCTGAAGGGGAGACTGTAGGAGCAGTCAGGAGCTCCCTGTCCCTAGGCATCATTGATGATGCCATGGACCAGCTAAGGTTCAGCCTGTCTATTGCCCTTGGTCTGATGTTCCTGATGGCCGCCATTGCGACCACCATGCTTGCAAGGAGCATCACACGACCGATCGACACCATCATGAATGTCACTTCCCGCCTGAGAAGGAAGGACTACAGCAGCCGGGTGAGCACGGAGGCAAAAGGTGAAATCGGCGACCTCTCCCAGTCCATCAATGCGCTTGCTGCAAGTCTGCAGAGCCAGATGAAGGAGATAGAGGAGAATGAACAGCAGCTTACGAGCATCATCTCTAATATGGTGAGTGGTGTCATGCTCGTCAACCAGGACGGGAAGGTCACATTGATGAATGCATCGATGGAAAAGTTCCTTTCCCAGCATAAGGATAACCTGATCGGCCAGCCCTATGAGAAAGTCGGTGAACGATTCGCCCTCAGTCCGCATATACATGCCGTCTTTGAAACCAATGAGAAGGTCCACGAAGAAGTCCACTCTTATTATCCGCATGAACGCATCATGGATGCCCACCTTGCCCCCTACTATGGCCAAGGATGGCAGCAGTGTGGCGTCATCATCGTCCTCCATGACATTACGGAGATAAGGAGACTTGAAAAGATGCGCAGTGACTTTGTGGCCAATGTCTCGCATGAATTGAAGACACCAGTCACTTCGGTCAGGGGGTTCTCCGAGACGCTGATGAGCGGGGAAGTGACCGATGAAGAAACCACTCAGCAGTTCCTCAAGATCATACACGATGAAAGCCAGCGGCTCGATCGCCTGATCAGGGACCTTCTGAACCTCTCCAAAATAGAGAAGCAGGAGATGCCTCTGAACCTCGAGCCTCTAAACCTGACGGCACTCGCCCATGAGGTTTCCGTTACACTGCAGGGGGCCATCGAAGAGAAGAAGACACGGCTGGCCCTTCCAGATCCATCAAGGGATGTATATCTGGAGGGGGATGAAGACCGTCTCAGACAAATCATACTCAATCTGGTGGGAAATGGCATTAACTACACTGCCGAAGGTGGGGCTGTCAAGTTATCACTGAAGGAGGATACGAATAACGTCCGCCTGATTATAGAGGATGATGGCATCGGCATCCCTGAAGAGAGCCTCCCACGCATATTCGAGCGCTTCTATCGTGTTGACCGGGCACGTTCCCGCCACTCCGGCGGCACAGGCCTCGGCCTTGCCATAGTCAAACACCTGATAGAATCTCACCACGGTGAAATAGAGGTCGAAAGCCGTGAAGGCGAAGGCACGACCTTCATCGTGACGCTGCCGAAAAAGCAGGAAGACAGCTAACAGCCTGTGTGCGGATTCCGGCCAAAGCACGTAAAAATAAAAAGCCTCTGCTTTCTTCTGAGATGCACCCCTAAAGTTGAATTCCAAAGTTCAACGTTAGGGGTGTTTTTATATGCATAGAAAATACTTAATAGGTTCTAAGCTGAATGTGATTCAAAATACTTAAATGGTGACCTGGGGTTCGGCTTTGGTGTTTTTTTCATATTTACACAATCTTTACAAACTATTCATTTCAAATTTACATTCATCCGATAGAGTAGGGCTTGTAGGAAATACAACACTTAATTTATTGGAGGAGTTCGGGTAATGAAAAAGAGTATCTTTATGGCTGCATTGCTGATGAGCCTAGTATTCATTCTGGCAGCGTGCGGAGGGGGCAATGCAAGTGATCCATCTGAAGGAAGCACAGGGGACGGAAGCGGAGATGGTTCCGAAGCCAGTACAGATGCAGAAGCTTCTGCATCAGGCAGCATCTCCGGCGACGGATCTTCAACAGTAGCCCCGATTCTTGAACTGATAAACGAAGATTTCAACGCTGAGTACCCAGAAGTCCAGGTTTCCATCGGTGTCTCCGGTACAGGTGGCGGTTTTGAGAAGTTTGTAGCCGGTGAGACGGACTTTCAGAACGCATCCCGTGAAATCAAGGAAGAGGAAGTTTCTGAGCTGGAAAAGGCAGGCATCGACTTTACAGAATTTAAAGTTGCGAATGACGGCCTGACGGTTGCAGTCAATACGGAGAATGATTTCGTCGACTACCTGACTTTCGAAGAGCTGCAGACGATCTACAATGGCGAAGCTGAAACTTGGAGCGATGTCCGTGATGAATTCCCTGATGAAGAAATAACAGCTTATGCACCGGACCAGTCACACGGCACACACGACTTCTTCAAGGAAGCGGTCATGGAAGATGGCGATATCACAGCTGAATTGAACCAGGACACGAACGTCATCTCCCAATCCGTGGCAAGCAGCGAAGGTGCGATTGGATTCTTCGGATATAACTACTACATGGTGAACCAGGAAAATCTGAAAGGTGTTCCGATTCAAGGTACGGAAAGTGAAGAGCCTGTTGAAGTCAAAGAAGAGACTGTCATGAGCTATGAATATCCGTTGTCACGTCCACTGTTTGTATACGCCAAGGATGAATCCTTTGAAAATAACGAATCGTTCATGCAGTTCATGGAATACACTCTGAACAATGCTTCATCTGCAGCGGAAGAGGCAGGATATGTTGCACTGACTGAAGATGAAATGAAGGAACAGAAGGACAAGCTCGAAGCATTCAAGTAGGTATTTGGCACAATAAAAGCAACTGGACGGGAAGTCCCCGTCCAGTTTAAAGCATTTTGAAACGAGGTTCATTATGAGTGATTATAATATTCGTGAAATGATAGACAATAAAAAGGGCAGACGGAGTACAGTCTTTATGGAGAAGGCAGTGCCGATCATCTTACTTCTCATCACGTCGGTATCCGTATTGACGACCATAGGTATCCTTATAACATTACTGTCAGAGACGGTAATGTTCTTCACCCGGGTCTCCCCGGTGGAATTCCTGACTTCGACCGAATGGTCTGCGTTCAGCTCTGACCCTGAGTGGGGTATTTTTGCCCTGATCATGGGAACTATGAAAATCACTGTGATTGCAGTCGCTTTTGCAGTACCGATTGGCCTTGGGGCTGCCATATATTTAAGTGAATATGCAAGCGATCGGGTGCGCCGGGTAATCAAGCCGATACTCGAAATCCTTGCCGGCATACCGACTGTCGTTTATGGGTTTTTCGCCTTGACTTTCGTCACTCCTCTGATCAGGGGCGTATGGCCTGAAGTCAACCTTTTCAACGCAATCAGTCCAGGTCTCGTCGTCGGAGTGATGATCATACCGATGATTGCAAGCCTGAGTGAGGATGCGATGAGCTCCGTTCCGAATACCATTCGGGAAGGGGCACTCGGTCTCGGCTCTACAAGACTCGAGACGGTGTTCAAGGTTGTCCTGCCTGCTGCCGTTTCGGGCATCATGGCCTCGATTGTCCTTGCGGTTTCCCGGGCAATCGGCGAGACGATGATCGTTTCGATTGCAGCAGGGAGTACTCCCAATGCAAGCCTGAACATCATGGAGTCCCTACAGACGATGACGGGCTTCATCGTTCAAGTAGCCTCGGGCGACGCCACTTACGGCAGTGACGTCTACTTCAGCCTCTACGCCGTCGGCATGACGCTTTTTGTCTTCACACTGCTGATGAATGTGATGGCACAATGGTTCTCACGGAAATTCAGGGAGGAATATTAAGATGGAATTGATCGATAAAAAGTCTATAGGAAAGAGATTGAATGGAAGGCTGATGCTCAACAAGGTGCTGAAGTACATCTTCCTCCTGTGCACCCTGGTGGGACTGGTCGTTTTGGCAACCTTGTTGATCGATACTATCATCGACGGGTGGAGCTACTTGACGGCTGACTTTTTCACGAACTTCAGCTCGAGCCGTCCTGAGAATGCAGGCATCAGAGGCGCACTTATCGGTACATTATGGCTGATGGGCACTACAGCGCCCATCGCAATCATCCTTTCTGTAGGTACAGCCCTTTATCTGGAAGAATATGCACCCAAAAATAAGCTTACCGGCTTCATAAAGATAAACATCTCGAATCTCGCTGGGGTACCATCGGTTGTGTTCGGTCTACTCGGCCTTACGCTGTTCGTCAGAATGGCCGGACTCGGGAATTCCGTCCTTGCGGCCGCACTGACGATGTCGCTTATGATCCTGCCCGTCATCGTTGTGGCTTCCCAAGAGGCCATCCGGTCGGTTCCATCTTCCATACGTGAAGCATCCATTGGCATGGGGGCGACAAAATGGCAGACGATTACCCGAATCATACTTCCCGCCTCATTACCGGGGATCATCACAGGAATAATTTTGTCACTTTCCCGCGCAATCGGGGAAACGGCTCCCCTCGTCGTCATCGGCATACCGACGATTCTGCTGTTTACACCGACAAGTGTATTCGATACATTCTCAGCGCTGCCGATGCAGATATTCTCGTGGGTCAAAATGCCCAATCCAGAATTCCAGTCCATTACAGCGGCAGCGATACTCGTGCTTCTGTTCATCCTGTTCCTGATGAACTCCGTAGCAGTTTATATAAGGAATAAATACTCTAAGCGTTTTTAATCTGGAGGCTTTAATATGACTTTGACAAAAGTAAAAGAGGAAAAAGATATGATAATAAATGACCCAATAACCCAGAGCAGGCCTGCAGGTATCAAACCAGTTGAGCAGTCCCAACCGGTATTCCAGACAAAGGACTTCAACCTGTGGTATGGGGACAATCATGCCCTGCAGAATATCAACCTTGACTTCAACAGGAATGAAATCTCCGCAATCATCGGTCCTTCAGGGTGCGGTAAATCGACTTTCATTAAAGCTCTGAACCGCATGGTGGAACTCGTGCCCATCGTCCGGACCGAAGGGGATATACTCTACAGGGATCAGAGCATCTTCGATAAATCGCTGACTGTGGAGGAACTGCGCACAAAAGTGGGGATGGTATTCCAGAAGCCGAATCCATTCCCGAAATCCATCTACGACAATGTCGCATACGGCGCACGTGTTCATGGGATCCGCAACAAAAAGGTACTGGATCAGGTGGTGGAGAAAAGTCTTAAGGGTGCTGCCATATGGGATGAAGTGAAGGACAGACTGAGCGATAACGCCTATGGGCTTTCCGGCGGCCAACAGCAGAGAATCTGCATCGCCCGCGCGTTGGCGATTGAGCCGGATGTCATTCTGATGGATGAACCGACAAGTGCACTCGACCCGATTTCCACAACCAAAATCGAAGATTTGATGCAGGAGCTGAAGAAGGACTACAGCATCATCATCGTGACACACAATATGCAGCAGGCAGCTAGAATATCAGATCGCACGGCGTTCTTCTACCAGGGTCATGTCATTGAATATAACCGGACGAACGTCATCTTCGAGAAGCCGAAGGATCAGCGTACCGAAGACTATGTTTCCGGAAGGTTTGGATGATGGTCTACCGTGGAAAGTTTTCCGATGAGATGGAAAGGCTCTATGGCAATGTAAACACACTCGGCCACGAGTGCTACAATCGGCTGAGGGGGAGCACGGACATCCTTTCAAGTCAAAATACGGAGTATGCCAGAAAACTCGTGGCAGATGATTTCAGGATCAACAGGTTGGAAGAGGAGATCAACACACAGGCCATAAATCTGATAACTACCCAACAGCCTGTAGCCACCGACCTCAGGCTCATCATCTCTAGCATCAAAGTGGCGGATGATCTCGAACGGATCAGCGACAACATCAGCAACCTTGGAGAGGTGAGGAAGCGGGTACGCATTACGAATGAAAGATTGCTGTTGCGCCTGTCCACGATGGAAAACCTCGCACTGTTGATGCTGGCAGATGTAAAAACCGCCTATGACACAGAAAATATTGAACTCTGTACTGAAATCATCATGCGGGATGAAGACATCGATGCACTCTTCGTCCAGATCACCACATCAGACATCTTTGAGGAGACCGATGCCTTCCTGACAGGCCAAAGCCAATTGTGTGCAAAATACCTGGAACGCATCGGAGATCATATAAAAAATATGGCGGAACATGTCTTCTATGTACTGACAGGTGACAAACATGAAAGCGGAAAGCAGATGAAATAGGCCCTGGAATCCTCCAGGGTCTATTTCTATGCGATAATTTCAGGTTATGGTTTTTCTTTGGTACACCGAATATCTGCCTATCACAAAAGAACCCCCTCCAGGTCTACAGATGTGTTATTTCATCTGTAGACCTGGAGGGGGTTAGTTCAATTCTATGCAATTGCTTTTTGGCTTATTTCATCTCATTTTCATACAGCCGGTAGATGTTTTCACACGCTTTACCGCCTTGGATGTCTTTTTCAGTAAGCTGCTTTTTGGAGAAAGTGGTCCATGATACAGTAACTGCGGTATGGTTGATTACAATCTTAGGGTGGTGTTGGACACTTTCTGCATAGATGCCGATTTTTTCGACGAAGGAGATGGCATCCAGATAGCGGTCGAATTTGAAGGTTCGTTTGATTTTTTCATCTTCCAGCGTCCAGTCATGCAGTTTCTCGACTTCGGCTTTAACATCACTCATCATGACGCCTCCTTATAGATAGTACTACAATGTATCTACCCTGGAAGGGGCGGTGACAACCATCGTTATACTGCCTACTGGTCTTTACGTGGCACCGGATAGAACCCTTTTTTTAGCTGCTGCCACAGGGGTTCCGGCAAGTCATGCATGTCTGCTCTGTCCGGATCGAACACATTTGTAATCTGATCTTCTTTGCCATGTGCAATCTTATGGACGAATTCATGGTCAAGCAGAAGCACACGGCCCAGGCCAAGCAGATCGACACGCCCGGTCTTGATTGCGTCCGCTGCCTGATCCGCTTCGAATATGGAACCGATGCCGATCAATGGCATGCGCCCATCGATCCATTCATGGAGTAGGTCAATACGCCTCATGCCTTCATATTTACCCGTACGCACTGTGGAATGGACATCGAATAATGAGGCGTGGAGATAATCCAGAGGTTTGGTGATGAGTTTCTGGATCAGCGTTTTGGTGATTTCCATGTCGATCCCCGGATCAGCCGGTTCTTCTGGTGAAAATCTGTAGCCGACGATGAAATCTTCACTGCCATGTTCTTTGGCTGCCTGGATGACTTCATCAACCACTGCCAGCGGGAAGCGGTAGCGGTCCTCACCCCATTGATCTGTACGCCTATTGAAGTGGGGGGAGACGAACTGGTGGATGATGTAGTGGTTCGCGCCGTGGATTTCAACGCCGTCGAAGCCTGCCTCTACCGCACGACGCGTCGCTTCTCCGAATGCTTTTATCGTCGATTCGATTTCATCGGGTGTAATTTCCCGCGCGTCGTGGGGTTCCTTTTCGTTGAAGCTTTGCATGGTGATTGCGCTTGGTGCAGCTGCGTCACCTTCAGGCGTCAACTCGGGTAGAGCTTGGGCGCCGCCATGGTGGATCTGCAGAATTGCTTTCGCGCCGCCAGCCTTCATTGCTTCTGCAAGACGTGACATGCCTGCGATATCAGAATCGCGGGCGATTGACGGCTGGCCTGGGAACGCTTTGCCGAGTCCCGTGACGTTCGATGCAGCTGTTAGGGCCAGACCGACATCTTTGGAGCGTTTACGGAGATATTCGATTTCAGCCTCTGATACCGTACCATCCGCATTTGAAGAAATATGCGTGAGGGGGGCGAGGACGAATCTATTCCTCAGTGCGGTGCCGTTCGGCAACTGCACCGTTTCGAACAATGGTTCATATGTTTTGGTCATCATATAAGTTTCCTCCAGATTCTACTCTTTGTTGCAACAAAACATACTATACAAGTCGAATTTATATTTATCAATTCATCTGTTCAGTTGTCAGGTGGACTTCTCGATATGCAGTAATTATGTGGATAAAGGGTATAGTATGGTGACAAGCATGAGAGGAAGGGGAGGAACAGGATGGAAGCACTTCAGGAGATATTGTATAAACGGCTCAAAAAGATCAAACAAGCATATAGAGACTACGAGAATAATCCGTATAATCCGGCATTGGTGCATGAATTGCGTGTAGATACCAGAAAATTGAGGAGCGTCATCCATTTCCTTAAACATGCATTCGGCGAAAAGGAATACAATCGTATCAATCGGGAATTGAAATCATTCGCAAAGACTTACGGCCGGCTTAGGGAACTGGATGTACTTACGGAAGTGTGCAGTACAATCGCATTGAGGCAGCCGGATTTAAGTGAGCATTATTACGATATGTTCAAATATCTGCGGGAAGAACGCAATAGGGAAATGAAGCGGACATTCAATAAAACGAATATTGAAGCATTCAATGGAATGCTCGAATCCGTCGAGCAGGCAATCGATATGTTGTCCATCGAAATGGATACAAGTATTGAGGATTACATCACTGACAGGCTCAAAACGAAAAAAACTGTCCTCATCAAAGAATATGAAGAATTGGATATGACCGATTACAATGCAGTGCATGACGTCAGGAAGCGAGCGAAGAAGTTGAGATACTCTGCCCGTTATTTAAGGCCATTGACAGGAAAGAAGCATAAGAAGACCATTAAAAGGATGAAGAAGATCCAGAATGCGTTGGGCAATTACACGGATGCCCATGTCAACGCCGAACTGCTCGATGAATTGGGTGCCAAAATGAAAAATGAGGAATTGAAGAAGCTGTTTGCTTATATGGGCAGGATAGAGAATCAGTCTAAATGACTTTAGAGAGAGCGAATTGTGCAGTCAAAATAAAGGGGGGAATCCGATGTTCGGATTCCCCCCTTTATTTTATTGCTGCTTCTTAGACGCTTCTTCACGCAGTTCATTATAGTACAGCACGCTTGTCATCGCGCCTTCGTCGACCATGTTGGCATCATGCTCTTCGTCTGGCTTGCCCAACTGGATGGTATAAGGGTCATCCGTCCAGGTGCTGGCTTTCCTGATGACCTTGTCTACACCTCGTTTGACCGTTTTCTGGTTTTCTTCCTTCGATAGATAGGCAGCTCCTGCCAGAATCCCCGCTGCACCAATCAACTTTGTAACTTTCCCCATGAAATATCCTTCCTTTCCATTTGAGAAAATGACTGTACTTCTCATCCAATATTTGTTAATTCTATTATCTCATAATTGTCTGTAAAATGGAAATATAGCGAATCTTTTCTGATGTGTCGACAACTACAACAGCGGTTATGCATGAAATGGGATAGTGAAAAGTTACAATCAGGTCTCGGTTTCGATATAATGTAGGTGAGGCATAAAATATATCGGGGGGGATTCGTTTATGGAAGAATGGCTGACAAGTTTAAAGACAGAGACACCGCAGCAGGGATTCGATCCGGCAGTGAGGTTGGCACGTAAGGGCGTAGGGCTGACGCGGAAGTACGCAAGAAACTGCGCCCGGTCTACGCAGAAGATGCAGACAGTCTCACAATGGCATCCCAGGTGATTGCGATCCATTACCAGACGATTGCTGCTGCCAATGATTATTGGAAATGAGCATAAAAGAGTCTAAAAGGCGCATACATCGTATGCGCCTTTTAAGAGGTCGTACTATGTCGTTTTACCTTGAGCACTCTGAGTCTGGGTGGAAGAAGTGGGCCTGAGAAAAGAGCGGAGTGCATCGTAATGGGTTTTGGCATCTTCCCAGCCGAGTTGATAAAGAGCTTCAAGCCGCTCTTTCTTCCGTTCGGCCCGGCCCACCTTCAAATCCACGGAAGGGCTGAGGACGAAGGCTGCACCATGCTTCTCCTGTCTATATACATAATGGAGCGATTCGTTATAGAAACGGTAGCGGGTAGCAAGCCTGTCGCTGATTGCCGGATGATTTTTATATTTGATGAGTTTCGATATCCGGCCCGGCTTTTTATAGTATCCCCTCGGTTTGGTCAGGATGACGACATTTTTAGGGAAACCATCATTTTCCGACTTTTTGATCGGAATCGAATCGGAGATGCCGCCATCCAGCAGTTCGCGGCCTTCAAATTCTACACGCGAGGCAACGAAGGGCAGAGAACTGGAAGCCCTCAGAAGTGTGGCGATGGATGAAGTGTCGTAGTCCTCTTTTTTGAAGTAGGCAGGTTCACCGGTCTCGCAATCGGTTGCGACGATGACAAACTCTTCCGGTTCCTGCATCAATGTCTCCACATCAAAGGGAACAAGCGTATTGGGTATTTCATCGAATATGAAGTCCATGCCGAACAGTTCGCGTTTTTTAATGGAGTTCGATAATGACATATAGCGTTTGTCATCCATATAGTCCAGGTTCACTTTGCGATTGCGGTCCTCCTGGCGCGCCAGATATGAGGCGCCCATACAAGCCCCTGCAGAAACCCCGATGACATAAGGAAAGTAGAGCCCCCGGCTCATGAAATATTCCAATACCCCGGCTGTATACAATCCACGCATACCGCCACCTTCAAGCACCAATCCTGTATCCGTCATAAAAGCGATCCCACCTATTTATTAAATGTTTCAAGCATATAATAAGCCATTCTATCAGATAGCAGCCTCTCATGTAAGAGGCCATAAGGGTAAGGAATGTAATATGATACACTTGAATGACTATAATCATGGAGGGTCTGGTATGCGTGAATGGAACATAACAGCGATAGTCCTTGGACTGACTTGGGTGATTGCCTCCTATTCAGTGATTCGAATAATACTTGCCTCCTCGCCTGGCGCTTTTTCAGTGGTTTTTGTAGTATCCATTATAATCCTACCACCGATTTTGATAAGTACACTGTTCGAAAATATTCTGAAATATGATTTTTTCAACAAGGATTATAAGTCGGATAGAAAAAATAAATAGCTGAGACGTCCACTCCGACGTCATATCTCCATCAGAAATAAAGATAGACGTTTTAAGAATGGAGTCACGGGTATACTTTGAATGAGCCGAACGGATATGAAAATATCCATATCGCGGTACTCGCAAATTGTAACGAGGAGGAATGGAAAATGCGTAAGATTGAAGCGCTCCCTACAGAACAAGATGTAAAACAGAGACTTGATGAACTTAAAGCAGAAGGCGTCGCAGAAGAGGATATTACACTCGTCTCCAACCGCGACCTGCAAGCTGGAGGTGCATTCAGTGCCTATTCCGGCGTCAATATCAAACATTCTACCGGGAGTACTTGGGACAAAGTGATGTCATTCTTCACTGGGGATGATCCTGAAGATCAGACACTCAACAGCATGAACCTGTCCTCGGCAGAAGAACGTGAATACCGGGATGCATTGGATGCAGATAAAATTCTACTCCATGTATCAGATGAAGGCAGCAGAAACGATACAGCTCGAAGTGACATGAATAGAAATGATGCAGCTTACGGTAGCGGCACTGTAGGTGCTGCGGGAGCGGGCCTTACACCTGGCGTCGATCGCGAAGATGATAACCTGGGTGACAAGCCTGGTGCCGGATTCGATGCAGACCGCAAAGACCGGAATCATGACGATGAAGCCACCATGGAACTGCGTGAAGAACGTCTCAATGTCGAAAAAGATAATGTGCAGACAGGTGAAGTCAACGTAGATAAACATGTCGAGACTGAACGTCAGGAATTCGAAGTGCCTGTCGAGCGTGAAGAAGTGACAGTTGAAAGACGCAAAGTGGATGACGGGCGTCCAGCCGACGGTGATTTCACAGACAGTGATGAATCCGTCCGCGTGCCAGTCAATGAAGAACGCGTCAATGTCGATAAAGAGAGCGTAGTATCCGAAGAAGTCGTCATCAAAAAAGATAAAGTCAAAGATACTGAACATGTTTCTGAAGATGTGCGCCATGAAGATGTCGACATCCAGGAAGACACAGAAGACCGCGGACTGGATAGGGATCGCGGCTTGGATAAAGACTTGGACAGAGATAGAGCAGATGGAAGACAGTCCGATTTTGACTACGATGACAACAAAGGAAGAAACGACAGAATATAATAAGAGAAATCACGGCCCTGGGGCATTGCTCTTGGGCCGTATTTTTTGTATAACGTAGTGACTATACTTATATTCTGGAACTTATTAGGGCATACTCGCCAATGCGGAGTCTACTCTCTAGCGACTTGAGAATCAAATTGTCATATACATGTGCCGCTTCAACATACAGATAACCGTTGATTGTTTTCGCAAGGACATTTAAGCTTAAAACATATAAGGACTGAATTTTATATTAATTACATTACAAGGGGGACTGTTTATGAAAATGCTGAAGCTCATTTTAACCTTCATTTTGGGAATGATTATTGCATTTATTTTGATTGCATTGTTCGGTAACCCTCTGATGTAGGATATAGGATGGCCTAAAATGTCTTATATTTCATCAATAGGCAATATGGTTATGGATATTTTGAAGAAAGGGATGGAGATATCATGAAGGTTTCAATCATTGGTGCCGGGAACGGCGGAATTACTGCAGCTGCAGATCTTACTGATAGGGGGTTCGAGGTTTCATTGTTCGGCGCGACGGGGTTCACAGATGATTTGTCAGCAATCGAAAAGAATGGAGGCATCACCCTGAAGGACGATAAGGGAGAGCGTCTTATGCCGTTTTCCAACGTCACTGCAGACATTGAAAGAGCAGTTGCGGGAGCGGATGTCATCATGCTGACCGTGCCTGGTTTTGCGGTTGAGAACATAGCGGAGCAGCTTGCGCCAGTGGTTACGGAAAAACAGGTGATACTGATCAATGGTGCAGGCGCGATGGGGGCTGGCAGATTTGTGAATAGGGCCCGACAGCTTGGCATCGACAAGTCATTCAACATTGCCGAGACCAATTCGCTTACATATGGCACGCAGGCGTTCCCGGAAGCGGCACGGGTCGAAGTCTCCCTGTACGTCAAAAAAGTATTCCTTGCTGCATACCCGAGCTCGAAGACAGATGAACTGCTGGATGTCTGTTCACAATTGTATGACTGCCTTGTGCCGGCTGAAAGCAGCTGGCATGCAGCATTGGAGAATGGCAATCCTGAAGTGCATCCTGGTCCTGCTCTATTGAATGCGGGCAGGATTGATTATTCGGAAGGCGAATTCTGGCTGTATAAGGAAGGGATCACCGAGCATACAGTCAAACTGCTGAAGGCGGTCGAGGATGAACGGATGGCGATCGGCAAGGCATTTGGATATCACTTGGAAGATGCGACAGAGAGTAGGGCGAACCGGGGTTACTTCGAGGATGATGGCCGGACACTCAAAGAACTGTTCAATACGAGCGAGGTGTACTCCAATATAAAAGGGCCGGTTTCCATAAACTCCAGATATTTTACCGAAGATATTTCAAGTGGCCTCGTATTATGGTCAGGGATGGCGAAAGCAGCTGGTGTTGCAACCCCGAACATTGATGCCATCATCACTTTAGGCTCGACCTTGCTTGATGAAGATTTTTACGAAAGTGGACTTACCTTGGACAGCCTTGGCTTTTCAGGACAATCAGCAGAAGAGCTGATCAGGAGTGTATAAAATAACGCAACAGATAAAGGAGCAGGATATATGAAGCGTGCACCAACATTTTTCGAATCCATATCATGTTTTATAATTTTAGGTTTGGTCGTCGGAGTCGGATTCGGCTACTTCGGCATCCCGATCCAGCCGTTGCTGCTGGTTGCAGCAGCCTATGCAGCACTCATCGCGCTGCGTGTCGGATTGTCGTGGAGGGAGATGGAAGAGGGCATCATCCTCCGGCTCAAAACGGCGATGCCGGCAATATTCATTTTGTTTTCTGTCGGCATCATCATTGGCACTTGGATCTACGCCGGCACAGTGCCGATGATGATCTACTACGGTCTGCAGATGATCAATCCGACCTATTTTCTTGTCACGGCCTTCGTCATTGTGGCGGTAGTATCCGTCGCCACCGGTACGGCCTGGGGATCCACAGCGACTGCAGGTGTCGCTCTGATGGGGATTGCGGCTGAATTGGATGTCTCCTTGGCCATGGCCGCAGGTGCGGTCATCTCCGGTGGTGTATTTGGCGATAAACTATCCCCGCTGTCGGATACGACCAATCTTGCGCCCCTTGTCGTCGAAGTTAACCTCTTTGATCACATCAAGCATATGCTCTGGACGACGGTACCGGCATCAATCGTCGGGCTCACCGTGTGGTTCTTCGTAGGGGTCAATACGGAGTATGGTTCACCGTCTGCCGACAATGTGCAAGGATTACTGGGTGAGTTGGATATGGTCTACAATTGGAACCTGTTCATGCTCATTCCGTTCATCATCATTTTATGGGGGGCTTTCACCCAAAAACCTGTTGTGCCGATGATGCTTTTGTCGTCGCTGGTAGCGGTCTTCATCGGGATGTTCTCCAACGGCTTCGCACTCGTCGATGGGTTTACTGCGATGGCGAACGGCTTCAGTACTGATATGATAAAAGCATCAGGCTTCGATGCGGCAGCTTTGTCCGAAAACGCGACGACGCTGATTGCGCGCGGCGGAATATTTTCCATGACGACGATTGTAGTGACGATCTTTTGTGGGTATGCTTTCGCCGGCATCGTTGAGGCGGCAGGCTGCCTGGATAAGATCCTCGAGAGTTTTTCACGCCTCATCCACTCCACATGGCAGCTGGTGGGTGTGACGATACTCGGCAGTGCAATCATTGTATTCACAGCCGGTGTCGCTTCGATCTCCATTATCATGGTGGGTGTGCTCCTGCAGGATGCGTATGCCAAGCAGGGGTTGCATGCCAAAAACTTGTCGCGGACACTAGAGGATTCAGGCACCATGCTGCTGCCATTCGTACCGTGGGGCGTCTCCGGCATCTACTACTGGGAGATTCTCGGCGTGAGTGTCGCAGATTATTGGATCTGGGCAATTCCCTGCTACTTATGTGTCGTATTCGCAATGATCAATGCCAAGACCGGCATCGGCATTGCGAAAGCGGACGATCAGGCCACTGCTGGATCGCGTTAGGAATGACACAATCAAAAGGCGCCATCTAATATTTTAGATGGCGCCTTTTAGTATTAACATTAGTATAGGATGAAGACGAGCAACATGATGATCGGGATGGCCGGCAGCATATTGGCCACCCGGTTGTTGACGATACCGAGCAGCCTGATGCCGATGGCGATGATCATGATGCCGCCGACCCCGGTTATCTGGGCGATGAACTGCGCCATCATTTCAGGCGGGATGAAGCGGTCGATCTGGGCTGCAAACAGGGTGATGGATCCTTGGAACAAAAACACCGGTAGGGCAGAAAATATGATGCCGATGCCGAGTGTCGAGGTGAGGAAGATGGAGAAGATTCCATCTATCAACGACTTTGTGAACAGCAGCGTATGATCGCCACGCAGGCCACTGTCCAATGCCCCGACGATGCCGACCGCACCGACGACATAGACGAGCGTCGCTGTGACGAACGCCGCCGCCACACCACCTTCTTTCGCGCCGGTCTTCGTTTCCAGCCAGACGCCGAAGTGGTTCATCTTTTCTTCAATCTGCCATTTCTCCCCAAGCATGGCGCCGAACGCTATACTGATTACGACAATGATGAGGCGTTTGCTCTCCATGGCCATATCAATGCCCAGGACGATGACTGTAATGGATAGCCCCTAGATGATGGTGGTTTTCATATTCTCGTTGATGTTGCGCCAGAACAGTCCGATGAAGCTTCCGGTGATGATGGCCAGTACGTTTACGGCGGAGCCGAGCAGAGACAGCATGTAATTTCCTCATTTCATTGATGTAAAGCGGCTTGAGCGCCATTTTGTTAATTCGTATAATTATATTATTCTAGGAATTGAATGTCAAAAGGATTTTAGCTGAAGTGAATAAAGGAAGCGGTTAGAAATGAGCGGAAGGGAGGAGACAACGATGCCGACTTGCCAAAATTGTGGTAGTAAATGGAGTTGGAAGCAGACCTTTAAGCGGTCGTTTATATTAATCGGTGGAATGATTTGTCCATATTGTGGGGAGAAACAGTACCTTACAGCACAGATGAGAAAAAGAAGCACCCTAATTATGCCTATAGTGATTTTTTTAATTTTGTTAGGTAATCTTTTCTTTGGATCTTCTTATATTGTCTTATTCGCCATTTTAGTCGTAATGCCTCTAGCAGCTATAATATATCCTTTTTTTGTTGAACTATCGAATGAAGAGGAACATCCATTTTGAGGTGTTTTATATTTTTGGGATTGGAATTGACAGCTTGATTTTAAAATAAAGGGTTCTTTTTCCATCTATTCATTTACACAAGATATTTTACGCTCTTACTAAAAGATATAAATAGAAGTAAATATAATATATACAAAGGCAGCAAGAAATAAGATGCTTATTTTCTTGTATCCTTTTATGTAGTCATCAATTGCGATTGTCAGGAATAGCATGGCCATCGCTATAAAGGCCCACGGCATCAATTGATTGTTATCGGTGATTAGTACCCACAAAGAAAATGTAGCAGTGATACCTGCAAAGATGAGTCTCAATATGAAAAGCATAGAATACTCCTTTTTTAATGTTGATGAGAAATTATTTCTCGTGGATGGTTTGAGCAAAATAGAAAAATGCCTTTGTTCCAATTTTGCGAAGGTATATATCAACAACTCTATAACATAAGAAAGCGAAAGGATATACTTTATGACGAATGAAAATAAGAAAGCTTGGTTAAATTTGGCGTTACCTATTATATATACGTGTGTATTATTCTTTGTTCCTGAAATAATGGATGATTTTGTGAAATTCATCATTACTCTATTTATTGTTGTTATCATTCAGTTTTATTTCACGAAATTTTTGAATAAGAAATTTCCATCTAGTGATGATTTAAAGGATTGAGATTTAAATATTCTACACGTTCTTATGGATTCCAAATTGTATCTTCTATTAATATTTTATACATAAAAAACACTTGCCACAAGTATTTGTTTCAAAACTCTAAAGCATGGTAAGAGATAATTAATAATAAAAGGGGGATTTTGACTATGCAAACGTTATTCTTCTTTGGTGGATTGGTATTTTTATTCCTTCTAGGTGCCGGAATCTTCAGTACAAGCATTTATACTCTCGGTAAAATTATTCTCAACAGATAATATTCAATTAAACAATTTTCGTGGGACGGAATCGAAAAAAACCTAATAATTCAAGTGTTGTCGGTAACGGAAGCCGTAAGGTCTCTGTCCACCGGCTTTTTTTATTTATTCAGGTGGTTTTACCAAACAGTTTCTTGACATAGTAAAGAATGCACACGGTATGGAACTATCGAAAAATGGTTAAAAGTAATACTAGACCATTTCCTTTCATAGTAAAATTTCCGGAGCATTCAATGAATGTGGTAATTTAAAGAATATTATGATAAGTTAATATCTGATGTGAAATTTAAGGGGAGAGGGGTATGGAAATGGATAAAAATTAAGGAGGAAGGTGCTGGTCGCGAGTCTGGTCGGGTCATCGATCGAATGGTTTGATTTCTTCCTGTATGCGGCAGTGGCCACAATCGTCTTCAACAACCAGTTCTTCGTAACCGATGATCCAGTCGTTTCGACGATGTTTGCCTACATATGGACAGATCGGCCTTATGGCACCGATTCTGCTGATGGTGCTCCGGCTCATCCAAGGCCTTGGCATACACGAGCTTTTTCATATTGACGGGACTGTTGTCGCCGGAAGCGTTTGAGACATGGGGGTGGCGTGTGCCGTTCGTGTTGAGTCTGCTGCTGGTCGGGTTCGGCCTGTGGATCCGTAAGGATCTGGACGAGACGCCTGCTTTCCAGGAAGCGAAGAAGACACAATCCGTACAGAAGCTACCTTTGATCGAAACATTCAAGCGTCATCCGAAAGAAGTACTGATCACTTCATGTGCAAAGTTCGTTGAAACGGGGCCTTTCTATATATTCACTACATTCATCGTCGGATATGGGACCAGTCAACTTGATGTATCGTTTGAATTTATGATGATATCAATCGTCATCGCGGTATTCCTGACGACGCTCATGATACCGGTGATGGGAAAGCTATCCGATAAGGTGGGGCGCCGCAAGATGTTTTTGATCGGTTCATTTACCATGTTGGTCTATGCGTTCCCGTATTTCCTGATCGTCAACACGCCCGAACCGATACTTGTCATCATCGCAACTCTGATCGGTCTCACCGTAATCTGGCCACCGATCACCGCGGTGCTTGGCACGATGTTCTCTGAAGCATTCAGCCGGGAGGTGCGCTATACCGGTGTGACAATCGGGTATCAGATCGGCGCGGCACTGGCAGGGGGCTCTGCACCATTGATTGTCCAGTTCCTGATGAACCAGTTCAACGGCTCGAGTGTGCCCGTATCACTCTACATTATATTTACGGCAGTCGTATCGATGACGGCAGTATGGGCGATAAAAGGCGTCCAGGCGCAGGATCTCGAATACGCACAGGGCCAGGCTCAACAGATAGGGGTAGGGCGTAATGCCCCGACCCATGTTTCCAAGCGGGATTTGCCCCACTTCCTTTTTATCTTTATGGATATGGATGGCATCTTCCACAATGCCCGCTTCTGTCAATCGTTCAGCCAGACCGAACTGCCGGTAGAATTCGAGCGTCCGTGCATGGACGGCGATCGCTCTTGAAGTCGAGCCCGGGGCTTTATCTTGTTCGATGATGCGGAAAGGGACGTTATGCTTCTCGAGACCGACGGCGAGCGCAAGCCCCGTCGGCCCCGCACCGACGATCAATACTGGTGTTGTCATATATCTCACCTCCATTGGATGAGGGGTGTTAAACCACTATACCCATTCTGTCTTGCAATCGACCTAAAAAGTTATATAAAAACAGCACCCCGGGGCTAACCCCCAGAGGTGCTGCGTCTATTTTATACGAACGAACTGCCAAGGACACTGTTGACATCATTCACCACGACAAACGCATTTTCATCATATTTCTTGATGAGCCGTTTGAGGCGGGTCAGTTTGTTTTTGTTGATGACGACGTAGAGGATGTCGTTCTCCTCGCGGGCATAGAATCCTTTGCCGCTCATCATCGTCACGCCGCGGCCGATTTCACTGTTGATCAGCCTGCCGAGCATTTCGGGATGCTTGGAGATGATGGTGATGGCCTTTTTAGGATTCATCCCTTCTATGATGAAGTCCATCACCTTCACCGCGATATACATGGCCACGATGGTCAACAGTACTTTTTCGACCGACAGGACCGTCAAGCTGAGCAGGATGACCACGAGGTCAAATGCGAGGACGGCATTTGCGATCTTTACATCCAGATATTTGTGGGCGATCCGGCCCAGTATCGCAGACCCCGCCGTCGTCGCGCCGATCCGTATGACGAGGCCGTTCCCCATCCCGATGAACAGGCCGCCGAAGATGACGTTCAGCATCACTTCATCCGTCTGAAGTGTGATCGGCTCAGTCAGCCCGAGGAAGAACGACATCAGGATGACGGCGAATATCGTGTAGTACATCGCCCGTCTTGAAAGGTATCTGAAGCCCACCAGAAGCAGGATGCCATTCAGTACCAAAGTCGAAATGGCCGGCGAAATGTCAAATGCATACAGGAGTATGATGGCCAGGCCCGTGACGCCACCTTCCCCAAGGTTGCCCGAAATCATGAAGGCATTGACGCCTACAGAAAAAAGGAACGAACCGATGATCACAGCAGCGATGTTCAACAACGTCTGCACCGTGAAGACCGGTGACATGAATAACCGCATCTTCTCGAAATTCATTTTCCCCAATTTTTTAAGACCTATCATATTAACCCTCCTTTTGTATGCCACTTGAATAGCACCGATTCATAATACTAGATAATGATGGCATATTACAACTCTTTTGCTATTAGTCCTAATAAACAGAAATCTATCTACTTGAACCCACGGCTGGCAAGGGGTTTGGGGGATTATTAAGGTAAGCGTTTTCCCGAAAAAACGGGGATTTTTAATGCTGTGCAAGGAGAATGGAAGTGCGATGAAATTATATGCAGAGGTGAGGTGGAACGATAAAAATGTTGCATAATGGAGAAGGGATATAAGAGAAAATTAAAGGATATAATGTGATAGTGTATAAGTAAAAGACTGATTTCTATAAAAATTTCATGAATGGTAAAATAAAGATGAGAAGGTAATACTTATTTGTACATGAGGTGATCGATATGAACAGTAGAATTATTCAACTGGCCATCCCTACGGATGATGATGCCTTGGAATACCTAAAGACGACACGCGATGATGGTGATGTTAAAGTAACCGCAATCACGGCAAAAACCCTTTACCCCGATAAGATAAAAAGCAATAAAAATTTCGTATGTCCAACCGCTGGATGCACCGCCCCGCTCACTTGCCGTTCAATCAAAGAGATACATGTCAATCAGCCAACGTTTGTGGATCAATCAAGGGTGATCAATCTACATACAATAGACTGTAAGCACCATCCCGACAATAGGGGCAAAGAAGAAGCAAAATCCAGGGAAAGCGAAAGCTATGCCAGCCATTTTTCAAGTGGGCGGACGATTTCCAGTCTGTCACGGTTAAATGGATTCGCACCACCGACCACTTACAGCACCAAAAACAATGTCAGTGGCACGAGTCGGGTAAAGAGTGGGAATAGTTTGCAGGCAGATGGGGAGGGAGAAAAATCTAAAAAGAAGAAAGGGGTCATGCACCGACTAAGTACATTACAGCAACATGCAGAACTTTATGTTGATGACCCGGACTTTCGCATCATCAACCAAAGTGTTGGTGATGCCATCCCAATCCGTGAAATGTTTACAGGCATCGAGGACAATGTCCTCCACGCCGACCAGCATCTCAAGGAGACACTGACGATTTATACTGGTAGAGCCTATTTGGCGGAGACACGCAATGAGTTGGTGATCGCTGTAAGATTTAAAAATAAAGTCAGAGTTGAAGGTAGGGGATATCGGCCTTCTATGATCATTTCGAGAGAATATTTCAAGGAAGAGTACGATGATATATACGAGGCATTCATAAATGGTGAACAATATGAATTCGATGTATTCACAACCTTGCCATTTTTACTGAATGATGAATACCTTAACTTCTCCTCCTATATAGTATCAAAGCAAATCAACCCATTCGGCGATGAATTGTATAGTAATTTCTATATCAGATAATTGATTTTCATAGCAATTAATTTTTCCTAAAATTAAGCTAAAAGCCCCCATAAAGTTGAATTTTTGAGTTCAACCTTATGGGGGCTCTCAATATAAAATGGAAGGAAACTCTTAAAATATGAAGCATGATAAAGCACTCATCAATTATTATCCTCGAATATCTCATTAGTGATGACGACTCCAGAATCGACCAGTAACGATGCAAACTCCTTGTTTGACACCACTCTGATAATCACATTGCTGTCATCCTATTTCTTAATTTCATTTCTTCTTCCTTCATACTCTCTTCGAAATTCTTAAAATCAAGCGCTTGGCTTGGGATTCGAATGCCTGATTTAATTATATTTATTCTAGGTTCTCTTATTGAAACTTTCTCTACGCCGCTTAATAAGAACAATGTTTTATCTTGATTATTATTTAATGTTTCCTGGAAAGGATAGATGAAATACCCTTCAGTTGCTTCAAAGCGATGCATGTAAGCGACTAGCTGTAAGTAGTCTCGGCCATGAATGTTTCTATTAGGCTTGTACTTAGCATTTGCGACTCTCGGTTGCATCTCATCCCTACTTATAAAATCGGGGTAAATCAGTCCATTGCCGGCATTGAAGAGATAATGGCGTCCAAGGCCTTTCGTATTTTGCGGGTGCAGAAATTGATCTCCGATTATTGTATTTACATACTCCTCAAACAACCAAGCCCCGTCAAATAGGATGCCATAGACTTCATTATTTGAGTGCTTCCTGAAATGAGAGGATTGTATTCTCAGTATCGCAATGCACAATCTCTGTAAAGCTTGATATTCAAAGAAATATCCGTGCCGTATTGGTTTCCTGATGTTCTGATGGATAATCTTCGACATATGCTCGAAATCAAATTGCAGTGAATTTTCTTCAATGACGCGTATATTTTCTTTTGTAGTGTCATTCATGTAGAGGACTTTTCTCAAGTCACGTCTTCTTTTAATGAATTCTATCGTATATCTGATCAAATGGATCATATGGTTTTCATGACTGAATTCCCGTGTATTATAGGCCACTTTCCCTAAAAAAGGGGTGTTCTTTTTTAAGTGTCTTTTGAAATCAATGGTACCTTTGATGTTAGTGTCATTATGATGATGCACTTTATATTCGGTTCTCCCCAGTGAAGTGTGTTGATTTCTTCCTCTAACGTAGGATCTCTTTTTATTTCTAAGCTGGGGG
>NZ_JBHMAH010000019.1:0-3946 GCF_042429615.1 Salinicoccus siamensis
TCGGAAAACTCATTTTGAGTGTATCACGCGTGACCCTTTTTAGGTGTCTAGCTTAATTTTACAATCGGCGTATTTATCAAATAATTTACTTTCAAAACTTAAAGTACCTGGAAAGTTGAAAATTTTCGGTACTTCAAAATAAAAATTGAAATGCTAATATAATGATAGCATTTCTCTAAAGTTTTCTCCATTGTAGTCTTTTCTAAAAATTTTACGTTTTTGCATTTCTGGAACGATGAGTTCAACAAAATCTTCTAGACTGCCTGGGAGTGTTGGCGGCATCAAATTGAAACCATCTGCAACGCCTACCTTCATCCATTTTTCGATTTCATCGACAATTTCTTCAGGCGTACCAATAAGTGTCAAGTGTCCGCCTCCAGCGTTTAGGTAACCGAGTAGTTCACGGACTGTTGGATTTCTGTCTTCTATGATTTCTAACACAGTTTGATAACGCCCGACTGGGCCTGTGAATTCTTCGATTGGGGGCAGTGCAGGGACTTTTTCATCGAGTTTCCACGATTTTGTATCCTGCTGAACAAAGAATTCGAGTTGCTTCAGCGCAGTATCAATTGGCAGTAAATCGTCTAATTTCGCTTTCTTTTCTTGTGCTTCTTCTTTTGTCTTACCCACGTAAGTCACTAGACCTGGAAACACTTTGATAGAGCAGTCTGGTCGATGACTTTCTCTTATTGCCCGATCTAATTTCTCACGATAGGCTTTTGCTTGTCTTAAGTTCCAAGCAACTGAGTAGACTGCATCGGCATATTTCGCAGCAAGTGCCACGCCTTCTGTTGATGCCCCTGCTTGCATCGCAACCGGTTTTCCTTCCTTTCCTAAAGGCAAGGTTAATGGCCCCTTTACTTGGAAGTAATCCCCATTATGGTTGAACGGTTGAATATTCTCGTTTTTAATGATTTTATTGTTCGCTCTGTCTGGACTATAGTCATCAATGGACCACGATTCAAATAATTGATCCATGACTTCAGCAAATTCATCTGCTTTCTTATAGCGCACTGCTCTTTCCGGTAATTCTGGCATACTGTGATTTTGTGCTTCGTAATCGGACATTGATGTCACAAGGTTCCACCCCACACGTCCTTTTGTTATGTGTTGCAGTGTGAGTAACTGCCTTGCTGAAGTAAACGGGTTATTAAATGTTCCCGAAATAGTTGAAACAAGTCCAACGTTAGCTGTGACATTACTCATGGCAGTTAATACAACTATTGGATCAAAATAACTCGTTGGTAATTCGGTAGCACTATGCGCAGGGAAGGCTTGTGCATCTGCAAAAAATACCGCATCGAATTTTCCACGTTCAGCAATCTTCGCCAAATTTTCATAGTATCCAATTGTCGTAAATTCATCTATGCTCGAATTTGCTGCTATCCATGCTGCCTGATGATGCCCTACACCATACAATAAAACCCCTATATTTAACTTTTTTGGATTAACCATAATATATCCCACCTAGTTCATAGTAAGGCCACCATCCACCGTGATGTTCTGCCCTGTAATGCCATCTGCTGATTCGGAACAAAGATAAACCACCATATTCGCAACATCTTGGGGGGATGTTACTTTCCTTAATGGTGTGGATTGTGCGATTAATTCAAATACTTCGGGTGTTGTGACTGCACTTGCATCTGTTGTCTTCAGTAATCCGCCCGAAACGATATTTGCTCGGATGCCGTACTGACCAAGCTCTGCTGCAACATTTCTGGTGAATCCGATTAAAGCAGCTTTTGCTGTTGTATATTCGTGATATGGTACCACAGGGTTTTGATATAGATTTGTGCCGATGCTAATGATTGAACCCTCTTTTCGTTCTAGAAACTGAGGGATGACACTTTGCGATACGTTGAACGCGGCTTTTAGCGTGCCGTCTAATTGTTGTTCATAATCTTTGTAAGTTAAATCTTTAAATGCTTTTTGAGTAGTTGGTTCAAACTTGAAGTTTACGAGTGCATTGTTTACCACAACATCAATCTGCCCAAAATGTTCAGTCCCTTTTTTAACTAACTGTTCAACTGCTTCCCGATTTGTAACGTCTGCCTGAATAGAAATTGCTTGAGATCCGATTTGCTTTTGCAACGCTTCTGCTTCTGCTTTACTACGATTGTAGTTAATGATGACGTTAAAGCCTTTTTCACTCAATGTTTTTACGATGCAACTCCCAAGACCTCTGCCACTTCCTGTTACTAAAACTGTCCTTGCCAAGTGAATACCTCCTCTATTTTAGAATAAAAAATACGCAACCTTCATAGGAAGGTTACGTATCGAAAGCGAATTATACATATCTATAAAGGCATAGATATTTAGCTGTATCGAAGTAACACTTTCCTACGCTAGTTTTAACTAGATCAGGTTCGAAGGGTTTGAGGTAATCCTCATCTCAGTTTATCAAAACGCCCCTAGTGCGGATTTATTCTATTTAATATCATTGTAGTACTTCTAAGAGATACGTCAAGTAAATAGTGAATATTTTGCAATTTATTGAACAAGCTGAACAGGACTTCTCATCCACTTGAGTCAAAAAGATTTCTAAGAAGATTCGGCAGTGTATTGAACGTGTTTCTACTATTATATGGATCGCTCATTGATAAAAATGGCCACTGTAAATGTTATTTTTCATTTATTTGTTTGTCAAAATAAGCTGGACAGTTCTTTTCACCCATTTAACTTAAAATTAGGGACTCAGTTGGAAAGGAATGTTAACAATAAATGTCTAAACATAAAGGAAGATAAACTAACTTCATTTGTCAAAATAAGCTAGACAGCCTGCCTACATCCATGTAACTCATAAATGCTTCCAGCGGTGTCTGGTAGTTCAAAGACTTTCTGGGTATGTGGTTTCTCTTGGAGGCTACTGAAGCAACCATCCTCTGATCCACTGTGTTGAAATCCATATGCTTGGGCAGGCCGTCTTTCCGAAGCAGTCCATTGGAATGTTCATTCAATCCTCTTTGGGAAGGCGTGCCCGGGTCGGCAAAGTAAATATCAATATCATTTCGGTTGCTCATTGACTGCCAATTTGAGAATTCCTTACCACAGTCGAAAGGAATGGATTTGAACACATTTCTGGGGATCTGATGGAACCATGCGTTGAGGACTGTTTCAATATCCTTTGCAGTCCGACCCTCGGGCTTGAGGGTAATGATCACTTTCGACAGCCGTTCTACAAGTGTCACAACGGCACTTTTATGATGGATGCCGACAATGGTATCGCCTTCCAGATGTCCAAATTCTTCTTTGAATGCTGGGTAGTCCGTCTTTCTGTCAGAGAGTTTCCGTCTGAAAGCCTGTCGCCCACGGCGTTCCTTATGGCCGTTGGGTTTTCGCTTTCCTTTCATCGGCAAGGTGGAAACATCAAAGTCTTTGCGCTTGAACATGCGGTACAATGTGCGGCTGGAGCAGTTGATCGGCTGTTCACGGCGACCGACAATCACATCCGGCGTCCATCCTTGCGCGACCTTTTCTGCCACATATGCGCGTTGATCATTCGACAGCACCGTCTGTTTTCGACCGCAACGCTGCTTGTTTGCCTTGTAGCGCTTATAGAAATCCAATGCGGTGTGACCGTCTTTCAGGAAAGTGACCACATTGTGGACGGTCTGACGTGCTCGGCCAATCTGTTCTGAAATCTTTGATACAGAGGCATTCTGATGGAAATAAGATTCTATAATTACAAGTTCATCCGTGCTAAGATGGGTGTAGGTCATTCGTGATCACTCCTATGATTTCTTTGGTCGGAAATACATTTTGAGTGTATCACGAGTGGCTTTCTTTATGTGTCTAGCTTAATTTTACAATCGGCGTAATGAAATATAAAATTATTGAAAACTGCAATAGGTATAAATTTATTTCTAAAAATAAAACGGTTCTCCCCAGTGAAGTGTGTTGATTTCTTCCTCTAACGTAGGATCTCTTTTTATTTCTAAGCTGGGGG
>NZ_JBHMAH010000037.1:0-1443 GCF_042429615.1 Salinicoccus siamensis
GTCTTTTTATTTGGAGATGAGGAGGCACCCCTAGGGGGGGTACTACGACCCCCCTTTTAAGTGCCGAGTGCCAAAATATAGATTGTGAAGGGTTTTGACCTTTATTATCAAAGGTTTTGAGCGTTTTTCACAAAGCTACATTTAGGCTACATTTTAGGCTACATTTTATAAAAAGTAAGCTAAATGTTGCATTTTATGCACACTTTAGTTACTATGTAATTATATTTAGAAAGGAGTGAACGTATGAGTGATTCTAAGAAAAGATTAACTATCACAGTATCTCATAACATTCATGATGAACTAGAAAAAATGGCTAAACAAAAAGGCTTGAGTAAATCGGCATTACTAACAATAGCATTTGAGGAATACAAGAAAGGGCAGAAAAATGCATAAAAAAAGAGCGACCTGGCAAAAGTCCGCTCTTAACATATGCATTATCTGTACAAGGTGATCCATTATGGCGACAGATAAAGCAAGGTATTTCACTTTTTTATTATACCCTGAGAGTATACCAGAAGATTGGGAAACGCAACTAGAAATGATTGGAATCCCTATGGCTATTAGTCCTCTCCATGATAAAGATAAAAGTAAAGTTGATGGACAAGAATTTAAAAAGGCACATTACCATGTAATTTATGTAGCTGCTAATCCAGTTACACCTCATAGTGTAAGAATGAGAATACAAAGGGTCTTAGGTAATCAGAGTGTAGCGAAGGTTCAAATTGTAAAACAGAGTATGGAGAACATGTATTTGTATTTAACACATGAGTCGAAAGATGCTGTAGCCAAGAATAAAGTTAAATATTCTAGGGAGAATATTAAGCTGTTGAATAACTTTGATATTGATCGTTATATTACTTTAGATGTTGAAGATAAAGAGGAAATGTTAAACGATGTTTGTGACATGATTGATGAACATGATTTAGCAAATATGAGAGAGCTTAGAAGATTTGTAAAGTTGAACGCTGGGGAATATAATTTGCCGAGTATGAAAGTTATTAATTCAGTTTTAAGGTCACATACAGGATTGCTTAGATTATATTTCGATGCGGTATATCAAGAACGAAAATATGGCAGAAGGGATTTCGACAAAGAAACTGGAGAAATCAAATCGTAGAATGATTTGAGGGTTTGGGACTATCACAAGATAGTCCTTTTTGCGTTGAGCAAAAACAGGGTTTAAGCCGACTGCAAGTCCACACGAACTAATGACTTATGGAATAAGTCTAGTGTGTTAGACTTTACATGAGATGTACACAAATATATACATTCATATATATAAAGATTTAAGGGGGATTTTGGCATGTCGTATTCAATTTTAAGGGTCACCAGGGTAAAAGGATCGAGTAATACAAAAGGGATTCAAAGACACAATCAAAGAGAGAATGAAAACTATAATAATAAAGACATAAATCATTCGGAGACGGACAGGAATTATGACTT
>NZ_JBHMAH010000018.1:0-9380 GCF_042429615.1 Salinicoccus siamensis
TCGGAAAACTCATTTTGAGTGTATCACGCGTGACCCTTTTTAGGTGTCTAGCTTAATTTTACAATCGGCGAAATTATAATATACAATCTAGGTTATATGACTGTATTAATAAGTCAATACAATTTGTAATATATTAACAAAATTTAAGCGAAGAATATAAATTGATTATGTTCCATTATCGTTCCAAAAAGCACAACAATATATGATAATGACTGATAAAAAACCAGCTTTAAAAGGGCGCCGTTGAGAAGTTTTGATAAACTATGATATTGAAGTCAAATCCCTCACTGTCCGTTAAAACTAATTGATATAGCAATGTTTAAAGCGGACATGTCTTCAATACGTGTCCGCTTTTTATTTTCCTCTATAAATTTTTCTTCATCATGTTTCCCTGAGCTGGCTTATGTTCATCGAGCGAATGGCTCTAAGTATAGTAGTATGCTTCGATATTCAGCAGAAGGGTTCAAGGTACAATTAAACTGTGAGATTAGATGTATCGAAAACCATATCAGCCCTGTCACTGTACTCAAAAATTATGAGCTGGCCTCAACCTCATTTATGTACATTTGCAAAATATTATTCTACTTGAATGAATTTCATAATTCCTAGCCCTTACAGGGCAAGGGTTTGAAAACTTAAAAAAGGAAGCACCTCCTCAAATCTTGTATAATGGTAGAGTTGTTAACACAACCATAAAAAGACTGGAGGGGCACTCCCTATGACCATTATACGTCAATCTAGTTTATTTAGCATTCAAGAACTATATGACATGGAACCTACCCAAAAATATGATGCAATTATTTCAGCAATTAATTTGGGGAAAATTTATCACAAAGTGACTAAAAGATCCCGATTTGGCGCACCGGAGGATCTTAATTACGCAGCCATGATTATTTCCCCCTTGTACGATACGTTGAACGAATCCCTACGATAAAGGATTTGGTAAGACGGCTGAACGACGACATTGCCTTTAAATTAAATTGCGGTTTCCTTGTTTCAGATAATGTGCCATCAGAGTCTTCTTATTCTCGCCTTGTCACCAAATTAATTGAGTCTAATATCCTAGAGGAAGAACGAGAAAATGTGATTCTACAAGCCATTGCCGAAGGCTTTATTACAGATGATACAGCCGCTGTTGATGCCACCCATTTTGAAGCGCGTGACCAGGCGCCACCAAAAGAAGAAAAGCACAAGCCTGAGCCCAAAAAACGTGGGCGTAAATCCAAAGAAGAACGCGAACAACGGCTGAAAGAACAAGATGAAAAGGAAGCGAACCTGCCTCTATATGAAAAGAAGATAGAAGCGCAACTAGATGTACCTTTGACTGAATTACGTGCCGAAGTTCCTCAAGACCCAAAATGGGGTGTGAAAAAGAACCCGGAAGGAAAAAATGCCTCTTGGTTTGGTTACAAGGGACCTCCCGCCATTGGTACATCAAGCCAATATATTTTACAAGCCCTTTTTTCTTCTGGAAATCTAAATAATGGTAAAGCAGCGATCCCGTTACTTAAAGGGATAGGGGAACGCCTGCAAATGCCTTCTTTGCACTATCAAACAATGGATGCTGGGTACGATTACGAACCAATATATGAACAAGTACACAGAATGGGACAACAATCTGTGATTGCTTATAACAAGCGGAATGAACCCGAACCCATCGGGTTCGATAAGCATTTTGCCCCTACTTGTTTTCGAGAACACTCTTATCGCTATGATAGTTTTGATGCAAAATACGAAACGCTAAAATATATAAGACCGAAAGAATGTAACGAATGTCCGCTGGCTAATGAAGGTATCTGTCAAAAGGTATACAAGGTTAAAATCACTCAGAACCTTCGGAAGTACACAGCGCCTGTCCGCGGTTCTAAGGCTTGGAAAACGATTTTCAAACGACGTACCGCTGTTGAACGAGTTAACGCATATTTAAAGGAATTTTTCAGTTAGACAACGTCCGCTATCGGACTGGAAAACGTGCCGAAATTCACTTTGACATGGCAACGCTGATTTATAATGCTTCAAAATTGGCAGCAGATCGTATCAATGGAAAATTAAACCAACAGCAAGCTGCATAATCGTTTTTAAAAATTATAATTTTTAATTCTGTTGGTCTTTGTAATTTTAAAATGAGCAATTATGAAATTGATTCACTTAGTATATTTTTTGTGATTCTATGCCTTTTCTGTAGTTGTTGCCGTGAGATTTGATAGAGGTAATGAAATGAGAAATTTATACGCTAATAGAATAACTTTGACTATAAAGAGATTAGTCATAGTATGTCTAATAGGCGACTTATGCTATAAGACAAATTATACATAAATTATTCCGGGAAATGGATATTCAATTATACGTGGCATTGTTCAACTTCTAGGTACAGTTAAAAGATGGCAAGGAGTCAGTCGCTATATTGCTTGGTTTAAACAAACAGAGTACTCGAGATGCGCCGTGCTGATTTAGACCATAGTAAAAGCCACTCATGAAGTGGCTTAATTTTATTCTTTCATTATTTCAATACGTTGCTTGTATTCTTCAGACACTATATCGTAATTCTCATCACTCAAACTCGGGATAATAATGTCTACCCATTCAATATCGTCCGCATCACTATTTCGCAGTAAAAAAGTTACGTCCCCTGTCGACTTAACAGCACCTAGCATTTCAGACTGTAAACCACTGTCCATTAACCACTCGCTCTCTATCTGTTCGCCCGTGCTTGTAATAAGTGTTGTCTGGTTAAGGTAAAAATCTCTTGGATCCTCCACAGTATTTTCGACTGTGTACTCGATAGTTATCATTTGTACTTCGTCTCCGAGTGAGTAACCCTCATCTTCAAAATACCATGCTGTATCTTCATCTAATTTCATGCCAAACACAACAGCGGAATTACGTGTAACAATTAGGCTACCTACTTCTTCAGTAACTTCTTCATCATTATATCCGTATATTTCTGTCAACCCATCCTCGCCGGCAAGTTCTTCGTTTGCTTCTGCAAGTGAACCCGGTTCCTCAACTTCATCAACCACTTCATCAATCTCGTCTTCAACTTCAGCAGCTTCTTCAGTAGTCTCTTCCCCAGTTGTTTCCTCAGTGACCTCTTCAGTTGGTTCGGATTTCTCAGTTTGCTCTTCTGTCGTTTCTTCAGCTACAGTTTCTTCTGACTGCTCTCCATCGGTTCCACAAGCACCGAGTAATAGTGCAGTGGCAAAGCCGCCAGTTAATAGATATTTTTTCATGATATGTAACCTCCTAGATTAAATTACATTTATTGTAACATAGGTTGCTTGTTGGCTAAGCGAGATTTCATCTATATGTTTTTTATAAAGTTTAAATATCAATTTTATTATCATTTAAGCATTGTTCGCTCAAACATATTTTGCTTATGCAACTTATATATCACAATCAAAACCTTAAGATTCAACTAAATAGAGTATATATAATTAAAAATACAGGCATGCCCATCTAAGGTATGCCTGTATTTTACAATGTGTTTATCTATATTGATTGGACGGGTTTTCGCCTTTTTCCAACTCTGCCTGATCTTCCACATCAGGGGCTCTTCCTTGTGTTTCAACATGTTTAGCAAGATCTTTTGATTTCTCATCTCTATAATCACTTTGTTTGGCCTGGGCTTTTTCCTTCATCTGTTCTTTCTGTCTTTTGCCTTCTTCTGCCTTCTGTTCTGCTACTTCTTTCATCCGTTCCTGTTGATTCTTATTTTCTTCTGACATGATCAAACACTCCTTTGTCTGTTCATTTATTTATTATTACCATATTATCCATGCTGTTAAACAATTACAGCATAATGAGATCAAATACGGGTAATTGAAAAGGGTATGTGAAGTATACTTCATCCATAATCTGGGTGTGGTCAAGGAGGATAAAATGGAAAGCCTGCTTACCTATATCATAAATAATTTTGGCTATATCGGCATCGCGTTTTTGATGGCTTTGGAAAATGTTTTTCCACCGATACCTTCTGAAGTCGTGCTGAGTTTCAGCGGGTTCACAACAACTGAATCAAACTTGAGCATGACTGGTGTTGTCGTTTCATCGACCATCGGTTCCGTCTTAGGTGCCATTGCATTATATTACTTCGGCATGTCTCAAGGCCAGAAGCGGATGGAAAATGCTGTCGACAAGTGGGGGCATATCTTCCGCCTCAATCAGGAAGATCTCCTTAAATACAATGATTGGTTCAGTAAATATGAAATAGGGGCGGTTCTTGTAAGCCGCTTCATCCCCGTGATGCGCAGCATCATATCGATTCCTGCAGGGATGGCACGAATGAACATCGTGCTGTTTCTTGCGTTGACCACTTTAGGGACCCTAATTTGGAATACTGTCCTTGTGTATCTCGGCGCTTCGGTCAGTGGCTCCTGGCAGACGATTGTCGGATATATGGATACCTACTCAAAGATCATGTATGGCATCCTGATTGCAGTGGCGCTCTTCCTCATCTTCATACTTATAGGAAGGAAAAGGAAATGATGATTTCATTGATTGATTCTCCATAGAAACCTTAAATATTTTAGTCAAAGGTATTTGCATGCGTATATTCAATCAGCATCTCCATACGTTGCATAGCCAAGTCGATTGGAACTTCAAAATAATTCGCAACATCCTGTGCTTCATATAATTTATGGCGCATAATCAGTTTTTCCGGCATCATCAGCAGCAATGCAAATTTCTCGGCCTCAGCTTCCTGCTTATAGTTGAACGCATGAGGCATTATCTGTTGATTGGTGCAATGGAGGAACATATGTCCAACTTCATGGCAAAACGATTGCCACATTTCAAAGGGATCGCCAACCTTAATGGCGATGATATCCACCCCCTGTTTATTATAATAAAAACTTGTATGGTCGTTATACATGATGTGTGCGGAAAACATGTAAGACAGGTGAGGGATGTTCAAATCCAAGTTATCTGTAATGCAAGTATCAGCCACTTCGTTGACGACTTTCTCAATTCTCATAAAATCCCCCTTAAGGAACGTATGTTCGATTTTATTCTAAAAAAATATCTGACCACCTGAAGCCTATGTGGTCAGTTTATTATTGTCTTTGAATACTGAAGTAGTTCCAAAACACTTTCCAGCGAGAACTAACCATTGTAGTTCGTGTAGAAAAAGCATTGCTTTTACCCATATTCACGATTATCTACGACAGAACGTTATTTCCCCTTGTTCTTCTTCTCAATCCAGAACTCCAACTGATCATTCAATAATTCCCTTAACTCCTGCTTGTCTGCTTCTGAAAGATTATCAAATCCTTCTTTATCAGAAAACATTAGAACGTCAGCTTCTTGCAGCGAGTTCGCTTTTTCTTTCCGATCATTTCCAAGCAGATAGTCGGTGGACACATCATGTAGTTTAGCTATCTTTACAAGCATTTCACTGTCAGGCTTTCGATGGCCATATTCATAGCTCGAATAAGTGCTGGTAGCTATGCTTAATCTACGCGCACTTTCAGCCTTGGTCCATCCCCTCTTTTCCCTAAGATGTATCAGACGGTCTCTATTCATGGCGCTCCCCGCTTTCCTAGATGTTGCTCACATGATAAGTATATGTCATTTACTCTAATAGAGAAAGTTATTTATACATAAAGAGTAATATATTCATTGACTTACTCACAAAGAGTATTATAATGAAAGTTATCAGGGCGCATATTTTAAGGTTTAAAAGTACATTGGTTGTATTATAAATCACAGCAATCAAATAAAAATTTTTGACTTAAAGTTACTCTTTAAGAGTAATATATTGGCTCTGAATTAAATCAAATCGAAGTGGAATATGCAGTAATCCAGAAAATAAGTCAACGCTGAACTGGCTGCTGAATGAATAACTGAAGAAATTAAGCAAGAAGAATGGGGATGATTGCATGACTGGTTGGATCAGTCTACACCGGTGTATAGAAGATCATTGGCTTTTCCAGGAAAAACGAAAATTCTCTAAGTTCGAAGCCTGGGTCGATTTACTGTTGATGGTCAATCATAAAGACAACAAAGTGATGTGTGATAATGAATTGATTCGAGTCGAAAGAGGACAAAGGATAACCAGTATGCGCCAGCTTGGAGAACGTTGGGGCTGGTCGAGAACGAAGGTTGATGGTTTTCTTAAATTATTGGAGAGCGATGGGATGATACTTACAGAAAAAGACACCAAAAAGACACTCCTGACCGTCATTAATTATGATGTTTATCAAAATGGAGATATACAGAAAAGACACCGGAAAGCATCTGAAAAGATACGAGAAGGACGCGCCGGGTACACGCAGGTGACACAAGGACGCACAAACAATAATGACGATAAGGTCAATAACGCATTAATAATGAACAATAATGATGATAACCCATATACATCCATGACTTATGACGCACGTGTCGGAAAGATATTTCAAGCATATGAATATTTTGGCTTCGGTGCAGTAACTGGTGCTTTAAATGCACAAGTGGAGGAGTGGTTAAAGAGGCATTCCCCAGAAATCATCATTGAGGCCATGAAAGAAACTTATGATGCAGGCAAAAAGCATCACAGTCATATCAACGGCATTCTATCCCGCTTTCAGGCTGACGGCTTAGATACTATAGAAAAGGTCAAAGCGGACAAACGGCGGTTTGAACGTGATAATCTAAAGCGCATGCAGCACTCTTACCAACGGAAGCAACGTGAGCAACCGGGTGAAGTGGCGCCATCATGGTTGAATGATGAGAACAGATCGAAATCTGGTGGGGCAACAGAGCCAATCAAGACGGCGGGCGAAGACCCTGAGATTCAAAAGATGATTACGGAATTCAGAAGCGGCGGATAGGTGAGATGACAAAAATAGTGTATGTACAATAACCAGAACTGATCATAAGAGAAGCGTTGAGCCATTACAAAGCTTGCTCGTATTTGAGAATGAAACGATATATAGAAGAGACGCAAGATGGTTGGTGGAGAAGTTCTTATGCTCCCAGCCACAATCAAACTTTAAAATGGGTGGAGTTGAATTATGAAATATACAACTGAAACATACTCGACAGAAAAGATTATGGACATGATCAATAGTTATCCGTATTATATCTCGAAAATAAAAGAATTGCGCGCGCAATATAACTCAGATGTAGGCGGTGGAGCGACTGCTCAATATGGCATCGAATCCGTTATGCCAAAAGCACAGGGCACAACCAGTGACCCCGTACACAATGAAGTGGAAAGACGGCTGAAGAGGGGGGCTGAACTATCTCGTCTTGAAGCGAGAGCACGATATATCCAAAATAGGTGGAGCCGTATTACAGATGAACGTATGGCGCTGGTCTTCAACCTAAGGCTTGATGGCATGACGTACCAAAGTATCGCGGAAGAGGTTGGGGTGTCAACGACACGCGTCTATCAGATCATGAAGGAGGCATGCTTGTTGATGAAGGACTGAAAAAGTTGAAAATGCTGAAATTGTTATAAAAATGATGAGTATGTGGGGGACCTTATATAGAATTAAAGATGGATAGAGAGGATGAAATGCTTGGCCGCACAATTTTCCTCCATTGATCTCGTTTTAAATTCAAATACTGCGAAGACACTCATGTGAGTGTCTTTTTTGTTTGTTGGCAAACATTAACAATCTTGAATAGAACAATACACAAAAAGTAGGGGGTGAAGCAGTGAGAAAGGAGATTTGTCGGCCAAGTTATCTCTGATGATCTATCAGCATTACCGGAAAGACATACTAAAGATATGGGTCTGCTGAGAAGCGGCCTCTTTTTTATGAAAAAAAGGGGGTGGTCAATATGCGCTTGAATATAAGTGAAGGAGTGATTTGATGCCAGTAGATGAAAAAGATATCGTCATTAAGCTATTTGACCGCTTGGGACAGATAGATGGCAAACTGAGCGGGCTGGAGCAGATACGGGAGCGTGCGGATGAGGCATATGACAAGTCCAATAAGGCGTTCGATATGTGCCGACAAAACGAGAAAAAGGTGAAAGAGCTCAAACTGACATTGAAATGGGCAGCCGGTTTTGCAGCCGGGATATTGGTGCCATTCATTATATTTGTACTTGGGTTCATCTTCATATAATGAAAGGAGGTGAAAATGATGGAAGGAATACTGCTGTTCAGTGGGGTCATAGCAAGTATCACACTCGGCCTCGTAGAAGTGTTGAAACGTACCCAAAAGATAAAGAAGAATTTTCTGCCGTTGGTCAGTGTAACAATTGGTGCAGGTCTTGGTGCCTTGAGCGCATTAGTGCCTGAACTGGGTGCTGATTTATCAATGGGCGGCAGGGTGTCCGCAGGCCTGATCAGCGGACTGATGGCTACAGGTGCATGGGAAGTTGCGAAAAGAAGAGAAGGGTTTACAACAGACACTCTAAAATAGGGTGTCTTTTTTATTTCAAATTTAAAAAAATCAAGGAGTGTTGAATATGAGTAAAGTAATTGCATTGGATATTGGACATGGGAACAACACATTCCCGCCAGGTAAAGGTGTCTACAAAGATGGAAAAGGATATGCGGAATTTGATTTTAATAATAAGTTAGGGAAACGCGTAAAACGTCTGCTTGAACATAACGGCTTTAAGGTCATTATGGCACAGCCATTCGACAGCAAAGATGTATATCTTGTGAATCGTACCAACTATTACGGCAGCAAGCGTCCAGATCTTGGAATCTCCCTACATGCCAATGCTGGGACAGAAAGTGCAAATGGGCGTTGTGCATTCTACTGGTATACCAGTAGACAAGGTAAACAGTTCGCAACGAACATCATCAACAATATGAAAAAGAAGGGGTATAGCATCCACGGCAATGGACTGCATGCAGCCCAATATAACTCTTGGACAAACCTTCACATCATCAGGGAATCCACTACTTTTCCGATGGTCCTGGTGGAGCATGGATTTATGACAAACAACTTAGATTTTCCATTGATCTTCGGAAATAAACAAGAACGGTACATTACAGATATGGCGGACTGTGATGTCAAAGCGGTATGTGACTACTTTGGCGTGCAATTCAAGACACTCTCAAATGTAGGCGCGCCTGCACCTGAAGAAGAATGGCAGACTAATCAATATGGTACACAATATCTCAAAACAAGCGGCACTTTTAAAGTCGGGGGCACACGCATCATGTCCCGCATTGGCAGTCCGTTCCTGTCCGCTCCAAAAGGGGGGTATGAAAATCCAGGATGGTCAACTGAATACAGTTATCTATTGAGGCAAGATAATCACATATGGATCGAACACTATGTAAATGGTCAGACGAAATATCTGCCTGTTAAAACATGGAATAGTGTCACTGGTGAAGTCGGGCCAGATTGGGGCACGTTTAGTTAATAAAAACATACTAAGATTAGTACCACAGGACCCGGCCAGGTCCTGTGGTACTATTTTCATATAGTAGG
>NZ_JBHMAH010000003.1:0-26693 GCF_042429615.1 Salinicoccus siamensis
TGAGTCTTAATTTGGATGAACTGTTGAATCTTATTTGGGATAAAGTGTTGAGTTCTACTTGACGGTTACAACCGTTTATATGTTGGAACATATTCACACGCTTCTTCTGCCTGATCGCCTCTAGAGTGATCGATTCCGGATAGACGCCCGAATCGACAAATTCCTGGACACTCCGTCCAATGATATCCTCTTTGCTTATACCTTCTATCTCCTCGCACGCCCTATTGTAGAAACGCGTCACTCCCTTGTCATCGGTGATGTGGATACCATCATAGGAAGAATCGATCAGAGACTGGAACTCTTCATATGTAAAAAGTTTTTCTGTCATCTTTGTTCACCTCTCAACCTGAATATTGTTATATTCCACTTAAATATATCATTTTTATCCTTAGAGTATGTGGAACAACAGAAATATAAAGTCATAAAAAGGACGCTGGGAGGACTTAAAAATCTTCCCGGCGTCCTTCTTCAATTGCCTCATTCATATCATTTCATTCTCATCGACACTGCATATATAGGAAATCACTGTATCCTTCATCGGAAGATCCACCTTGCCGTTCAATGCATCGACTGCGATGATGCCGTACTGGTGGTCCCGGTCTTTCGTATAGCCGACCCAATAGGGGACATACACCAGCCATTGGTCCAGAATCGCCACCTCGATCTTCTCTCGCCGTTTTTCCTTGGCAAAAAGTTCCCAATAGAGGATATCCTTTGCACTGTCCTTACCGATAGACTTCTGCACGGGGAAATGCTCCCCATCAGCAACATCAATGTCATAGTCGATCGGCAGGATGGCATTCATGCGGCTCAAGGGTTCAATCGCAATCCGTCCCTCCATGCCATCCGGCACCGCATGTGTAGTGGCGCTGTAGTTGAAGCACCAGAACGGGAGGTATACCTGCTCGATTGCCGTCAGCTTTGCAGCCCGCCTGATCTTCTTCCACCAGTTCGAGTAGAGGTGGCCATTCATCTTCATCGTCGCTTCCCTTTTTTCGATCATCGGCTTCAAATAATTGATCATGATTTTACCTCCTACATATTCTGCAGATAAAGGAGGAAGGCGATGACTATGAAGAAGTAGATGACCAGATAGATGGGCCATCTCGTCGTCTCCTTCTCCTCCTCGACTACATCAACAGATTCTGCCGTTTCGGCACGCGTGACAATGCCCTCCTGGATTTTACCGAGGGTCAGCCCCTGAATCTTCTCGGCAGCGGGCGCCGGAGTCACCATGCTGACCAGATACCCTACGCCAATGGCAACGACTGCACCCACCATGTTGTTCCACAGCCAGGAGATCTCTCCGAATACGGTGACCGCCCAAACTGAAATCATGCCGCCCATAGGTTCCCTAAGATAAATAAGAAAAAATAATGTCCAAATCAAATGTAATTTTAAGTTTCAAAAGGCATCTCTCCCTTATCATGATTAAAGGGATATAATCAAAAGTGAGAAAAAGTATGTCAATGAGTATGCCATTCTGACACTTATTCTGCAAAATTATTATAAGTATTTGTTGCACAACAATCCCAAAACGTAAGAACCATTCTGGCTCTTACGTTTTGGATTTTACCTACTAAATTTAGCATAGAGTCATCGAACCGCTGGCCTCTTCACTGCCAGTCACGATTACCAAGTTTGATTACTACCGATAGGTACCCACAAAAGTGATATGATACCGTTTTCTGAATTGTAAATAGGATATAATTATTGAACTTCAGAATAACCTCCTACACTGGTAAATAACCCCGTACTTGCTAATCCGCTAATGCTCAACTTTTGAAAACTTTTCTTCTTCGTTACATTTTCTGTGACATTAAAAATGTAACCGTGGTAATAGGATTTCATAAAAGAGACTAAACCCAAAAGGTTTCAATAAAAACTCTCCATCTTAATTTACAGTAATATCCTACAAATGAAATATATAGTAATCAAGTGTTATTTCAAAAAATAATTGAAGTTATTTCATTACTTTCAGATAAGTACACTTATAGCAGCAATTTTGTTCACAGTAATACTTCAGCAAACATGGAGATCAACCTCTACTTTAAAGAAGTGACTAACCAATCTACAAGTGATAAGGATTTAACAAAACTTTTAAACCTATTTTTGTTAATTTTAACAAAAATAAGCGAAATTATAGTAACCGTATTTCCAGATGAGGTTGAACATATATTCCATAGAAAAAAAGAAACACTCATTTATCTAGTTAATCAAAAAATTGTACAAGAGATTAATTCATAATATATTATGTCGAAGATATCATGAAACTTAATCATGATATCTTCTTTATTTTCCTGGCCAATGCAGCTGATCATCTGAGTACTTCCATTCATGCCTTTCACCTTAATTGGCACGTAACTATAATTCAATCCATTGTGATTATCATTCATTGCCCTTTCAAGAGCAAATAAGTGGTCCTGCATCTGCTGTTCATCCAGCGCACAGGTTTTTCTATTCTTTTAGCTTCTTCCCAAACATCCCAAACTCCCTTGAGCATTTCTATATGTTCCGGCAGCATCAATGAGGTCCATTTGATGGTTCCTCGATCACTTGGCTTGCTTATCTAAACCCTCCTAAATTCGAACGTTTGTTCTTATTGTATATAGGATGATGGATATTTTCAATATAAGATTCCGTTAGTTTGCAAATGAAAAAACCTCTTTCAGATCGCAAGAGGTTTTGAATTCTTTATTCAAATTTTGGTATATCATTCGGTAAACCTACCCTCATAAAAAAGCGAGCATAAGCTTGAGAAAGATGCTCTTTATAAGGGGATTGTAGGCGCAATCTACCCTGTTGTTCCTCAGCTTTTTGTTTCATAAAACTATAAGGAAGTGTAAAAACATTTCTAAAATCAATTATCGCTTTCTCAGATTCATAGTTTTCAAGAATGCATTCGTTAATCATATGAAACTTAGGTTGATTACCTCTTCTAATACTTTCTAGTGCATTATTATCTCTTAAATGACTGAATTGCCTTTGCATTTCTGATAATGATACCACTGGCGAAACGTGAATCCAAGGGGTTTTGGTATTCGCTAAGTCACATGACTGTGTTAAGATTATTACCTTCTCGTGCTCTATAGTCCCTATATCTTTACTTTTACCTTGTATTAACTCAATTGTTGGTTCGAGAACACTAACCTCTTTAATTATATCCCCTTGTTCCATTGTATTATTATCTTCCATTACTACTTCAAACCAATTATTAGACATATGAAAACACCTACAACTCATCAAGATCAGACAAAAATTCAAAATCTTCTTTGTCTGGCTCGATTAAAACGTTTTCTTTTTTATTGAGTTTCGAAATTCTTATACTTCCTACATTTGTCGATGCATATATGTCATCTTTATCAGCAAACTCCAATGCCTTTACTCCATATTGGAAATCTTCATCAACTTGAGGGTGATTTTCACTATTAGTTGTCACTGTCAGTGCCTCCTGAAGGCTTTCTTGAAAAGCGTAGTTTACGTTATGGTATTCGCTAACTCCACTTTTTATTACAGAAACAATAACCTGGTTAAATTCCCCACTTTTATTTAAACACTTGAGATCTGTACCTAAATCTTCATATAATCTAAGCATAGATTGTTTAGGAACGCGAAAAGCATGAGATACAGCCTCGGCTTGTCCCACAAAAACATTAGGTATCTTTAGTTCAGAACTATTAAGAAAATTCTCTATTGAAATAAAATTTCCTACTCTCTCTTTATGGACCTGTAGTAACGCACTCATACCGATTCACCTGCCAATACATGTATTGGGAACTCACCTAACAAGTCACCATCCACAAAAACTTCCGTAATATATACACCTTCTGATTTCATAACTACATTTCTGAAGTCCATGCTCCCCATCATGCCCCTAAGTTCTGATGGCAATGAAAGAGGTCCAGTAGGTACATCCTCTAGAGGGACATAACCAGTATCAATTAAAGGAGTTTCTTTCTGGTCTTCTCCATAGAATTTAATTCGAAGGGTGTGTTTACCTTGAGTTACATCCAATCCAATAATACCTATTACCACGGAGAACGAAAACATCCCCGGCACAAAGGCTGGCCTAAATACATTTAAAGGGTTTACGATGTTAAGCTTATTATCTCTTGTATTTGAAATTTCCTCTGCATAAACAAAAGTAGTAATTTTCGGCATAGGCTTATCCCCCCTAGCAATTTAATATAAGACCCATTAAATTAATTGGAAAAGTAAATATAGTTTTCCACTTTTCATCCTATTTCACACCTTTATTATATCATATTTATTATTTTCAGATTTAACGTAAAAATTCAGCTTATATTAACAGTCTACCTATAGCTCCATGGATTATGAATAAAATTAACTTTAGTATCTTAACTCCTAAAATTTCTTTGCGATATACCTTCAAAAAAGCTCGCCTGAATTATCATATTTACCTGCATCTACATCCTGTAACTTAGTAAGTAAGAATTCTTTTGTGCCGTCTTCAATGTTGTGGATTTCTGATTGTGTGACTTCGCGGAAAGGATAATGAGTTAAGTATTCCATGATAATATAACGATCATTTTTACCTTTTTTAATTCCCCAATGACATGCGTATGACGGCAATGGCGGAAACTTTTAATGAGCAATTAAACAACCCTGAATATTATAAGGAACTATCATTTGAAGATCGTTTTGGATTACTCGTTGATATGGAGTGGGCACGCAGACAAAATAGTAAGCTTGATCGTTTGATAAAGTCACCTGAACTAAGGGATACTCAAGCATGTATTGAAAATATTCGTTATTACCAGGACCGGAAGTTAGACAAGGCTCAAATCTTACGTTTGGCAACTGAAGCTATGTTGAAGAACATCACAACATCATTCTGATCGGAGCATCCATTAATGGAAAAATTCATACCAATTATCGATCATCCAACTCCCAAAGCCTTAAAAACAGCATCAATAGGATCTGAATAAAACATAGGAGTTACTTTTATCAGTAAATCAGAAGGAACCGTTTGCAAGTCAGCAACAGAAGCAGCAGGAATTAAGACGCGTTTGGCTCCAGAGTCCACACATACTTGAAGAACGTTGGCAAGATTCTCTACTTTGCTGATTGTTCCACCGACAGTCATATTTCCTAATACAACTAAACTCTCCTGTACAGGTTTCTCCATTGCCCCTGAACATAGTCCAATTAGTTCCGCAATTGCTAATTGATTAGTCAAACCTATTCCTTGCAAATCAGTGGCATGCATTAAATAATCTTTGGTCTTTATACTAATCGTGCCACTAATACTTTTACTATTTGAAGTGAAGTAACGGAAAGCTGTATCTAGGCTCTCTTTTACATCTCTATTCGATCCAACGCCAGACTTTTCAAACTTGCCCGATCCTGATACGACTTGGTTTTCAAGCTTGAATACACCAATCATATCAGATTCGCCATAACCCACAGTATAAACATGCCCTGGTTTTCCGAGACCTTCAGGTATTAACTTACCTCCACCTTGTTCTGGCACAGATACATATTCTTCTTCCAAGGTATCTTTTTGTATATAAGAGAACATGACATCATAAAATTCCATGCCACCGATCTTTTTAAGCTGTTCTTTAACTCTACGGCGACCTTCAAGAGCATATTGTAAAATCTCTTCAATATCTTTTTTCGTGTACTCATCATTTGGATATAATAGCTTAACTAAGCCTGATACCGTTTTTCTTACCCCAATTACATCACGTTGATTTAGATTATTTCCTAACTTAAAGAATCGATCGAATGAATCCCCAAAAGATCTCTTTCGCATTTCCCTAAAATATTCTGCCATGTAGTCTACAATGAACCCATATTTGTCAGTAAAGAAGTCAGGTCTCATCTTAGGGATTTCCCACCCCGGCAGATAGTAGTGCATTCGATCAAAGAAAGCAGAGTCATTAGCCATTTCTTCAGGAAAAGGAGCAAAGAGATGGGAGGTTTTAATTAAAGAATCCACACTTTGATTAATATTCCCAACGAAAACCATGGAGGCTGAGGCTGTCTTTTCTTCTTTTCCTCTGGAGAAAGATCCAGAGGCCATAAAGTCCTTCATGATCTGAATACCATCTTTATCTTTAAACTTAATACCTGCCACTTCATCAAAAGCTACGGTATCCCACATCCCCACTAAGCCAACCTGTCGAGAAGACATGTTATAAAATAAATTAGCGACTGTCGTTTGCCCGCCTGAAACCAGGACAGAGTTAGGAGAAATTTCTTTATAAACATGGGACTTACCTGTTCCCCTTGGGCCTAATTCACACATGTTATAGTTGTTTTCAACCAATGGTACGAGTCGAAGCAACAAATGCCACTTTACTCGGTCATCAATTTGGGTCGGCTCCATACCAGTAGAACGAATCAATACATCAATCCATTCTTCTTTGGTAAACTGTTTACGCCCTTCAAATATTTCATTTACATCCATGTTAGGCATCTGAATTGGCTTCAAATTACTGATGCTGAACGGGTTCATATCACGCTGTTCTTCATCGTAATAATAGTCCATCTTCAACATGCACCAAATTCCGCCCGCAAGGAGCTTATCGTACTCTTTGATATAGTTTGAAGAGATAGGTACACCCTTTAACCCAAGATTCGAAAATTCAGCCTCATAATAGTCTTTTTTCGAGTTCAGCTTTACTGTAATTTTATCAATAATTGAATACTGACCGACTTCTCGTATTCTTGACTTTATCTTTTCAGCTTCATCAGGGCGAACAAAGTTTTCAGATAGGATCTTCTTAACACGCTTAACTCCTTCATCAATACTTTCTTCATCATCAGTAGCCGCATACATGCCAAGAAGATATTCCAGCACATAAACAGGAACATTGGCTCCCTCTTTAATCAGCTTAGTTAAATCCTTCCTGACCACTCTTCCTCCAAAAACGTCATTCAGTTTTCTATCTAACGATATTGCATCTGACAACCCTTGATTCTCCATTGCTTCACTCCCCTCCCTTAAAAGTCGAATTCATTGCTGATGCCTAAGCTAATAGTAAATGGAATGCGTTCTAAAACTACTCCTGTATTCATGTCTTTCACAATTAAATAATATGTTTTGTTTTTATCATAATCCTGCGTTTTAAGGACAAATCGCAATTTAAACATACGTTCTTCTGGTTTATCTGTCATTTTATCTGCAATGACAACTTCTTCATTAGATATTTTTTGCTCTTGTTCATCGACCATAAAAATATTAGCAGTTCTTGGAGTCATCTTCCCTTCCACTTTTTCTGTCTGGAAGAAATTAAGCTGAAAGATGCTATTTGTCAGCTTTCGTGCAGTGTTCGTTAGTTTGATGTCCACTTGTTGCGTTTCTCTACTACGAGCTTGACCTTTTCTTGCATTTTTAAACGTGATGAGAGGAACAACTACTTCTTGCAAACTGGCTCCTCCATGAACAAAATTAACCCCTTGTCCTTTCATCTTGAAACGGATTGTCGACTTCGGAACATAGCATTCTTGTTGATTCGCTATGATTCCTTTAAGAGGGATTCGTAACAATTCATCTACAGTTTCTTGATCATCAGATAAAATATAGCGACTTTTCATTTCATTAATTGTAAAATCAACCTTCTCAATTTTATCGCTTTCTTCAAGCGGATTTCTTTGATAGATGAAACCATGATCTGCAGTAATATAAATGTTCGTACCGCTCAGCTCATCACTAATGATTTTTACAATCTTGTATATTTCCTCAATTGCTTTATCTACAGCATTAAATGTATTTCTTTCGGTTGAAGCATGATCTCCAGTAGCATCAATAGAGTTATGGTAAATATAATTAACTTTCTTTCCTTTAAAGTATTGTCTCCTATCATTCTTGCTCATGGTATCTAATTCTTTAAAACTTATGGCAGTGCTTTCTTTAACTGCATCCTGTAAAATTTTTTTACGTTCTGTGGTTCCTTGTGATGCTTTACCATCAACAATTACATTTTGGTTTGAATCAAACTTTAATGTACGATGTGGTAAAAGAGATGCCATCCCTAACTTTGTCACAGAAGGAAGAACGCTTAGCATGGATTCTATTTGACTACTACCCATGGTTTCTGCATTTAGGTACTCTGCAACTTCAACCCCAATATCATATCGAAGTGCATCAGAAATAATGACGAATACTCGATCGCCATTACGTACTTTTGAAGAAACGAAATTTTGGTAGAAATCTTGCTGTTTTACTACGCCATCTATTGCCCATTCACCTTTTATTTCTTCCTGAATAGAACTTGACCAATTAGTATTTAATTCACTCATAAACCAATTCGTGTATACATACTCAATCAGTCTTTGTAGTTCATTTAAGCGATCATCTTGTTCAGCTTGGTCAAAAGCATTATAAAAACGTCTATATAAAGTATCCATTATGTAATAATGGTCTATGTAACTCTTGTGCATGTCTTTCATCGATTGTTTAGGGATACCCATTGGATATTCTTTTTTGAAAGCATACATATCTACTGCATTATATAGAGCTTCATAAAAATATTGATATTCTGGATAAAAATGCTTTGCCCTTCGCAAACGAATAAGACTCTTGTATTCTTCATAATCTTCGTGTTGTGACTTCAAACCGTTATATATATACTGGATAATCGCTTGATCAAAATAAGGGAAAACATCATCTTTTTTAAATTCGTCTATGTTCATTTGTTGGACTATATCACGTAAATTTATATCCTTCTCAATTTGCCTAACTAATGCATCATAGCTTGCAGAGTTATCTTTGTGGTGCATCCACCGATCAATGAAAACAAGTGAGTTTGTTCGATTACTGTGAGCTATATAATCTTTCACATTAAGGAGATGCTCTTCTTTAACCGAATGACTAAGTGTAGTAACCGTTAAGTGTGTCATTAGTTTCTTTAATGATGGATTAGATTGTTCAAAACCATAATATTTACTTACATACTTCCAAAATGCCATCACATCAAGGAACTTTTCCATCTCAATGATAAATTTATTTTCTTCTTCATCCATAGTATCCATCAAAACAGCTTTCAACACATCTTCAAAATTAGGTGTTTTCACATTACACAGTACACTCATAAGGGCGATCTCAAATGTTTCTTCTGTGAATTGGGTTATACCAAAGGCTTTTAATTTTCGTACTCGCTCTTTACTACCAAAGAATTTTTTATACTTCTTTACAATGGCTCTTAGGGAATGGTCTATCCCTATATCACGCATAATGATTGATACCTTATCTGCATAAAATGACTGCGAATAGAGGTATGTATCAATAAGCCAGTTATCTTCCGTTAAGAGTTCCTCTGTTGTATATATTAAATAGTTAGTGCTTGCATCTTCCTCTTCCAACAGGTATTTCGTTTGAAAGCTATTTTTCTCTGTCAGTCTATGGACTGTAACATCAGGAATTTCCATTTCTTCTATTACATCTAAAAATTCTTGATCTTTATCTAACCAAAAGATAATCCTTCTTTTTTGGTGATCGCTTAGAGGATTAGAATATGTTTGCTTTAGTGTTTGAACAATCTCATTCAATTCCATGAAATACCACCTCTTTATTTACCACTACTTACAAAGAATATACCAGATAATACTGGTATATTCTTTCATTATACAGATCTATTTTTTTGCCAATAGTTCTTTAAACTTCTCATAATTAACTTCTACACCATCATCTAAATCAATTTCAATTTGCTGATCTGCCATATGGTGGAGAACTTCATCATAGTCTTTCAGTTCTTCTATCTTTTTTTCTAATGACTTTAGATCTTTTTTGGCTTGGTTAATTTCCTTGGAAGTAGAATCCCCATCAATGATATTCATTAAGGAGTCTTTCTCCGCATCCATACGTGTTTGAAGTTCATGCAAATAATCAGTGCGGATTCTACCTAATGTTGTAGAATCATAACGGTGCATGTAAATTAAGCAATTAAATGCTTTTTGTTTTCCTGACGTAAATAACCAATAAATAGGTCGTTTCTTATAAGTTTGGAGGTGATCCTTAAAGAAATCATTTATGAAGTAACGACGTATTGTTTCTTTTGCAGTTTCATTTTTCTTTTTACCTAATGTTTCAGCAATATAATCAAGATTTTCTGCTAATGATTCTTTACCAAAGGTAACTTTGACAAAATCTATAAAGCGTGAAACTATATCATCTTCAAAATAGGTACCAGGTAATATTGGTATAATATTGTCACTGTCAGCTTTGTATTTCTGATACTTAGTTTTATCAAACTGACCACCCGCATAAATGAGTCCTTCTTGGTCAAGAGAGTATCGACCAAAGATACAACCAATAGCATAAGATATATAAGACTTAATGGCTTGCTCATCTTCTATCATTCGTAAAGTTATATCTTTATTACTGACTAAAGGGGATAACTCTTCCTGCAAACCAAAAATATTAATAAAGGCTTTATTGATTTCTTGTTCGTTAACTTTTAACCTTTCAATTGCTTTCGAAGATAGATTTTTACAATTTTCAACTGCTTGTTTTAAAGAGTCGTTTTTAAAACCCAATAATGGGCTTCCTTGGAAGTCCCAAGAAGTTTCAAAAGAATCCCATTCATTTTTGGAAATATCTATATTTTCCTTGGCTAAGTCTGTAATATTATCCTTTGTTTTTTGGTCTACATCAATATTAATTGGCAAATTGGCTACATTTCCTACCTGAAAATTCATTGTGGGGTTTTGTGCTTTTAGGAATTCAAAAGTCACATTGGAACAAAGGTACGCTGTAATGTAATAAATATCATCTTCATTTGGAAATATTGATGAACCTGCTACATCAAAAATAAACCCTTTAGGGAAAAACCTTGAACCAAAATTAGTCGAACTTATAAATGACCAGGTAACACCACTCTTAAAATATGATTTATTACCAGGAAGATAATAGGATTGTCCCTTTTTCTCTCTATATTCACTTATTTCCCTTCCATTATTATAAAAATTAACTACATACTCATTGTTACCATACCATTTTCTGTATTTACCACCCTTATTGTATGGAAACCATACTTTTTGGCTTTTTTGAGCTTGTTCATGAGATTCATTTCCAAAACCTACATCTTTGATGTCAACTTCATGCCACAATCTCAAAAACTTATCATTATTGCATGTAAATAACCCTACTCTTGGTTCTGCAACTTTTTTCAATGAATCAAGTTCTAAAAAGATATTACGGGAGAGTTTGCTTGTCCAATATGCAATTGGATATCCAACAATTTTCTGAAACTCTGAGCTAATTACAGAATATCTGTAATCTATATCTGGATTTCTAACAGCTTCTAATGATTTTACGGGTTGATTTTCAATTCCAGTGAAATTTGATAAGCTAATATATTCTCCTTTTACGCTCGCATTATAGTTTCTCAAAGTAAAGGTAGCTACAGGAACGGCGGCCTCTGGAAAAGCATTATATTCTAATTGTATTAAGGATGAAATGTTTTTCTCTTTTACAACAATACTTCTTAATTGTTCGTATGTAGAAATAAACATCCATACAAAAGGAGTAATAAAACCTAATTGTCCATTAGATTTTACTTTTGAAAAACACATTTCCATAAACGCCGAAAAAGTGTCCGATTTAGAATTTGGATAAACTTCCTTTACAAAATCGGAGAGTTCCTTATTCATATATCTTCTACCCATATAGGGAGGATTTGTTACCAATATGTCATAAGAATCAATTAATACACTTCCCTGTTTAATTATTTTTGGTAATATATTTAGAACCTTTTTACGTGATTCTTCTTCAAATATATCCTTGGCAGGATTATTTTGAATATATTCCAATCTATCTTTTATAAACTTTTCTGTCACCGTACTATTATTAATAAGCGATCCATAGGTTTTAGCGTTCTTATATTGATCAATAAATGCTTTAACCTTATTGAAATTTCCTCCTGAATTTTCATCTGCAATATATGCCACATCTTCATCATTCAACTCATTTGTTTCCTCTAATGAAGCAAAGTTCATCTCTAATCCATGCCGTTTAATGCTTCTTAAAAATCGTTTGTTGTATTTCATAGCCTTCATTACAATTGCAAAGCAGGCTAATTGGTAAGCACGTTCGTCAATGTCCAAGCCATATAAATTGTTTTCAATAATTAACCTTGGAATATCACGTTCTAAGTATCCACTTCTGCTATAGATTTCATATAATTCATCAAACATGTAAACAAGAATATGTCCACTGCCCATTGCAGGATCAAAGCACTTAATCTCCTCTACTTTTAACTCATTGTTTAGATACAGTGCTATTTCCTCTTCAAAATTCTCATCTTGATTAGGATTTTCAAGATAAAACTCCCAATTTTTGATTAACTCTCTATCTTCTGGATGATTTTCAACCCAATAACGTCCTAATGAATTTTGAACCATATAGCGAACAATCCAGTCAGGGGTAAACAATTGTGTCGCAAAGGGTATTTCCTCTGTTTTGTACTTTTTCTTTGCTTTAATAACTCGATCTTTCTCATCGGCTATATAATACTGATAGAGCCACCCTATAACTTCAACATTTGACCAATCTTCTTCTGGTATTATATCTATATCCGTCATTTGTCTTAGAAATGAGTCTTTTGACAATAAGCCCTCTGGAAATAAGATTTCCGTAAAGTCATCAATTTTTTCAAACATAAACGGCAGGTAATCATATAAATCATTGCATTGCTTAATAATTAAGTATTGAAATAGCTTATCATTTTCGTTTTTTACTTTTCTCTCATACACCCACTCTTTATCAATATCAAAGTCTAACGACATCGCTTCTTTGATAATATCAGGAATTGGGTCTCCTGGATTCGATGATGATAACACTCTTACATTAGATGGTAAATATTCATTTACTTCCATGAATCTTAGTGCTGTAAAACGGTTAAACCAAGTATAGGCTACTTCCTCCATTACTTGATTAAAACCCTTTTGTTCTATCCGCTTTATTAAATTTTGTCTCTGAGTTTTTTCTTCACTTGAAAGCTGTCTGCCATCAATAAAGATTGCATCCGAGCTTTCAATATCTGCTTGTTTTATTTTTTCTTCTGTAATACCTATTTTCATCGCTTTTGCTTTTACTTTATTCAAAAGCTCTCTTCGAGCATTCGTAGCAAAGGAGCGTAATGCAGATTTATTCATCCGTTCATCCTCCTATTCTAATCAATAAACTCAATGTTTTTATTTTCTTTAATTATTTGTCTTAACTTACTGGATAGTGAATTCACATACCTATCTACATCATCTTCAGTCTGGAGCTTATTAACAGAAACTAAGTCTCTAACCCTTACTCGTTGCACAGAAACTTTAGGTTGTTCAGGTTCTTTTACACCCTCACCATCACCTTTTTCTTCCTCTTGGTTAGCCTTAATTTCTTGTTCGATAGTACGCTCATATCTCTCCTTTAGGCTATTACTTTGTGTGATAGTAGCATCTACCTTGAATATGTTTGCAAAGCTCTCAACGCTATCTAATAAGCCCTCAAATGACTGCTTAATCTTTGTTTTGGTTTCCTCAGTAACACCATAATCATTTGTCTTTAGCATTAGTCCATCATAAACAAGTTTAACCGCTTCTTTTGCGTCTTGTTTTTTCTTAGCTAAAACATTCTTGATATCATCATCAATTTTATGGGCAAGTTCAGGAATGTCCTTGATTTTCTTATAAGGAATTGGATCATTTACGATGTCCTTTAACTCCTGCACCGTTGCTTGCGTTTCATCACTATCAAGGTAATGATTGTTTTCTTCATATTGAGTTAGGGCATCTAACCCTTGATCGAAAATTTGTTTCTGATTATCAAAGAAACTGTAAACCAATGTAATATCTTCTTCCCAATCTAACAATTCATCTTGTAGCTCTTTTAATTTCGATAAAAATGAAGCATTGTCCATACGATTGTTAAATTCGCCAAAGTATTCTAAGCCTTTATCTAACAGACTTTCTCCTGGATACTTACGACCTTCATATCGTTTTTTATAGGAATGGATTTCTTTTACCTGTCCCTCGATTAATCGTTTGGTTTCTTGAACTAAGCCATCTTCGTCATCAGGAAGATCAGTTTTGTTAAATACATTCTTTGCAATGTTACGAGCAGTTCGTAGTAACGTATCATCAACCTTCACACGCTTCGTGATAATCGCTTTATCTACATCAGATGGTTTAATCAACACACTTAAAATGTTCCTATTTTCAGGTTCCACGTATTCACCATTATGCGTTATTCGTATAAATTGATCTTTTAATAAGGTGGCAATTAAACCCGCCGTATCATGTTCACGCCAACCATAAGGTTTTGCACTAAAATGATCCAACAAGATCTTCGAACGAACCTGACGACTAAATTCATGCTGTAAATTAATAAAATCTTTCACTTCTTGGACTGCTAAATCATTTGAGTCTGTTTTAACATCCAATGTCATTTGTTGATCATCACTTCGAGCAAGGGCCAATAAATCATTATCATTTTCAATCGGTACTTTTATATACTCCAATTTCGTATAGACATTCTCCACCAAATGGCTCATACCATTCATAATCTTTTCTCGCACAGTAGATCCTTTTATATCCACACTCTCTCCATTAACGAAGAATTGTGCTGAACGAATAGCCTCTGATAGTAATTCCTTTACACGTCTTTTCCTTTGCTTAGCCTCTACCTGCTTGTTATTCAAGATGTTTTGCATGTTTTCAGGCATTTGTTGAATGTTTTTCTGTTTGCGATATTCCTCAATCTTAATCGCTTCTTCCATTTCCTCAACATAACCTTCATTTCCTTGAAGTCGTATCCAAAGTTCATCATTTCCAGATGTTTTCATCATTATTTCTTGCTCTGACAATGGATAGAAGTCAGATAAGGGTGAAAGAAAGTTGATTCCTATTGGAGCTGTTTGATTACCATAATTCTTTTCATCCATTTTGCGATTAAAGCTGAAAGAGTGTTTATTTTTATATCTAAACTTCTTATCGTCAAACAAGTCCTGATAAATATAGTTAGCAATCTCACGTTTAACAATTTCCTCTTCAACCTTGGTTCCCTTTATATCTCGGTTAATATCCTGTTCATCATCAGTTAGAAAGATATATACATCACCATTTTTTTGAATAAGGTTCTGAGAAATAAGTTTTCTCAATGACTCCTTGATGCGTTCCTTTAATTCTAATTTATCTTCGTCAATTTCTGTTACCATTAACGTAGCAAGGTTATCGATATTTGCAGGTAAATCATCAATGTATTTAATCATGAACAACACTTTTAGAACATCTATAGTGAAAACATTATCTTTTAGTGCAGGATTTTCATAAGCCCCCTCAATTACTCTTGCTACGGAAGGTGTTAGGAATTCACGAATCGTTTCATAGAAAGCATATAAAGGAATGAGCGTACCTTCTTCTTTTGTCTTAAATTGAAGTGCTGATTCTTGAAACGCCGATAACATGGAACGTTCCCCTTCGGATAAGTGCTTACCTGATGATCCATGTTTACGAACTTGCTCAAATACTTTTTGTAGCAGTTTAAAATGATATGGAACAAATGGGTAAACATTTGCAAACTCTTTGTCATCATCGTACCCACGCAAATCAGCCGTACTTTCTTTAAAAGAAACAAGGTTTTTTAGCTTTGCATTGTTATTATCTGAATGATATATCTGCTTCAATGTATCTTCTACAAAAGGTTTCTTCGCCAAGATACGTTTTTTAATGACTTCATCAACTGAAATTGATGATAGTGACAGTCTGGTATCAAAACGCCCTTGAATTCGAGAAAAGTCATCCCCTTTTACCTTCAATAAACTGTCAATGCTTTCTTGAGCAGTTACTATAATCCATACTTTACCTTTACAATATGTACCTAAGTCTTCCGTAATGGTTTGGAGGTTTAGCATAAGTTGACGACTATCACCAATATATTGACCAATTTCATCAACAAGAAACACTAAGTGGAAGTTTTCTCCTTTTTGCTCAATATATTGTTGGACATCTTTGGCAAACTTCTCAATACTCAGTTCATAATTATATACACCTTTTTCGAACCATGTCCTCGCAGACTCCTCTGACATATATGTTACAGTCGTCAATGCACCGATAACATAGTCAGCATCAAAGTCAAAGGTATTCCTACGATCAACCCAAGGCTCACCCGATAATTTTTCAAATTCATTTTTAAAATCATCATAGACTCCTTTTTGATCCAGGTATTTTTCCATTTCTGCAACTCCTGGAATATCACCATAATACCCACGATGCTCATTAAATACTTTCATAAATACTTTAAGAATTGCATCATCTTTTGACTTTGCATTTCGAGAAGTTTTCGAATCAATGTTGAATAATATGACATCGGTTTTAACACTTGCTGTTCGTTTCATATTAGCTAAGACCATGGTATCTTGTATTTTGTCCTCAAAGTAATCTAAGGCATGTTTCCCCTTTACTTCTCTATTGTCAAGTAGATGAGATAATATCTTTAGGAAATGCGATTTACCTGATCCAAAGAAACCTGAGATCCATGCTCCCATTTTATCCGTATATCCATCAATACCTTCTTGGTATTTATCATAAAATTTAGAAAAATGCTTCTGTAATTCTTTGGTTACAACGTATTCATCTAATTCCTGGTGAATATTTTCTTCATCGTTTTGGGCAACTTTTATAACACCTTTTAAGCTTCTCTCAATATCTTTTTCAAACATATCGCGTATTTGCAAGTTAACTCCCCCTTATAATTTATCCACTAACCGAAATGCTCTGTAGTAGTTATCGTCTTTGAATTTTCCAAATAATTGTAGTGATGAGCCATCATATTTTCCAGGAAAAAACATAATGACTGGTGTTTTCTCAATTACTTCTTGAAGGTTATTCAAAATATTATGCGAACGCACAAATGGATACACTTTTCCTACACCTGTAAGAATAACAACATTATGGTTTTCAATTTGTTCCTCTATTTTGTCCAAAAATATTTCAGGCTTTGCAAAGTTCGTCATCGCACGAAATAATACATCTTTTCCACGTTCTTCTTCCATTTGAAAAACTCGATCAAAAATGCCTCTTTCTTTTGCTATCTCTATCATCATTTTGTAGAGATCAAACTCTATGACTTTTCGATTTGAATTCTCATGACTGAATTCTTTTTTAATATGTAGAATATAATCTCGTACAACCAATTCATGTTCTGGCTCGTAATCAAAAACATAAAAACTTATCTCATTCCCCAAACCTCTACCTTCTATAAACTTTTCCTCTTTTATCTTCGGTATGATTTTGTCCAACCTTTTATAAATATTGCTCATAATAAAACCTCATCATCTCCCATCGCTTTCAAATAAGCGATGTCTCCTATATTTCTTATATGATCACGTAAGTTTTCATCTATAAGAAGTTGCCTTATCGTACCGCTTTTCTTATCAATTAAGATTCCAGATTCGAACAATAATTTGAAATACACTTGTCTCAGTTTGTTATAAGTGTTTTCTGTCCATCCTGCTATCTTTGTTTCCTGCTCCGCTTTTGATGTAAAGAACTCATTAATGTCCTTTTTATCAATTACGAAATCATTAACCTCCAACTTCTCTTTGATGACTTCATCCATGAATTCGAAAAATAACCTATCCGTTTTCATAATTGCATATAGGTTGATTGCTTTACCTGTCTCTAGAGGTTCTTTTAAGACCATTTCTTTTAAAGTCTCGTCTAATACCTCCATTCTTTTAACAATGGTAGGTGCTATTCGCTTCAAGCTTGAAGTGAACTTATATTCAAAGATGTTTTCCTGGATAACTTTATCTTTTATTTCGTAAATATTTAAGCCATCTATTTCAAGTTTTATCACTTGTTTCAACTCGTATAGCAAGAATGAAACACCTGTCAGATTAACACTATACTCTAACTCTTTTTCCATGCGTACACCTCTTCTCACTCACTGCAGCTCTTGTTGCATATGTATAACTCGATCCACAATCTCCAATCTTCTTTTCCCGCATTGTTGTTTAAGCACTGTAGTAAAATCATTATTTTTCACTATTTTTTTTCATTGTTGATGTAAAGAGCTTCTAGATTGTTTATAAGCTCTTCTTCTGTAATCACTTCTTCCCAATAGGCATTGATTATATTATTGACGGCTATGGCTACTTCTCTCTGAGTTCTATAAAAGAGCTTTACTTTCACTCATCTCACCTCAAAAACTATTCTTTTATTCTAATCTTATTATACTCTTACATAATCTTGATAACAATGAGCTCGATATTATAATATCTTCAATGCTATATGTTAAAAAACATTTGAGAGACACTTCGTTCACATTGAAGCGCCTCTCAAATGATGCTTAAACCATCCACGGTCTCGGATTCTTCTCTTTCTGTCTGATATTGCTTTTCGGAAGGTTTTCCTTCTTCACGACTTTTGGTGTCATGCCCTGCTCGATCCGCTTCGACACCTTGCTGTCGAGATAACTGGTTCTGAAGACCTGGAATACGCGCCGCGTTTCACTGCCGCAATCGGGGCACTTATCCTTTGCCAGGTCTTCGGTGCTCCGTTTCCACGTTTCATAGCTGCCGCATGTCTCGCACTCGAATGTATACCTTGGCATCAGTCGATCTCCGGTATGATGTTCTGATCGAAGATTTCCTTCGGCAGTGACAGCGTACAACAGGCGTTCGGAATATCGACGATGCCTCCGATGTTCCCCTGGACGGGTGCGGAGCCGAGCAGCATATAGGCCTGTTCGCCGGTGAAGCCGAGTGTCTTCATATACTCGATGGCATTGAGGCAGGCGTTGCGGTATGCGGTGTTGGCATCGAGGTACTGCTGCGTGCCGTCGAGTTCATTGACGGAGACGCCTTCGAATACAAGATACTCATTATAATGTGGCATGACGGGACCTGGCTGGAAGGCCGGGTTCTTTTCGATCTTATGCTTCTTCATGCCACCCTTGATGACATTGACCTTGAGCTCGATCCATCCCGGAATCTCAATGCCGCCGCAGAAGGTGATTTCCCCGTCACCTTGGGAGAAGTGCAGGTCGCCGACGGACAGCTTTGCGCCTTCCACAAAGACAGGGAAGTAGATTCTGGAACCTTTAGATAGGTTCTTTATGTCACAGTTGTCGCCGTTCTCCCTTGGCGGGACGGTTCTTGCGCCCTCTTTCGCCACACGGTCATAGTCTTCCCCTTTCAATGTACCGAGTACCGTGGAGTCGGCGTCCGGCAGTTCGGCAAGTAATGGCACACGCTGTGGATCCTTGTCCACCAGCTCCTTCTCTCTCCGGTTCCACTCATCCAGCAGTTCCTGGGACGGTGCGACACCGATCAGCCCCGGGTGGATGATGCCGGCAAACCTGACATTCGGCACATGTCTCGATGTCGCATAGATGCCTTCGAAATCCCAGATGGACTTCGCCGCATCAGGATAATGGTCCACCAGGAAGCTGCCGCCGTTGTCTTTCGCGAATATGCCGTTGAATCCCCACTCATGACTGCTGAACGTTCCAATATCCAAAATGTCCACGACCAGAAAGTCGCCCGGTTCCACACCATTGACATGCACCGGTCCACTCAATACATGCACACACTTCAAGTTCACTTTCGCAATATCCGAAGGGTCGTCATTGTTGCTGATCTGTCCATCCGTCCAGTCCAGGCATTCCATCTTGAACGACTCTCCCGGATCTACTGAAAAGGCTGCGGGAATATCCGGATGCCATCGGTTATGGCCGGGTGCTTCTGCTCATGCATCTTCTTCGACAAATCGATTTCAAAAATCTTCTTGGACATTGTAAAACCTCCTGTGACATTTCAGGAAAGCGCTTACAATTAAATTGTATCATTTTACAATACAGGTTTCCATATACATTCCATTTTTCACTCCATTAAAAAGGACCACTTAAATAATGAACTTCCTTTTTTATAATAAGAAAGAGTAATAAAAAAGAGGTTAACTAAGAATAATAAATTTTTACGCCCTCCCCTCCTCATTTAAGGAGAATATAAGAAAGCTAATAAAGTTCATATATAATTGTATATATTGTAATTTTATAATTTGCCGGATGACTCTGCCTTGGTTATGAAAAACTCTTCTGACTGCTCAAGTAGGAAATATTCCAAGGACAGACATTCATGGTTTATGAAGATTTGTAAACAGCCATTCATCGCTATATATCCTTTTACAGCAATAATAAAATTAAGACAAAATTAAAAGGCATACCTTCTATAGATTACAGAAGGCATGCCTTTGAGGAGATCGCTTAACCAAAAGTTCAACTTTTAGTGTTAAGTACAAGAATGCACATAAGTTTTTACGGTATTGAAGTTTATAACCATTTTTCTGGAGTGAAGTCATCTGGTTTAATTTTAGCTTTAAGACGCATAAGCAGGTAATAAGCAATCATGGCTGCAACCAAGGATTGGACTGCAGGCAGTCCCCAACTATAAACATATTGAGTCAGATATCCAACTACAATACCGATTATAATGGCGATCGTCGCCATGAAATTCCAGCTTTCTACGTTTTTCCAAGTTTGATTCCTTAGGAAAAAGAAATCAGCAAACAGGATACCAGCAATGGCAGGATAAACTAGAGCCGTCATATATAAGAAATCTTCGAAATAATCCAGTATGCCTGCCAGAGCAACTCCGATTGCAATCAATGTCCCTAGGAATGTTAGTATCTGTCTTCCCCTGTTGGTATTGACATTAAGAAGATTCGAAAATGCGAGCCCCATGCTATAGTTGTTGACGAGTTGACTGGTCCAAGTAGCAAACCATAAGACTAGAAATCCCCAAACTGGGAATCCAAGATTCACCATTACCGCAACGATATCAGCTTCTCCGACCCCAACTGACATGATCGCACCCACCATAAAAAGAGGAATACCAATGGCGACTATTCCGAGTGGAATCAGGATGTTATCTCTCCAAGTCGGTTTTGCATATCTTGTGTAGTCAGCTGCGATTACCCATTGAGAAACATTTGCACCGATGATAAGACTCATTGCAGCTAGCACTCCCATTGTTGGTTCTGGACTCCATTCCATCATCTCACTAAAACTGCTATTACGAAGAGCATAGAAGATTCCGCCGATTACCAAAAGAAGACCTGCCGGTACTGCAATGTAGTCTGTCCATTTCATGGACTTGTAACCAATGATGGATGGTATGGCAAAGAGCAGACCGGCAACGACAGTGATTAATGCCCATATCCCCCACTGAGTCTCATAATCTATACCAAACATTGCTGATATTGCATTCCCTGCTACTGCAGTCTGTAGAGCCCACCAACCAAGGGATGCCAAGAAGATTGTACCCCCTGCAATCAACCTTGCCTGAAAATCGCCAAAACTATTTTTGGCAATTACAGACGAAGGCCTGCCCGTTTTTGCTCCTATATAGCCTTGTATCGCATTTCCTGTCCATTGAATTAATACCATGGTTGCAATAATAATCCAAAATATTTGAGTAAGTTCAAAGGCTCCTGCCAATGTCGCTCCAACCATCAGTACAGGGATGGTAAATTCGAGTCCTCCAAATATGACGGCTGGTGTAAGCCAGTGTTGTCTTTTATCCATTCTTACACTCTCTATTGGATTATCGTTTCCCATGCCGTGTGAATTTTTGTTTTCAGTCATAACTTCCTCCTTAGATCAGGAGACTTACTATTTTACATTTATCCTTAGAAATATTCGTAGATTGATGTGCTTCCCCTTTAGGTATAAAAGTAAAATCCCCTTTTTTTACAGCTTGTATCTGACCATCTATCTCTACTTCTAATTCTCCTTCTACGATATAAGATAATTCGTCGTGTTCATGAATGCTGTAACCTTCAACCGGCACTGTGGTTTTTCCTGCTATTTCAACATAGTTAAGGGAGGCGTCCATATTTTTACCATCGAAAGCCTCGGGAAACATTGCTTCCATATAAAACTCATCTTTCAAAACGTTTGATTCTTTATTAATTATCTTCATACTTATCCCTCACTGTAACCGTAATCAACCTGCGCTTGTTCCAAAGTGATATAGCCATTTTTAATATCTTCAGCTACTTTTTCTCTGCTTCTTTCAGTTGGATTGCCGTATCCCCCACCAGTTGCAGTTCTTAAAACAACTTTGTCACCGGTGTTTAGTTTATATTGATTGTACTTCCCAAATGGTCCATCAATTGTTCCATCTGCTTTTTCAATATAAAATTCATTGTTGGAACCATCTTTGCCTCCTGCTGCTCCCCATACATCTGTCTTGAATCTACCAAAGCTTGCAGTAAAGAATTGATTATCAGTCAATGCTCTATATGTTCTGATAACACCCGGGCCACCTCTATGTTTACCGGCCCCTTTTCCGTCTGTTCGCATTGAATATTCATCCACTATAACCCCGTATGCTGTTTCTGCTACTTCGACTGGAACATTGAAGGTTTCTCCATCCAGAATACAGAATTGACCAGTATCTCCATCGGAATCATTGGCTGCTCCCCATCCCCCAACAGATGGTTCGACAATTAAGAAGTTTCCTTCCTTGTCAGGATGCTTTCCACCCATGATAACCGTACATACTGACATTAAGTGTCCAGCGGTCAATTTATGTGGCAACTTAGGAGCCATCGCTCGCCAAACCAATTCGTTACCATAGAGCATGGATTCCCAGTACATAGACACTGGTGCAGGTCGTTGGGCAGAAAATACTGATCTATCATCTGTAATGATTTTGAGAGGTCTAAAGGCTCCATCATTTACATCTTGATCTGCATTTGTAATGGCTAGGAAAATCGTTCTTACTGAAGATACAAGTCCAGTGAAGGAACTGTTTATTGGACCTTGAACTTGTGGTGATGATCCTCTATAATCACAAATAAATTCATTATCCGTGATCGTCAACTTCAATTTCACTTTAAGCTGTTCATCGGTAATACCGTCATCGTCAATTAAGTCTTCGACTTCAAACGTTCCTTTAGGCAGAGTTGCTATTTCTTTAAGGGCAAGCTGTTCTCCTTGATCTAAGAAACGCTCCATACTCTCTAAAATGGCTTGTTGTGAATATTTAGCACAAAGTTCTTTTAATCTTTTTTCACCAGTTCTTAAAGAGGCAACTTGAGCCCAAAGGTCACCAATTGATAATTCCGGGAATCTCACATTCGATTCTATAAGATCAATGATCTGGTTATTTACTTCCCCTTTGTCAAATAACCTTAGGCACGGGAATTGAAGTCCTTCTTGGAAAATATCTATTGAGTTTGTTGACATGGACCCTGTATCTTTGCCACCTACTTCAGTCCAGTGTGCTTTGTTGGCAACAAAAGAGATTAATTTACCATTATCAAATACTGGCATGACAACCCCTACATCACAGAGGTGTGATCCTCCCCCGTTATATGGATCGTTTATTAGAAAGATATCGCCTTCATGGATATCATCTTTATACTTGTTGATTGTTTCCTTGACCATAAACGACAACATTCCGATGAATCCAGTCACACCATTCCCTTGAGTTACCAGTTCACCTTTACTATTCGTCATTCCACATGCGTAGTCGAGGACTTCATAGATAATGGGACTCATAGATGTCTTTGCCAAAGCGATAAACATCTCTTCTCCTGTAGAAATCAGCGAATCTTTTATTACTTCATAAGTGAAAGGGTCAGTCTTATAGTTCATTTTCATTCCCCCTAATAGAAATAATCATATTGCCATATGCGTCTTTAACCAGTGAATCTCCATCATTGAGAATAGTAGACGATGTTTTTTCTTCTACTATTGCAGGACCATTCACCCGTTCCCCTTCTGAAAGAAACTCTTTTGTATATACTTTTACATTAGTCCACCCAGAATCCTCAAAATAAACTTGTCGTTCCTCTTTCAGTTTTTCACCTTTAATCGGTGTTTCTTTGGAGAGTTTTGGTTTCTCAAGTTTCCCAAGGACTTTGGCTTTGATATTGACTATTTCAGTTCCATTCTCCGGTAAAGTATATGAGTATAGTCTTTCATGACTGTTATGAAAATCCTGAATTACTGAGTCTAAGTTGTCTTGATTTAAATTCTCGTATGGTACAGAAATCTCTACAGTATGCTCTTGTCCTTTGTAACGCATATCTATACTTTTAGAGATAACTACGTTACCTTCGTCCATACCTTCTTGTTTCAATGTTTTTTTAGCTTGATCTATAATTTTCTGGTATTCCTTATTCAATCTGTCAAAGTCAGCATTCCCAGATTCCATAAGTAGAGTTTGTGAATAGTCGTGTCTCAAGTCAGACATCAACATGCCCCAAGAAGCAAAAACAGGAGAAGTTGCTGGTATAATAACCTTTTTCACACCCAATTCTTTTGCAAGATCTTGAGAGTGCATCGGGCCGCCACCTCCAATGGCTACCATAGTGAAATCACGTGGATCATAGCCTTTTCTGACAGATACGAGTTTGAGGGCATTCAACATATTAGAATTAGCAATCTTTACAATTCCCATCGCTACCTGTTCTGTGTCGGATTGGAGACGTCTACCTATTTTCTCTTGGAACTTTTTCTCGATGTTCTCAATCTCAGTACTTGCATCAAAGTTTTTCAACGATAGTCGTCCAAGCAATACATTAGCATCTGTGGTAGTAGGCTCTTCTCCCCCTTTACCATAAGCGATAGGGCCTGGGTGCGCTCCAGCTGATTTCGGGCCAACTTTGACTGAGCCACTATCATCAATCCAAGCAATAGACCCTCCTCCATTACCAATTTCTACTATATCAACCACTGGGACTTTCACAGGATACCCAGCATACTGAGTTGTTTGTTCTAAATGATAATTAGTTGAAATTTTTACATTTCCATCTTCAATAAGTGAACATTTAGCAGTAGTGCCCCCAATATCGAGTACGATTAAGTTCTTCTCACCTAATATTTCACCGAGGATAGAAGCTCCAAATATTCCAGCAACTGGACCAGACTCTACCATGTTTATCGGGGATGTCTTTGCCACATCAAACGTACTTGTGCCTCCATTTGATTGCATAATAAAATTGAAATTCTCCGTTCGTTGGTCTTTCATTTTATTTTCTAAGTTAGACAAGTACTGATTGGCTATTGGTTTGACATATGCGTTCAATGCAGCAGTCGATGATCTTTCATACTCTCTCCATTCTTTACTTAATTCATGAGAAGTAGTCACATAAACTTCCGGCCATTTTTCTTCAATATGTTCTGCTATACGTTCTTCATGGTCGCTGTTTTTATAACTGTGTAGAAGTGAAATTGCAACAGCTTCCACATTCTCTTTTTTGAAGTAATCAATTATTTCATCGACTTCTTTCAAGTCTAATTCGTTTAGCACTTCTCCCTTATAATTGAGTCTTTCCGAAACTTCTTTTCTAAGATGTCTGTCTACAGTTGGTCCCGGCTTTTTATATTTAGTGTTAAATAAGTCAGGTCTATTTCCTCTTGCGATTTCTAAAACATCTCTAAAACCTTTTGTTGTAATCAGGCCCGTCTTAACCCCTTTTTTCTCTGTTAATGCATTAATAACAACGGTTGTACCATGGAAAAACATTTTTACATCTTTCAAACTGATATCTGCCTTCTCAATAACATCAAAAATCCCTTTTTCAAAATTTCCGGGAGTCGTGTCTGACTTACCAACCGTAACTTTTCCATCATCATCAACAGCCACCAAATCCGTAAAAGTACCGCCAATGTCTGTAGCAACTCTCATATGTGATTCCTCCTAGAATAATTTGGGTGTAAGCACACAAAATATCTTCGCTATCTTTTTACTTTCATTGATATAATAATGATTAAGCTTTGAAGGGAAATGAATGACTTCCCCTTGGGTTAAGCCATACTTCTTGTCATTTACATAGAAATTGAGCTCACCTTCAGTAAGATAATACAACTCCTCTCCATCATGGCTACTGACTTCACTTTGATTCCCTGGGGGCACTGTTATAAAATAACTATCCAGTTTTCTGTTTTCAAACTCACTTGATGCTCGTAAAAATTCCTGGTCAGACTTTTCAAGTTTGAAAGGTTCCATTCGTTGAGGACTAATCTTGAAGTCTTCAGTATACTGTGGGGTGAAAAAAGCAGTGACATGTACCCCGAGTGCTTCTGCAATTTTATTTAACGAGGTAATTGCTAGTGAAGACTCCCCCCTTTCTACTTGAGATAAGAAACTGACAGACAGTCCAGTATCGTCACTCAACTCCTTTAAAGTTTTCCCCTTCTCTTTCCTTAGAGTTCTAATTTTTTCAGATACCTCTTTCATAGCTACACCTACACTTAAATTTAATACAGTAATACTGTATTTAAGTGTACTATAACATAATAAATATTGAATAAAAACAATTTTCTGATTATTTTTTAACGAATCTTAACTAAAATTTATAATATGAGCTCATATAGGAGTTGTTGCTGATTTATTATTATCATGGAGTCAAAGCATCTTAATGAAATTAAAAAAACGCTAATCTATGGAAAATAGATTAGCGATGTGCATGTGATGCTGGCTTCTTGCTTGATTTCGTTCTACAAGTACATTTAAGAGTTGTCGAGTAGTCTAACATGTGCCTTTAATGGTATATATTATAAAATCCACCGCTTTATAATAACATACTATAAAAATAATAAACGTAAATTTCAAGTTTAAGTTAGCCACCTTGCGATATCCACATCCAAGATATTGTGAACGTGCTATGGTGATGAGTGTGCCTCCGCCCCCGCGGGGGCGGAGGCGATTTTACACTAG
>NZ_JBHMAH010000003.1:26738-33185 GCF_042429615.1 Salinicoccus siamensis
TCCTCTGAATCTGGCGGTCGCTGATTTCAGAGATCGGCTGACCTTTCGGGATGAACCGGCGGATGAGCTTATGTTGGTTCTCGCTCGTGCCCCGTTCATGTGAAGCAAACGGCCGGGTGAAGTACACATCAGTCACTGCTTTCAGTGTGTCATACAGTGCACTGAACTCCGAACCATTATCCGACGTGATGATTTGAAACAGTGACGGCATATGCGCACCGGCACGCTCGACCAGCGATGCCACTGCCTGCGTGACGGGCTGGGCGGCAATGGCAATTATGGGGGTTTACGCAGCCTATATGGTTGGAAAAAACTCAATCTTACGTCTAAGTAGCGAGGAAAATAATATTTAAGTAGAAAATTATAGTCGTTGTACACTATAAAAAATGATAACAATACAATATTAGATAAGAAATTCTTAAAGGTTTCATTTGTCAAAATAAGCTAGACAGTTCTTTTTCACCCATGTAACTCAAAAATACTTCCAATGGTGTTCGGTAGTTCAATGATTTTCTCGGTATATGGTTTCTTCTTGCAGCGACCGATGCGATAAAAGCGTGGTCGACTGTGTTGAAATCCATATCTTTACGCAGTCCATCCCTTCTGAGCAGACCATTGGAATGTTCATTCAGCCCGCGTTGTGACGGTGTGCCCGGATCGGCGAAGTAGATGGCCAGGTCATTTCGATTACTCATCGACTGTCAGTTGGAGAATGCTTTACCGCAGTCAAACGTGATGGACTTGAACAGGTTTCTCGGCACCCAGTGACACCACCTATTGATGGCAGTTTCGATATCTTTGGCCGTCCGACCTTCAGGTTTCAATGTGATGATGACTTTCGATAGCCGTTCAACCAGCGTGATGACGGCGCTTTTATGTCGCACACCGACAATAGTGTCGCCCTCCAGATGGCCGAATTCTTTATTGAACGCTGGATAGTCGTTCACCCTTTCTGAAATGTTGCGCCGGACCGTCTGTCGCCCCCGGCGTTCCTTATGACCGTTGGGTTTTCTTTTGCCTTTCATTGGCAATGTGGACACATCAAAGTCCTTACGCTTGAACATGCGGTACAATGTGCGGCTGGAACACTGTATCTTACGGTCACGCCGGCCGGCAATCACATCCGGTGTCCAGCCCTGGGCCACTTTTCCTGTCACATATGCGTGTTGGTCCGCTGGCAGTCTTGTCCGTTTCCGGCCGCAGCGCTGCTTGTTTGCCTTGTAGCGCTGGTAGTAGTCCAATGCGCTGTGGCCGGCTCTGAAAAAAGCCACAACATTATGGACCGTCTGTCGGGCCCGGCAGACCCGTTTCGAGATTTTTGAAACAGGGATGTTCTGATGAAAGTAGGATTCTATGATGACCAGTTCATCCGTGCTGAGATGGGTGTCGGTCATTCGTGATCACTCCTATGTTTTCTTTGGTTGGAAAACCATTTTGAGTGTATCACGAGTGGCTCTTTCTATGTGTCTAGCTTAATTTTACAATCGGCGAGGTATGTATATTTATTATTACCATGCATTTATCAAGGCGATATTTTTACTGAGCTTATTCAAGATATGCGCTATTAGCATTAAGAATAAGCTTTTTTAGTTTATCAGATTACTATTTGAACCCTTATTCAATGCAAAGATGTCATTTAAAGAATTGAAAATGAACCATCTTTAATGCCGTCATTGATAAACTTTCAAAAAAATCAAAAAGATGATACAATTACTGTAATTTATGAAAAGATATGGGGGGTAAAATTATGTCTGATGAAAAACAATTCTCAAGAAGAGATTTCTTGAAAACAACAGGAATTGCTACTGGTGGTATTGTGGGTGGAAGTTTATTAGGTGGTTTAGTCGGTTTTAATATCGACAGCGATGTGGATGTTAATGAAGGAGTTAAAGATAGTGACACGGGAGGCTCAACAGAATCTGAAGACAAGTTAAATATCCCAGATCAAGGACGTATTTTTTTCAGTAATGACGAAGAGTTTGAAACTATTGAAGCAGCAATGGAAAGGATATTTCCAAAGTCTGATATTGGCCCAGGGGCCAAAGAACTTGGAGCAGCATATTATTTAGATGGACAACTTGCAGGAGCGTACGGTTTAAATTCTAGAGAATATATGCAGGGTCCATTCTATGAAGGAAAACCCACACAGGGTTATCAATCCAGTTTAAACAGAGCATCATATTTCCGACTCGGGATTGAAAAACTTCAAGACGAGGCAAAACAACGTCATGATGATTCTTTCAGTAAATTAGATGGAAAACAACAAGATGATATCTTAAAAGATTTTGAAAAAGATGAAGTAGATTTCGGTGTCCCTAGGAGTACAGCTACTTCGGGATTCTTCTTTAAATTATTACGTGAAGCTACATTAGAAGGCGTATATTCCGATCCTATTTATAGAGGAAATAGAGGTATGGCTGGATGGAAAATGAAGCAGTTCCCTGGTCATCAACATTCCTATTTAGATGTCATCGATAGTGATGGATTTGAAGATATCGAACCTAAACCTAATTTTAGCTAAGTATTTAATTATTTAGGAGGTTTACAAAATGGTAAAAGAATTGGACAAAGTTGATGTTGTGACCATAGGCGCAGGATGGACAGGCGGTATTATAGCAGCGGAAACTTCAAAAGAAGGTTTAAAGGTAAAAAGTTTAGAAAGAGGACCCTATCGTGACACAGATGATTACCAGCATGTGCATGATGAACTAAAATATGCTCAACGCTATGAGTTGATGCAAGATACTTCAATAGAAACATTGACGTTTAGAAATAATCCTGATGAACGCGCACTACCTGTACGTCGTCTAGGTTCATTTTTACCTGGTAACGGACGAGGCGGAGCCGGTACACATTGGAATGGTCAAACTGATCGATATATGGCCTATGATTTTAAAATAAAAACTATGACAGAAGAAAAATATGGTGAAAGTAAACTTGGTATAGACTCTGGATTGCGTTACAGAGACTGGGGCATTACATTTGATGAGATGGAGAAGTATTATGATAAATTTGAGAAAACAACTGGGATAAGCGGTGAGAAGAATCCGCTGGGTGAGAAACGTTCTAATCCTTATCCGAATCCTCCAATGGTTAAGACTCCAATTTTAGAGAAGTTTGAAAAAGCTGCTAATGAATTAAAATTAAACCCTATTATGATGCCTTCTGCTAACATGTCACAGAATTATGAGAATCCTGACGGTGAAACTTTAAACCAATGCCAATATTGTGGATTCTGTGAACGTTTTGCATGTGAATATGATGCAAAAGCAACACCAGATGTTACTGTTTTGAGAACTGCAGAAAAAACTGGCAATCATGAAGTCCGATATAACTCCAATGTGACTGAAATAGTTACTGACAAAGAGGACAATGAAAAAGTGACCGGTGTTAAATTTATAGATACTGAAACACGTGAAGAATTTTTCCAACCAGCAGATATAGTTGTATTAACGAGTTTCTTATTCAATAACTATAAGTTACTTAGAGTTTCTGATATTGGAAAACAATATGATCCTGAAACAGAAGAGGGTACACTTGGCAGTAATTATTGTTATCAAACGGGTTTGGGTGCTACTGGTTTCTTTGATGAAAAGTTTAATACATTCATGGGAGCAGGCGCTCTCGGCATGCTTTTAGATGATTTTAATGGAGATAACTTTGACCATGATGATCTTGATTTTATTCACGGTGGTTCAATCCATTTCACTCAAACAGGTGTCCGTCCTATTCTAACGAATACAATTCCCAAAGATACTCCTCAATGGGGCGAAGAATTTAAAGAGGAATCAATTAATAATTTTGCCAGAACTTTGACGGTTTATACAATGGCTCATACTGGGCCACACAAAAATCACTATTTAGATTTAGATGATACTTATAAGGATGCATTCGGTAACTCACAAGTAATGCTTACTTATAATTGGACAGAACAAGATAATGCAAGGAACAAATATCTAACAGAAAAATGCAAAGAAATTGTAGAAAAAATGGGTGCAAAACATATAGAAGTAGAAAATGATGACCTTGGTGATTATGATATTGTACCTTATCAATCAACAAATATTTCAGGTGGTACTCCAATGGGTACAGATCCTGATAATAGTGTGGTGAACACATGGTTGCAGCACTGGGATCGTGATAATCTATTTGTGGCAGGATCCAGCACTTTTGTGCATAATTCCGGTAATAACCCGACTGGAACGGTAGGTGCTCTCGCTTATCGGTGCGCAGAAGGAATAATAAATTATTATAAAAATAAAGAGAGACTAGAAGATTAAGCTACAAAATGATTAGCTTATCAATATCATAATTTTTTATCCTAAATTATAATCGTAAATTTCAAGTTTAAGTTAGCCACCTTGCGATATCCACATCCAAGATATTGTGAACGTGCTATGGTGATGAGTGTGCCTCCGCCCCCGCGGGGGCGGAGGCGATTTTACACTAGGCGCTCTGGGCCGATTGCGTCTGCTTGAATGCTTTAACGAAACACTCGTGCGGCGTCTGATAGTCCAGGATTTTCCGTGGATAGTCATTCATCCATCGCTGGATCCTCTGAATCTGGCGGTCGCTGATTTCAGAGATCGGCTGACCTTTCGGGATGAACCGGCGGATGAGCTTATGTTGGTTCTCGCTCGTGCCCCGTTCATGTGAAGCAAACGGCCGGGCGAAGTACACATCGGTCACTGCTTTCAGTGTGTCATACAGTGCACTGAACGCCGAACCATTATCCGACGTGATGGTTTGAAACAGTGACGGCATATGCGCACCGGCACGCTCGACCAGTGATGCCACTGCTTGCGTGACGGGCTGGGCGGCTTTACCATCGATTTTCAGGATGACTTCAAACCGCGTCTGCCGTTCGGCGAGTGTGAGCAGCACCGCATCATGCTTATGCTTGGCACCGATGACGGTATCAATTTCCCAGTGGCCGAATGTCTCCCGGGTATTCACTGCATCCGGATGGATGGCTCCATTTTCCGTTTGTGACCCGGTGCTTTACGACGTTTTGATTTTGTGTTGCGATGCAGCTTCTCGGTCAGAGCCATGTTCTTGGTGCGTAGGATCTGTCGGTCAATCCACAAAGGCATCCGACAGGCTCCATTTCGGGCGCCGGCCACAGCGTTTGCGGTTTTCCATATAGGCGGCATGTGCGGAGTCGGGATCGTAAACGGTATGGTAATAATCATACGTTTTACCGTTCTGTTTCTGACGGCGCATCTGCTTCACAGTGCCTCTGTTGATTTCATTATTGATGGTCTGGGGCACACGGCCCAATCGTTCTGCGATTTGACGATTGGAGTAGTTCTCTCTCTTCAATATTGCGATTTGTGCCCGTTCATCTTGCGTCAGGTGTTTTCCTTTGATGGATTCAGTGGTATCATAAAGTTGCGTCATGTGATTTCATTCCTTTATTGAGAGTTGTGGTTAACTTCAATATAACATGAAATTCACATGGCGTTTTTTGCATCAAAGGTGGCTAAGTTGATTATAAAATCCACCATTATTTTCTTGTACATATTTTCCCCTCTACTTTCCGAAATATTTTGATACAATCCAAATTGGAGCGATAATATATGCAACAATTAAGGAATTACTTCTGACAAAAATATTTTTGTCTTGAGCTTCTTCACCAGCCTCTATACTGACCAGAGGAAAAGTGAAGGTCGAAATGAAAAAGTAGATAGTTAGTAGAATGTAAGGGAAATCTAAAAAACTGCCATTGTAAAAAATTGAGTCAATGATAACTATGGAGAATGCAAAGAAGAATATCCCTATAATAAAACTAAGCCATCTCATAATTTTATTTTCCATTTTCTCACTCCTATAAAATCAAAAAAATTGAAAATTTTATTTTTAAAGTTTTTGCTTCGGGATATTTACATTCAGGAAACGAGTTTCTACTTCTCTTGATACTATACGTCACATTTCTGATTGAGATGTACGATCTACTTCTTTTACTTCTTCTTCAGTAAAATTTTCAACTTCTGATGCCATAGTCACATTAGATAAAATTCCGGAGGAAGCGATTAAAGTTATCGCTAGAGAAAGCATTATTTTCTTATACAAAAATCACTCCTAATTTTTGAAAGATTTTATTAATACCCATATTGGGGATATCAAATAGGCAACAATCATTGAATAACTAGCAATAATAGGATTCCAATCTTTAGTCTTTTCTCCAAGTTCTGTACTAACTGGAGTTAGTGTGAAGATAGAAATAAAAAAATATATTGTTAGTATGACAAAGGGGAAACTAAGAATATCTTGATTAAGTATGGCATTAACAATTGTAATATAAAAAATAAAGAAGAAAATGCCAACCAATATATTAAGAGAATATGTGGCTTTTTCATTCATAATTTAAAAACTCCTGGGACCGTCAATAATTATGTGTAAATGAATGCATACCTTTTCTTATAGTGTGTGTTACTCGCTAAACAT
>NZ_JBHMAH010000011.1:0-111533 GCF_042429615.1 Salinicoccus siamensis
CACCAGCGTGGTTTCACAAACTCTGGATTGGGATGATCCCCGGGTGGCTAAGTTAAACTTGAAATTCGCGATAAATTATATTTAACTTCTAGCACACGATTATTTGAAACAGGCAGAAGCATCAAAGAGAATGTAATTGGGTATATTCAGGAGCAGAGATGAAAAAGGGATATATGATCAGTTCTAAAGTAAACTGATGCAAAATATTGAAAAGGTGGAGAGTTGGAATGAACATTTTAATTTTAGGTGGGACTGGACGGGTCGGCAGCCATATGTTGAAACATGCACTTGACGACGGGCACCAAGTCACGGCACTGGTGCGTGATGCAGAGAAAATACAAGTGGAAAGCATCAATTTAACAGTTGTCGAGGGTAATGTGCTGAACAGGTCAGACATACTGAATGCGATGAACGGTATAGATATGGTGATCAGTGCACTTGGTACGGACGGCACTACTACCCTCTCAGAAGGCCTCCCTTCAGTTATAGAAGGTATGGAAGAAAGAGGCCTAAAACGCCTCATCACCATCGGGACTGGTGGGATATTGAACAGCAGGACAGAGCCCGGACTGTTACGTTATCAATCGAACGAATCGAAAAGAAAAACGACACGGGCAGCAGAGGAACATCATAAGGTCTTCAACCTCCTTGAAGACTCCCAACTTGATTGGACGATCGTCTGCCCTACCTACTTGCCCGATGGTGAATATACGGGTCAATATCGGGCAGAACGTGACTATCTTCCTGAAGGTGGTAAAATGATTTCTGTTCCTGACACGGCGGAGTTTGCGTACAGCCAGATACAGGATGATAGATTTATAAGGAGCCGCGTAGGACTGGCGTATTAATACCCCTTGCGTCTATAACGGCACAACCCTAATCAGACGACAGGTCTATTTAAAATATTAAATAGACAATAGACATATATTTTCCAGGAGGCGCATATGTATGAAGAACGCTGAACAGCTTAAATCCATACTGAACAAATTGGATGGCCAGAAGTACGGCACCTATAAACAGTTGAAAGGGACTTATCAGTTCGACCGCTTCAAGCTGGCAATCGATCACGTACAGGTCGACCCTTACGCCCCGCCATCCAAAATGCGGATTATAATGAATCGTGATACAGCAGGAATTCCAGCCGAATTGCTCGATTCAAAGGACAAAATCATAGCAGTAGCGGATTTTCTGACACGTGCATTTGGTGAGAGTATTAAAAAACATAAAAACGGCGCTAAAATGAACAGTAAAAACATCAAGATCCTGATTGACCGCCCCGGTGAAGAAATTTTGGAGCGGACTTCTGTCGTCATCGGTGAACATGAGCTCGAAGTACGCTTCGAAGTCGGTCTGCCGGCTGCAGGCCGGAGGATTCTGGGCAAGGCAGCAGCGGATATAATTACTGGTATACTGCCTAAAATTGCAGATGACTCCCTGCTGTATCAGAACCTTGACCAGAAAGGACTTGAGAAGCAAGTGAGTCTGGTGCTCGATCAGATGCATATTCGACAAGTGCTTAATCAAAAGAATCTAGTGGCATTTGTGGCGAACGGTGCCATCCTGCCCCGCACTAGCGGTGTGTCAGATAAGCCATTGCAAGGAGCAGTGCCGTTTTCAAGTCCAGAAAACCTCAAAGTTCAGATCGATCTCCCAAGTGGAAAGACAGTCACAGGTATGGGTATTGCTGAAGGCATCACCCTGATTGTCGGGGGCGGTTATCACGGCAAGTCTACCCTGCTTCAAGCGTTGGAACGCGGTGTCTACAATCATGTTCCGGGGGACGGCCGCGAGATGGTCATTACACGGAGTGATGCAGCGAAGATCCGAGCGGAAGATGGCCGTAATATCGAAAAGGTGAACATCAGTACATTCATCAATAATTTGCCCGCGAAAAAAGATACACACGCCTTTTCAACGGAGAATGCGAGTGGTAGCACTTCGCAGGCCGCAAACGTGATTGAAGCGCTTGAATCAGATTCTAGCCTTCTATTGATCGATGAGGATACTTCAGCAACCAACTTCATGATCCGCGATGCCCGGATGCAGAAGCTCATTGCCCGTGATAAAGAGCCCATCACACCTTTTTCGCAAAAAGTAAAGCCATTGTACGATGAGGAAAATGTATCGACCATACTGATAGTAGGCGGTTCTGGTGATTATTTCGATGTGGCGGACCAGGTGCTGATGATGGATGAATACAGGTTGAAAGACGTGACGGATGCCGCAAAGGAAATTGCTGCGTCAGATGCAGATAAAAAAGGAAATATGTCAGACGAGAAATTCAGCGAGATCAGCCAGAGGATTCCACTGAAGTCAGGGTTCTCGAAATCCGGAAAAGATGATCGGCTGAAAGCAAAGGGGCGCACTACGATAATGTATGGCAAGGAGCCGATTGAGTTGGCAGGGCTGGAACAGCTTGTAGATGACAGCCAGACAAACTGTATCGCAGTCATGATCGATTATCTCAGACACAACGTACTGGATGACACTCTGACATTATCCGAGGCCGTCGACCAGGTCTACAAGCATATGGAACGTAATGGACTGGATGCGCTCTTGCCCTACTCCGGTCATCCTGGTAACTTGGCGCGGCCGAGGAAGCAGGAATTCATCGGTGCACTCAACCGTTATCGCGGTTTCAAAATCAAAGGGTGACCTATAAGGACTTTTATGAAAAGTACACAAACCAATATTAAAGAAGGATAGATTCGATCAACGAATCTATCCTTCTTTTTTGGTTTCACACATTCTATTGCTGCAGTTTTCCGGCTGTGTATCCACCATCGACAGGTATCGTAACGCCACTGATCTGTCTGGCCAAATCCGAGCATAGGAACATAACAGCGTTGCCCTGGTCCTGGGGGGTCGCCATCTCACCTCTAGGCAGGGATTCGAGCACGCCGTTGTACTGTTCAGGATGACTCTCCGCCCACCCTTCGATGGCCGGAGTGATAGTAGCCCCCGGGGCAATTGCGTTTATCCTTATATTCTGTTTGCCGTATTCAAGAGCAACTGATTTCGTCAGTCCGACCACACCGTGTTTAGAAGCAGTGTATGGAACCATATTCGGCGCGCCCTCCAATCCAGCTCCTGAAGCGGAATTGACGATGGCACCGCCACCTGTCTTCAGCATCGCATTGATTTGGTGCTTAACACAGTAGAATACGCCGTATAAGTTTATTTTTATGGTCTTATCCCAGTCTTTTGAGTCCATATCGCCTATTTTAACCTGGCCTGCGTTGATGCCGGCATTGTTATGGGCAAAATCCAATTTGCCGAAAGCAGAGACGGTTTCGTTCACCAGTGCTTCAACTTGTGTTTCATCACTGACATCACATTTGAAGAATTGTGCCTCGCCTCCGTTGTCTTTTATGATTTTGATGGTTTCCCGTCCGCCTTCTTCACTGATATCGGATACCATCACTTTTGCGCCTGCTTCTGCCAAAGCAACAGCGCTTGCGCGCCCGATGCCTGAACCAGCTGCAGTGACCAGCCCCGCTTTATCCTTCATAAGTCCTGTCATGGGAACTTCCCTTCCTTAAGTGGTTTTACACTCTTATATTACCTTAGCGTAGGATTTAGGGGAAATATAATGGACATAATAGAAAAAATGACGATTCAACCCCTTGTCGGGGTAGGTCGCCATTCATTTTAATCCTATAAATCTTTATCTTTCTGATTCATAAGCTTATTATATGCTTCGAGATACGTTTTTTCTGCATCAGAAGCCCTGTCCATCGCATTCATGGCTCTGTGCCATAGCGGATAGATTGGCTCGGGTTGCGTCAGGTCGTTTATCTGGACGATTTGGTTATCCGTCAGCTGCAAATCGTATGACGCGATGTTTTCCTCAAGCTGTGCTTTGTTCCTCGTGCCAAGAATTACAGAATCGACATTCGGTCTATCCCTCAACCAGGCCAAGACGACTTGAGGAACAGTGGCGTTATGATCGGAAGCTACATCCTGAAGCATTTCGACAAGATCAAAGAATAGTTTTTCATCTTTGACATAAGGTTCTCCCCAACCCTCACCTTGGCGGGTACCTGGTTCTGCTTTTCTGTCTCTTGAAATCTTGCCGGTCAACAGACCTTCACCGAGCGGTGACCATATCGTATTGCCGATGCCCAGTTCCTTTGCTGCAGGCAGCAGTTCATACTCCGCTTCCCGGGATTCAGGTGTGTAATAGACCTGATGGGCAATTGGTGGCATCAAATTATTTTCAACAGCGAATGTGTGGGTTTTGGCCAATGCCCATCCACTATAGTTGGACACGCCCCAATATCTGATCTTGCCTCTTCTGATGAGGTCATTCATCGCCAGAACTGTTTCTTCAACCGAAACCTGGCCATCCCATACATGAACATAATAAAGGTCCAGGTAGTCGGTGCCGAGCCTATTGAGTGTCTCATCAATGGATGCTTCGATATTGATGCGGGTCGCACCGACATCATTCGGGTTATCTGTCAATTGGAAACCCGTCTTGCTGGCAATCACCATATCTTTGCGTTTATCCCGGATTGCTTTGCCGAGTACAATTTCAGCATCACCCTTAGCATAAAGGTTCGCAGTATCGAAATGGTTGATGCCATGTTCCAAGGCATAGTCGACCAACGCATCTGCGGTACTCTGATCCATGTCTCCTGCGGCTTCAAAACCTTTTGTTCCGCTGAACGGAATGGTTCCAAGTGCATATTTGGACACGTTCAGACCAGAATCACCTAGTAGTCTATAATCCATCTTCATCCCTCCATTGCTTTTTTCTCTACCCTGCTCTCAATTTAGTAAAACTTGAAGACGAGATGGCCCCTCACCCAGAGGATTCAACCATTTCATTCGATATGCTGTCGAAGTGATATATGCTAGAATACATGCAAGCAACAACTATTGGCAAAACAGCAGAGGGGGCGGTAATATGTCGAATGAAAAAGACGAAATCATTTTGCGTGGTCTTAGAGCGAATAACCTGAAGAATATCGATCTCAACATCCAAAAGGAAAAGATTACGGTGTTTACAGGAATTTCAGGGTCAGGCAAGAGTTCTGTCGTCTTCGATACACTCGCAACGGAAAGCAGAAGGCAAATGACGATGAATTATCCGATGTATGTAAGAAATCAGATGCCTCGATACGAGCGTCCGAAAGCGAACCTGATGAAGCAGCTCAGCTCCGTGGTCGTCGTCGAACAGCGGCCGATCGGCGGCAATTCCCGCTCGACAGTCGGTACGTATATGGATGTCGACCCACTCATCAGACTTTTGTTCTCACGCGTCGGCGAGCCTCCGATTGAATCTGCAACGGATTTCTCCAGCCAGAGTTCTTTCGGAAAATGTCCATCGTGCAACGGGTTTGGTGAAATTGTCGCTCCCGACCTCCATAAATTGGTCGACGTCGATAAATCGCTGAGGGAGTACGCTGTACGATTCAAGCCACTGTCGCCATCTGGTTGGCAAGGTAGATGGATGATAACAGGAGAATTATTCAATCCGGACATTCCCATCAAGGAATTTTCAGAGGAGGACTATCAGCTCTTCATTTATGGACCGCCTGAAGGAGAGCGTGTTTTTGCTCCCTTCCACACTAAAGATGGCCCCCATCCCCACGAGTGGGATGGCTTGCTGCCGCGTTTCACCCGCCTGTACATCAACCGGGATGTATCAAAGCTTGCCCAGACTTCACTGGATGATGTATTGGAAATGACCAGCCGGAAGCCTTGTCCGACATGCCAAGGATCCGGGTTGAATCCTGAAGTGCTGGCATGTAAGATTAATGGATTCAACATCGCAGATTATAATGGATTCGAGCTGACGGAACTATTGACAGAGCTTGAAAAAATCAACGATCCCATCGGCTCTGCGATCGCTCTCCAGACGATCCCCTCCATCAAACAGCTTATAGACTTGGGGCTTGGCTATCTGAGCCTCTCCCGGAAGATGGCGACGCTCTCCGGCGGAGAGGCCCAACGGGTAAAAATAGCGCGTCACCTGGGCAGCAGCCTGAACAACATCACATATATCTTTGATGAACCTACTGCGGGGTTGCACCCCGAAGAAGTAGCTTTGCTCATACAGATGCTGAAGCAGATTAAAATGCAGCATAATACTGTCGTCGTCATTGAGCATGACACATCCATTATTAAAGTCGCTGATGAAATCATTGAGATGGGCCCAGATGCCGGGGCGCGCGGTGGCGAGGTCATCTACCAGGGAAATCAACAGGGCTTGGAGCAGTCGTCTGCTGCAACGACACTCCAGCGTACAGTTGAAGTCAATGACCACCCGCGCCAGGCTGAAGAATCGTTTTCCATCAAACATGCGTCAATGAATAACTTGAAGGATATAACAGTCGATATCCCGAAAAATGTCCTCGTTTCCGTCTGTGGGGTTTCCGGTTCCGGCAAGAGTTCATTTATGTTGGAAGCATTTCCTGGGAAATATCCCGAAGCGATTATGGTCGGCCAGTCACCTATTGGCGTATCGAGTCGTTCGACACTGGCGACATATATGGGGATCATGGACGATATACGGGCGATATATGCGCGGGAAACCGGCGAGCCAGCCGGGTTGTTCAGCTTTAACTCCTTGGGGGCTTGTCCAGTCTGCGATGGTAAGGGAATCACTAAGCCGGATGTCGCTTTTGCGGACCCTGTAACGGTGACTTGTGAGGCTTGTGGGGGCACAAGGTATTCCGACGAGGCATTGTCGCATTCGTACAAGGGGAAGAATATCGTGGAAGTTCTCGCCCTTACAATCGAGGAGGCGAAAGACTTTTTTGAACGGCCGAAGGTGATAAGCCGCATCAGTACTTTGATGGATGTCGGCTTGGAATACCTGACCCTTGGGCAGACGACAAGTTCCTTGAGCGGAGGAGAAGTGCAGCGATTGAAGCTGGCGAGTCATCTGAAAAAAGAAGGGCAAATCTATATTTTGGATGAACCTTCCTTAGGTCTGCATGCCCAGGACAACGATAAACTGCTCAATGTATTCCAGCGTCTTGTAGATCAGGGGAATTCAGTCATCATCATTGAACATAATGTCGATTTCATAGCGGCAAGTGATTGGATAATCGAGCTTGGCCCTGGTGGAGGCAAGAATGGTGGCGAAGTAATTTTTGAAGGGACCCCACAGAAGATGGCTACTGCTGATACATTGACTGCAAAGTGGCTGAAGCGATGAAGAAGCGGCTCGAATGCGGCAAGAAATTTAAACGTGCTATTAGAAAGATTCTTTCGCAAAATAAGAAGATATCAAAACTCTTAAGTGTTCATTTTGTACAAAAATCCTGGAATGATATATTCATCCCAGGATTTTTTAAATCGATGGTTGATACAGAAAGTGTTATAGACCCATATTGACGAATGGACGATGATAGTCAAGAGTACCTTTAATCTGTTTCACGTTGACATCTGTACCTTCGAGCCATTTCTTAAAATCAAAGATAACAGGTTTTTTGTCCGGTCCGATGACGAACCATGCTTTTGATGCTTTAGGAAAATAGACTGAGGTGTGGATGGTGCCCGCGGAGGCGTCATACTTATCGGAAAAGACGCCGTGTTCCGGATTGTTCATGACTTTGAAAGCCTCATAGGGGTTCGTGGAGTATTGTTGCTGTTCTTGTACCGTCTGCTCACGCTGGCGTGTTTCTTCTTGACGGTAGCGATTTTCTTCTTCAAGCAGATGGAAGTGGTTTGTACATACATTAGATCTTCTGGCCACGACCTTCCTTGGAGAGGCTTCAATGACATAGGAAATGCCATCGGGGTCCAGGGCTACATAACTAAACGATTGCCGGTGGGGTATCTCTTTCAATAGTGCGACAGCTTCATCAACATTTGCACATGTTTCCAATACCAGACGGCCAATCATATTACATAGGAAGCCATCATCCGAATTTTTACTGTGAGTGAAGTTGTATCCCATCACAAGGCCCTTCTCGTTCATACCATCGATTCGCCCTGTAATCTGCATGGAAGGTCCAATTGTAGCATACCCATGATCTGTAGGGGCATAGAATACATAACGGCCTTCATATCCACGGGGATGGCTATCATAGTTGCGTACCATGAAGTCACTGTCAGTGAAGATCGAGCATCCGCTCCTGACATATTCCAGATAATAGCCGCCAAATAGACGAAATGCTTCTTCCATCTCCATGCCGAGTGCATCTGCGAGACCATAGATTTCGTCAAGGATGGCTGGCGAGAATTGAGAGATGATAGATATGAATTTTTCAGAATTAATCAGGAAATGACGGTCTTTCTTAGGACCCCACTGCTTTTCACGGTTTGGGAGTATCAAGGAGTCTCTGAGCTGTATGCCCTGATAATAGCCAAAATCATAATGCGAGCCTCTATATTGAATGACATCGCTGTAGAATTGCTTCATTATATCTCCGCCTCTAAATATTCTTCATATCAGTATACATATTTTATAGGAAAATACATTAATCTTGCTTGTATAAAGTAACTAGCATAACAAAAAAGCAGACGGGAAGTATCGAACACACTCCCCGTCTGCTTTTTTGTTATGCTAGTAGTAATTTTAATGTTTTATCTCTGTATCCATTCCCAAGCTTTATTGATTTCAGCCTTATCGAAGTGCTGGACTTCTATACCGGGAAGCCAATTGATCACGCTTGATCCTAAATCGACCCATGGTTGATTAGATACAAAAGCAAACTTTTTATATTGCTTCCAATGTTTAAGGTCGACAGCACTTCCGCTTAGGAAGGCATCTGCATCAGTACCTTCCAGATCCTTTATATAGATGAGACCGCTGAGCTTTTGATTACCCCCGTACTTGTCATTGATGAATGCTTCTGCATTCCTCACATCACTCTCACTCAGCTCTCCATCCATCTCGATATATACAGTATTCGGATATCTGCTTTCTTCAATCTTCATCATGGTTGGACCAACTCCTTGATGACGTTTCTATTTTCTATTATTTTACCCGTTCCCAGATTATCTGAAACAGGGATACGGGTAGTTAGAGTAGTCGAAAACGCACATTATAAAGGCGTTATTTATATCTTGATCATTTATTTTTTATAACGCTTAAAATTAGAGTAAAACCTTTGAAATCCTTTATTATCAACCTTAATAAGATTTTAATAATCCTGTAATAACGTAAGTAATGCTAGTGCGACCGTCGTTATGTAAAAAGAAATACCCACATGTAAAAAATGCGGGTATTTTGAGTAGAACTCTGTATAGAAGTCCGATATTCATAGGTTATTTTGATGAGAATTATTTAAGTTTCACTCATCAAGTTTTTAAGTTTTGGACTTACAAGTATTAGGAGAACCCCGATGCCTAGAGCAGTAAGTCCAGAATACAGGAAGTAATCCTCTGTACTGATGACGCTGTAGATCTTTACCATCTGCGCGTTGAGCCCTTGAGCCATGGCGTTCGATAGGAACCAGACGCTCATCATCTGTGAAGTGAATGCCTTAGGAGCGAGCCTTGTTGTTGTAGAAAGTCCGATAGGGGAAATGCACAATTCCCCGAGTGTAATGAGCATAAAGCTTAGGACGAGCCATATAGGGTTGATCAATTCCTGTCCACCTGTTAAAGGTATGATCATCAGAAGATAGGCTACTGCCGCCAATATGACGCCTAAGGCGAATTTGATTACAGTAGATGGATTGAATCTACCCAATTTAACCCAAAGAAGCGAAAATATTGGTGCGAATATAAGGATGAACATTGGATTCAAGGATTGGAACCAAGCAGCTGGAATTTGAAAATCTATCAATCCATTAGTCAAGTTTGCCATATCCAACTCTGTCTTCTTATCGGAGAATTGAGCCAGAATCGTCGAACCTTGTTCCTGGATCATCCAAAATGCGACTGAAGCGATGAAGAGAGGTATGTACGCGAATACATTACGCTTTTCGCTTTTTTCAACTTTTTTACTTTTTAAGATTACAATAATATAAATGGTCGGTAATAATACACCGATTAAAGTGATTACATTGGAAAAATTACTTATTTTAAGTTCATCCGTCAAGTATGCAACGATGACGAGTGCTGCAATGACTATCGCAGCTATAGTCAAATATTTCATTACATTTAATTTATCGCTTTTACTCAATGGATCAGGCACGCCTTTACCCAAGTCCCCAAGAAATTTATTGCCGGTGAGCACATAGATGACAAGCCCTATGAACATACCGATTGCCGCTGCAGCAAATCCTGCGTGGAATCCGACGTTTACCTGCAACCACCCTATAATCAATGGAGATATAAGTGCGCCCATGTTGATGGACATATAGAAGAGGGTGAAACCTGAATCGATTCGGGAGTCATTCTTCTCATACAACATGCCTACTGTTGTACTTATGTTTGGCTTCAATAGTCCGGATCCGATTATGATGAACAGTAAAGCAACCATCAGAAGCGTGAAATTGCCTGGTATTGCCATTAGAATATGTCCGATCATAATCAGGACGCCACCATAGAATAAGGCGTTTCGCGTACCGGTGATCCTGTCAGCCACCCAGCCGCCGATGGTGCCGGTCATATATATTAAAGCACCATATATGGAAACGATCTGCAGTGCTGTGCTCTGATCGAGCCCAAAGCCACCTTTAGTGACAGAATAATAAATATAGTAGGCCAGTATGGCCTTCATGCCATAGTAGCTGAACCTTTCCCAAAATTCAGTGAAAAATAGCGTAGACAGACCTTTTGGATGACCAAAGAAACCTTTATCTGGAACGTTAGTATTTTGATTTGCCATCATTATCCTCCTCAATATTATAAATTTAAACATTGGATATTATAATTTTCAAACTAAAATTGGTCTAAAAAGTATGAATTATGGATTATTACAACAATTATTTTGTTAAATAGAGATAAAATGACCATATACAAGTATAAAGTGAATTTAAGTTAAAAATGATTATCGCATGGTAGGAGCACAATACACCATGTAAAATTGATAGTATAATAGTATGAGATGTAAATTATTCAGGTCTATGGCCAGAAGTATCAAGGAGGTTTATGATGAAACAGAGAAGTAATGCGAATCAAGAAGAGCTGGAATGGATTGTTGAAGAACCATCGGAGTTGCTGAAGTTTTTATTTGCAGCTATGCCCTCCCGCAGCAGGAAATCGGTGAAGGATCACTTGAGTCATGGTCAGGTCTTCGTCAACGGGGAGGGCACAACGCAGTTTAATGATCCGCTTGAACACGGCGATCATGTTAAAATTCTTCCTAAAATAGCATCAAAGAACGTAAAGATTAAAGGTATCAAGATTCTGCATGAAGATGATGATATTGTTGTAATCGAAAAGGATGCAGGGATCTTATCTATCGCATCAGATAAAGAAAAACAGCTGACCGCGTATCGTCAATTGGCAACTTATCTGAAGGAGGTCAATCCCAAGAACCGGATATTTGTTGTTCATCGTTTGGATCGTGAGACCTCCGGCATCATGATATTTGCGAAAAGCAAATACATTCAGCAGAAACTGCAAAATGCATGGAAAGAGGCTGTGCCGGAACGGATGTACATCGCGTTGGTCGAAGGAAAAGTGAAGGAAAGCGGCACGATCACATCATGGCTGACTGAGAACAAGGCATTGATTATGCGTTCGAGCAAGAATCCAAACAAAGGAAAGAAGGCAGTCACGCATTATGAGATATTGAAGTCCGATCGAAATTTTACGCTGTTGCAGGTGAATCTGGAGACTGGGCGTAAAAACCAGATCCGTGTGCATATGCAGGAGATTGGGCACCCCATTGTGGGCGATAAGAAATATGGTTCCCGCATCAACCCGATCGGCAGGATTGGCTTGCATGCCCATGCGATGTCTTTCATCCACCCAACAACTAAAGCAACCATGCGATTTGAGTCGGCCATACCTAAGTCATTCACGAAAAAAATAAATTGATGAAGATACTTCCCCGGCGTGCCGCAGTAGGCATGCCGGTATTTTTTATGACTGAATATTACGGCTATATAAATCGCATTGCGACTACTTATAAGTCGTGATAATATGACCACTATACCAATCATCCTACAAATTTTAAGGAGAACGATATGATACATAAAACCAACCGTGTGCATCTGGTGGAGCAAGTAGCCATACAGATGGAAGACTTGATAGTGTCTGGCATTTGGCGAGTAGATGAAAAGATTCCCCCAGAGATAGAGTTGATGAGGGAATTTGATGTCAGCCGAAATACATTGCGTGAAGCGATACGTGCTTTGGTTCATGCAGGATTACTCGAATCCAAGCAGGGCAGCGGCACTATAGTCCGTTCTGCAAATGCGCTCAGTGCGACATTAAAGCGCTATATCAAAAAATCAGCTTTACTGGATACACTTGATGTTCGTCTGGCTCTAGAACAGCAGGCAGCGCAATTAGCAGCGACATATAGAAATGAAACAGATTTGGCAACGCTTGAACAATGTATTGAGGCTTGCCGACAGGCGGTCCGTAAGAAAGATCGTAAAAAGTTCATCGAAATGGATACACGCTTTCATCAGACTATAGTCCAGGCATCTGATAATCAATTGTTGATTGATCTATATGAACCGCTCTTAGAAAATATCTCGGAATCGATAGAAGCACTGATAAACTTGAACACACCATTAAAATATGAAGAAGAGCTGCACCTTGATTTATTTGCAGCAATACAGAATAAAGATAAAAAGGCAGCTTCAGTGTATGTCGAAGAGTACATAGGCGCACTGAAAAAAGATGTCTCTGAAATGATGGAGGAATAATTGCATGGATAAAAACGAAATTGGGTCCAAATTTGGTTCAAGGCGTAATTGGCTGCTAGTCATAGGGATTATTCTGGTGGGGGCAAACTTAAGGGGACCTCTGACTTCGGTTGGGGTTCTCATTCCATTCATCAGAGAAGACCTGGCAATCAGCAACGCAGTTGCCGGAGCCATCACTACATTGCCTCTACTGGCGTTCGCCCTACTCTCTCCGATTGCCCCTAAAATCGCCAATCGGATCGGTATGGAGCGGACCGTTGCCTTATCGCTCGTCATACTTATTGTAGGAGTTGCAGTCCGTTCGCTTTCAGGGGTCAATTCTCTTTTCCTGGGAACTTTTTTTATAGGACTGGCAATATCAGTAGGGAATGTACTGATACCTGGTATCATCAAAATGAAATTCCCATTTAAAATCGGCCTAATGACGGGTATCTATGCTATTTTCATGAATGTATTCGGTGCACTCGGTTCGGGAATCAGCGTACCCCTCGCTTCATCCGGGAGCCTTGGATGGCAGGGTGCGCTTGCACTTTGGATTATACTAGCTGCAACTTCCCTATTGATCTGGCTACCTCAACTTAAAGAAAGCGGAGGCAGGCAAGCCGCCGTCAAGAAAGAGAAGGGAGACAGTTTACTGCGCTCTCCTCTGGCATGGAAGATTACGGTATTCATGGGGGGACAATCTTTGATTTTCTATACGCTGATCACATGGATGCCGGATATCCTCCAACAAAATGGCTATGATTCCAATACTGCCGGTTGGATGGTCTTCCTGATGCAGTTTGCTATCATACCAGTTACTTTTATTGTACCTGTGGTAGCAGAAAAGATGAAAAATCAGGTTATGTTGAGTTTCATGACAGGCGCTCTGTTCATTATTGGGTTAGCCGGATTGCTCCAAGGGGGTGCGCTGCTGGTGCCACTATGGGCGATACTGATCGGTATCGCAGCAGGTAGTGCTTTCAGCTTATCCATGATGTTCTTCACTCTGAGGACGAAAGACGGCAAGGAGGCCGCAGCACTATCAGGGATGGCCCAATCATTCGGTTATCTGCTTGCCGCGGTCGGTCCAGTACTGGTCGGCGCCTTGCATGATATAACAGGCGGTTGGACGTTGCCGCTTACACTTCTTATCGCTTTGGCGGTCATCATATTGATTGTAGGGACCGCTTCAGGAAAGAAAGGTCAGGTAACTGCCTAAAAGTGGGCTGGAAAAGCATAAATATCTAAGCAACAAATAAAAGTCGTATCCGTTATGGATACGACTTTTATATTTGAGTATTGGAAATATCATACGGCTACCTTGCCTGATAAGCTTCATCCCAAAGGTTCAACTTTGTTCCTATGCCTTTTTTTAGGGCATTCTGATAGATCCTATACCCCCATGCCACATCATAGACTGGCTGCCCACCTAGGCCATATAAGATGATGTCGTCTTTAGATGTCCGCCCTCCGACCTTTCCGGTGATGATATCCCCGATGTCGGTGATGATGCTGGAGTCCATTTTTTCTTCCTCGATCCAATCCAGAAGCTGTCTGCCGATCACGCCCATTGTCGGATTATAATAAGGATAATGGTCTTCATCTATCGTCGCTTCATACATCGCCCAATTATCAACGATCAGTTTCATATCATCAATCGCAAATTTAGGGTCGAAGTCGCCGCTTGATGAAACGGTGAATAACGCACCAGGCTTGACCCATTCCTTTTCGATTTTTGGATTTGCGTCCCCAGCTGTCGCCAGGTTTATGACATCACTTTCTTTGATGGTATCTTCAAGAGTATTCGTAATCTCGATATTAAGACTGGAAAATTTTTTGCTTAGCCTATCTTTCAATGCTTGTGCGGTAGATTCATGAGCATCGAATATCTTGATTGTTTTTATGTTTTCACATACATCCAATATAGCCTCTGCACTAGAGGTGCCGATTGATCCTGCGCCTACCACCCCGAAAATTTCAGAATCAGGATTTGCCAAATACTTCGCACCCACTCCAGGGATCGCCCCAGTCCTCCAGGCACTTAACAGATTGGCGGATTGATATGCCAGGGGTACTCCTGTATCAGCATCATTCAAAGTCATCATCAATATGGAACGCGGAAGGCCTTTGTCTACATTGGCTATGTTTGAACCATACCACTTACAGCCAGACACTTTGTAGTCTCCACCCAAATATGCGGGCATCGCCATGAACCTCCTATCAGGCCCGTCTTTTGGCATGCCTTCATGTGCCGGGTTGGCCGGGAAATCAATCAACATGCCATGTGAGTTATCATTGGCCCCACCCATTACATAATCTCCACTACTCAATAGACGGAAAACCGCCTCCATTTCCTTGATGCACGCGTGCATATTGAGTACACCCGCCTCAATCATATCCTTCTCATTCAAATACAGAAAATCGACTCTGGACTGTTCCATGTATATTCACTTCCTTCTAAACTTCTCTACCCTTATAACCCTGATGAGTTGCGCTTACTGATGGGAAGACAGATCTACTTCATATCTATAAATCAGCTCTCCATTTGGATCGCATTTTCCAGTGAATTTAAAACCGAGTTTTTCATATAGTTCTTTGGCGACATCGTTGCCTTCTACGAAACTGAGATAAATTTCCCCGACATCATATGTTTTTATAACAACGTCGATCAAATGCTTCATGGCATTTCGTCCAAACCCCTTGCCTTGTTGGGCTGAATCTATCATGATCCTGTCTATCCATGCTGTTTTTGGTTCGCCTACAAAACCATACATGGCAAACCCAACCAGTACATCGTCTGCATAGATGGCGACAGGACGCCATGCACTGCAATCCCTCGCTTCTTCAAGGCATTCCTCAATTGTTTCTATAAAAGAAAGCTGATGGTCATTCAACTTTATTTTTCTGCTTATGATTTTGTCATCCGGCTGAATATTTTCCAGTGAAATTACACTCATCTTAAACGTCCTCATCTATATGATTTTTAAGTATATACCCATTGAAGCTTTAGAATCTTAAACTGCTAATTCTATAAGTATAGCTCTAAATAAAAAGGTTTTCAAAAAATGAATTGTTATGACGATATAAATTTGAAAGGTGATCTATATTTTAATGTTTGACAACTATCTTATAATGAACTATATTTTATTATAAGATAGTTGGAGGGAGGAAAAGATGTCAGTTTCAAATCAGATCATGAAAGGACTGCTGGATGGTGCAATTCTTGCTTTAATTGCTGAAGATGAAACTTATGGGTATCAAATAGCCGAGAAACTTAAAGAAAAGGCGTTTCCTGATATCAGTGAGGGAAGTATATATCCCGTGCTTCTGAGGCTAAGCAAAAAGGGTTATGTTGAAACACGCATGGTGAAATCGGATAGTGGTGGTCCTAAACGTAAATACTACAGCATCAGCAACAACGGTAAAGAAGAATTGAGAAATTTTAAGGATAAATGGTTAAAGTTGAACCAGGGGATGTCTAATTTATTTGGGGGAGATGAAGATGTTAAGTGAAAAATCGGAGAAGTTCCTAAAGAAATTTCGAATTGAAATGATGGCGCGGGGTAAAGACGATGAATACAGGGATGACCTGGAAGAGGAGTTAAGAGACCATCTGATGCTGGCGGAACAAAATGGAGAAGATCTGGAAAGTGTCACTGGCGGTTCTGTAAAAAATTACTTGAAGACACTTTCGATTGAACTACCAGAGACTAATCACTTGAGAAGAAAAATACTTCTGATCTTTATTTTTTTGATGGGGATGTTCACTATACCGAGTCTGATCAGAGGAGATTTTGACTATACTGTATCTATGCTCATCTATTACATTTCGTTGATTCTATTCGGTCCATTTCTGTTTTATCTGGTTGTTAAGTTCATCTTCATCCGATTTACCGATTTAGAAACGGAAAAGATAAGTAAGATGGGGGTTGTCCTATGTGGAGTGTATGGTGTAATTTACATGGCACTTCTAGTTGGTGGACTCTACTTGGCAGACCGTTATCAGATATATGAATTTATGACACTTTCATCAAAAAGCAATATGATAGCCGGATTATCTTTGCTTGGTATATTCGTCTTTGGGACGGTGATGACGGGTCGGTGGTTCTATACATTTCTGATCATTGCCTTGAGTCTTCCGGAGTTATCAGCGAAAATTTTTGTGGGTGGCAATCCTACAGACGAAAACTATATCATTGTATCGGCTATTGCATTATTTGTAGTCAGCGCAGTTGTAATGACAGTTCTGTTTTTCTACTCGAAAAAAGAAGTTGATGATTAATTGACTGTGTGTTTTGAAAATGGCTGTCAGTTGCTGTAGTACTTTCTCCTCGATATCAAGGATATAAGAAAGAAGGCATCCAAAATTGGATGCCTCCTTAAATGGGTCAAACTATTCAGTCCACTCGGAAACTTTATCAGCGTTATCTTCTACCCAATTCGCTGCAGCATCTTCAGGAGAAGTACCTTCTTCTATATCGAGCATTACTGATTCCATGTCTTCTGTTGTCCAATTGAAGTTATCAAGAACTTTATAAGCGTGTGGGCTTTTATCTTCAAGTTCTTGGCTTGCGATGGTAACAATGTCTTCCGCTTCGCCGAATGTACCTTCAGGGTCTTCGAGGTATTTCAAGTCGTATTTCTGGAATTTCCAGTGTGGGGACCAGCCTGTTACTACAATTTCTTCGTCATTTTCGACTGCTTGACCAAGTTCTGTAGCCATTGCACCTGAGGAAGACGTTTGAACTTCCCAGTCACTCAAATTATCATAATCTTCCAGAGCTCTCTCGGAGGCCTGTACAACACCTGCACCTGGTTCGATGCCTGTAATCGTCTGGTCGGCCTGATCACTCAGGTCTGCAATGGACTCCGCTGGAAAGTCTTTAGGTACTACCAGACCGATAGCCGCGCCTTCAAGGTTAGCACCTAAGTCTTCAATCTGATCTTCATACTCGTCATACAGATCGCCATGTGTGAGAGGCAACCATGCACTTACGGATGCATCTGCTTCGTTGGTGGCGACTGACTGCCACATTACAGCGTTATCCAAAGGTGTGATTTCTACGTTATAGCCTTCATCCTGCAATACTTTCTGCATTACATGGGTAGAAGCAATTTCAGAATCCCACTCTACATAAGATAAAGTAAGTTCTTCTTCACCCAGATTGCCATTGTCACTTGAACTCTCTTCACTTGCAGAGTCCTCTTCGCCTGAACCGCCACAAGCAGCAAGTACTATTGATAGTACAAGCGTCAATACTAATAGATTCCATTTCTTCATGAATATGTCCTCCTATAAAATTATTTTTTTGATTGAGTAAATCTATCTATAATAATCGCTAATATAACGATTCCCAATCCAGCAACAAATCCAGTACCTACTTGAGCCCTTTGTAGGGAACTCAATACTTCTGTTCCTAACCCCGGCGCACCAATCATGGAAGCGATGACCACCATTGAAAGTGCCAGCATGATCGTCTGGTTCACCCCGGCCATGATTGAAGAGCTTGCCAAAGGCAATTGCACTTTGATCAGTTTCTGCATCGGGGTGGTGCCAAATGAATCACTTGCTTCAATGAGCTCAGCAGATATCTGCCTGATTCCCAAGTTCGTCAGACGAATTGTAGGGGGTGCTGAAAAAATGACGGAAGCGAACACTCCCGGCACCATGCCAATTCCGAAAAACGCAACTGCAGGAATCAAATATACGAAAGCGGGCATTGTCTGCATAAAGTCCAAAATTGGTTTCATGACCGTTTCGAAACCAGTACTTTTAGACATCAGTATACCTAAAGGAATGCCCAAAATTACCGATATCAAGCCACTTATGATAACTAAGGTCATAGTGTCAATCAAGTTTGCCCATAATCCTTGGTTATATATGAATAGAAGACCAACCCCAATTAGAATAGGAGAGAGTATCTTATTCTTCATAAATATAAATGCAAGTGCCATTACTATGATTATAAATAATGTAGGAGGGAAGAATTCCAATATTTGAATGATCCACTCCATCAATCCTTCCAGAAATTCTTTGACTGGATCGAATACGAAGCTGAAGGAACTGGTGAGCCAATCGACAAAATCTGATGCCCACTGGGCTACTGGGAGACGAGGGAGATTATCCAGCATTGTCTTCCACCTCATTTCCTTGAGCCAATACTTCAAATACTTTATTGAACTCCAAAATACCGATGCTCTGTCCATTCTCTTCCACTGTCAGCTCATGCACTCCGTCTTTGAACAATGGATATGTTTCATAAAGCAAGGCTTCAGAATTTATGGAAGGAAGATCAGCAGAACGGTTTTCTTCATCAGTATGCTCCATGACATGCTTTACTTTGAGGACTTTCGAACGATCAATGTCCTTAACGAAAGATTTGACGTAATCATTTGCTGGGTTTGTGACGATTTCTTCAGGTTTCCCGACTTGTGCTATTTCTCCATCTTTCATCAGTGCGATGCGATCACCTATGCTCAAAGCCTCGTCGAGATCATGAGTGATGAATACTATCGTCTTCTGCATTTTTTGCTGAAGCTGCAATAGCTCTTGCTGCATCTCTTTTCTGATGAGAGGATCGAGGGCCGAAAATGCTTCGTCCATAAGCAGGATATCCGTGTCATTGGCCAGTGCTCTAGCCAATCCGACACGTTGCTGCATACCGCCGGAAAGTTGATTCGGCAACTGTTTTTTATAATTTCCTAGTCCTACCAGATTCAAAGCCTCTTCTGCCTTTTCTCGCCTCTGCTTCTTTGGGAACTTTCGGACTTCAAGTCCGAATGCCGCATTCTCCAAGATGTTTTTAAAAGGGAAAAGCGCAAAATTTTGAAAAACCATACTCAGGTTCGACCTTCTGAAATCCCTCAACTCACTCGGGCTCAGCTGCGCAACGTTTTTATCTTTAATCAAAAGATCCCCCTCAGTAGGATCAATCAATCGGTTGATCAGCCTGATCAAGGTGGATTTCCCACTACCGGATAGTCCCATGACAACAAAGACTTCTCCTGCTTCGATGCTTAGATTTGCTGACTTGACTGCAACTGTAGCACCAGTTTTTTTAATGATTTCATCTTTTGATGAATTATTATGCAATAATTCTTGTACTTCCTCGTCATATGTACCAAATACTTTAGTGACGTTCTTGATTTCTATTACGCTCAAAAAACTCAGTCCTTACACTTGACTTTATTTCAATACTTTAAAACTAGTACATTCTTAAACGTATCATAGAGATTCAGCTAAATCAAATCTACTTCCCATAAGATATGTCTGTAATAAAAAATAGTAGGTTGCATAGAGTAAGTATATATCGAGTATCGATCATGATTTTTAACAGATTAATAAAAAAGGTCAGAAGTCTCTATAATTAAGATTTCTGACCTTTCTATCTGAAATTGTGTGTACAAATGTCGGGGAAAATTACCTTTATTAAGGTCTATTGGGTATCGTTCACATCTTCTGAATTCGGTTCCTCGTCACTTTCACCATTGTCATCTAATATCTGTGATTTGCCATCGGATAGATTATTCAGGAAATGATCCAGATCGAATCCAGTCATCTGGCCCATACTTTCCTGAAGTTTAGCCATTGTACCCGTGACGGTATTCGGCAATGATTTCAGCTGTTCACCACCTCCGCTGTCCATTATGCGTATGGATTCTACGTTGCTCATGGATTCACTGACTGCTCTGGCGAATTCAGGCATTATTTTGATGAACTGTTCCAGGATGATGACATCTTTATGTTCAGACATCGCTTTGGCACGGCGCTCGATTGCTTCGGCTTCCGCGAGACTTTTCTCCCTTATGACTTGTGCTTCGGCGTTACCTTCTGCGATGCGGGCCTCGGCCCTAGCCTCAGCTTCTTTGGTCCGTGTATAGTAATCTGCCTCAGCCTGTTGCCTCCTCACTTCAACCTGTTGTCTCTCGATTTCAACGTCATTTTCCCGTTCCAGTTTCAACAGTTTCAATTCATTCTGTTTTTCCTGTTCACGGATTTCGAGCCGCTGCTGTTCCACTTCGAGACGTCTTTCTTCTTCTTCAAGTTGGCCGGAGGCTTTAGCAGAAGCATTCGCCTTCTCTGTTTCAGCCAAGTTTCTTGCTTCCTTCAGATCTTTCTCTTTGCGGCTGTCCGCTATGTTCATTTCTCTTTTATACTGTTCATTGGAAATGGTTTCATTATCTTTGGCTTGTTGTATTTCAGTTTCACGTCTGTTTTCGGATTCTGCAATCTCAGCTTCTTTTCTGATCCGGGCGATTTGAGGACGCCCGAGGTTTTCAAGATAATTCTCATCATCCCTCAGGTCGGATAGACCAAGAGACGTGATTTTGAAGCCCATCCGGTTCAACTGATCCTGCGCAATCTCGCGGACCTGTTCGTTGAAGCTTTCACGGTCCTTATTGATCTGTTCGACAGTCATCTTCGACAGGATGGCGCGGAGGTTGGAGTTCAGTACTTCAGAGATTTCGTGCTCGATTTCTTCCTGTTCCTTTCCAAGGAACTGCTCGGCGTATTTGACGATGCCGTCCAGGTCATCAGCCACTTTTACAGTCGCAACCGCCTGACCATATATCCCGACTCCTTCCAGAGTGTAGACTTTTGGCGTGGATATCTGTAGCTGGAATGATTTAAGGGAGACTTTTGTGCCCGTCTGGAACATCTTGAGCCTATGCCCGCCTCCCCGGATGACTTTCATATAGCGGCCCTGGTCATCTTTATAGATGTTGGTTTCTTTTGCTTCATCTCCAAGGTTTGGCCCTGTAACGATGAGCGCTTCGTTGGAAGGTACAGTGCGGTATCTGGCTTTCATGAAGATATACCATCCGACGGCAGCTATGATGGCGATCAGTATGATGGCAATTACTGCAATCAAGGTACCAGTCAATTTAAACATATGTAAGCTCCTATCTCATTAAATTATTTATGTATCAACATCACAGTATTACAAGTATTTATCATTGTAAAGCACATTGGTTAGAATTATCTGAATTTAGTAGGATAAATATATATGTTGCGATAATATTGACTTTTCTGACAAGATTCTGCTAGATTATATAAGTTGGATGACACCGACGTCATGGATGAAGGTAAAGGATGCGAAAAGTAGCATGTCTCCGAAAAGAATTTCACGATGGAGCCCAAAGAATCATGTCAGTTGAACAAGTTTCATCAATATGGCTATGCAGGACAGTATGGCAGAGTGACTATCGTTTCGTCCCTTTCCAGGGGCGTTTTTTAACGGGAAATGACTCGGCTTCAAATACTTGACAGCAACCCGGACATCCTCTAAGTATCAAATCGAGATCTACCCTGGTATTGCATATTCCACCTACGCGGGCATTTTCGTTCTAATCGGCCTGCTAGTATCGAACTTGGGATTGGACCTGATCTTAAAGCTTGCGGTTCCCCTACTGGCATTCATCTATCCGGTTGCGATAGTCCTGATAGTACTCTCTTTAGTTGAGCGCGTAACGGGGGAAAGCAGGAAGATGCATCAGGCTGCAGTATTCGTGACTGCCGTCTATGCATGCTATGAGGTGTTGATCAGCGTCGGCATTGAATCAGAAACTGTTGGTTTCCTCCTTGGTCAAACGCCGTTCTTCGAACAAGGTCTTGGCTGGATGCTTCCGGCCTTTGTTGCAGGAGCGGCGGGCTATGGCGTGGATCGATATAGACGCAGGGCGGCCAGTGGGAATAGACGGAATCCTGCAATACAGTTCAACGATGATATCAAATAGCTGAAGGTCCGCACGGACCTTCAGCTATTATTTTTAAACATCATAAGAACCGATTTACGGCAGCATTTATGTCCGGTGCGTTTGCAATGGCAGAGATTATGCATATACCATCGGCTCCATTTTCCAGACAGGCCATGTAATTGTCCGGGGTGATGCCGCCTATCGCCACCATCGGCATATCGCCGATCAGGCGTCTCATGTCAGCCAGTCCTTTCGGCTTAATGGCCTTGCCGGCATCCGCTTTTGAAAGTGTTGCATAGACAGGGCCGGTGCCTATATAACTGACTTTTTCAAGGTTGCTTGATGCCAATTCTTCTGCGTTACCTACAGATAGGCCGATGATCTTATCGTCAAAATAGGGAGGGAGATTTTGGGGCTCGATATCATCCTGGCCAATGTGTACCCCATCGGCTCCGATTTCTTCAGCCAATGTGTAATCATCATCAATGATGAAGGGAACTTCATAGCTATTGCATAATTCTTTGATTTTAGAAGCTGCCTCCATCAGTTCCGCGCCTTCCAAGGCTCTGCTCCCCTTTTCCCTGAGCTGGAACATTGTGACACCAGCGTCCAAAGCTTTCTCAACCACAGTGAGGAGGTTCTCATCCGTATTGGAACTTCCACAGATAAAATATAGTTCAAGTGCGTTTTTATTCATCATCTGGCCACCACTTTCCGTTCTTTGAGCAAGTTGTCATCATTCAAATACAGCTCATCGATCAGCTTTGTGGCAAAAGTGCCTGGGGTTGGATGTTCCTGGGCCGAAGCCGCCTTTTCAGCGCATAGATTATAATAGCTGACTGCATCAATGACGGATTGATCATCGAACCGGTCTGAAGTGCCAAGGAATGCACAGATGATTGCACCAAGGAGGCAGCCGGATCCCGTCACTCTTCCCTGCAGGGGATGGCCGCTATCCATTATCGAAACTCCGTTCCCAGTCATGAGGGCGTCTTGCGCGCCTGTAACAAGTACAGGGGTCCTGTACCGATCATAGGCCTTGCCTGCAATTTCTTCGACAGGAGTCTCTTCTTTCGAGTCGACCCCCTTCATATTGCTTTCAGCCCCTGACAGCGCATGCATTTCCCCAGCATTTCCCTTAATGAGTGACACTTCGTGGCGTGATAAAAGCTGCTCTGTAATCTCCACCCTGAAGCGTGAAGCACCAAATCCAACTGGGTCAAATACAATCGGCACGTTATTCCTGTTTGCTTCCTTCATCATCTCATCCATGACCTGTAGTTTGGATTGGTCTGCAGTACCAATGTTGACGAGGAGTGCAGAAGCAGATTTCATCAGATCTGAAGCTTCTGCGACTTCCCCGCCTACAAGTGGCGAAGCGCCTATCGCAAGTAGCCCATTAGCTGTGAAGTTTTTGACGACATCATTTGTGATGCAGACAACAAGCGGGTTCATCTCTCTGAGTCTATTTATATTATCCATCAATTACTCTCCTTTATAGCTGAAATGGCTGACTGGTCCATTACCTTTTCCGATATTTGGGTTATATCTGATTGCCGAAGTGATATAGCGCTTAGCGGTACGGAAACTTTCTTCGATCGATTTCCCCTTGGCCAACTCTGCTGTCATCACTGCTGAAAATGTGCATCCTGTGCCATGTGTGTTAGTTGTATCGATACGCGTTTCACTGAGTTCTATTGCATTGTCTGCAGTAAATAAATAGTCTGTAGGACCTGAATCCAGATGTCCGCCTGTTATTACAACGCTCTGCACCCCGATGTCATTCAGGAAGATATCGGCAGCTTTCTTAATATCCCCCTCACTGCTGATTTGTTGGCCACTGATCTTCTCTGCTTCATGTATGTTTGGTGTAACGGTCAAAGCAAGGGGTAAAAGCTGTGTTCTGAGGAATTCAGCAGCATCTTCATCTATGAGTGGATCACCGCTTGTGGCAATCATGACCGGATCGATGATATAGGGGACTTGGTGGTGTTCAACACACTCTTTTATGACTGTCATCATCTCTTCGTTGGCAATCATGCCGCTTTTCATGGCGTCTGGCACTTCGTCGGAAAAGATGCTGTCCAATTGTTCCTGTAGAAACTGTCCCGGGATATTATGGACATCTTGGACGCCGATGGTATTTTGTGCGGTCAGGGCGGTGATTGCGGCCATTCCGAAAACCTGCCGTGAATGGAAGGTTTTGATATCAGCCAAAACACCAGCGCCGCCAGTCGGATCGGTCCCTGCAACCGTCAATGCAATGGGCATTCTAGACATTCATATCCACCTCCGCCCAGTGTTCTCTTGTCATCGCCATATTGAAGAAACGCCTCTCATGCTCCGCACTCTCCCTGAAATTTTTGCGCAGCAGGCCTATTTCATAATCATTCATTTTCCCCGCTTCTTTGTCGATGGCTTTGAACATCACATCAGCCGTCTCATCGATGTTACCACTGTAGAATTCGAACCATCCCCGGTATTGGTGGTTTTCTTGGAATACGTTTTGCGCCATCGCCTTTTCCGCCAACTTTTGATAGATGTAGGGGCACGGTGCCATGGCACTTAGTGTGAATGCGATATTTTCCTTAGCATAGGCGTTATAGTACATATGTTTAATATAATGATCGGCAGAAGGATACCATTCTCCATCCTCTATGATTTCTGCATATGGCCTCCCTACAGCTCTTGCCAGAATTTCATGTGCCTCGACCTCTCCCCCAAGTATGAAGCGCATCTCTTCGAGAAGATATTCCATCATTTCCTTGGAAGTGGTCTTCGAGATCAGCATGGCATAAATATTTGCAAATTCCTCAAGATATAATGCATCTGCCTGGAGATAGTGGATGAGTGAAGCGTGAGAAATATCTTCATTTATGAGCCCTTGGATGAAATCATCCCCGTAAATTTCGTCAATAAACTGCTCTGCATCCTGCTTCAGTTGTGTACTTAACATCATAATCCTCCTATTAGAATGATAAAAACCCATTTCCAGCGTAGGAAATGGGTTTAGTATGAAGACAGGATATGTCCGACCATCCCACATTCCTTACGCTGGCATTATCCAGATCAAGTCAAAGGGATCGGTCTGTGACCGTCTCAGCTAAAAAGCACCCCTAGTGGTGTTGCGTATTCAATTGATTCCCATGTTAGCCGACTCGTCCCTTAAAGTCAAATAGGAGCTTGAGCCACCAGACTGCCGAGGTGTGCCGACAATTTCCCGGGAAATTCAATAAGGAAATCATCTGGGTCCATCAGCCATAAAAAAGACATGGCCGTGCGGCCATGTCTTTTACTCGGCACTTAATTCATCATGAATCAGATTGATGTTGTAATTCAGATACTTGATGTAGGTGTCCACTTCTTCACCTGGTTTTCCGATTTCATCTGAATAGATCGGTTTCTCGGAAAAAGGAACGCCCGTCTGATCGGAGACGGTCTCCATCGGACGCGGATCGACGTTCGATTCGATGAACAGTACAGGCACATCATTTTCTTCAATGAATGAAACAAGTGAATTTATCTGGTTGGGTGAGCCTGTATCTTCAGTATCAATCGCCCATATATACCCTTCCTTCAAACCGTAATCACTGGCAAGATATTGGAAGGCGCGTTCACTTGTAACAAGTACCCGGTCTTCTTTCGGAATGTCATCTATCTTCTGCTGGTAATCCCTTTCTACATCTTTCAATCGTTTAAGATATTCGTCAGCCCGCTTCTCATAGTTTTCTTTTCTTTCCGGGTCTTTTTCAATGAAAGCGTCACGCATATCCTCTGCCATCTTTATCCCTACTTTAGGACTGATGAAAGCATGCGGGTTGATTTCTTCTGCTTGGGTCTCTTCATCAGTGATGTACATTGGTTCGATGCGGTCTGATAGGGAGTAGACATCGTCTGGGTCTTGATTGACGGAATCGATCATTTTAAAGAACCAACCATTTCCACCACCTTCAAGGTTCAAGCCGTTATAGAAAAGAATATCTGCGTCAGTGGCTTTTTTCATGTCTTTAGGAAGTGGTTCATATTCATGGGGATCCGTGCCGGTCGGTACGAGGTTATGGATGTCGACATCCTCGCCTCCAATCTCACGGGCGAGATCTTCTAGAATCGTAAAGGATGTGACCACTTTCAATTTTTCATCCTCATTCGCTTCACTCGCGGCACTGCTTTCATTTGAACAAGCATTCAACACTAGTACGACCATCAACAGGCCGATCAGATAAGTAATCTTATTCTTCATGTTTAATCTCTCCTAAAAATTTATAATGGATCATCAATTATGATTTTTTCATCTTGCGAAGCTTTGGCCACAACACACCTTGTTTTGGAGAAAAGATCAGCACCAATACAAAGAGGATGGCTGAAGCGATGGCTATGACCGGGCCGGAAGGCAGATCATGCATATAGCTGTAATAGATGCCGACCACTGCAGCGCTGGCTCCAAAAATTGAAGATAGCACAATCATGATGGATAGGCGGTTCGTCAGCAGATAGGCGGTCGAAGCTGGTGTAATCAGTAGTGAGACTACAAGTATCACTCCGACTGTCTGCAGGGACGCCACTGCAACAAGTGTCAATAGTACCATCAGACCATAATGGATGAAGCGGGTATTCAATCCATAAACCCGTGCCATCGTCTCATCGAATGTTGCAATGAGCAGTTCTTTATAAAAGACCACGATGATGATAATGACCAGAAGGCTGACCCCTGCAGTGATCCACATATCAGAAGTCCTGACGTGCAGGACGTTACCGAACAGTATCTGCGTCAGATCTGTTGCACTCTGCGCTTTTGTAATCAGTATGATCCCTAGGGCCAAAGCAGTTGAGAACACTATTCCGATCGAAGCATCTGTTTTGATCCTGCTGTTTTGGCTGATGCCACCTATCCCCACTGCAGCAATCACTCCTGCTACTACAGCCCCATAGAAATAAGAAATGCCCAACATGTAGGAAATGGCGATGCCAGGCAGTACTGCATGGGAAATGGCATCTCCCATCAGCGACATGCCGCGCAGTACGATAAAACTGCCAATTACACCAGATATGATGCCGACCATTATTGAAGTGATCAATGCTTTCTGGAGGTAATCATAGAACAATAGGTCATTCAAAAAACTCATGATAATTTACCTCCCATGTTCTTTAAGACAGCTAATGGTGCGTTAAAGGTTTTCTCCATCAGATCTGGCGTGAATACTTCAGAAACCGGTCCTGCAGCAACCAATCCCCCATTCACCAAGATCAAGTCATCAAAATAATCTTTTACTTTGGTCAGATCATGGTGGATGACGAATAGTGTTTTTCCCTGGTCCCTCAATTCCTTAAGAATTTTGATGATGACTTCCTCGCTATGGATGTCGATTCCGACAAATGGCTCATCCATGAAGAATATATCTGCATTTTGGGCCAGACTCCTTGCTAAGAACACCCTTTGCTGTTGCCCACCTGAAAGTTCTCCTATCTGTTTATCGGCAAACTCTTCCATTCCAACTTTTCTCAATGCCTCCATGGCTCTCGTCTTTTCCTTCTCTTTAGGGCGGCTGAATAAGCCCAATTTGGGATAGGTGCCTTGTATTACCGTATCTTTGACCAGGATTGGGAAATTCCAATCTATATTTGATCTTTGGGGAATATAGGCGATATTCTTGCGGATTTTATCGATGGATTTTCCAAATATCTGTACTTCCCCCGAATCTTTCGGCACCAGACCAAGGACTGATTTTACAAATGTTGATTTTCCGGAACCATTCGGTCCGATGATGCCGATCAGCTTGCCCGAATCAACAGAAATATCAAGGTTTTTTATGGCGATTTTATTAGAATATGAAACTGTTAAATCTTTAACGACGAGTGACTCTTCCAAAACGTGATCCCCCTATTGCTTTATATCCCAATGGGATAGCGAATATTAGGGATCCCTAAGTTAGGGCTCCCTAAACTTAATTCACTATAACAAAAGTTCTTGGATTTTACAAATGAAATTACTGAAGATATGCAAAACTGCAGTCATTCAAGTAAATTAAAAGGGACCTACTGCATTTAGTAGGCCCCTGCTAGAATCAACTTTCAAATTTGCTTAGTTTATTTATTTTTTCTTCATACTTCGGCATTTTATTCTTCAATAGCAGGACTAATGATATGAGGATGGAAGCTGCCAGTATCGTCGTGAGCAATACATAGATTACCGTACTGAAATTATAATCGAATCCTTGATTGAATACTGCATCCCTGAAACCGGTCACTACAAAGGCCATCGGTACCACTTGATAGAGTCCCTGGTAGAAATCGCTTGAGGTCTCTATCGGGAAAGTACCGGCACTTGATGATAATTGGATGATGAGCAGTACGATGCCTAAAAACTTTCCGAAATTCCCAAAAATCATGACCAGTAGTCCAATCATTGCAATGGAGGCAGTCGACCACACCAGCATGGCCAGGAAGAATTTCCCGTGGCTGGCGATTTCAATCTGCATAATCCAGACTATAACAATATATAACAGCGTCGACATCAATAACGCATGGCTAAGGAACAGTGAGATTCTGCTCACCCACTGGCGTAGTACAGATTGTCTGTCTTCGAAAATCTTATTCATCGGGTAGACGACATTGAAGGTGATGCTGCCAATGAACAAGCTTACTGCAATGATGAGCGGCGCAAAGCTCTGGGCATAATTCTGGGTATCTACAATACTTTCATGATCCAGATTAACGGGTGCGGCAATGGCTTTTGCACCATCTTCCGTAAAGGCAATATTATTTTCATCCAACTGGGATAAAACCTCATTGAACCTTGTATCAATTTCATCGAGTGCACCAGCAAGTTCTCCCGAACCTTCCACCAAATCCCCTGTGCCAGACTCAAGCTGTGATAAACCGGAATTCAACTCACTAGCCCCTTGGGTTAACTGCGAGCTGCCCGCTTCGATTTGCCCTGCACCTTCCTCTAGTTCTCTTTGTGCACCTAAAACCATCTGGGCGTTGTTGCCGAGGATCGGTGAGAATTGTTCCAATTGTCCTGTGAACTGCGTTTCACCATCATGAAGTGCTTTTGACGACTGACTGAGCTGACCGGCCCCCTCATTAACCTCAGCAGCGCCCTGATTCAATTGGGCAGTACTTTCTTCAGCTTCGATCAATCCATCATTGAGATCATGGGCGCCATTTTTTAGGTCAGCCAATGCCTGCTTGGCTTCATCACTTTGTTCCGAGAGGTCATTCAGTTGGCCGATGAGTGTGGATGTATAAGTTTCAGTGATGCTCGTTTTTACAGTATCCGTCAGCATGGAACCAGCCTGTTCAGACATTATCGAGCCGATGAAATTATGCCCTGGATTCGTTTTCAACACCATATCCACTGGTTTCGGATCATCGCTCAAAAAAGTCATTGCATTGTCGGAGGCATCTTCAGGAATCTGCAGATAACCGTACGAATCCCCTTTTTGCAGTGCTTTTTTGGCCTCATCCAAGTCGGTGAACTGCCAATCAAGCTGATTATTCTCCTTAAGTTCCTCTTCTATTTCCATGCCTAGATCAATATCTTCGTTACCCTTATCTTCGTTTACGATATGGAAAGCCATATCACCGGTACGATCATAGGGGTTCCACATGGCACCGAGAAAGATGGATGCATATATGACGGGCAATAAAGAGATGACGAGAAGGGAAGTTAGAAGCATTGGTTTTTTGAAGATAAATTTAAAATCTTGAAACATTGAATCACCTTTCCATTATTTATGCTAAAATATAATTAATGAACATTGTGTACAATAAAGTATTATATGTTGTTTTATTGATTGTTCAATGGTTAATATAATCCATTGTGTGGGATAACCGACATAAAGACTGGAAAGGTTGGGTATTTTTGAAGAAAGATCTGAGGGTACAGAAAACATTACAGAGCATAGATGATGCCATCATCAGGCTACTGAAAGAGAAGCCGTTTGAAAATATCACGATAAAAGATATAAGTGACGAAGCGATGATCAACAGGGGAACTTTCTATAGCCATTACAGCGACAAATATGAATTGATAGAGAGTTTTCAGGTTGCACTTGTTTCAGACATCGAAGAATTACTGTATGGCAACATTGTAGGAGAGAGTTTCAGCGAGATTGCGGAAAGTCAGGTTAAAGAGACTATCGTGAAAGTTTTTGAGTACCTTGAGGAAAATCGAATACGCGTGTTGACGGTAGCCAACAGTGTGGGCACCACAGAGTTTGCGAAGTATTTTTCCCGTCATATGTATAACTTCTATAAAGTGAAGAGTGAGGAGTTCGGTGTCGATTTGAACTCGGAGGGGTTTACGGATTACTTGATAACATATGTGACGAATGCTCATATGGGCATTTTTTTGAAATGGCTTAAAAATGACTGTCAGGAATCGACCGAAGAGATGGCGGGTCTAATTGAAACATTCACCATAAATGGCGTGTTTAAGGCAATTGATATATGAGCTGATTCTTATTATGAGCAAAGATCTAATCGAGCGATAGCCAGATAAAAATATAGGCCCGTACCGGGGCGAAAGGTGACTGAATTGAAGAAATTAATGTATCTAATTACCATTATCATTATACTGGGAGCATGCCAGTCCCCCGAAAAGATGGAGCAGAATACAAGTTCCGTAAAAGGCTCCCAGGGAGAAGAGAATAATCCGGAAAAGACAGAACAAAAAGAATCTAAGTCTATCGAAGAATCGAATTATCCAGGGATAGATATCATTACTGAAATTGAAGACACTGAAACATTGAACGCCAGCACGCAATATCCCGAAACCGCTGTTGATTCGATTGATGATGCAATCAAGCAATATATTGAAGCTGAGAGGAACCATTTCAATAAACAACTTGAAGATTTTGAAGTGCCGCCTTCAGGCCAGGAAGCAATTTTCAACCTCAGCTATGAAACTGAGCGCATAAATGACAATCTTTATACATTCGACTTTACTACATATATGTTTACATATGGGGCCAATGGCGAAACGAGGAAGAATATAATGATGGCTGATGTAAAAGACCAAGAAATAATAGAAGGCCAGGATATATTCGATGATACTGCAGAAAACAGAAAATTATTTTATGATTATATTCTTGAATACGCAGAAGAAGACGAAGACTTGAGTCTCTATCTATTTGAAGATGAATTGAAGAAATGGATCGAAGCCCCGGATAATGACTTCAATAATCTTTATATAACAAAAGAAGGATTAGGTTTGTCGTTCAATGAGTATGAGATAGCAGCGGGTGCTGCGGGGAGTATCGAGGTAAAGATACCTTTCGATCAAGCACAAAATCTTGTGAAGGAAGAATACACCCGATTTCTGGAGACGTCTAACGTAGACGATGGCGCACAGGAGCAACGGGATACGGAAGCGGAAGTATATACTGAACGGGCGATTGATCAACAGACAAAGAAAGTGGCACTTACTTTTGATGATGGACCCCATCCAGAGCATACTTTGAATATACTCGATACACTTGATGAATATGATGCAAAAGCAACATTCTTTATGCAAGGTAAAAGGATAGAGTATTACATGGATGTTGCGAAAGAGGTAGCGGAGAGAGGTCATGAGATCGGCAACCATTCGATGAACCATCCAGATTTCACCACACTTTCCTTTAAACAGATCGATATTGAAGTATCCCGGACCAATCAATTGATAATGCAGGCGACAGGGTTGAAGCCTACGGTCTTTAGACCACCGTATGGAAGTACGAATGAGGAAATCAATAATTTCATCGACATGGAGCCAGTGCTTTGGACGATAGACACGGAAGACTGGAAAAATAAGGACCCTAATATAATTGAGAAGAGAATAAGGGTTAACATGCATGATGACGCTATTATTTTGATGCATGATATTCATGGAACAACGGCTCAAGCACTGCCTGATATTTTGGAATATTTGTCTTCTGAAGGATATGAATTTGTAACTGTTTCAGAATTGGACTAATAAATTACCCCGCCGATATCATAAATTGATATCGGCGGGGTTTTAATCTACCTATTATTCATTAATGGAAAAGAATGATCAGCTATCAGATTGTTCTACGAACAGATACTGCGAAGCGGAACTGCTTAGCTCTATATCAATCCCTTGGGTTAGATTCTTGACCAACAGTGAATCATTGGCTAAGTCACGGCTGATGACTGTCAACTTATCCCCGACATTCAGCTTTTTATTTTTAAAATAGGATACGAGATCACTTTCATTGACTATTCTGGAAATAAACAATGTTTCTTCATCCCCAGCTTCTGACAGACGGTAGATATGATGTTCCTGATTGTCTATCAAATTCAATGGAATGGCACCTCCATGAGGGCAATATTCAGGGTGTCCAAGGTACCTCTCCAGACGATCAGCTAGAATATTGCTGGTGGCATGCTCCAAAACTTCAGCTTCATCATGGACTTCATCAATTTCAAACCCCAGATTATCGACAAGAAACACTTCCCATAGACGATGTTTATGGATAAGGTGTTTTGCACGCTCAGCCCCTTCGGGAGTCAATAGACTGCCTTTATAAGGAAAATATTCGGTCCACCCTATTTTTTCAAGACTGACCATCATTTCCGTGACTGTAGGCGGGGATGTACCCAAACGCTCTGCTATTTCCTTGTTAGACACTTTTGTCACCTGGCCACCCAAATCGAAAAGTGCTTTAATATAATCTTCTTTTTTAGGACTCATCTCGACTCTCCTTATATTCCGGGCTGGGAATAGGCATATTGGTATTTGTCTTATGACAACATCTGACCATTATTATAGTTTATAAATGACGTGAGGACAAAGTTTATATGTACAGCGCAAGATTGGAACGTAAGAAAGAAAAAACCCTTACCACATGGAAATCATCCATACGATAAGGGTTGATATATGCTAGCTTACATCCTACCACCAGTTATTTTGCTGACGGAAAGCCATAGCTGCTTCTACAGAACCGTAGCGCTCTTGAGCGTAGTTGATCATGCCTTTTGTCTGTGTTTCAACAGATCCAGTACCCCAGTGTTCTTTTGTTTGACCTAGGCCTCTGTAGCCGAGGTGATTGACTGCATTCGGGTTACCGCTTGATTCTGGCATAACGATGTTACTCCACATTGCTTGTGTACCACCGGCAGCAAGGAATTGCTCTTTTACTGAACCGTTAGAAGATGCTTGTGGGCTTGGAGCAGATTGTTTTTGAGTCTGAACTGTTTCTTGGACAGGTTCAGGTGTAGAAGTTTCAACAGTTTCTGTTTGTTGAGGTGCTTGCTCTTGAGTATTGTTTTGAACTGTTTCCTGTGTATCGTAGGATTCAGTTACTTTTGGTGCAGGCTCTTGAGTCTGTGCTTTTGGCTGAGGTGCTACGCTTACGCTGTTATCGTAGTTGCCATAAGACCAAGTGTACTGTGTACCGTTGGACTCGAAGTTGTAGTCCACACCGTTAAGAGTGAAGTTATACTCATATGCGCCTTCATGGATTGGAGCGTTGTTCAATTCAGCAGCGCCGTTCTGAGCCATTGCCGCAAGTTCTTCTTTGTTGATGTCCTGAGCAGAAGCTTCTGCAGATTGGCCAGTAGCGAGTGAAGTGATTCCAAGTCCAAGTGCCATAGTAGTAGTCAATATTGTTTTCTTCATTAAATTTCATCCTCCAAAAAGGTATATATTAAACGTAGTCTTACCGTTGCGTTCATCAAGATTAAGGTGTTTATTTCTAAGACAGTGAATAATATATCATGGATTAGAAGATAGTGGGTTACAGTCCAATAATAAGGAGATTACAATTTAGGGCTGTTAGTGTAATATTGACATCTTACTGTATTATTTCTGAATATTATCATGCGAAAGATACGATATTGCCCTTTTTAATGGACTTTATAGCCGAAAATAGAAAAATTGGATGATAGTTGGTCTGAAATTAAAAATAATCCACATCATCGGGATGTGGATTATAACATGATCTGTATTCAGTTTGAGGGCGCCCTCTAAAGTTTAAGGCGTGGAGGGTCAGATATACTTGCGGCCTCTTGCAGTCGCAAGTTGTTCTCCTTCTTCCATATATTTTTCGATGCCTTCGGCTGCTCGATATGCCAATGCACCGATGGTAGGTGTCGGGTGGTGGCCGCCGAACTGCGGGAAGGCAGATCCGCCCACGACGAACAAGTTATCTACATCCCACATCTGAAGATAGTTATTTACTGCAGATGTTTCAGGGTCATCGCCCATGACGACACCGCCGGTATAGTGTCCACCGGAATATACATGGTCGAATTCATCTGGCACTTCCCCATCTTCAATGATGTCAGCACCCATTTCTTCCATGATTTCGTGACATTTTTCGATACCGAATTTACCGATGTTCCTTTCCTGATCGCCAAATTTGTAAGTAGCGCGTAAGAGAGGGTCACCGTACTCATCTTTATATGTTGGATCAAGATCGAGATAGTTATGCCAGTAGGACATGGTAATCGCTGTATACCATATTACTAATGAGCGGTAGGCATAATGGAGTGATTTGTCTTTGTACTCTTTTCCCCAGCTTGGTGTATCTCCCGGTACATGGCCACTGCTTGAAATAGCTCCGAATCCATATTGCCTCAATTCAATGGCACCGCCGCCGATGAAATCAAGGTCCGAGTGGTCGAAGTTATCTGCAGCATAATCGTTTACAGCAGCCCCGAGTGCCCCGGCCCCCATATAAAGGTTGAATTTCTCATTTTCGAAATAACCACGTGCGCCATGGAAAGCAGAGTTATACTGGCCATTGAAATTACGACCGATCGTCCCTTTTTTCGTCTCGGGGTCGTATTGTTCACCAATATCGGAAAGCATCAGCAGACGGTTATTTGAAAATGCGAATGCTGCCAATACGACTACATCTGCAGGTTGTTCATATTCGTCACCAGTTGCTTCATCGACATACATGACACCAGTTGCTTTCTTGGAATCATCATCGTACAGTACACGGCGCACATTCGCACGTGTCCTCAGTTCGAAGTTATCATGTCTTGAAGCAGTTTTTACTACGGTTGCGATAGGATCTGATTTAGCGGAGAAATCACACCCGGCCCGTGTACAGAATGAACAGTACATGCAGGCGTTGAGCTGCTCCCCATCTGGATTCTCATAATTTTGTGAGAGGTTGCCTGCTGCAATCTGGAAAGGATGTAAGCCGAGATTCTTTGCCGCATCCTTAAAAAGCTTCAGCGAAGGTGTTTCTTTTAGAGGTGGATTTGGCCATGGTTTTTTCCTCTCTGGTGCCATTGGGTCCTGCTCTCCTGAAATGCCGGCAGTATATTCCCACTTCTCGTAGTATTTCTCCATCTCATCATAAGTAATGCCCCAATCCTGAAGATTCATATCTTCAGGAATTTTATCTTCACCGTAACGGTCAATCGTCTGGCTCCGTATTTCGAATTCATATGGCCAATAGCGGTATGAGGCACCAGCCCAGTGTACACTGGCTCCGCCGACACCAGTTCCAAGCTGCATATCTTCCATCGTGCGTACCGGCAGAGCGGTTTCATCGATTTCATTTCTTGAAGTGATGGTGTCGCCAGAGAGTTCCTGCATTATTTGATAGCGGTTATCAAACCTCAGTTCATCTTTGACGCCAATATAATCTTCTCTGGTTTTGTCGGCACCTTTTTCCAGTGCTACGACCTTTTTCCCGGCTTTAGCCATCTCGGCGCTTACGATGCCTCCGGCCCATCCCATACCTACTACAACGACGTCCACCTTATCTAACTTTTCGGCCATCTATACGCCACCTCCCTGATATTTCCTTAGTGCTTCCGGCTCCAATGATTGGAACTCTTTTGATTCTATTTCATTAGTCCAACCCATACGGGGTCCAGGATATTCGATCATTTTCCATCCTTGCATATCCTTATTGCCACCATATGCAGGATCAGAATAGACGCCTTCTATCGTCATATTTCTGAGCAGGTTAAAGAAGAATTCAGAAGTTACCCCTTTAATGTCAACATCCCCTGCTTCGAAACTTTTCAGGATTTCATCTTGTGCCGCTCCGTCAAGATCCGGGAACGCCTTATCATGTTTTTCATTGCTTACTTCATCCAGACGTCTCAAACCGAAAAGGAATATGTCCCCACGTATCAGTTTTGCCTGAAGTCCATGTGTGTCTGAAGCCATCGGTTTAAAAGGCCCCATTGTGTAATCTTGGCTGTTCTGCCCGTAGAACCCACTCATCTGGCGATCGATGAAGTAAGGCACGCCGAGGGCAATAGCCCCAGGACCGTTGTCATCTTCAGGGTAGATACGCTCAGTAGCTGCAGCCAACGTTTCGAAATCTTCACTCCGGCTGAAGAAAGTACGCGCAGCCACATTGCCATCTTCGGCACCAGAATCGGATCCGGTTGTTTCATTGGAAGTTGCGGTTTCTTCATCATCGAATAGATCTGTTTGATCCATAACGACCCCGCCGAGTAAAGAACCTCCAATGATTCCGCCGGTAAATACTCCGGTGGTCTTTAAAAAGTCACGTCTTGAAAATTGCTTTTCATTATCATTGCCGCTCATAGTCGTTCTCCTTCCATAGGGTTATTTAGACATAAATTGAACATATCCATACTCTAAGTCTAACTTTAAAATTGATGATGTCAATGAACATAATAAAATAAAAAACAATATATTGACGGGCTATTAGGAAATGATTAAGTGTAGGGACACAGTTAATATAGATAGACTTATGTTAAGACAACTATGGTTCATCAAATTGAGTTGCCAGAGCAGTTTTTTAAAATGATGCCAGTTGTAAAAATAATACCGGGTAGGGTATAATGATATTTAATAGAAAGGGGGGATACAGATGTTTTCAATCTTTAATCCAATAAAATCTGTTTCCACGGAAGAATTGGCTGAAGCACTGCAAAGGAATAGTAAGCTACTCGATGTAAGAACTCCAGGGGAATACCGCTCCGGTCATATCAGAAAATCCATCAATCTGCCATTAAATAAAGTATCTGATTACAAAGATGACTCAAAACCAGTCTACATCATCTGCCAATCCGGCATGAGGAGTAAGAAAGCGGCGAAAGTTCTCAGGAAAAAAGGTATAGAAGCAATAAATGTACGCGGGGGAATGAACCAGTGGCGGGGCAAGCAAGTGACAGCGCAATAATAAGAAACTGGCATCGGCACTTAAATTAATACTCGAGTGAATGATTCCACAATAGTCAGGATTGTAATCTGAGTAATGCATGGTACATTGGAGGGGCATGGCTTACTCGGTGTAAAAGCATGATTCGGCATCAATGCCATATAAGAATAATGGGAGTGTGGGTATGGATATTAAGGTTCTGTATGAAGATAATCATCTTCTTATTGTTGAGAAGCCAGTGAATCTACTGGTGCAGGGAGATGATTCGAAAGATGAGGATCTACTGAATATATTAAAAGGGTACATTAAAGAAAAGTACAACAAGCCGGGGGACGTCTATCTGGGTCTGGTACACAGGCTTGATCGCCCTGTGGGAGGCGCGATTGTGTTTGCGAGGACTTCAAAAGCCGCTTCAAGATTATCCGAAGCACTGAGGAATCATCAGATCTACCGTAAGTATGTTGCTGTAACGCGTGGACATCTGCCTGAAAACCGGGGAAGGTTGACCGATTATCTTTGGAAGGACCGCAAAAAGAATATAGTAAGTGTAGTCAAGCCGGATAAAAAAGATGCTAAACAGGCAGTGATGGATTACAAAGTTCTAAAAAGCAACGAAGAAGGCAGCCTGATTGAAATCGAATTGAAGACAGGACGTCCCCACCAGATAAGGGTTCAGTTAGCCAATCAAGGGACACCGCTTTATGGTGATCAGAAATACGGACAAAATATAAATAAACCAGGTCAGCAAATAGCACTTTGGGCTTCCAAATTGAGTGTGAAGCACCCTACAAAAGATGAAATGGTCGTCGTTGAATGCCCACCGCCGAAAACATACCCTTGGTCGTATTACATTTGAATGCTGAAGGTATCTAACCCATCTAAACCCCCCCTTAAGTTAAAAACTAACTTAAGGGGGGGTTTAGATGGAATCTATCGTTTCCTGTGTTCAGGTTGGCCAGCATCAGCCGTTCAATCTTCTCTTTTTAATCTAGATTTCAAATCTTTGTCTTCAAAGACTTTAGCCTTAGATGGATAACGCGGGTGGTCTTCCCTTAGGGAGCGGAACAATGACCACATCATAAAGATGATGACGAGTGAGAATGGCAGTGCCGCGATAATCAGTAAATTCTGTATCCCTTGTGTACCGCCAGTATAGATCATAATGAGGGCGAAAGCAGATAAGGTGATGCCCCAGATGATCTTGACTAAGCCGCTCGGGAAATTATTGCCGTTTGTCGTCAGCATTCCGATCACGTATGTTGCCGAATCGGCGGAAGTGATGAAGAATACAGCGATGACGATGAGTGTAAGCAGACTCAGCAAGAAGCCCAATGGATAATGTTCAAACATTGCAAACGTGGCAGTTTCTGTGGCAAACCCTGAAATATCCGCTATGCCATTCTCCTGCAGATTGATTGCTGAACCCCCAAATACCGCAAAGAATATGAAGCATACGAGTGTTGGAGCAAATAAAACGCCCAGTATGAATTCTTTGATGGTCCGCCCTTTCGACACACGGGCGATGAAGATGCCGACAAACGGAGCCCAGGAAATCCACCATGCCCAGTAGAAAACAGTCCAATTCTCAAGCCATGCAAATGCATCACTATCGTTCATGGGCAGCCGCAGGCTCATATCGAAGAAGCCAGAAATGTAATTTCCAAGGGAATTGGTGAACATATTAAGGACATAAAGTGTAGGACCGACAATGAAAAGGCCGACCAGTACTATAACTGCAATAACCATATTGAAATTGCTTAACATCTTAATGCCTTTATTGATGCCGGACCAGGTCGACCATGTGAATAGTAGGGTCGCTACCGCTATGATGAGAAACTGGACAAGGAAATTAGCGGGAATTCCAAAAAGGAAATTGAACCCCTGATTGATCTGTAAAGCGCCAAAACCGAGGGTTGCAGCCACACCCGTCACTGTAGCGATTACAGCAAGCACATCCAGGAAGGTACCTAGGGCACCCTGCATCAATTTTTCTCCAAATAGAGGAGTTAACGTGGCACTCACAAGCCCTTTATAGCCTTTATGAAAATTAAAATAGGCAAACACAAGCGCCACTATCCCATATACCGCCCATGCGTGTATGCCCCAGTGGAAGAAAGAAAACTGCATAGCCTGATCAATGGCTTGCTGCGATCCGGGGGATGCAATAGGCGATGAGGAGAAAGCGTGGCTAATCGGTTCGGCTGTAGTCCAAAAAACCAATCCTATGCCCATGCCGGCACTAAACAGCATCGCGAACCAGGAATGAAGAGAGAATTCCGGTTCTTCCCCCTCTTTACCAAGAGTAATACTGCTGAACCTTGAAAAAAGAAGGTAGATGCACACAAAAAGTATGGCTAATACCAGCAGTAGATAGTACCAGCTGAAATTTGTGGATATGAGTGATGTTACGTATTGCGTAGATGACTCCAGTCTCTTAGGTAAGGCTGCTCCCACTGCTACGAAGAGGATACAGATGGCTAAAGCCCACCAGAAGACCGAGCTTATGGATTTTTTATCATTCAACTCAACCACTCCTATATATGAAAGAATATGATGTTGCCCGGGAAATGCGTGGGGAGGATGGAATGTCTACTGATCTATCAGCAGGCATTCTGATTAGGCGGATTTATTCTATCAGGCCCGCTCTAACAAGATAATCTTTTGCAACGCGGTAAGGATTTTCATTTTCCACCGCAACTCTATAGTTCATCTCCTGCATTTCTTCGTTCGATATTTTCCCTGCCAACTTGTTCAATGGCTCGACTATTTCCGGATGCTCCTCCAAGTAGGCCTCCTTGAAAAGAGGTGCCCCCTGATAAGGAGGGAATACATTCTGGTCATCCTCCAGGATTACCATCCCGAATTGTCTGAGTTCAGCATCTGTTGAATATGCATCGACAAGATTGATGTCACCACTCTCCACGGCTTGGTACCTAAGGCTCGGTTCCATAGTGCGTACATTGTTGAAATCAAGGTCATACGTTTCTTTTATTGCTGGATAGCCATCTGCCCTGTCGTTGAACTCAAGAGTGAAGCCAGGTTTTATCTCATCTTCTATACTTCTCAAGTCCCCTATCGTTTTAAGGTCATTCTCTTCTGCAAATTCTTCCTTTACGGCAAGTGTATAGGTATTATTGTATTCCATCGGTTTAAGAAGCGTCATGTCAAACTCTTCTTCCAGACTGGACTTAGCCTGTTCATAGACAGCTTCTTCTTCTTTGGAATCGAGTTCTTCTTTAGTCAACTCGCCAAGGACCGTCCCCGTAAATTCGAGGTAACCGTCAATGTCATCGGATTTCAAGGCACTGAATAGGAAAGAGGTCTTACCGAGTCCATCTTCGACTTTAACGGCATAGTCTGTTTCTTCTTCAATAAGTATTTTATACATATTTGTGATGATGGAAGGCTCTGTTCCGAGTTTTCCGGCGATGGTCACTGTTTCATCCTTTTGGGAGAAGAGCGGCCCTACTGAGATCAGCAACATGGCCAGAAGTATTGCACCGAGCGTAATGGTTATTTTCTTATAGGATAGGTTCTGGATTATCCTAAGCGCAACATCAAAGAATATCGCAAGCAATGCTGCAGGAATAGCACCGAGTATAATCAAGGAAGTGTTGTTGCGGTCGATTCCGAGTAATATCAAGTCCCCGAGACCGCCAGCCCCGATTAACGCGGCGAGTGTCGCTGTCCCAATGATAAGTACCATGGCTGTACGTATACCAGCCATTATGACAGGCATTGCAATGGGGAGTTCAACCTTTGTCAGACGTCTCATTGGCTTCATGCCTATCCCGCTCGCTGCTTCCACCAGAGAATCATCGACCTCGTCGATGCCCGTGAATGTGTTTCTGAGTATAGGCAGCAATGCGTATATGACGAGGGCGATTACTGCCGGCACTTTACCAATGCCAAACAATGGTATCATAAGGCCGAGCAGTGCGAGAGAAGGTATCGTCTGCAAGACGGCTGCAGTATTGATGACTGCTTCCGATAGTTTTTTTGTTTTCGTAAGTGCGATGCCAAGTGGTACTCCTATAAGGACCGCAATAAGTAAAGCGATGAATGAGATCTGGATGTGTTCTATCAAAGTGGTGAGGAGTTCGCCTTTCCTATTGCTGAAAGTTTCGAAAAAAGTACTCATTAGCGATCCCCTTCCTTGTTGCTAGACATGTACTTGAAAACATCTTTGGGACGGACCCGCTTCCTGCCCTGTTCAGTAAGGACGATTACACTGTCATTTTCCGACAAGTGGTCGAATGCGTCCCGGAGGGAAGCATTGCCAGAAAGTTCAGGAACACCGATATTTTCCTCCCCATCTAACGGGGGTATGTCTTTAGTTAATTCGCCTAAAGCCACTTGTTGCATACGATAATTGTCCAGATCACCAATGAACTCTCTAACGAAATCATTGGCAGGCTGTGACATGAATTCGTCAGGCGTGCCGATCTGTTCAACTTTGCCTTCCCTGAGCAAACAGATTCTGTCACCAAGTTTCAAAGCTTCCTGGATATCGTGTGTGACAAATACAATGGTTTTTTTAATCTTTTTCTGAAGGTCTACAAGATCATCCTGGAGTTTTTCCCGGCTGATCGGATCAAGTGCGCTGAATGGTTCATCCATGAGGATGACAGGCGGATCTGCTGCAAGAGCCCGGACGACGCCCACCCGCTGCTGCTGACCCCCGGATAGTTCCCCCGGATAGCGATTTTTAAACTGTTTCGGTTCAAGCCCGACCATATTCATCAGATCGTCTATCCGGGCGTCAATCTCCTTGGTGGACCACTTCTTCATCTGTGGTACCTGAGCGATATTTTCTTTGATGGTCATGTGCGGGAACAATGCAATCTGCTGTAGGACATAACCGATATCCCACCGCATTTCATAGACCGGATATTCACTGATGGGGTTATCCTTGAAATAAATATATCCATTCGATAAGGAAATAAGCCGGTTGATCATCTTCAAAGTGGTGGTCTTGCCACAACCTGAAGGGCCGATCAGAACAAAAGTCTCGCCTTCTTCAATGTTGAAGCTTACATCTTCAACCGCTAACTTGTCGCCATACCGCTTGGTAACATTTTCAAATTTAATCATAGAGTCTCTCCTAGTTAAATGACTTATTAGGTATGTGAATGGATGGGAAGGTCAGGTCTCGGCAGGATAGACGACTGTACCATCTTCTTCAATAATAGGCATGGCGCCCCACTTTCCAAGTTTATGTTCAACGACCTGGGGGGCGTCCTTGTCATAGATCAGATGATGCACACCCCAACCGTTTGCCGCCATCCAATTGCTGATTATAAGCCGGTGGCAGCGTGCAGGGTGTCTTTCAGAACACATGCAGGCTACTCTATAATTCTCAGCTTTAATTTTGATTTCTTGAATCCCTTCCATAAACTCATCTGTCAGGGTGTAATCAGCGTAATTATGAAACGATTGGTTGCGCCATCCATCGTTCAGATTACTCCCCACTACGGAGGAGAGGCCTTTTCTACCACCGAGAAGCGGGTGATGCCGATAGGTTATATGTGATTCTTCGAGCCATTCGCTCATTTGTCCTATATCAAAATGAGGATGTTTACGGCTATGGGGAAATGCGCGTATATCAGCAATGTAATCAATCTTTTCATAAGCGAGCAATTTTAGGAATTCGGTTTGGCTATTTGTGGAATGCCCCACTGTATAAACGTCCATAACAGCCACTCCTCCAGTCTAACATTCTTGATTCATTAGAAGTCCCCTGGCAATAAGCAGGGGACTCTGTTAATTTTTAAATTTTAAAAGCAGCGGCACACTTACAGCAGCGGCACCTAATACGAGTGGGTACCATTTCATGGATGAATTTGATCTGCTGGCGCGCGTGCTTCTTTTGCTGGAATCGGTGATAGAATCCTCTTTTTTAGAAGCTTCTTTCTGTCCCATCCCTTTTAAAATCTGCAATGTCATATTCAGCCCTGTCAGGACCTCTGGATCTCTCAGCGCGCCAAGGAGTTCCTTGTAGCCGGAAGATCGGTCACTTTGGTCATATTTGGCAGCTTGGGCAATCCCATTATTCAATTTATGGGCGACGGGCTCCAGACTATCCATATCGAGGCTACTGAGCAGTTCAAAAAGTAACAGCAGATTATGGATTGAATGAGGCGCCTTGGAACCGTCCAAGGCTGTAACAAGGCGAGTGACGATTTTACTGCTCTGACCAAGCGAAGCGTTTGCGATATTGAAAATTTCACGTTCACGCATTTTTTCCATCATTTCAAGAACATCGTTCAATGAATCTTTATGTTCTATAAACAACTCTTCGATTTCGTGCAATGCCTTATCATGCTCAACTTCCGGGTCGACTTTCATTTTATGGATGACTTTTGTCGCTCTTGCCATTATTTATTCGACCTTCTTTCCTTTACGATATCACCTGGGAAGATATAATCATTCCTTGCCCATTTCTCTTCCACGCGTACCCCTATCTGAGGCTGAGGGTTTCCATTACGATGGTTGATTTTAGGCATCGGGCTCTCCCCTTTCGGTTCGAGAACTTCCATTTTAACGGAAACTTCCTTATAGGCAGGTGTATCCGTATCTTTATCGGAGTGGGAGCTGGTCAGATAGTTTATTGCGCCTTCACCGTTACTGTTCATTGGTAGATAAAGCTGATTGCCGAATACCCGGTCTGTAACGATACAGCTTACTTTGACGCTGCCATAAGGCGAAGTCAATCTGACTACTGTACCATCTTCCAGATTACGTTCCCTGGCAAGTTCGTGTGAAACTTCAAGGAATACTTTCGGAGTTTTTCTGGTGATGCCTTCAGATTTATAGGTCATATTCCCTTCGTGGAAGTGCTCGAGTATACGGCCGTTGTTGACGTGCAGGTCATAGTCTTCGCCAAATTCTACTGGTTTTGTCCAATCCACCGGCCACAGGCGGGCTTTGCCGTCAGGGAAGGGGAACTTGTCTTCGAATAGAAGCGGAGTATCAGTACCATCTGCATCTACAGGCCATTGCAGACTATCATACCCTTCGAGTCGGTCATAGCTTACACCTGCAAACATAGGTGTTAATGAAGCGGCCTCATCCATGATTTCTGAAGGGTGGCCATAATCCCAATCAGCCCCCATACGATTAGCGATTTCGACGATGATCTGCCAATCCGGTTTAGAATCTCCGAGTGGATCCAAAACTTTATAGAGACGCTGGAAACGCCTTTCTGTATTGACAAAAGTCCCATCTTTTTCAAGACTCGGACTGGCAGGGAGGACAACATCGGCGTATTCACACGTTTTTGAGAAGAATATATCTTGAACTACGAAGAAATCGAGCTTCTCAAAAGCGGAATGTACATAGTTGATATTAGAATCGACTATGCCCATATCTTCACCCTTAAGATAGAGGACATCTAATTTGCCATCGTGCATGGCGTCAACCATTTCATGGTTGTTCAAGCCTGGTTCCTTAGGTATTTCAGAGCCCCAACTCTTCTCAAAGCGTGCCCTTACCTCGTCATCAGTAACAAACTGATAACCTGGGAAACGGTCCGGCATGCTGCCGAAGTCACTAGCTCCTTGAACGTTATTGTGTCCCCGCAGAGGGTATGCTCCGGCACCTGGTTTCATATAGTTTCCTGTAACGAGCAATAGGTTGGATATGGCTGTACTTGTATCACTGCCCCCACCATGTTGTGTGACACCCATGGCCCAAAGTATGGAAGTGGTTTCGGCCTGGTGGATGGAGGTGGCTATCTCAATCAGTTCATCTTTCGACATTCCTGTGGTTTCGGAAGCATAATCCAGTGTGTATTTATCTAGACTTTTGATGTACTCTTCGACATCATTGACATGCTCACTCAAGAAGGCTTCGTCATGCCACCCCTGATCGATGATATATTTCGTGACAGCGGATAGCCATACAAGGTCACTTCCGGGTGCAGGTCTGACAAACAAATCCGCACGATCTGCCATTTCATGTTTGCGCAAGTCTGCGACAATCACTTTTTGTCCATAGAGTTTCTGGGCACGCTTGACACGTGTTGCGAGTACAGGATGTGATTCTGCTGTGTTGGACCCGATGGTAATGACAAGTTCAGCTTGACCGATGTCCGTGATGCTACCGGAGTCCCCACCGTATCCGACCGTGCGCCATAGCCCCATAGTAGCTGGAGATTGGCAATATCTGGAACAATTGTCGATATTATTTGTACCGATGACACCTCGTCCCAATTTCTGCATTAAATAGGATTCTTCATTCGTACATTTTGAGGAAGAGATGAATGCTAACGCATCTGGCCCCTTCTTACTCAATGTTTCTTTGAATTTACTTTCTATAAGGTCAAGCGCCTCTTCCCATTCTGCTTCGCGGAAGGCATCGCCCTCTCGTATCAGTGGTTTTTTCAGACGTTCCTCACTATTGACGTAATCCCACCCAAACTTACCTTTAACACACGTGGAGATACCGTTAGCAGGTGCCTGCTCCTGAGGTTCTATTTTTAATATTTCGCGGCCTTTTGTCCAGACATCGAAAGAACAGCCGACTCCGCAGTAGGTACATACGGTTTTTGTCTTTTCAATTCTTTCTTCGCGCATCTGGGCTTCCATATCTGAAAGGGTCATCAAAGAGCCATAGCCAGTTTCTACATCTTTAGTTATGTTGACCATTGGTCTGAATGATTCTTGCGCCATCCCAGTCAGGAAGCCGGCCTCCCCTTCCATACCAGTCTCCATCATGGCGTTACAAGGACATACCGTCGCACAATGTCCGCAGTTTACACAGGATGATTCATCTATCGTCGTATCATTGTCCCATATGACCCTTGGCTTTTCGAGAGTCCAGTCAATCAGGAGTGTTTCGTTGACCTGGAGGTCTTGGCACGCCTCCACACAGCGTCCACATAGAATACACTGGTCAGGATCATAACGGTAGAATGCATTTCGATTGATTTCCGCCCCTTTTGTTTCATGGGGAGTGTCCTGGTGTTCGATTCTCATCTCTTTCACTGTATTATGTATCTCACAGTTCCCGTTGTTGAAATCACATACTGTACAATAGAGCTCGTGATTACCGAGTATACGGTCCATTGCGATAAGTTGTGCTTCATGCACGTCATCGCCAAGTGTTTCCACCACATCTCCAGGCTGTAATTCTGTGGAACATGAGCGTACAAATTCCCCATTGACTTTTATGATACATGTATCGCAAGTTTCAATCGCACCAAGGCTTGGATGATAACAGAGGTTCGGTGGTTCTAGGTTAGTGTCTTTCAAATAATTCAATGCTGTAGTATTTTCTTCGATTGAATGTGTACTGCCGTTTAAAGAAACATCGAAAGGCTGCATGATAAGATTCCCCCTTATTAGACAGATTTATAAAGTATTTCCCTTATGAAAACGAATCCAAACATCTTTATAAGCCTTTATATAGGAAAAGACTTTTTAGGATGCGAACAGCATAAGAGCTGCTTATCATTCTACTATTAATGTAAATAAATAGAAAGTTCGAAATTAAGGGGAGCAGACCAGTCAGGCTACTTGATGATAAGAAGGTGCCGGAGTTCGGCGAGGGGGACGATTCGGAAAAGTTGAAACGGTTTTAACTAAAGGGGTAAAATTTATAACGCCATCTGTTGAATAGGAAAGAGATAACGGGGAAGAAACGCTTAGAATACTACAAAATAAACGTTTTTAAAGAATAAATAACGCTGCGCATTATAAATTTAAGTAATGCACAGCGTTATAAATAAAGAAAATGAAATATATTCTTAAATACTTTGCTGCCTGTCGCCAGGGAAATCAAATTCCTATGTTTCAATACTTTTAGGACGAGGATTTTCTTTTGGATGAATATAGGAATAATTTCCGACTTTTTCAGCAGGTATAAGTCTTTCTGTTATTTCATAAGGGGTATTGTAGTTCATTTCAGAAATGACGAGTGAACCATTCTTTTTTACCGATTCTATATAAGCGACATGTCCCAGTTCCCCACGTTCCGTTTGTAACACAGCTCCAGGAGCGGGTTCTTGGTCTACTTTATAATCATCATCGGTTGCATTCGAAGCCCACATCCCAGCATCATACCAGTCCACTCCTATCATATTGCCATCCTCTTTAATTTTTTCAAATACATAAAAGGTGCACTCTCCTTTCTCATAAGCGTTATACACCATGGGATCAGGGAGGACCATGTATTCTATCTTAGCCCACAATCCATCTTCCATCTGATTGTCTACATAATAAAGACCAATTGCGAGCAATGCTATGATGATGGCTGTAAACCATTTTTTCACGTGGAACATCTCCCTTTAATTACTGATGTTTGGTGGTCTAGATCAAGTGCCTAGCAGTGTAGTTATTTAAAAAAAGCAGCTGATGGCAGCTGCTTTCCTATCTTTTCATTTGCTCTTTACTGAATGTTTCAATTAGACTCAATAAGCTGAGTGATGCCCATTTAAGAGCGTTCTTGCTACCTTCGAATCCATGGCCTGCTTTAAGGTGCTTAAATACCGCAACACCTAAGACGCCACTGATCATCAGTGAACCGATACGATTAAATGATTTTCCGAGGAATGACGCAAACAGGAATAGTGAGCCGATAGCTTCGAGATAGCCTGCAATCTTCATCTGGTCTGGAGTAACATTAAATTCTTTTTCGAAGTCCTCTCCCATTTGACCTTCATTTTCTATTTTTGCCAGACCACCTTCAATGACATTCTTGCCTATGTAGGCATTTAACAAATATTGTATCATTAACAACATCTCCCTTCATAATCTATAGTTTCTTAGACTGAAGCAATAATGTCATCAAATATGCTTACTTAATGTAATTGTTAACGGATATATCGATATGACATCAGCTTTTGTAACATATCAATCTCTTCCTGCAGTCTTATGCCGATATTTGTATCCTTGATTTTCTTCCTCTCGACTTCCTCATCAACGACTCGTCTGACGGAAAGTGCATCTGCTCCATGCTTCAGCACATTTTCTTTCGAATTGAAGTGCTGGTGAGCCACTAGCTGCATGCCATATGAGTTGAATAGAAGGGTATAGCCAGCTATGCCTGTCGTTTTCTGGTAAGCTTTCGAAAAACCACCGTCGATGACGATCATTTTCCCATTGGCCTTAATTGGATTCTCTCCATCTCTTTCTTTAATAGGTGTGTGCCCATTGATTATATGTCCGCTAACAGGGTCCAAATCAAATTCTGCAAGCATTTTTTGGCACATCTCCATATCTTCCCTCAAGTGATAATAAGGATTCTTCTCTTCTTTATGGGAGCTTTTGTCAGCGATGAAATATCGTTCGAATGTTGTCATTGCACGTTTTCCAAACAGTGAAGAATATTTCCCCGTCCATAGATACCAGACAAGGTCGGTGGCAAGATCATCCGTCTGTTCGAGATTGGAGAATGATTTGCGCAGATAATATTCAAACTTATCAAGCAGCTCCCGTCCCTTATAGACTGATCCATCTATTTCCATGGCTTCCATATCGCCATTTTCGTCAACCGGAATACACCCATGTATGAGCAAATTACCATTGTACTTAAGGTAGAGGTTCCCCTTCTTCATAAGGAAATTCATATGTCGTTTCAACTTTTCAGATTGTTGTAAGGATAGTAGCAGTTTATCAATGACTTCCGCCTCTTCTTCAAGAAGTCGGGTCGGATCATCGGGGTCGACTGTAGAGAAGCAAGTATGCTGCAGAGAATAAGTTTTCCCATAAACTGTTATTTTCTGATTGTCATAATCTACTTTTTCAAGTACCAGGCGCTCATCCATATCAAAATACGGACGACGTTTAATTATGGGGGCTTCCAGTTTGAATTGTATCATTGCGATGGCTTGATGGATTTTAGTGATCTGCAGCTTTTCCTGTTCCGGGAGGGCAATGTCTGTGTGCTGTTTTGGATGGAACTGCGGATTATCATCGTAATATTTCTCTGCCAAGTTCAAAAGAGGCCTTAAGTTTATACCGTAGGCATCTTCAATGATATCCAAGTTATCATAGCGGGCGCAGATGCGGATGATGTTGGCAAGGCACACTTTAGAACCTGCGTAGGCGCCAATCCACAATACGTCATGGTTACCCCACTGGATATCGAGTGAATGGTAATCGATGAGTGTATCCATTATCTTATCGGGTTCCGGGCCACGATCATATATATCGCCTACAACGTGAAGGTGATCTACGACGAGGCGTTGCGTAGTATAGGAGAGACCTGTTATGAGTTTCTCTGCTTGCCCAAGTGCAATGATTTTATCTACGATGGTTTCATAATAAGATTTTTTGTTTGTATCTTCATCACTTTTGTAAAGTAGCTCTTCAATGATATAGACAAACTGTTTTGGGAGAGCTTTCCTAAGTTTAGAACGTGTATATTTCGAAGAGGCGTAGGAAATCAATTCAATCATATGATGTATTTTGGTTCTATGCCATTCATTTAATGCGTGTTTCGAAGCCATCTGCTCTTTGACCAGCTTTAATTTTTCTTCAGGATAGTAGACGAGCGCTGCAAAATCACTTATTTCATCTTCAGTCATGCGGTCTTTGAAGACATCGTGGATCTTAACGCGTACGTTACCCGACCCATTCCTTAATACATGCTGAAAGGCTTGAAATTCACCATGGAGGTCGCTGACAAAGTGCTCAGTTCCTTTTGGAAGGTCCAGTATCGATTCAAGATTGATGATTTCGGTCACTACTTTTTCTTCGCTATCGAACTTGCTGGAGAGAAGGTCCAGGTATCGGGAAGTCATGTCTCTTCCCTTACTTGCTTCCCCATTGAAACCGTTACCAATAGAATTCGCCATTAAATACACTCCCATTTATATGTTATCCCCATTATACTTTAAATGATCATTTTCATAAATCGAATTTAAATAATTATATACAGATCATCTCTGTGGAGAGTCTATACAAGGGTAGATTCAATTCATATGAGCAATGGTGTTATAGACATTGCGTTTAAAATAATAAAACATTATAGGGGTCCATAACGCCATAATAACGTTGATGCATCTGTGTATGTTCAAATGGGGGATGAATCAAAATTGCTTCTTCACCCATCTATAATTCAAAAAGAATTAAAAAAAGGGCCGCCATAAGCCCTCTTAGTTATGCCTGGTATACGAATAACCCGCTCATTAATTATAAGAGTTTCTATCGTTGCCATAGCATTGGATGATAAAAATCGAATAGCGCACCAGTACATAAGTTACGATGACTACAGCTAAAGCCAATTCGAAGATCGAAGCGAATTTCAGTACTTCATTAGCGAGCCCCCCATCATCAACCAGTTGAAACACTTTGATGATTGAGGTAGCTGAGATGACTACGGGGAATGTGAGGGCAGCATAGCTTGGGTGAAATTTATATCGCATGATCTTAGGCAACATGAAGATAATGAAAAAATATAGTAGTTGCGATAGAGCGAGCAGTATATAGACGATACTCTCCGATGGTTGGTCTATAACAGATAGATAGCCGGTCAAACATAATGAACCTGGCGCAGCAATAATGGCGATAAGCGGCAAAGTCGATTGTGTGGCCTTCCTTTTAATCAGTTGGCTTATGATAATCGGCAAAAGTACAAGATAGAAAGCAAGGGCAAACCAAATGATGATCTCCCCAAACTCTGGGCCAAAGTTGCTTGATGTGGCCGGGATGACCCCGATACCTACAAACGTAACGAACCACCCCGGATTGATGTATTCCGATCTCATATTACTAGGTGCAAGGAAATATAAAGTGAAGAATCCCATAAGGCTGAAATGAAGTATTATAGCAACCCACCATATGAGCAATATGATCGAATCATGTACTGTAAAGCGGCTTAGTGTATGGCAGAGCATCATCATGGACATGGGGAAGGTCGGAGAAATGGCTGCAACGACTGGATTGTCCAGGGTCTTTAGAGTATCTCTGCCTGTGACAGTAATTTTTAGGAAGAATAAAAACATCATCAGTATTCCAATTAGGGTGAAAGTCCATCCGATCCTATCATAATGTATTGAGAAAAAAAGATGACCGAGGGATACTAGGCCAAGTATCAATCCACTCATGGAGACGGGAATTTGGGTAAGGAAATGTTTCATGTCATGGCACTTCTTTTCTAATTAATGATGAATAGTAGTATAAATGAACACAAGGGTATATTGTAACTAATCGACCAATGATCATCAATCTGAAAGCTTGCTTAAATATAAAGCGCTTAGAGTCTAATCACTGATTTTGTATATGGAAACGTACATTGAAAGAGTGCTTGCGTGCCACTACTTCACGATCCAGTCCAGAAGAAGTGCCTCTTTTTTTATGTGTTTTCTGATACTGGCTCGATTCCTGCCAATTATGAAAATCCTGAGCACTATCCCATAATGTCAGAATGACGTAGTAAGGGCCAGATTCAGCTTTCATAACTCGGAGTGCTTTAAAGCCTGTCACAGTAGCAAGGTTCGATTGACGATTCAAGAAGCGTGCTTCAAAAGCTTTTTCCATACCAGTATTGATATAGACATTATTCAAGACGCAAAACCCTTTTGCTTCCAAGGGTCCTTTACTTTCAATTATTGAGTAGCCTTTTTCTTCAGAATTATTTCGTATTATAGCCTTCTCTTCTCCTATTGAAACCTGATAGCTATTCTCTACATCTGTGAGAATCATATTGTCACCTCTTCATTTAATTAGTTCGACACAGATATGACTCTTCCATATTGAGAATAGTAGAGTAATCTACCTCATTTATAGAAAGCGTATCATATCTGTGGAAGACTTACCCTGTAACGCATCATTCCATTCATGATATATTAAGTATACAATATATTATCCTCAAGGAGGCTTATCCGATTAAATGATTAAAGTAGTCAACGAAATACGTATTGAAAAAGGAAGAGTTGAAGATGTAGCCAAACGTTTTTCCACAGCAAAGTCTGTCCATACTTTTGATGGTTTTGTACTGATGGAAGTACTGATCAAAGAAAATACCGAAGAATATGATGTAATCGAGGTGTGCACAACTTGGGAAGACCATGAGAACTTTGAAGTGTGGAGGCAGGACCGCGCCACAAGAAAAGCGCATGAATCAAGTGATTCCAAATCGAAAGAGGAAAATAATCCAATTCTAGGGGCAGAGCTGTCAATTTATGAAGTCTATGTACAGCATCGGCCGGAGTAGCATTAAAGCTTATAATGGAATCATTATCGAGATGACAATGATGATACAAAAAAACGCCCATAAAATGGGCGTTTTTTTGTATCGCAATGCATTATATCTTAACTACCTGCTTACCTAAGTTCTTACCTTCAAAAAGGTTATTGAACGCTTTCGGCAGATTTTCAAATCCTTCTTCAACGCTTACTTCTGTGTGGATCTTGCCATCCTTTACCCACTCAGCAAGCGTTTGACCGGCTTCTTGGAAATCATCGGAATAGTTGGCGACGACAAAGCCCTGCATCAAAGCTTGGTTTTTAATGAGTATAGGCTGGATGCGGGGACCGATATCCTGTTCAACATCATTATAGTTTGAAATTGTGCCGCACACCGGGATGCGTGAGAAAGTATTCAAGTGCTTGAACACAGCATCTGAGATTTTGCCACCGACGTTTTCGAAATATACATCCACTCCATTAGGTACAGCTTCTTCGAGGGATTTTTCGAAATCATCCGATTTATAATCGACCGCAGCATCGAAACCGAGTGTGTCCTTCAAATAAGTCACTTTTTCTGTACCGCCCGCAATACCAACGACTTTGGCACCTTTTATTTTAGCGATCTGGCCGACTACGGAACCGACTGCACCGGAAGCTGCAGAGACTACGACTGTTTCACCGGATTGCGGCTGCCCAATCTTCAGAAGACCATGATAAGCAGTCTGTCCTGTCATCCCCAACGTGCTTAGATAAAGGTGTAGGGGGACATTAGCATCCTGCACTTTTTGGATATTATCCGTCGTAATGGTGATATAACGTTGCCAAGGCATTATACCGACTACGTAGTCGCCTTCAGCAAAACCGTCTGCCTTCGAAGCAAGGACTTCACCGACTACATGACCATGTAAAGGTTGGTCGACTTCAAATGGCGCGATATACGATTCTGCATCAGACATGCGTCCCCTCATATAAGGGTCGACTGATATATATAGTGGTTTGATCATGACCTCATTAGCTGAGGGGTCTTTTTTTGATATCTCTTCCAGGCGGAAAGTATTATCGTCTGGTGTGCCCTTTGGGCGGTTTGCAAGTACAAATTGCTCATTTTTCACTATAATTGCCTCCATTCAAAATGAATTAGAATTACATACTCATTTTAACTGTCGGATACTGAGACGGCAAAGAATCTGATTGAATAAGAAAATCCCCCGTCAGGGAGATTTCATCTAGCTTGATTTAACAGTGTGAACTTCGTAGCCTAAATTCTCTACAACATTTCTTATCTCATCGGCAGTAATTTTACTTTCGTCATGTTCAACTTTGACTTTACTTGAATTGAACAGCACTTTTGCGACTTCGACACCAGCTCTTTTGGATAGGTTGCCCTCAATTTTTTTGATGCAGCTCGGGCAGGTGAATGTCTCTGTCTTCAGATTGGTTTTCACTTGATATCTCCTCCTGTTAAGTTTGTATCATTACTTTCTATCTATAGTATATAAGTAGAGCACAAAATAAAAATTGACGAGCATCAACTAATGCGAGGAGTTCGATTTCATGAAATGGATCTGGAGTGATATGCTCGTATATATATTCAAATATTGGGGGGATCAGTTTGAACAGTTGGGATGAAAAATTTGATGAAGCACATTATATTTACGGCACAGAACCAAACGACTGGTTAAAAGAAAATATTTATGAAAAAGGAGGTCTGAAGATTGCCTTGCTTGCTGAGGGAGAGGGACGCAATGCAGTGTATTTGGCGAAATTGGGCCACGAGGCGGGAACATATGACTACTCTAAAGTTGGACTGGATAAAACTATCCGGTTGGCAGAATCAGAAGGTGTCGAAATAGAAACTCATCTGCAGGATATCACAATAACCGATGCCCTTCCTAAAAACTTCTATGACATCGCGGTCAACATATTTGGACATGTTCCAGCAGAGGGAAAGAAGAATATGCTTAAAAATCTTATAGATTGTGTGAAACCAGGAGGAAGGATTATATTCGAATTCTATTCCAAGCGGCAATTGGAATTCCAGACCGGTGGACCGAAGAAGAGTGACATGCTCTATAATCTGAGAGAGCTGGAGGAAGAGTTCTCGCATCGTGACGTAGAAATCATTTCCTTAAGCGAAAAAATCGTGGAACGTCACGAAGGGACTATGCACCGGGGTAGAAGTGCGGTTATCGAGGGTCATCTTAAGAAAAAATGAAATGGAGGGATGACTACATTCGTCCCTTATCTATAGGTCGAGATGGCGATATAATGTCGCCCTACTGATATTTGTTTCGTTCTTTATTTCGTCCAAGGTATACTTTTTTGACATGTACATTTCCAAAGCCCTTTTCATATTATCATCATTTCTTTTTGGTCTTCCTGAAGGCTTGCCTTTGGACGCTGCCGCTGACACCCCGATACGCGTCCTGAACTTGATGACATCACTTTGAAATTCAGATAGGAGGTGGAGCGTCTCCCGAAAGTTATGCGTGGAGTGCCTGTTGATTTCCAACGACTTGTTGAGGATGATGATGGATGCATTTTTTTCTACGATAATATCTACAAGATCCACCAACTGTTTCGTGGAATCGGCCAGTATGAAAAGGTCAGTGGTATATACATAGTCTCCACTTTCAAGTATGGCAAACAAATGATCTAATTGTGTGCGTTTTTTGTTCTTGGCGTGCTGTTCCTCGAATATTTCATCAGCATGCTTTTCCAACTTCCTTTTCTGTTCTATCTTCGAGTCGTTGAGTCCAACATCTCTGATATACCCATAGATCATGCCTGGGCCTCCTCCTCTCTATAAAGTGGTCATAATTCCAAAAAGGGGTATACTTATGAAACTTTGATGATTATAATAAGCTCTATAGAATTATAGAATAGGAGCGTAGAAAATGATAGAGACATTAAAGAAAGAATGGCTGACCGACCCCAAAACCAATATTCTGGCGGGGATACTGGTGGCGCTTGCTCTTATTCCTGAGGCGATTGCATTTTCCATAATTGCCGGGGTCGACCCGATGGTTGGGTTATATGCCTCATTCATAATAGCAGTATCAATATCAATATTAGGCGGGCGTCCCGCGATGATCTCTGCCGCCACCGGTGCAGTAGCGTTACTTGTTGTACCGCTTGTGAGTGAATATGGTGTAGAGTATCTACTAGCTGCAACATTGCTGATGGGAGCGATTCAACTGGTCCTTGGCATCTTGAAAATCGGCAAACTGATGAAGTTCATTCCGAAATCCGTTATGCTCGGGTTTGTCAATGCGCTTGCCATTATGATCTTCATGTCTCAGATTGAACATATTTTCGGCATCTCAATATCGACATATGTTTATGTTGGTGTCACCTTGCTGATTATTTATGTTGTCCCAAGATTCTTCAAGGAGATACCGGCACCACTTATCGCGATTATTGTGCTGACTGCTGTCTATCTTTTTATGGGGGCTGACTTGAGGACTGTCGGAGACTTGGGGGCGATAGAACGGTCCTTACCAAGTTTCATTATACCTGACGTACCTTATACGATGGAAACGTTGAGGATCATTCTGCCATTTTCCATATCCATGGCTATCGTTGGATTAGTTGAGAGCTTACTGACTGCAAAAATTGTCGATGATGCCACAGATTCCTACAGCAGTAAGAATAGGGAATCCCGCGGACAGGGCATATCGAATATCATTGCAGGTTTCTTTGGAGGCATGGGTGGTTGTGCCATGATAGGACAATCAATAATTAATGTGAGGTCGGGGGCGACTACACGCCTTTCGACTTTTACGGCGGGAATGGTGCTCATCTTCCTTATAATCGTCCTTGGAGATCTGGTTGTTCAGATACCTATGCCGATTTTGGCAGGAATCATGGTGATGGTAGCAATCGGTACATTCGATTGGGGCTCTTTCCAGTACGTTGTAAAAGCACCGCGGACTGACGCTCTTGTGATGATTGTGACAGTCGTGATCGTCCTTTTCACCAGTAATTTGGCAATGGGTGTGATTGCAGGAGTGGTATTGAGTGCACTGTTCTTTGCAACTAAAATCTCCAACATCACCGTAGAACGTTCAGAATCAGAGAACCAAGTAAACTATCGTTTCAATGGACAGATATTCTTTGCTTCAGTTGATACAATGATGAATCAACTCGACCTCGATGACCATGATAAGACAATAGAGCTTGATTTCACTGCAGCACATATCTGGGATGACTCTGGTGTAGATGCTGTAGATACGATGATTACAAGACTTAAACGAAGAAATAATCAAGTGCGGATCAAAAACTTGAACAAAGACAGCCGGAAAATCATTAATGAATTGAGTATGATAAATAAAGAAGAGCTTAATATGGGGGGATAAAACATGTATAAATCGATTCTGCTGGCAGCTGATGGTTCAGATAATAGCTATCGGGCCGCCAAGGAAATCAGCAAATTCCATTTCGAAGGTACAGTGGTTACCGTTCTTAATGTCATAGCCTATAGCGACTCAAAAACAGATGTGCTTCATGGGTCCAATAATAGAAGTCTGGAACGTGAGCGCCTGGCGAAGATATCAAATATCACAGAGTACTTCGAGTCGGAAAATATCGCCTATGAAGTACTGTTCGAGCATGGTGAGCCTAAAGAGACTGTGGTGAAAGTGGCAAATTCAGGGGATTATGACGTAGTCGTCCTCGGAACCCGAGGACTCAATAGTCTTCAGGAAATGATGCTCGGCAGTGTCAGCCATAAAGTGGCCAAACGCGCACAGATTCCAGTGATCATCGTTAAGTAGGAGAATGGATAAAAGCGCAGGATCAAACGGGGTTCTGCGCTTTATTTATATATCAATACTGAACTCTTGAAATTAATGATATAGTCTTAAGGAAACAGGAAGGGTGAGCAGAATGAATATAGAGATACCACTCATGCTCATTGTTGCCCTATTCATCACACTTGGCATTGCGAGTCAATGGGTTGCAGCAATGATCAAATGGCCGGCAATAGTAGTAATGTCCATAGTAGGACTCCTTGTAGGTCCGATATTTCAGATAGTGAATCCCCAGGAAATGATGGGCAGCGAGCTTTTTGGAACAATTGTTTCACTAGCGGTTGCAATAATTCTTTTTGAAGGCAGCAGCAATCTGGATTATCGTGAATTGAGGGGAGTATCCAAAGCGATAGCAAGGATCATCACAGTTGGTGCTGTGCTCGCATGGCTACTCGGTGCTATGGCCATGTATTTTATATTGAACTTCCCACTATCGATATCATTTGTACTCGCAGGCCTCTTCATTGTGACCGGCCCTACGGTCATCCAGCCGTTGCTTAAGCAGGCTAAGGTTAAAGACTCGGTGAACTCGATACTTAAGTGGGAGAGTATTATCCTGGACCCTGTGGGACCTATGTTGGCGCTATTTGCATTCTATGTCTTTCAGATTTTAGGGCAGGACTTCGGTCTTGAGTATTTCCTCGAATATATCATTGGATTCAGCGTAGCATTTGCACTTGGTTTTGGAGCATCTTACCTATTTAAATGGATGATTCAAGGAGATTTCATACCCCAGAACCTCATGGCTCCCATCCAGTTTGTGTTCATCCTGCTTTTATTCAGTCTGAGCGACGCTGTACTGCATGAATCTGGGTTATTATCAGTGACGATATTCGGATTGGTGATGGCCCGACTCAAAAATCACAGCCTCATTTATAAGCAATCCAATCATTTTATTGATGAGATGACGTTGATTCTTGTCTCTACAGTCTTCATTCTTATCACTTCTTCTCTTACGCGTGAAGTTTTAAATGAGGTGTTGAGTTGGGAGTTGGTGCTGTTCTGCCTTATCATGATCATAATTGTAAGGCCTGCTTATATCTTGCTCTCCACAATAAATACTGAGATTACTTTTAAGGAGAGGGCGTTCATTTCATTTGTGGCACCAAGAGGCATTGTCGCCCTGGCGGTTGCGGAGTTCTTCTCGGGGCTTTTCAACAATCAGAATGTGCCGATGGCGGAATATATCGCGCCTGTTACATTTGGGTTCGTATTTGTGACGGTCGTCTTTTATGGCTTCAGTTTTAAGCCGCTGAGTAAATTATTGAAGCTGTCGAGCGTAGAACCACCCGGTATCATAATTATCGGTGAAAACCGTTTCTCCCTTAAACTTGCTTCGAAATTACAGGAACATGAGATTCCGGTAATGGTATCCGACCTTTTGAATTCCGATGCAAAACGCGCTAAAGAACTAGGCTTGGAAACTTTCGACGGTAACCTGCTGTCTGAAGATGAACGCATACAGGCTGACCTCACTCCTTATGAACAATGTCTATTGATGACACGCTCCTACACATTCAACCACCTGGCATTTAATGAATTGTCCCAAGAGTTTGGCTTAAAGGGCGTTAAGATGTTCCCTTATCCAGTAGATCATGAGGAGATGCGAAATCGGGTTGAGCAAGTCATTAGACATCACATTCTGTTTGATGAATATTTTACGTATTATTGGTTCAATCAATTCATCGATGAATATGAAATTACAGAATTGGACCCTTCAGAAGTAGAGAGCATTACAGAAGACGACATCATTCTATATTACATCGATTCTGCAAAGAATGTGACATTCAAGACCATCACAGAAGATTTGACCTATGGTGAAGAAGGTGTAGTAGGCGTATTGAAGGGCGCTCATACTTTCAAGGAAGAAAAAAAGAACGGAGGATGAGTCCTCCGTTCTTTTTATTGCCCGGGAAATCTAAAGTCAATTTAGATTATCTCTCAGCCGAAACATTTGAAGAAGATGATGAATGATTTGTTTGCGGAAATGGTTACATTATCCGCGGTCTGCATTTTCGGAAATCATACGGCCCACCTGCTGGCCGCTCAATGTGACCATCGGCATACCCCCTCCTGGGTTTACGGTCCCACCGACAAAATATAAATTCCCGATCTTGCGATCTTTTTTTGGATGTTTAAATCCTTTGTTTTTCTTTTTATCCGATACCGTGCCGTATATTGCACCATGATCGGAATTGTACATTTTCTCGATATCATGAGGTGTCAACATGTATTCTGTAACAATGTGATCCCTTAAATTCTCAAGTCCCATCGATTCAAGTTTCTCAAGAACCGTGCGTCGGAAGTTCATATAATCTTCTTTTGTATATTGTTCATTTTGAAGAGGTGGGATATGGGGCAATATTTTTAGGTTTTCTGAGCCTTCAGGTGCTTGTGAAGGGTCGGTTTTATTGGTGTTCACCACATAGATTGTAGGATCACCCGGCAAGATCTTCTTTTCGAATACTTCTTTATAGTTGCGTTTTGAATCGTTTGAGAAAAAGAAGTTATGATGTCTCAATTGTGGGTATTCCCGATTGACTCCGAGGTGCAACACCAACCCTGAACTTGCTGGTTCAAATTGCTTTTCCAGCTTCTTGATTTTTTTCGGCATCCGATCAAGCACTTGCCTATAAAAGGGCAGCACTTCCATATTGGAAACATAATAATCTGCTTCTACACGGCTTCCGTCATCAATCAACAGAGTGTCTATATTGTTCTGTCCATCAGTCAGGGCTGTTTCTACAGATACACCTGTATATAACTTGACGCCTATATCTCGGGCCAACTGGGTGATACCTTCAGCTAGACGATGAAGCCCGCCCTTCACATACCATACTCCTTGCTCATGTTGCATATGTGCCATCATATTCAACACAGCCGGTGCCCGGTATGAGCTTGAGCCGACATATTTTATGAAATAACCCAACATATCTCTCATTTGCGGATTTCTAACCCTCTTGTTTATGCCGTGCTGCATCGTGGATGAGTAGTCGAACCCTTTAAATGCTTCGATTGGACCATGAAAACGCAGCACATCTTTTAGATCATCAAGTCCCTTTTCGAAATATCCAGGGACCGTGGTTCTATCTATTTTTTTGGCATACTCAAGGAAGTTCCTATAATCGCGTATGTCTTCTTTCCCGAGCTGAGGGTTTTCTTCCGCCATCTTCTGAAGGTTTCCATATAGGTCGATATGGGAGTCGTCAGGGAAAAAGGCACGCCATTGGAGGGGTATTTCCTCAATTTGGACATAATCATCCATAACTTTCCCACTGCCAGTGAAAAGCCGTTCGAACACGTGGGGCATCGTCAGCAGTGATGGCCCGAGGTCAAAACCGAATCCGTCTTGTTCATGACGGTTCAGCTTTCCTCCAAAGTGCGTATTCTTTTCGTATAGTGTTACATCAAATCCCCTTTGTCTCAGGGAGATTGCTGCCGAGAGGCCTCCGAGGCCGCCACCTATTACAATCACTGTTCGAGATTCTTCCATGATGCTCCCCCAATCATTTGTCTTCAAGTGTCTTGATATATATTTTTTCCGCTTCCCTTATCTTTATCTTTTTGGCTAAAGAGACTGAATTTCGCTTGGAGAAGCAGTCATATTCATTGTGGCGAACTTCATTCAAGATCTCACGATATATGGAAAGTGAGAGGAGAAGCGGCAGCCTGGCTTCCGGTTTATAGTATGTAATTTCTTCACGGGCAGTGTCATATAACTGTTCAGCGGTTCCGGCAAGATCCTCCCACATAGCCCTGAAATTTTTATTGATTTCGCCTGAGGCAAGCTGTTCTTCAGTGTAACCATGCTTTTTCAACACCGACTTTGGAATATAGATACGACCATGTTCCCTGTTGTCTTCACCTATATCCCTCAAAATATTGGTGATCTGCATAGCAACACCAAGCTTTTCTGCATTTTGCCTGCGCGGACCTGTAAGGTCATTGGATAGTATAGGCAGAAGAAGCCTCCCGACAGACCCCGCAACATGATTACTGTAATTGATCAGGTCATCGATGGCTTCAGGCTGTTTAAAGCGGATATCCATTCTTTGGCCGTCCAGTTGGGTGTAGAGCATTGATGGATCGATATCATACCGAGCCATCACATCGGACAAAGCACGCCACATGGGAGCTTTAGGGACGTTTCCGCTTAAGAAGTTATCCAGTTCCTTCTCCAGCCTTTCCAAATTTACGATACGTGTCTCCATGTTCTTGGCATGGTCAATTGCATCGTCAGCTGTGCGGCAAAATGCATAGATTGCATACACTGCATCAGCATCTTTTTCGGGAAGGGTGGAAAAAGCATAATAGAAGCTCTTCGAGTGATGCTTGATTATATTTTGGCAATGGTTGTAATCATTTTTTAATGAAGGTTTGGAATGAGCCATCATGCTTCACGTCTCCTATTGGTGATTTTCATCTTTCAGCAGTTCTCCGACTGCTATTTTTGATGAGAGTAATACAATCGGTACGCCAGCTCCTGGATGAGTGCTGCTTCCGGTAAAATACAGATTGTCGCAATGCGTCGCTTTACTCTGGGGGCGCATGTGATTGCTCTGGGTGAGTGTCGGTCTAAGTCCGAATGTGGCGCCATTGTAGGCGTTGAAACGCCCCTCAAACTCTGCTGGTGTCATAGTGGTTTCTACAACGATTTCTTCTTCGAAATTTTCCATACCAGGCAGCTGGCTGATTTTCGACATGATTTTGTCTCGGTACATATTAGAAGTTTCCTCCGTCCACTCATATTTCAATGTATTTGTGTCTGACACAGGCATCAAGATATATATACCATCTTTATCTTCAGGGGCGAGAGAAGGGTCGATCTTTGAAGCAATATACATATAGAGTGATGGGTTCTCGATGACATCACCCTCAAAGATTTGATTGATGTTAGTATCAAGATCTTCAGAGAAAACAAAGTTATGGACGTTATCAAGTTCAGGGTATTTACGATCCATGCCCAGATATAGAACGAAACAGGAGCATGAATAATCCATCTTATCAATTTTTTTGTCCTGATACTTTCCTTTATGCTCCGGCTCTTTGACGAGATTTTTCATGGCATAAGGAAAGTCTGCATTACACATCACATAATCAGAAGCAAGGAATGAACCGTTGACCATGACACCCGTTGCTTTTTTATCCTCTATGACAATTTGTTCAACGTTGGTGTCATATGTGATTTCCCCGCCTATTTCCAAAAATAGACGTTCCATGCCAGACGCCATGGTGCGCATCCCGCCTTTGATGAACCAGATGCCGTATAGAAACTCGATCATGGGGATGATAGTGTATAGTGAAGGGCCTTTAAAAGGCGATATACCGATATATAGGGTCTGGAAGCTGATCATCTGGCGCATGCGTTTGTTTTTGATATACTTCTTCATTAGATTTTCAGCATTGTTCAGAGTTTTCAACTTCATGCCCTGACCGATCATGAATGGGTTGTAGAAATCTTTCTTGTTTCTGAAGGGACGCTGCAGAAAATGGTTCTTGGCAACATTGAAACGTTGGTACAGATCTGTCAGATAGCGTAGAAAACCTTCTGCATCTTCATTGCTGATTTCTTCAAACATCTCCATATTTTTAACAAGGTCGTTTGTTACCTGATATTCTTTGGTCCCATTGTCAAAGTATCCACTGTACATGGGGTCAAGGCGCACCATCGGAATATAGTCATCAGGATTACGGCCTGTAATCTCGAATACTTCTCTATATAGTTCAGGCATCATCACGATGGTCGGGCCAAGATCGAACGCATATCCTTCAAGGTCGATCCGGTTCATTTTGCCCCCAGGCGTCGACTCCTTCTCCAATATAGTGACTTGGAACCCCTCATTCTGTAATCGGATGGCACTTGCAAGCCCAGCGACTCCAGCACCTATAACAGTAATCGTCTTTCTCATATCAAAATCTCCCTTGCTGTTCCATGGACCGCTGCTGCTGCCATGAAATCAATTCAGGGCTTAGGACAATCGGCCGGTTTCTCAGCTCTTCAATATTTTTAGCGTTGGTTATTACAGCAATCTTCTTCATCTGATGGTGGAACTGATCCACGAACTCGATAGCAGCTTCAACACCAGAGTGTTCGACTTGTTCCAGCATCATTTTTGACATTCCTACAGCACGGGCACCAAGGGCTAGGCACTTCATCGCATCAAGCGGGGTCCGTACCCCTCCGCTAGCCAGTATATGCATATCATGTTGGAAGGGCTTTGTTTCGAGAAGCGATGTGACTGTGGAAATGCCCCAGTTATCCATATAGGACATCTCTTGATTTTTACGTCTTGAATTTTCAATGGTCGCGAAGTTGGTCCCTCCCTTACCACTGACGTCTGTATACTTGATGCCGATATTCTTCAAAATCTGAAGTGTTTCTTTGCTCATGCCAAAGCCTACTTCTTTAACAATTACAGGCATATCAATTTCTTCTGCAATCTGCTGGATATTGTCGCGCCAAGCTTTAAAATTACGGTCCCCTTCAGGCATGATCAATTCTTGAGGCGCGTTGATATGGATTTGAAGTGCATCTGCTTTGAGAAGGTCTACAGCTGTTTTTGCCCCTTCCATTGAAACATCCGCACCTACGTTGGCAAAGAGAAGGCCATTTGGGTTAGTTTCTCTCGCAATAGTGAAAGAGTCCGACAGCTCTGGTTGCTTTATTGCAGCATGCATAGAACCGACTGCCATGGGAATCCCCGTAGCTTCAGCAACAGCAGCAAGCTTTCCATTGATGGAGCGCGTCCACTCGCTGCCTCCGGTCATTGCATTGATATAGAGTGGCAAATCAAGACGAAAAGGACCGAGGTCTGCAGAAAGGTTGACATCATCCAGGTTGAAAGAAGGAAGAGACTGGTGGATGAAATGCACACCGTCAAAGTCGGATGGTGCAGTTTGCAGAGATTGGTTTAGGGCGTGCTGAACATGTTCGTTTTTTCTTTGGCTACGTTTATCAGTCGGTTTGCTCAAGAGATTCATTCCTTCCATCCTGTCGCTTTACTTCCGGGTGTATGGGCTGTTCTTAGATAGGGTTGAGAAATTTACAGTTTTTATATGCTGTAAAGCACCCTAAAAAGAGTAAGCAGTGGAGCTGTTTCTTCATACTTGCTCCTTATATGGGAATATTGGCCAAAACTTGTAAAGATGGTTCTTCTTTGATGTGTATTAGTACGATTATCAATGATTGGGAGGTATTTTGCAAACATACTGGAAATAGTGGAGCTGTTTCTTCATACTTGCTCCTTATATGGGAATATTGGTCAAAACTTGTAAAGATGGTTCTTCTTTGATGTGTATTAGTACGATTATCAATGATTGGGAGGTATTTTGCAAACATACTGGAAATAAATGAAAAAAAGACATCAGGAGATTCTGATGTCTTTTTTTCAGTTTAATCTAATTCAATTTTTGTTCCGCTTCCAATTCCTCGTCGCGTTCTTTTTCAGATTGTTCTACATACTCTTGCATGCGATGTTTGTTTGGAGTAATGGAAAGTCCCAGATGTTTACGTTCTTCGTTGGCGTCCTTATAGAAGGAAACCAGTACGGAGAGTATCACGAAACTGAATGGGAATGCTGAAACGATGGCGGCCGATTGTAATGCTGACAACCCAGTTTCCCCTCCTGAAAGAAGAAGGATGAAGGCGATTGCAGAAAGCGCAACCCCCCAGACTATTTTAATTTTATTCGAAGGCTGCAGAGAGCCGTTTGAAGTTTGAATGCCTAGGACATAAGTAGCTGAGTCAGCGGATGTTACAAAGAATGATGCGACAAGCATCAGCGCAATGACCGACAGGATCATGCTCATCGGCAACTCATTGAATATCCCGAACAGCATTGTCTCTGCAGGCATTTCAAAAATTTGCGGCGTCTCTTTAGCAATCTCGATGCCTGTAGTACCAAATGCACTAAACCATACGATGGCTACGGCAGTAGGGACAAGCAGGACGGCCATGACGAATTCACGGACTGAGCGTCCACGGGACACCCGCGCAATGAAGGTCCCTACAAATGGACTCCAGCTCATCCACCAAGCCCAATAATAGATCGTCCATGAATCGAGCCATACGCTTTTCTGCTCATTCAGCGGTGCAACGTCCAGACTGTTGAAAAGGAAAGTATCAAGCAGTGCGCCTGTCGATGTACTCATCATATTCAAGATCAGCATTGTTGGGCCGATGATGAGTATGACAATAAATAGAATGGTCGCAAGGCCTAAGTTGAGATTACTTAAATACTGGATGCCTTTATTCAGGCCACTCCAGGCACTCATTAGGAATAAGAATGTTACGACAGCTATAATTGCACCTTGAACACCGATGTTAATCGGAATTCCAAACAGATAGTTCAAACCACCATTGATTTGTAATGTACCAAGTCCAAGGGAAACTGCCACTCCGATAACTGTTGCGAATACTGCTAAAACGTCCACAGCGGTACCAATCGGCCCATCTACGCGATCACCAAGTAGGGGGCGGAGTGTTTTGGAGAGCAATCCAACTTCGTCTTTTCTGAACTGGAAATAGGCAAGAGCTAATGCGATGATGCTGTACATTGACCATGTATGGAAGCTGTAGTGGAAAAACGTTGAGCGCATTGCTTCGATCATGGCAGCATCTGTCTCCGGATCTGCAGTGGGAGGTGCAAGATAGTGCTGGATCGGTTCTGCCGCTCCGTAGAATACCAAACCGATACCCATTCCAGCACTGAATAGCATGGCGAGCCACGGGATGGTTCTAAATTCTTTTTCATGATACGGTTTGCCGAGTTTCAACTTACCGATAGGACTAAAAATGAGGAAGATACAGAAGAATACTATCCCTGCCGTAATGATGAGATAATACCAGCCAAAATAATCCGTAACCCATGCTCCGGCACTTGCAGTGAATGCCCCGAACTCCTCAGGTAACACGGCACCTATAGCAACCATGATGCCAATTATGATTGATGCATAAATAAAAACGTTAGATGCTTTCTTTCCACCTTTTTTGGTCTTTGCCATTAATTAAGCTCCTTTATATATACTTATTCAATTGTCCGAAATTCTTTTGCAAGTGTAATATTAGTTCAACAACTTATAAATAGTAACAAAGGATTTATCGTTTGGCAACCACTCGAACCAGATATATGTGGATGATTCCATTATACCGAGTTCTATCGGTTTTCAGAAATATACCCCTGGTGGTATGATATCAAAATATAATATGATAATTTTGTTCGGGAGGGCCAGGGTTATGGATAAGATCAAAATAGGTATAAAGGAAAATCTGATGCAGTTCACTTTCTTGGTTGTAATGAGCTTTTTTGTCGGCTCCATGGTAGGAATCGAACGAACTGTTTTACCTCTACTCGGTGAAGAGGAGTTTGGCTTGATTTCTACAAGTGCAGCACTCAGCTTCATCATTACATTTGGTTTCTCTAAGGCGATAATCAATTACTTTGCAGGTGGGATTGCAGACCGTTACGGACGGAGACGCGTTCTTATAGTGGGGTGGATCATAGGTCTTTTTGTCCCGGTTCTTATCATCACGGCAGGGTCCTGGTGGATTATAGTCCTTGCGATCATGATGCTCGGCATAAACCAGGGGTTGACTTGGTCCATGACGGTTAACATGAAGATTGATTTGGCAAGAAGCGACCAGAGGGGCACTGCAGTGGGATTGAATGAATTTGCTGGTTACACGGGAGTGGCGGTGCTCGCGGCGGTATCAGCCTCCATCTCTTCAAACTACGGAATGCGTCCGGAACCGTTTTATATTGGTATAGGAATTGCTCTGGTGGGGTTGCTGCTCTCGATCATCACCAAGGACACTGGACAGCATCTAGAACTCGAGGAACGAAAGTCAGGTACAGAAAGCAATCATCTGACTGCAAAGCAGATTTTTAAACGGACGACACTGCAGGACCGGAACCTTTCCTCAGCAAGCCTTGCAGGACTATCGACCAATTTGAAGGATGGCATGGCCTGGGGTCTCTTCCCGATTTACTTTGCGGCTGAAGGACTGACTGTGCCGCAAGTGGGTATGATTGTGGCCATCTACCCTGCAGCTTGGGGTGTGTTCCAACTCTTCACTGGAACTTTAAGCGATAGATTGGGGCGCAAGCTGTAGCCCTATGGTTCATTATTTTTGCACAAGGATATGGATTATGGTTCATTGGCGCCATAATTTTGGGGATGGGTACAGCGATGGTATATCCGACATTACAGGCTGCGATTAGTGATGTTGCGGCGCCAACTTGGCGGGCCTCCTCGATGGGAGTCTATCGTTTCTGGAGAGATAGCGGCTATGCATTTGGCGCATTATTAGCAGGTATCGCTGCAGATTTACTTGGCGTGGGCGCGGCGATAGGTATCGTTGCAATATTGCCATTTCTATCGGGTATCGCCGCTTATATCAGAATGGATGAAACATTGGAATGAATATGATCTGAAATATAAGAATTGGCCTCGGAGCAATCGCTTCGAGGCCAATTCTTGTCATTTTGCACGGTTTAGGTACCAACTTCCCAGTGTCAGATAAGCTGCAAATGTTGTCCATAATGTATATGGAAGCAATATGATACCGGAGAGCCGATTTATTTTAAAGAATTTCGTTAATACGGCATACATGGTAACCCAGATCATAACGCTGTTGACTAATGCCAATTGACGCTTTCTGAGTCGGAAAAATAGGAACGACCAAGTATAGTTGATCATAAGATGAACCTTGAACAGCTTGCTTGCCTGACGATTACCTTTTCTATTGATGAGGGCATGAGACAGACCCATCGTCAGATAAAGGAAAGTCCACATCGGCGCGAAAATTTTACGCGGTGGGGCAAATGGCGGTTGTCTCAGTTTCTTATATTGTCTTGGAGCGGATCTAGTAGATAGCTTACCGACTGTTTTCCCTAATATGAGTGGAGTAACTAGATGAAATATAAACTGGATGGTTGGTTTCATGGGACATCCCCTTTTCGGAATTTGATGATAAGTATATGCTATATTTAAGTTGAAGTAATAGCAATAATAATGTCGTAGATATAGGAAGTGATTGGATGATGGAATTATATTATAGAACATATCAATTTGTTGCAAAGCGGATAATGGCTCGTCTCCCGTGGCGTGAACCGTTAGTCGTAAAAGGGAAGGACAGCCTTATAGAGTTGCCTCGGATGATTGCAGCGGCCAATTTGGATAGCATACTCGTCGTCACCGATGAAGGGCTTTCGAAATCTGGTCTCCTTGATGATTTTCTTCATCAAATGGAAATGATGGGGATAAGAATGCATATATATGATGATGTCCACTCAAACCCTACCATCAGAGATGCCGAGTCCGCAGCAAGCCTCTATAAGGATATGAATTGTCAGGGAATTATGGCTTTCGGAGGGGGGTCCCCCATAGATTGCGCCAAAGTTGCAGCAGTACGCGTAACAAAACCGCATCAACCGATAAGCAACATGCGCGGAATATTCAAGATCAGAAAAAACATGCCTCCTTTTTTTGTCGTCCCGACCACAGCTGGGACCGGCACTGAAACCACATTAGCCGCTGTCATCACCAACAGCGATACACACGAAAAGTATGCCTTGATGGATCTATCGCTGATACCCCATGTAGCAATACTCGATCCAGTACTTACAATTGGGCTCCCCAAAAAAGTTACAGCAATGACGGGGATGGATACATTGACTCATGCTGTTGAAGCATACATCGGGTACGGCGGTACTGCAGAGACGGATAAGAATGCCAGAAAAGCGGTCCAACTTGTTTTCAATAATCTATATCAGGCCTATAATGATGGGAGCGATATAGAGGCAAGGAGCAATATGCAGGAGGCCGCATATAAAGCAGGGTTTGCCTTCACACGCGCATTTGTAGGTAATATCCATGCTGTAGCGCATACACTGGGAGGCTTCTATAACGTGCCACATGGATTGGCTAATGCCGTTATAATGCCATATGTACTTGAATATTACAGTGAACTTGATGTGGCCACTTACCAACTCGCTGAATTGGCGGACATCGTCAATATAACGCAATCTGGCGATGATGATGAAGAAAAGGCGCGCAAGTTTATTCTTGCCATAAGGGAACTTAATGCTTCCATGGGCATTCCCAAAAAGATTGCCGGTATAAAAGACGCCGACATTCCACATATGATTGACAATGCTCACCGCGAAGCCAACCCACTTTATCCCGTGCCGGCCATATTCGGGCGAGCAGACTTTGAAAAAATCTACAGGGAGATTAAAGAATAGTGAACAAGCCCGTACTGTCTCTGTAACGGGCTTGTTCACATATAGATAAATATTATTTTTTCATTGCCTGGAGTTTTTCACGGATTTGGTCTACATCAGAACCTATGCTACTTTCAACAGCAGCCAAAAAGCTGCCTTCGACTATCGGAGCTTCAGTCAGATAAACCGAGTGGGGGCCTGTATACATTTCAATAGCCATCTCAAGATTCATCCTGCTTGAACCGATATCATAGAAGCAAAGAGCATCATCATTGACTTTATCCAGCATTTCAGTGATCTGATCGATGCTGGTACCGATTCCTCCATCCACGCCGCCTGAAGCATGAATGACGGTGTCCCCGGCCATCTGTGAAATGAGTGCTTTAGTACCTTCCGCTATTTCAGCACTATGGCTGATGATAAGTATTTCAGCCATTTTTTACACCTTCTCCCAAGGCCTGAATGACGTAGACTGCACTTTGGGCGCCAGGATCGATCGTCCCCTTGGAATTTTCCTTGAAATAGGCAGCACGCCCTTTAGTTGCAACCATATCCTCGGTATCATCGGCTAAAGCCTGTAGCGATTCCAAATCGAGCGATCCTTCCTCCCGAAGCAGATCTGCAGTTTTTGAGATGACATCGTACATTGTTTTTTCACCGCCTGAGACCTTTCCCTTCTCACCCACTGTTTTTGCAAATACATCGAGCAAATCCGCCAAATTATTTGAGTCTATAGTATCTTTCGCCACTTCACTCATTTTAACGAAGCTGAAACCATATAAAGGACCACTTGCCCCTCCTATTGAACTCATGAGTGTCATGCCAGTTTGCTTCAAGATCTCTTGTGTGGATCCGTCAGTGACTTTTTCTGCCACGGCGGCAAAGCCGCGTTTCATATTGACGCCGTGATCGCCATCACCAATCTCGCGGTCTAGCGCAGTCAATTCCCTTTCTTTGTCATCAAATACTGTTTTCAGACCGTGGAGTTGTGAAATTAATTTCTTAGCATCCATCATCTTTAGCCTCCTAATTGAAATAATCCGAATCTGTTTCTGCATCCAATGCTTTCAACAGTTCATCGGTTGCATTGACTATAGTTAGAGAGAATCCTTGCATATCAAGGGAAGTCATATAATCTCCGACAAACAGTTTCGTCATTTTCATATTTCTTCTTTTGAAGCTTTCCACAGTATATTTTGCAACAATGGAGAGTTCGCTTTGAGGCGTCCCGCCCATACCATTGACCATCAAAACAAGCTCGTCATGTTCATTGTATTTGGAAAGTTCATCCAACAATCTTTCAATGATTTTATCGACGGATTCGGCCTTTTCACGATATATACCTTTCTCTCCATGAATGCCGATGCCAATCTCCATTTCATCATCCTGCAGATCGAAGCCATATTCTCCGGTTGTCGGAACCATGCAAGGATGAATCGCCATGCCTATGGAGTGGAGTGAAGTCATCATCTCCTCCACCCTTTCTTTAATGATATTCAGGCTATGGTCGCTACTCGCCAAGAATCCTGCATATTTATGCACGAGCACTGTGCCGGCTACCCCTCTTCTTTGTTCCTCGTTTTCAATGGCGATATCATCACGCACTACTACGGCTTCCACCTTATGTCCATTCGCTTCAGCCATTTCTTGCGCCATTTCAAAATTCATGACATCACCTGCATAGTTTTTGATGATGAGCAGCACACCGTCTCCATTATCGACAGCTTCTATTGCGGCCAGCACTTTATCAGGTGTGGGCGAAGTGAATACTTCTCCACATACTGCGGCATCAAGCATGCCTTCAGCAACAAAGCCGGCGTGTGCCGGTTCGTGCCCACTCCCTCCGCCGGAGATGAGTGCGACACCACTGTTTTTTTTCATGCGCCTGACGATTACGGTTTCTTCGATGACCTCTATATTTTCAGCGCGATATTTAAGGCCATCCATCATATCTGCCAGAAAATGTGACTTGTCATTAATCAATTTTTTCATGATTACATCCCCTTTTCTACGCAATGCGCTTTAACCTTATTTAAAGTAACCTTTGATTGATTTGACTTCAAGGAACTCTTCTATTCCGTAGTCTCCCCACTCCCGGCCGAGACCTGACTGTTTATAGCCGCCGAATGGCAGATCGGTACGACCTTTAGCAGCATTGATCTCAATTGTTCCGGCTTCGATGCGGCGTGCTACATACTGGAGTGTGTCCTGGTCGTTGCCGTATACATAGCCAGCCAACCCATATTTTGTATCGTTTGCGATTTTAAGTGCTTCGTCGATGTCATTATAGGTGATTACAGACATCACCGGTCCGAATATTTCTTCTTGGGCGATGACCATGTCATTTTGAACATCGGAGAATATGGTCGGTCTGACATAGAACCCTTTGTCCAGACCATCTGGAAGACCAACGCCGCCATGATAAAGGGTTGCACCCTCTTCGCGCCCTTTTTCAATATATGATTGGACCGTGTCAAATTGTTTGCTGCTTACAAGTGGTCCAACTTCAACGCCTTCTGCACGCGGTTCTCCCACCTTGACTGCTTCCATTTTTTTCTTCGCTGCTTCTAGAAACTCTGCTTTCATGGAGGCGGGTATCAGTGTGCGGGTACCAGCTGTACAGACTTGACCGGAATTGCGAACTACTTTCTGGACAGCCACTTCAGCGGCTTCGTCTACGTCGACATCATCAAGGATGATGAGCGGGGATTTGCCGCCGAGTTCAAGGGATACTTTTTTGAAGTCTTCACTGGCATTCCTCATGATCTTGGTCCCAGTTGGACCAGAACCTGTAAATGACATCATGCGTACTTTAGGATGTGAACTGAGCGGCTCGCCTACCCCCTCCCCGTCTCCATTTACAAGGTTGAAGACGCCTTTAGGGACGCCGGCCGCTTCAAATATTTCAGCTAGGATAATTGCGGCAAAAGGTGTTTCTTCTGATGGTTTCAATACAACTGGGCTTCCCGCAGCAAAAGCAGCAGCAAGTTTCAGCGAAGTCTGATTGGTCGGAAAGTTCCATGGGGTGATGAGCCCGGAAACTCCAACAGCTTCCTTCATGATGAGGTCATCTCCACGACGTTCTTCAAATTCGAATGTATCAAGTGCATCGCGTGCTGCAGTGAAATGATTGATTCCGGCTTGGTAGTGGGTCTTCTCTGATAAACCGAGTGGCGCCCCCAACTCATCGGTCATCGTTTCTATCAAATCATCTTTACGTTTTGTATATTCATCAACGATGCGGTCCAGCATGGCTCGCCGTTCCTCAACAGGAGTCTGCCGGAATTCCAGATAAACGGCATAGGCTGACTCAACAGCACGGTTGACATCTTCTGCGTTACCTTTTGCTATCTTTCCGAAAACTTCTCCAGTAGCTGGGTTGATGACATCCAGAGTTTCTCCGCTCGCACTCTCAACCCATTCTCCATTGATGAATTGCTTTATTTGATTTCTCATTGGTAGATGCTCCTTCTTTAAAGTGATATTGTTCTTTACCCTTATTTTCGGTATTCAATTTCCATTATTGTGGTAAAAACTGAAATAAAAAAGCAAAACATCATTCAGCGATGTCTTGCTGCTGGTTTAACAGACTGAATCATTGGATTTAGGGACGGAGAGACCAAATAGAGGTCTTAAATATAATGCAAGAAACGTTCCGCCGAGTGCCATGATGCCCCAGATATATCCGTGCATGCTGAAAGATGCAATTCCTCCGAAGTATGCACCGATATTACAGCCGAACGCAAGGCGCGCACCGTATCCCATCAGTAATCCGCCGATGACTGATGCGGAGAAGTTCCCTAGAGTTATTTTGGTGAATTTGAATAATCCGCCTAATGCTGAAGCGATGAACGCCCCTAAAATAACACCAAAATTCAGTACAGTTGTGCTGTCTGCAAATATCGAAGATTCGAGTGCAGTCGCGTTTGCACCTTGCCAATATCCCCACTGGGCTACATCGAAGCCAAGGAAATCGGCAACTTTTGAACCCCATAATGCAAATGCAGAAGTTATTCCCCAAGGCGTGCCGCGGGTCATCAAGGTCAAGGCATTCAATACAGCGAGAATGATGGCCGCTGTAAACAGGGGCCATGAGCCTCTAAAGATGCGTTTCCATCCGTGCTCTGTCGGCAATGGCGCCATTTTAGGTGCATTTTTCCTTTTTTCTACAATCAACGTAATCCATGCGATCAAACCAAAAAGGGCGATGGAAAGAGCCCATGCCCCGCCATATCCGAGGCCTGTGGATGTAGCGAGGGAAATGGGTTCGAATGCTGGAAGTTCCTCTGTCCAAAACGGCAGGTGATACGCACCGACTGTAGCACCAACGATAAAGAACAGTAATGTGATGAACATTACGGTACGGCCACCACCTATAGAATAGAGTGTCCCGGAGGCACACCCGCCCCCAAGCTGCATGCCGATGCCGAACAGGAAGGAACCGACTATCAAGCTCACTCCGACCGGCGAAACATAACCTGCTATATCAGCGCCGAAGAACGATATGCCGAACGCCAGGATGGGGGCGAACAGTGTAACCGCAGCGGCTAGCATCAACATATGGGCTCTCATGGCCTGGCCATTGCCGACTGACATCATTCTTCTGAAAGCAGACGTAAACCCAAAACGCGCGTGGAACAATGTAAAACCGAGTGCTAATCCGATGAGCAGCAATACCGGCTGCATCATCGATTGTGTAGCAGCGAGATATATGAAGAGCAGAAGACTTGCTGCTATGCCTCCGCCAACAAGTGATTTTTGAACTGGATTCATGGCGGATGACTGTGTGGCTATAGAACTTCTCATCTTATTTACAGGATGAGCGATGGTGTTCATAAAATACGCCTCTTTTCATATTATTTAAGTAGGAATTTAAATCACTTTAATATATCATAGTAAATAAGTCAAGATAATGATCCCTACAATGACAAAGAGGTTATTGAAGTACACACAAATGTGGTATTATAATGTGCGCCGGGGTATACGGAAATCAATGGAAGAAAGTCGAGGGTGCACTGTGGCAAAATTATATTATCGTTACGGCACGATGCAAAGCAATAAGAGCAATCAGATCATCACCACTCATCACCAATATACAACTCAGGGGAAACGTTGCTTGGCGTACTCATCAAGAGTAGATACGAGAAGCGGATATAAAATGATCAAGTCGCGCATCGGATTGGAACTGATGTGTGAGTATATAACTGATAATATCTACGATGAAGTGCATAAGACCCATATGGAAGAAGAAGTCCATGCGATTGTAGTGGATGAAGCTCAATTCCTGTCCAAGAATGATGTCATGCGCCTCAGTGATATCGCGGATTACCTGGACATACCGGTAATCTGTTTTGGACTTAAGACTGATTTCCGCAATCAGCTCTTTGAAGGAAGCCGTACGCTGTTGGAACTGTCGGATGCAGTGGATGAGTTGAAGACGATCTGCCAATACTGTAATAAAAAGGCAACTTTGAACATGCGCCTGTTGGATGACCGTCCCGTAAATGTAGGGGAGAGCATTTTAATCGGGGACGAAGAATATGTGCCCGTCTGCAGAAAATGTTATAAGGAAAGACTGGAGCTTGTCTGAAATATTTTCTGTGACGAAGATTAGATCATGAAGACAACGTTATATCGGCGATGTTTAGGAGAATCAATCAGGAGGCTTGAGAAATGATCGAGATCGAAACTGTTTCAAAATCCTTTACAGGGAGAGAGGGTACATTCAAGGCGGTCGATGCCGTGACTTTGAAGATTGCGGCGCGCGAAGTGTTTGGCATAATCGGAGAGAGTGGCGCTGGAAAGTCGACATTGATGCGCTTCATCAATGCTTTGGAAATACCAGACGAGGGGTCAGTCAAGATGGAAGGGGTCGATGTAGGTCGCTTGAAAGGAAAGGCGCTGAGAGATCATCAAAAAGATATCGGTATGATCTTTCAACATTTCAATCTATTAGGCAACAAGACGGTTGAGGAAAATGTACGGTTGCCCTTGACGCTCCATAATTATAAGCAGTCTCTATCGCTCGAAGAGGTGCTCGATTTTGTCGGTTTGGCTGACAAACGTAAAAATTATCCAGCGGAACTTTCAGGAGGGGAGAAACAACGCGTTGGTATCGCTCGTGCCCTAATCACTCGTCCCAAAGTGCTTCTCTGTGATGAACCGACTTCTGCGCTGGATGAGAATACTACATACGAAATAGTTGATGTGTTGAGAAAAGCCCAGAGGGAGTATGATATGACAATCATCGTGGTGACCCATGAATTGCATGTTATAAAAGCGTTATGCCATAGGGCAGCAGTCTTGGAAAAAGGAAAACTAATCGATACGGTAGAAGTAGTGAACAAAACGCGTGAGAGAAACATCAAATCATACCATGAACGGATATTGGAAGTGTTGAAGAATGAATGAATTCAACCGGTATATCGAGAGACTTATTGAGTATGCACCAAAGCTGGCTGTTAGCCTGTATGAGACTGGCATCATGATGGGTTTTGCGATGGCCGCAGCCATACTATTAGGCTTACCGCTTGGGACGCTACTATTCCTCTCCGCCAAAGGGAATCCCCTAGAGAACAGGTACATACAGCAACTGTCCAATGTGTTTATAAATATCATACGCTCGTTCCCTTTCCTGTTGCTCGTAGTTGTCATGCAGCCTTTAATTCGTGGAGTATACGGAAGGGCTACTGGAGATCCAATTGCAGCATCATTTCCAATGATGTTAATTGCTATAGCATTATATGCACGTTTCGTCGAACAGTCTCTGCATGATGTACCAAAAGGTGTCATGGAAACAGCAGAATCGATGGGTGCATCCACTCCACAACTCGTATGGAAATTCATCTACGTAGAGGCAAGGAGTTCATTGCTGATTGGCTTTACTACGGCATTTGTCAGCTTTATCTCCTACTCTACGATTATGGGAGTCGTAGGGGGTGGCGGTATTGGTGATTTTGCCATAAGATATGGTTATCAGCGATATGAGACCGACATCATGTATACGTCTATAGTAATCATAGTTATTTTCGTCATCATGGTGCAATGGCTTGGCATGTATACCGCAAAAAGATTGGATAAGAGATGAATCATATAAAAGGAGAGATATATCATGTTTAAAAAAAGTATTTTATTGGGTAGCTTAGCTTTGATTCTAGCTGGATGTAGTGATGGGGGAAGCGGTACTGAAGACTCGGCAGATGGTGGGAAATCGGAAGAAGAGAAGGTAGTGAAGGTCGCCTCACACCTGCCTCCAATGACTGATGTAGTCGAGATTGCTGGAGAAGCGATTGAAGAACCGTATAAAATAGAGTTGGTTGAGGTGTCTGATAACATCCAATATAATGAGGCCCTGCTGAATGAAGAAGTTGATGCCAATTTTGCCCAGCATACGCCATTCATGGAAAATTTCAATGAGGAGAGGGATGGCGATCTGGTGGCGTTACAACCCATTTATAACGCCATTGTGGGCTTCTATTCGCCGACCTATGACTCCATCGATGAACTTGAAGAAGGTGCAGAAGTTGCAATTCCTTCTGACGGTACGAACGAAGCACGTGCCCTGATGATCCTCGACCAGCATGACATCATTGGCTTGGCAGATGGGGCAGAACATACCGCCACCGTCGATGATATTGAAGAGAACCCAAAAAATCTAGAATTTACCCATATAGATCTGCTCAATCTTACAGGAGCATATGAAGATGGCGTGGAACTGGTCTTCAATTATCCAACTTATATAGCGAGTATCGATTTGACTACAGAAGATGCAATATTGCTTGAGGAAGATGAGAATGATACGTTTGCAATTCAGTTTGTAGCAAGGGAAGATAATAAGGATACAGAAGCAATTCAGGCAGCGAAGAAAGCATTCACCTCACAGGAAGTATATGACTTTTTGGATGATTTGAGTGAGGAAGGGCATTTGGAACCGGCATTTGAACCAGGTGAATAGTAGGATTGATCATTCGTCAACATAATATGTGTCATATGAGATATCATAAGCTTAAAAGTATGGAAAATTATGAGTGTTTCACACGAAACATGTGAGGACAGGAAAAGTGCCTCATATGTTAAAATACATTATAGGTAATGACTCCAGGAGAAAGGAAATTTCAGATGAAAGTTGCCCTTTTTGATTTTGATGGTACTTTGTATCCATACGAAACTTTTAATATACTTATGGAACGCTTGAAAACTCATCCCCAATTCAAAAAAAACCATAGGCGTTTCATTAGTGCATTCGCACCTGTATATATCGGCTATAAACTGAAACTCGTCAAAAAACATACAATGCAGCATAAAGCCATGGAATACTATCTGAGGTCCTTTAAGAGGAATTCGAGAAAAGAGATTGAATCTTTCTTTAGAGACGTAGCGGATGATATGGTCGGAGATTTGAGAATGCCACTTTTGGCTAAGATGCGGCAGCTGAAACAGGATAATTATTATATCATGCTTATATCAGGAGCCTTCAAACCTTTGCTGGAATCTGTGTTCAAGGGTTTTGATATAGATTGTGTAATAGGCTCTCAAGTTAATTATAGTGGCGAACATCTGGATTCGAAGTCCAAGTTTGAACGTGTCTATGCTGAACGCAAAATTGATATCATCAAAAAACACTTCGCAGATAAAAAAGTGGATTGGCAGAACAGCGAAGCATACAGTGACAGTTACGCAGACTTGCAAATGCTTGAATTGGTAGGGAACCCAGTAGCTGTAAAGCCCGATCCGAGATTACTTGCAGTAGCGACACGCAAGGGTTGGAAAGTTCATCAAGATTAACTTGAATTATTCGAATGTCGAACAGATGAGGTTATATCATCATAAATTCTTTCAAGGAGTGAAAGTCAATGAGACTGACAGAAATAAACGAGGATGAATTGTATCCTACGGAAAAATTCGGACCGCATGTCGAAGGTACGCTCATTTATAAAGTGGGGGGGCAGACCCAGTTCAAGGGTGCCTATATAACGACCAACGAGCGGATGATCATGAATGTGGATATGAATGGAGAAAGCTATAGAAGGGTCTTCAGCTATAATGATATTGTAAGAGCCACTTCTGAGAAAGATACTCTGTTCATAGAGTTTCCAGAAGGAATGGGTAAAATAGCCATGGTAGATGTCGTTGAAGGGGACATCCACACATTTGTGGAATATGTTAATGAAAAAGTGTCTTGACTGATAAGGGCTTCCTAGGAAATAACCTCCTAGGCGTCTTTATTTTTTATTCTTTTCTTTTATCTTGTCATACACGAAACGTGCTGCCATGATAAGAAAATATATGAAAATACCCCCAGCCGCATTTTGTATATCTGTAATCAGAATGAGGAAAGCAAAAAGAAGAAGAGGCAGAAAAACATATATGAATTTAAAAGCCATGATAACAGCTCCAAAAGTATGTCATAAATATAAATTGTATGTCATATATAACCCCCCCCCTTTTATATGGCTTATAAAAGGAGTATAATCAATATATGATGAATAGTGAATTTACAATTGCATTTTAGTATATCATCTTTGCTCAAGTGGGTACCCCTAGACACGGGAGATGGATGATTGAAATGATGTTATCGTTTTAACAACAATATTATTGATATTGATAAGGAGCTTAGAGATATTATGAACAGTGTAATGAACAAGAGTGATGTCATTATGATCGGCGGCGGCATCATGAGTGCGACTTTGGGTACACTTCTTAAAGAAGTGAAACCTGAATGGAACATGAAAGTTTTCGAAAAATTAGATGCTCTTGCGCAAGAAAGTTCCGATCCCTGGAATAATGCTGGCACAGGACACTCAGCGCTTTGTGAACTCAACTACACTCCTGAGCAGGCGGATGGATCGCTTGATATATCAAAGGCAGTACATATCAACGAACAGTTTCAGATTTCCAAACAGTTCTGGGCTCATCTTGTAGAAAAAGGAGACCTGGAGAGGCCTCAAGACTTTATAATGCCGGTGCCCCATCTCAGTTTTGTCGAAGGCGAGAAAAATGTTGAATTTCTCAAAAAACGGGTCGAAGCGCTTTCTGAAAATCCACTTTTTGAAGGAATGGAAATTGCTGACGATGGGGAAACGTTGAAAGAGTGGCTACCATTGATGATGGAAGGGCGTAATTTTGATAAACCTGTTGCTGCTACAAGAATCAAATCAGGTACTGATGTCAATTTCGGCAATTTGACTAGAAAGTTGTTTGAAAATCTTGAGGAGAAAAATGTATCTATGCATACAAGACATGAAGTCATAGATCTCCGTAGGACAAAAGGTGGAGAATGGCAAGTTAAGGTGAAAAATCTTGATACTGGTAAAGTAGAGTATCATACATCGAAATTTGTCTTTATTGGAGCAGGCGGAGGCAGTCTGCCACTTCTTCAGAAGACAGGCATTCCAGAGTCTAAAAACATTGGCGGCTTCCCGGTGAGTGGTATTTTCATGGTATGTCAAAATCCTGAGATTGTGGAGAAGCATGAAGCGAAAGTATATGGTAAAGCGAAAGTCGGCGCTCCACCAATGTCAGTACCACATCTTGATACGAGGCACATACATGGTAAAAGGTCATTATTGTTTGGGCCTTTCGCAGGTTTTTCACCTAAATTCCTGAAAACTGGTTCTTATTTTGATCTTATTGGTTCTGTTAAACCAAACAATGTGTTGACCATGCTGTCAGCAGGCGCTAAGGAGATGGGCTTGACCAAATACCTTGTTGAACAAGTGTTGCAGTCAAGTGAAGAACGGATGAAGGATTTGAGGGAGTTCATACCTACAGCCAAGAGCGAAGATTGGGATATCGTAGTGGCAGGGCAACGTGTTCAGGTTATAAAGGATACAGAAAAAGGTGGCAAGGGGACACTTCAATTTGGTACAGAAGTCATAACTGCTGAAGATGGTTCCATCGCAGCCCTTCTTGGAGCATCTCCAGGTGCGTCAGTATCCGTAGATGTGATGTTGGATATCATGAAAAGGTGTTTCCCCGAAGAATATCCGAATTGGGAAGACAAAATCAAAAGTATGATACCTTCCTATGGCATGAAACTTGCTGAACATCCGGACAAGTACAAAGAAATACATGATGACGTTTCAGAGAGATTAAATCTTAAATCCCAAGAGGATGGCGCCCTCTTAAGTTGATGGAGTCGGATAGGCAGACCGGTATATTTACGGTCTGCTTATTTGTATTGCATAGCGATACATTGTTATAACACATAGCAATATATTGTAACGCCAACAACTAAAAAGAACTATCAATCGTAGCCTATTAAAGGTCAAAAGGAACATATATCAACAAAAAAATTGGACTTATCGGAGCTGGAAAGATGGTGATAGATACTGAATTGCACCCGGGAGTGCTGAAAGATCAGATTACGACGTCTGGTGGTTCAACGATACAAGGTGTCATGAAATTGGAAAGCCTTGGTTTCAGGGATAGCATCATTCAGTCAATGGAAGAAATAAATAAAGCCAACAATAAATAGAATACAATGGATGAGAAAATGGTGAAGTATGCTCACACACAAAAACGCCTCTATTGTTGATTTTCAAAAATCAGACATAGAGGTCTTTTTATTGTTGGTGATAGTCATTTCTAGATTGTTTCAAGGGCAGCTTGAAGGTCAGTTATCAGATCATCTGAATTTTCAATGCCTACAGATAATCTGAACAAGCCATCGGTGATTTCTTTTTCTCTCTGCTCTGATTCCGATAAATCTTTATGGCTGGAAGTTTTAGGATGAGACAATATAGTTTCTACTCCCCCAAGACTTACCGAAATCAATGGAATTTTGAGATGATCGGCGAATTTTTGTGCCTGGTCTTCATTCTTCAATTTGAAGCTGATTACTGCCCCTGCGTGATTGGCCTGACTCATATGCACCGCATTGTCTGATGGATAATATACTTTTTCGATTTTTGGATGAGCAGTGAGGAACCGGTGGATCTTTTCAGTGTTACTAATGGATTGTTCCCATCGTATGCCCAACGTTTTCAAGTGTTGGTTCAATGTCCAACAATCGTATGTGCCAAGTGCAAGTCCCATGACGACTTGAAGTTCTTTAAGAAGCATACTTATGTCATCATCGTTTACAATGACTGCTCCGGCAATCAAGTCACTGTGTCCACTTAAAAACTTGGTTGCACTATGGATGACTATATCAGCACTCAAATCCAGAGGGTTTTGTCCTAATGGTGTCATAAAAGTGTTATCGACCAGTGTTTTAATATTATTAGCAGAAGCGAATTGGGTAATTGCTTTTATATTTGTCACTTTAAGCGTTGGATTTGACGGGGTTTCAATATAAATTGCTTTAGTGTTTGCGTTGACCGCATCAGTTACATTATTTATATTGGTCTGATCCACTTCAGTAAAACTCAACCCAAACCGTTTTAAAATAGTTTTCACCAATTGGTATGTGCCACCGTACATATCAGCAGGCATTATAATATGATCGCCCGGTGAAAATGTCATCAAAGCGGCACTTATTGCTGACATCCCAGAGTTGAATGCATAGGCGTATCTCCCATTTTCTAGTTCGGCAAGTTTTTCTTCAAGTTTATCCCTATTCGGATTGCCATGCCTTACATAAAGGTAGCCATCCTCTGCGTTGAGGTCAGGTCTGAGAAAGGCAGTTGAATAATACAAAGGTTGGTTTGCGGTGCTATAATCCAATCCCCGTTTATTATCTACGATCATTTCAGTTTCTTTTCTGTAGCCCATATAGTACTCCTTTGCAGATAAAATTTAAATTCTGATACGCTCTCGTGACACTAGAATCAAAATATATATACAGTATAATGCCAATCAACACAGTATGAAAATAGAAAGCCTGAAGTTTAAAAACAATTAAGAGCAATTTTTCAAAAGGATCACCAACGTTATTAAAAATCATCACTAAACTTAATTATAATGCTATTATAACGCCTTTAAAAACCTGCATTTAGGGTTTTTCAAATAATAAACAACGTATGTAGCACTATCGTTATTGAAACGGTACGGCGAAATATGGTATTGTTATTGACATAAGGTGTCAAAATCATTTTGATTTTCAGCCATACTGACATTATATTAGGGAGAAGATATCATGAAAGAATTAAACCAGGCGATATTTTATACGACTGCACAAGTTAAGGACAAAGTGGAACTCTCGGATCAGAACGTCCGTAAGTATGTCAGATTACTGGAAGACCGGAACTATGAAGTTGCCAAAGACGAGCATAATAGAAGATTATTTTCGCAGAATGATATTGCTGTCCTGCAAGAGTTCATCAAGACAGCTAAAAAACCAGGATATACACTTGAAACAGCTGCTGATGAAATAATTTCGCAAGTATCGGATATCGTCACTGAAAAAGAGAACAACATGCCTGCCAGCGTCACTAATAATGACATCAATCATATGCTGGGAATTGTCATGGAAAAGTTGGAAACCATGCAGCAGGAAAATAGGGACCTTAAGAACAATGTACATAGATTGGTAGAGCGGTTAGATGAGTACGGTACACAACCACAAACGCTCTCATTGAATTATAATGACGAAAATAATTCCTACGAAAACCAGGGTACTGCTACATCAATTGAGGAGCACCAAGATTATGAGGATATTGAAGTGGATGAGAACCTTGAAAAAAAGGAAGAAGGATCTTCTGATACGTATGTAGCAGTTGATAATGATACTCAAACGCCAGCTTCGGATGCCTCTCCGAACATAGATATGAACCAGTACAGCAACCATGAAGTACATGGACAATCAGCGGAAAGCCGCTCTGAAAATGAACAGAGAGAAGAAAAAGGTGGGTATTTAAATAAATTATTTAATATATTCAAAGGTAAATAACGTTTAGTGGGTTAGGAGACCAGCTGTGAAGAAGATAATTTGGATTACAGGCGCTTCGAGTGGTTTTGGAATGGCAACTGCTTTGAAGCTATTAAAGAAGACGGAGCATATAATCTGTGTAAGCGCACGACGTGTTCATCTATTGGACATCCTTGTTAAGGAAGGCGCGCTTGCCTTTCCTATGGACGTCGGCAATCCAGAGGAAATTAAAGAGACCCATCAGATGATAGAAAAGAAGGTTGGTATCGTGGATGCAGTTCTAGTAAATGCTGGATACGGTATCTATGGGCCTATAGAGGCTGTGCCCGGGAGTGAAATGAGGAGACAGTTTGAAGTGAATGTGTTCGGTGCGGTAGAAACCATCCGGGCAGTCTTGCCTTCGATGCGTCAGCGTAGAAAAGGCAGAATCGTTATAACCAGTTCTTCTGCAGCGCATATTTCGAGTGCTGGCATGGGCTACTATGCCGCAACTAAGCACAGTATAAAAGCAATAGGCACTGCGCTCAGGCAGGAAGTGAAAAATTTGGGTGTTGAGGTTGTGATGGTAGAACCTGGAGTCGTGAAAACATCGTTTGGAGAAACTGCCTTTAACCGGAATCATATGGAAGATGGAGGGGCGGACTATAGTGAACAGATGGAGAACATGAAAGCATTTATGATGAGAGCTTTCAACCGTGCGCCGGAGATGACGAAAACGCGGGATATAATGTATGATGCATTATTAAACAGCCGTGTTAAATCTGTATATAGGACAACGCGTGGATCGCTCTCACTTAACTTAGCCGGTAAACTGCTCTCTGCAAATATTTACGACAATATAGTGGGATTTGGGGTCAGGAAATTGAAATGAGGCAATGTACTTTATTCACCGGTTATTTCATGGGATGATTGAAATCGTCTTGATAAATCATAAAGAATTGGGTTGATGGTATGATCGAATCATTTAATGTTGGCACAATATCAATACCGGGGATATATATTGTACTTCTATTGAGCCTGCTGGTCAGCTACCTGATGTTGTGGGAAGCTGAGTATAAGAAGGAACTGTTCAATGAATGGGTAAATGCACTTATAATTGTCTTTCTAGTCCATAAAGGAACCTATATATTGTTCAGCTGGAGTGAGTTCCTCGATAACCCATTGGGCATCTTCTATTTTGATGGTGGGCCCTTTGGTCTTCTTATAGCTATGGTGGCTGCTTTCATATACATGTTCTATACGATGAAGACATTATTTCATGCAGAAGCATATGCTATATTCATCGTTGCCTTCTATACCTTCTATGGTCTTCTTGAACTTCGGGCTTTCGGCCAATGGCATTACATTTTCCTGACCGTGATGTCACTTGCTGTGCTTATTTTCATATATTTCAAATGGAAGCATATAAGAATCATATTAATTTCTGCCATAACGTTACTCGTACTGCAGTTGATCATGCGTTTCTTTATCTATAACGGTGCTGAAATATTCAGCCTCAGCCTGCTGCAATGGCTCATCGTCCTAAGTATCCTTTATCTTTCTCTTACTGTGAATAGAGGAGGAGAAGATGAAGAAATATAGACATTATATTATCGTTGCGATAATTTTAAGTGCGCTCTTTTTTACCATCTATCAAGCTATTACAGAAGACGCACGTGTCAGCAAATCTTTGGAGTCGGATCCGGAAACAGGGCTTGATATAGGATCTAAAGCCCCTGATTTTACATTGCAGGGTTATGATGGCGAAGCGATCTCGCTTAATGCCATAGATAAGCCTGTAATGCTTAATTTTTGGGCTTCCTGGTGCCCACCTTGTAAAGCGGAAATGCCGCATATGAAGAATTTCTATGAGAAGAACAAGGATGAGGTTGAAATCGTAGCTGTGAACATGATGCATCAGGAAAGCAGTGAGCAAGATATGATGAAGTTTTATAAAGAATATGGATTAAACTTTCCTGTACCAATTGATGAAGATGGGATGGTGAGCACCACCTATCAGGTTGTGTCGATTCCGACGTCGTATTTCATAGACTCGGAAGGAATTATAGTATCTAAATACACGGGACCTATGACAGAAACATCAATTTCAGAAACATTTAAACGAATTAAGTAATCAGCTACCACAGTTTTTATCTGGGACAATATAACGCCAAATGTATTATTCAACAAGCAGCTTGCTTACCAGACCGACTATATCGCTTCCTGAATTCATCGTGCGTATAACTGCTTTAGCGCTGATATAACATCAATATAACACTACCAATAATACAATAAATCAGAAAAGATAAAAGGTCTGCCTTATTAGGCAGACCTTTTTACATAACCACTTCTGTCCAAATTTTGATTGCTGTACCTAGAATGATCAGGGCCAGAATCCATTGCAGGACTTTAGTATTCATATTCTGTCCGGCTTTTGCTCCTAGCGGTGCTGCAAGAAGACTAGCAACAATCATAATGACCGTAGGGCCGTAGAGCACCTGGTCGGTAACGACTTTACCTATAGTAGCACCAATCGAAGAAATGAATGTCACTGCTAGACTGGTGGCTATGGTGACCCGTGTGGGTATTTTAAGGACAATCAACATTATAGGTACCAGTATAAATGCTCCAGCTGCACCTACAATGCCAGCCGCCGCACCGGTTATCAAAGCCAGGCCAGCGGCCAGTGGACCATTAAACTGAAGGTCATCTCCTGGGCTGAAGGGAGCCTCCTTCTTTGGAAGGAACATCATGACAACGGCTATAGTTGCTAAGATAGCGTAGACGATATCAATCTGGGTTTCTGTAAGGAACTCAGAACCATATCCACCTATCAGACTACCAATCAGGATGGCGCCCCCCATATATGCGATTAATCTCATGTTAAGGTAGCCACTGCTTTTATAAGCCCACACTCCTGCTATTGTTGCAAAGAACACCTGAACGGCACTTACACCTGCAACTTCATGGGAAGTGAAAGTCGTCACCCCCAACAAAGGGGGGATATACAGCAGCATAGGATATTTGATGATGGATCCCCCGATTCCAACCATACCTGATATGAAGGAACCGATGAATCCAATCAGAAATATCACTATGATGAAAGATATATCCATCACTTCATCGCTTCTTTGATGCCGGCGTAGCCTTTTTCTATATTCACTACGTTTTCAAAACCGCGCGCTTTCAATGCGCTCATAGCGATTGCTGAACGTACACCTGATTGACAATGCACATAGATTGGCTCGTCGGTATTGAACGGCACTTCTTTTTCTTCGAGGTGGCCGAAGTGAACATGGTGTGCATTTTCCAAATGACCGCCCTCATATTCTGAAGTCGAACGGACATCAAGAACATTTTTATCCTTATAGTTTTCGGCAAACGCCTCAGGAGATATATTATCGTAGGAGTCATCGGAATATTTATCAGCTTTATCTTCAGGCACAATCAGTTTCAAGTCATCAAAACCGATGGATGCTAGATCTTTCTGTAACGCCTTGCTGTCTTCAGGGTTTGCGATAACGGTCATTGGCTGATCAAAATCGACATACCATCCTGCGAACTGTAGGAATTTATCATTGTAGGGAATATTTATGGCTCCTTTTTTAAAGCCTTTTTTAAACGCTTCCTTACTTCTGAGATCGAACACTTGACCAGGCAGTTCATCAGGTGTGCCTATTTCCACATCTTTCACTTTAAACTCTGGAAGACCTTCTTTGTTGACTTTCTTCATTTGTCCAAAATAGCTAGGTGGTTCGGGCTGGTCGCTCGTCAATTCCTTGATGAAATCCTCTTTGTCCTCATAATCGAATACCCAGTTATTCTTCCGCTCATATCCGAGAGTGGACAAGGGGACTGCGCCCAATGATTTACCGCATGCACTGCCCGCGCCATGGCCAGGCCATACTTGCATGAAATCTGGGAAGTCATTCAATTTTTTAAGGGAATCGAACATTGCGTTGGCACCCTCTTCAGTAGTGCCTTCCATGTCTGCTGCTTCTTCCAATAGGTCAGGACGGCCGATGTCACCAACGAATAGGAAGTCGCCAGTAAATATGCCCATTGGTTCTTCACTGCCGGCACCACGGTCCGTCAGTATAAATGAAATACTTTCTGGTGTATGCCCAGGGGTATGCATTACTTTCAGTTCTACATTGCCTACATTGATGATATCCCCATCTTTTACATATACAGTATCGGCAGGCATATCCTCGTACTTCCAATCTTCACCGCCCGCGTCGGATACATATGCAGTGGCATTGAACCTTTTCGCAGCGTCACGTAGACCAGAAGCAAAGTCAGCATGAATGTGGGTTTCAGCTACATGTGTAATGTTGAATCCCTCTGCGTTTGCAACTTCTTCATATTCATCAACGACGCGTTTTGGATCGATGATCATAGCCTCTTTTGTTCTTTGGCAAGCTACCATATAGGATGTCTGTGCAAGTTTCTTGTCGAAGAATTGTTTAAAGAACATTAATGTACACTCCTTGAATTGATTGTTTTAAATGCATCGTATACTCCTAATCAGATGAACAGGTTCAAGTTTCCATTCTCGGCATCGCCAAGATAGGTGCCTACTCCACCGAAATTAACATTGGGAAGCAGTTCGTCTTCCTCTATTGCCATTATATCCATACTCATTGTACATGCTACCATTTTGACGCCGAGTCTATCTGCTTTGTCTATCATTTCGGTGAGTGCATCGACGCGTTTCTTTTTCATGACGTGCTGGATCATCTTGGAACCGAGTCCGAATAGATTCATGTTGGATATCGGGAGTTTAGAGGCTGATTTCGGCATCATCATGCTGAAAGCTTTATCGAGTCCCGTCTTTTTCTTTCTTGGGGCATTCGGGTCCTTGATGACGTTTAGTCCCCAGAACGTGAAGAACATCGTGACATCTTTACCCATGCTTTTGGCACCTGTGGCGATGATGAAGGAGGCCAATGCTTTATCGAGGTCTCCACTGAATACGACCATAGTGGCCCCATCTTTAGTTTCAACCATCTGATGCCCTTCAGAAGCAGTTTTATCTTCGGAATCATTCTTCTGAAGTACTACTACCACTTTTTCGCCGACCTTTTCGTTTTTAAGGATAAAGTGTCCCTTTTTACGCGCCCAAGCTTCAACATCGGTACAGAAACCGAAATCAGTTACGGTCATTTCCATCTGTTGACCATCTTCTAATCCATCCATAACTTCATTTACCCTGAGAAGTGGACCCGGACATTGTAGGCCACTTGCTTCTATTTTGACCCTGTCGGGATCGATGGTGAGATTTTTCCCTGAAGTCTGGTCAACAGCAGTCGTTTCATCAGCGCTGTCATACTTTCCATTATACTGGCTGTAACCTTCTTCAAGGTTGATTGAATCAAAACCATTGCGCTTCAAGATATCTGTTGCATCAGCACCACGCTTGCCTCTTTGGCAATATACGTGGATTCTCTGATTTTTAGGAAGCTCGTCCAAGCGCGATTCCAATTCATTTACTGAAATGTTATCGGCGTTGGCGATATGCCCCATCTCATACTCGAAGGGTTCCCTTACATCGAGCAGATATTCATTTTTTTCAACTAATTGATCTGCATCATTAATATGATACTTTGTAGCCGTGTTGCTCATAATTACTGATCATCCTTTCGCTTTTAAATACCTATAGGGGTATAATAACAAGTAAGTTGGGAGTTGTCAAATACCCGACAGGGTATATTTTAGGGGAATAAAAACAGATGAAATCATCTGCTCTTATTCAGGAGCTCTACTGCTTCCTTAACAAGATCATCTGTATTTTCATCTGGATCATTCATCGTTTCTTTTACGCATTGAACGAGATTATCACTGACAATAACATTCATAGTACGGTTTAAGGCACTTTTTGCAGCACTCAATTGCGTGACTACATCCTTACAGTCTTTGCCTTCTTCCATCATTTTTAAAGCACCATTAATCTGTCCTTGCAAGCGATGTATACGATTCATGACAGCTTTATCATAAACTTTCTTTTCCTGGATTGAAGTCAAACCATCACCTTCTTAATTAATTATATATATATTATAGGTACTATAACCAGATCTGTCAAATACCCCTGTAGGTATAAAGGAGGGTGACTTCACAAGGTCAGGTGTGCGCGTCAAGTGGGAAAACTGGATAAAATAAAGAAGCGGTGAAATAACCGCTTCTTCAGTATACGTCGCCGCATGTCGCTGCCAGCAGTGCTTTAATCGTGTGCATGCGATTCTCTGCCTGCTGAAACACTTTTGAATAAGGACTCCTGAAAACTTCATCAGTGACTTCATAACCATCCATCCCAAATTTGTCGAAAACAGTGCGCCCCATGTCCGTTTTTGTATCGTGTATGGCCGGGAGGCAATGAAGAAATATGGTATGGGCTTTGCCTGTCATATCAATCAATGACTGATTTACCTGATAAGGGTGGAGCAGGGTGTATCGTTCCTCAAGAGCATCTTCTTCCCCCATGGAGCACCAGACATCTGTATAGATGATATCACTGCCATATACACCCTCTTCAATATTTTCAGTGACCAATATGCTGCTTCCAGAGTCTTCCTTGATTTCACAGGCTAGTTTCTGAATACTGATGCTCGGCTGCAGTGCTTTTGGCGCTACTATATTGATATTCACCCCGAGTATCGCGCCCGTTATAAGAAGGGAATGTGAGATGTTGTTTCGACCGTCTCCAACAAATGTTACGGTCTTCCCATGAAAGTCCCCTAAATGTTCTTTGATAGTCAGAAAATCGGCAAGCATCTGCGTAGGGTGCCACTCATTGGTGAGTGCATTCCATACAGGCACCCCCGCATGTTCTCCAAGTGATTCGACCGTTGCCTGATCAAACCCGCGATACACTATCCCGTCAAACATCGAACCTAGTACTTTTGCAGTGTCTTCTACAGACTCTTTAGCCCCAAGCTGAATATCATCCTTATTTAAATACTCCACTTGCGCGCCTAGTTTGCCGGCAGCTACTGTGAAGGCTGAGCGTGTACGCGTCGACTGCTTTTCGAAAATCATTGCGAGATGTTTGCCGCTCATGAAGCGGTGTGGAATACCGTGTTTTTCTTTAAGCTTCAGATGTTCAGCGAAATCAATGAGTAATTCCAGTTGTTCCTTTGAGAAGTCGCGCTCCTTTAAAAAGTTTCTATTGTGGAACTGTATGATTTCTAATTGTTTTGCCGTCCCAAGTAATCATCCCCTAATTAAAGTTATTAAGGTAATTATACATAAAATTGTATATTAATCAAATAAATATTTATTATATTGCATAATAATTAATTTATAGGCTGTGGGACGATAAATATATCTGTGTTGTTTCATGTTTCTACTTGAAGTGACTGATGAAAAAACCATGCATTGAATGCATGGCACTTAATCTTGTTATTCAGGGATGTGATTTAATTGTGCAGATCATGATACCTGCTTCGTGCTTCAATCATCATTTCTTTCATTGCATTGAAATCCTCATTTTCAATGGCATCTGATAAATGGTTTAGCTGATCTTTAAAGCGTTCTATATGCTCCATCAGGTAATCTTTATTCATCACAAAAAGTTCAGGCCAAAGCGCTTCATTAATGTTGGTGATGCGTGTCAAGTCCCGGTAGCTGTCGCCTGTATATCTTTTAGTTTCTCTTTTTGGGTCGTCGCTGTTGATGAGCGAGAGTGCTATGACATGTGCAAGTTGACTCGTGAAGCCGATGACTTCGTCATGGAATTCGGGCGTAATCAAGGAAACCTCCTTGAACCCCATCTGTTGAACCAGTTCTTTAATGGTGTTGATGTTCCTGCTGTGATTCCGTTCTGTAGGGGTTAGAAGGTAGTTTGCACCTTCAAAAACTTCAGCACTTGAAAAATGCAGGCCCCGATTCTCACGCCCAGCCATGGGATGCCCGAAGATGAAGTCGACTGTGGCCGGCAAAAGCGGCTCGATTTGGTTGATCAATGTCCGTTTAACGCCTGTTACATCGGTAATGATGGTATTCTCTTTCATGTAAGGGATGTATTTCTCGATCAGCGATTTTAGAATTCCAGGGTAGACTGAAAATATGATGAGATCTGCTTTTGGAATTATCTCTTCCGGGTTCTGATAGCCTTTAGAAATTATATTCTGTTGTTCTGCATAAAGGAGTGCCTCCTTATCGACATCAATACCGAACACCTCATGCTCCGGTGCATGTTTAGCCAGATTGAGCGCGAAAGACCCTCCGATGTTGCCAAGGCCGACGATGACTATGTTCATTGAATACCTCCATTTTAAATGTATTAAAGTAGTATAAGCGTAAAAGGGCTCCAAATCAATCCATATAATTCTGACAATTCTGTATTGACAAATAAATCATAGGTGGTTATAATTGCTCTCAACACATCTCAAAAGAGGCGATTATAATGGGACACATAAAACACCAACAACATAATCGATTTTATTTTAGCTATTTTTGATGCCGTTTGTACTCATCATTGCGTACAAACGTAAAACATATTCTGTTTGTATCAATGATGGCTAAAGCATTTTGTGATGTCTAGCCATTTATATAAAATAAGTGGCTAGAATTCGGCAATATAATTTTATTCAACTTGAACCGCCACTTATTTATATAAATAGGTGGCGGTTTTTTTATCAAGATTTTATCTAATGGGAGGTTGGCAATATGATCATTCATGTTGGACAAGGTGCAGAAGAAAGTGAGATACAGGAGCTTATACGTAATATAGAGGATGCAGGTTTCGGTGTGAATCGCTCTGACGGGAGAAACCGGACTGTTATCGGGCTGATCGGGGATACATCCAATGTTACAGAAAATGATTTCGCGAAATATAGGATTGTGGATGGTGTCCATCGTATACAGGCTCCATACAAAAAAGCCAATAGGCTGTTTCACGAAGATGACAGTGTCATTGATATAGATGGTGTGAAGGTAGGTGCAGAGAATTTCATGGTCTGTGCCGGCCCATGTTCCGTTGAACATGAAGATGACATGGTGGCACTCGCACAAAAGCTTAAAGCAGCTGGTGCAAACACATTCCGAGGCGGAGCGTTCAAGCCAAGAACCTCGCCATACGCATTCCAAGGGCTTGGTCTCGAAGGATTGAGGATCCTCGACGTTGTAAAGAAGGAAACCGGCTTGCCGATCGTCTCTGAACTCATGTCTACAGAATACATCGATGAATTTGTAGATACGGTGGACGTTATACAGATAGGGGCGCGGAATATGCAGAATTTCGACCTTCTCAAAGCAGTAGGTGAGACCGATAAACCTATATTGTTGAAGAGAGGAATGTCGGCAACGATGAAGGAGTGGTTGATGTCTGCAGAATATGTCATGGCCGGCGGCAATGACAATGTCATTTTCTGCGAGCGGGGAATCCGGACTTTTGAAACGGCCACGCGCAACACTTTGGATATTCAGGCAGTGCCAGTCATGCAGAAAGAATCCCATCTACCAATCATTGTTGACCCTAGCCACGCTGCGGGCGTCAGACATGTCATCCCTTCAATGGCAAAAGCAGCTGTCATGGCAGGTGCCAATGGGCTGCAGATAGAAGTCCATGAAGAACCTGAGAATGCATGGAGTGACGGCCAGCAGTGTTTGACGCCTGATGAATTCGGTGACTTGATGCAATCGATAAATATGCTGCTCGACATCGAAAAGAAAACAGCTGATAATCAACAAGTTATCCAACAATAGGATAAAGGAGGGGAACGCCATGAACACTCATGGAAAGTTGAGAGGGAAAATTGATGAGATAGATACAGAAATGATCGCTCTGTTTGAAGCACGTATGGAAGTTGCAGAGGAAATAGCAGAATGTAAAATTGCACAAGGCATACCAGTGTTTGATGGCACACGTGAAGAAGAAGTGATATGCAGGAATGTAAATAAACTTCAGGATGATGCCTTGAAAGAATACGCCGACTCATTTTTCAAACATCTCATGGCGCTCTCCAGAAAAAAACAACAGGAAAATTTTGAAACAAGTAAAATCTCCCATGAAATATAAAACACATTACGTAGAAAGCCTCTGAAACTGGATCCAGTTTCAGAGGCTTTTCCGTTATTATTCCTCAAGTCGTGTGAGGTCGTAATAGGTATTTTGGTATGTTTCATTGATCCAATTATTGAAAAGGAGATGGGCATGGCTCTTCCAGGAGAACACAGGTCTGGAATCAGAGTCGTCCTCGATGAAATAATTGGAGGGTGGCAGAATTTTTCCACCCGTGCGCAAATCTCTTTCATATTCCTCTTCTAAAGTGGTGCGGCCATATTCCAGATGACCGAGGACGAAGAGATCACGCTGGTCATCAGTACACATTATGTCCGGGCCGAAGCGGTCATGGCTAGTCAATACCTCAAGCCCCTCTGTATGCTGAACCGCCCTATAATCTATTTGGGCATGCCTAGATTGAGGGACTCGGTAGACATCATCGAACCCTCTCAGTAAGGGATGGTACGGTTTGATGTTATCATAGTCGAATACACCAAATATTTTGGCTGAAAGCACAAACTTCTGGATGCCAAAATAATGGTTCAATGCGAATTGGGCTCCCCAACAGATGAAGAATCTTGAGAATACATGGGTTTCAGACCACTTCATTATATCGCGCAATTCGTCTATATAATCCACTTCGTGAAAATCCAGTTTTTCGACTGGCGCGCCAGTCACAATCATGCCGTCATACTGTCTGTCAGTTATTTCCCCGAATGTGTGATAATACTTCTGAAGGTGGCTGGTGGGTGTGTTCTTACTGATATGGCTGTTCATATGCATGAAATCCACATCGACCTGCAGTGGTGTATTGCCCAAGAGACGGAGAAGCTGTAACTCCGTCTCTTCTTTTTTAGGCATCAGATTCAGAATAAGAATGCGTAGCGGGCGAATATCTTGAGTATGTGCACGATGCTCTTCTATCGTATAGACATTTTCATTGTGCAAGTGTTACTTGACAGGTAGGCCTTCAATTATTTTTATCGGCATTTAAATCGCATCCAAAGCTTTTTCGAGGTCACCAATGATATCATCGATGTGTTCCAAGCCTATAGATACGCGGATGGCCTCAGGTCTCACTCCGCCTTTCAACTGTTCAGATTCGTCGAGCTGCGAGTGTGTCGTAGAGGCGGGATGGATCACCAGGGACTTTGCATCACCGACATTAGCGAGTAAGGAAAAGAGCTCCAAAGATTCAATGAAACATTTTCCGGCTTCATACCCGCCCGCCACCCCGAAAGTAAATATGGCGGAGGCGCCTTTTGGAAGATATTTTTTCTGCAGAGCGTTATATTTACTGGACTTAAGGCCCACATAATCCACCCATTGTACTTTTTCGTGATCTTCGAGATATTCTGCTACGGCTTTTGCATTTTCAACATGTCTTTCCATCCTTAAAGATAATGTTTCGATGCCCTGCACCAGTAAAAATGCATTGAAAGGAGATATCGCAGCACCTGTATCGCGTAATAATGTAGTTCGAAGTTTGAACACGTAAGCGGCCGGACCGAATGCCTCGGTAAAAACAAGCCCATGGTAAGAGTCATCGGGTTCAGTAAGACCTGGGAATTTGCCGTTGTTCCAATTGAAATTCCCACCGTCCACAATCACGCCGCCTATGGAAGTGCCATGCCCGCCGAGGAATTTGGTGGCAGAATGGACAACAACATTAGCTCCGTGCTCAAGTGGACGGCAAAGGTAAGGTGTGGCAAATGTGTTATCGACAATGAGAGGAATACCATGAGTTGAAGCAATCTCAGCCAATGCTTCAATATCCTCTATATTGCCCTCAGGATTGCCAATTGTTTCAATGAATATCGCTTTTGTATTATGTTTAATTTTACGTGAAACGTTATCAATATCCTTTGTGTCAACAAAACTTGTCTCGATGCCGAATTTCTTGAAGGTATGGTTGAATAGCGTATGTGTGCCTCCATACAGGCTGGTCGTTGAAATGATATGGTCTCCGTTACCAGCGACACCTTGGATGGCATAGTTGATTGCAGCCATGCCTGATGCGACAGCCAAACCCCCAACCCCGCCTTCAAGATCCGAGACCCGTGTTTCAAGTGCTGCAGTCGTAGGGTTCATGATGCGCGTATATATGTTGCCGGCATCCTGAAGACCGAATAGTTCGGCCGCGTGCTTAGTGTCATCGAATACATAAGAAGTGGTCTGATAGATTGGGAGCGCGCGTGATTTGGTGTCCGTATCTACTTCCTGGCCTGCATGCAACTGTTTTGTTTCAAATCGATAGTGTTTCGACATTTCCATACCTCCAGATAATATATTAAAATTAAAAAAGAGTCTGCCCAAAGATAAAGGGAGACTCTTGAGTCGCTCATCTTTCAGGACATGCCTGTGGGATTTAGCACCTTACCTAAAAGGTTGCCGGGCTTCATAGGGCCAATCCCTCCACCGCTCTTGATAAGTGAATATTGAATTAAGAGCTATAATACTATAGGGAACATTTAATTGTCAAATATTTTAAAAAATTTTAAGGATGTTTGGCAAAGTATCTAATAAGGAAAATGAAACAACGAAAAGGGGAATGAGCATGAAGATTGTCAAACCTGCTCCGATATATCATGAAGGTGGTTATAGGGCGATCATCCTATTGCATTCTTTTACGGGTACAGTAAGGGATGTGAAGAACTTGGCAGAACATTTGAAGGATGAAGGCTACACAATATCGGCACCCAGTCTGGCAGGACATGGTACGGGTCCTGATGCAATGGCAAAGGTGGGCCCTCAAGATTGGTGGCAGGATGTAGAAGAAGCTTACGATGACCTCAAGAAAAACGGTCATGACGAAATTGCGGTTGCTGGGGTCTCTCTTGGAGGGCTCCTTTCCTTGAAAGCGGGCGAGGAGCTTGAAGGTATAAAAGGAATAGTGGCGATGTCGGTACCTATGGATAAGGATAATGATGGCATCAATAAAAGAATGATAAATTACACGCGCAATTTCATGAAGTTCGTTGGGCATTCAGATGAAGAGATAGAAGAAAAGGTTAAGGAAATCAAAGAAGCGCCTATGGAGGGCCTAAAAGATTTCAAAACAATGATTGATGAAGTACATGGGCGGTTATCGGAAATCGATGTGCCCGTAGCGGTAAAATACGGTGAGAGAGATGCTGAGTCATATAGGGATAGTGCGCTGCAGATTTTTGATGAATTGCAGATCGAAGAAAAACATGTCAAAGGATATTCAGATACAAGCCATCTCATGACACGTAGCCGGGAAGAGGAAACACTTTTTGAAGATATTACCAGATTTGTGGACGGTCTCTCGTGGAAGCGCTAAAGATGTAGACGATGTAGCTACAGTGTGAATGACTCCAAAGATTGTGTGCTTGAGAATCTCTAGAAAACCAGTTAAACTTTATAGTAAATTCATATAAAGCCATCTAGGGTTCCGCCATCCAATGGGACTGGTCCGAGAGATGGCGCATGAGCGGATCATGACACGGAGGGACAAAAGCCTGGGAGAGAAATCTATTCTCTCCCAGGCTTTTTTACGGATTAGGAGGAAAATGATGAGTATACAATGGATAAAAGTATTTATTGCGAGTGCTTTTGAAGTAGGGTGGGTGATTGGTTTGACCCACTCAACCTCATGGTATCATTGGCTGTTTACAGGCATTGCGATTTTTGTCAGTTTCTACTTGATGATTAATGCAGGAGAATATCTACCTGTAGGTACAGTCTATGCAGTTTTCGTAGGACTGGGTGCATTTGGGACTGTACTCTCTGAAATCATCTTGTTTGGCGCGCCCTTTTTACCATTGAAGATCACTTTGATTTCATTGATATTGGTGGGCGTAATAGGCTTGAAGATAGTAACAGATGACAAGGAAAGGCAGGGGGAGTAGTATGGCTTGGATATCACTTATAGTAGCTGGAATGTTTGAAGTATGCGGTGTGCTTTCCATCAATAAATTGCATAACGACAAATCGCTCACTGCCTTGGCCCTCTTACTCCTATGTTTCGGGTTATCCTTCTTCTTCCTGGCAATCGCACTGGAAACATTGCCGATGGGCGTGGCGTATGCTGTGTGGACGGGAATAGGGGCTTCCGGAGGCGCACTTCTTGGGATGTTCTTCTTCGGGGAGTCCAGAGATTGGCGACGCATCTTTTTCATACTATTGATTATTTCTGCGGTTGTAGGGTTGAAACTCATTTCCTAGGAGCAGTTCCGGCTTAGAGAGGGCTGTTGTGGAAGATTGTTAGAAGTAGTAGAGGCCGCTTTTAGATAGAAGCGGCTTCTACATATCAGTCCAGGTATTTTTCCAGATCGGTGTTATTTGTCACGATTAAAACTGTCTCTCCTTCATTGGAACTAGTTGCATAGCGCTCGGCTTCACCTTCGCTGAAACCGAAATCCTGGAATTGTTTTCTCATGGTTTTATCCCTTTCTTCTAAAGCAGCTTTTATACTTTCTTTGACTCCCATTTCAATGACCCCGGCTGTGTTGATACCCATTTTGCTGACAATTTCCTTGGTGTAATCATAATCATATGAAAGGATATAGATATCACTGCGATTTACATTGTTAGTGATAAGCGTGTCTACGGCTTTTTGGAAGACATCCTGATCTTTATAGAGTCTAATGAATGGTTTCATGAAATTTCCTCCAATCCATTTACATAATCCCTATTAAGTTCCCGGTGGATAATTCAACTAAACATAAGGGCTCCTACCATAATTTTAAGCTACATTTGCAAAAGCGTGGCTATATACAAGCATTGACAAAACTTTGCTCACTCTTTAGTATTACAATATTATAATTCCCAAAGAACGGAAGGTGTCTGATTGTGAACGCAGTTCTGATTGCAGTACTGGTAATGATATTATTGAGCCTATTTAGATTGAATGTGGTACTGGCCCTTTTCATAGGCGCACTTGCTGGTGGTCTTGTGGCCGGCATGGGGTATGGAGAGGTTATCAGCATCTTTACGGAAGGAATCGTTGGTGGTGCAGAAATAGCATTGAGCTATGCATTGCTTGGCGGATTTGCAGCTTTAATCGCCTATAGCGGCATCACGGAAGTGCTGGTGGGTTTCATCATCAGAATCCTGAAAAAAGAACAATCCAAAAAAGCACGGATTGTCGCCAAAGTATCGATTATTTTTGCCTTATTGGCAATCTCCATAATGAGTCAGAACTTGATTCCGGTACATATTGCCTTTATCCCCATATTAATCCCGCCTTTGCTGAGCCTGATGAATGAACTTGGATTTGACCGTCGTCTCATCGCAGTCGTTTTGACTTTCGGATTGACCTTCCCCTATGTTGTGCTGCCGATCGGATTTGGACAGATATTCCAAAATACCATCGTGACCGGGTTCCAATCAGCAGGGGTTGAAATTGCTTTTAGCGAAGTCGCTCCTGCGCTTATCATACCCGCGGCTGGCTTCGTGGCAGGACTGGCTGTTGCACTGTTCTTCTATAGGAAACGCCGTTATTATAAAACGCTTGAAATTGGTGGCGACACGCCTAAACAAATCAACGGCAAGACCATAGCCATTGCGATAATCGCAATCATTATAACGTTCAGCGTTCAAATAATGACCGATTCCATGATATTTGGGGCGTTGGCTGGAATAATGGTCTTCTTCTTATCTTTCCAGTTCAAATGGCAACAGCTTGATGATGAATTGGTATCCGGCATCAAAATGATGGCATATATCGGCATTGTAATGCTTGCAGCAAACGGATTTGCGTCTGTCATATCAGAAACCGGACATGTCAATTCGTTGGTTGATGGCATCGCAGGTGCACTGGAAGACCAAAAGGTTCTGATAGTCATTTCAATGCTTCTCGTGGGACTGGTCGTCACTATGGGGATAGGATCGTCATTTGCTACAATACCGATCATCTCAAGTATTTTTATTCCGATGGGGATGGAACTTGGACTATCGATCACGGCCATTATTGCAATCATTGGCACGGCTGGTGCTCTCGGAGATGCAGGCTCACCCGCTTCCGATTCGACACTTGGTCCGACAGCAGGTTTAAGTGCAGATGGCCAGCACAATCATATATGGGATACTTGTGTACCTACCTTCGTTTTCCTTAATATCCCAGTCCTCATTGCCGGATTTGTTGCAGGAATGGTGCTATAGGTTGGAGAGTGTCTGCTTTTCTAATAGTGGATTAATGGAGAGTTGAGGAGTGACATTATGTATCATACAGAATCTAAAAGAGAGATGTGGCGGCAATTCATCACGATATTATGGCCGATACTGATGACGCAGGTGCTACTATATTCCATGAACTTGGTCGACACGATGATGTCGGGAAGGGCAGGAGTGGCTGACTTGGCAGGGGTGGCAATTGGTTCCAGCTTCTGGGCCCCTGTTTCCACCGGGATCAATGGCGTTCTTTTAGCCGTTACAGCAATTGTTGCACAACTGTTAGGTGCTGGTTTGAAAGATGAAGTGAATCACACAGTGAACCAAGCGATGTATATAGCCGGTGCTTTGACTGTTTCCGTGGCTGTATTAGGTTTCTTTTTCCTGGATGACTTGTTGGTTCTGATGTCATTGGATGCTTCAGTCCATGATATTGCGTACAAATACCTTGCGGCCCTTTCTACTGGTGTACTACCGTTATTTCTATTCAGTGTACTGCGCAATTTCATTGATGCACAGGGTTTAACGCGCATATCGCTATACGTTATAGCGACATCATTGCCGTTAAACGTATTCTTCAACTATGCATTCATATTCGGTAAATTTGGACTACCGGCACTTGGTGGTGTAGGGGCAGGTGTTGCCACAGCGATTACTTATTGGTTGATACTATTCATCGCAGCTGGCATGGTCTTGAAAGTCGAGAAGCTGAAGGATTTTCAAGTTTTAAAGCGGTTCACTCTGCCTGACTTTAGCGTTATAGGTCATCATCTTGCAGTCGGTATACCGATTGGCATACTTATATTTGTAGAAACGAGCATTTTTTCAATGATGACGTTACTGATTGGCATCATGTTCACGACGGAAATCATTGCTGCAAACCAGATTGTCTTGAATTTTACAACGATGCTCTTCATGCTGCCCCTCAGCATCTCGATGAGCATGACTATTGTTGTTGGTTTCAGTGCAGGTGGAGGACGGTTTGAAGAAGCAAAACTTTATAGGACGATGGGGGTTGCTTCGAGTCTTGGATTGGTAGGTGTGGCTTCCATCGTACTGTACTTGTTCAGGGAGCCCATTTCATACCTGTACACCAGAGATCCGGATGTGGTTATGATAACGATGCCGTTATTCCTCTTTGCCATCGTCTATCAATTCTCTGATGCTCTGCAGGCAGCTTTTCAAGGTATATTGAGGGGTTATAAAGATGTAGTGTGGCCCTCGATCATTGCAATCGTATCCTATTGGTTGATAGGAATGACTACAGGATATGTTCTTGCCGCATATTCAGCGTTTGGGTTCTATGGGCTCTGGATTGGAATCATAGCAGGGCTGACTTGTGCAGCTATTGGATTTTATATACGTCTCAGGCTTATTGAGAAGAAGAAATTACAAGAACATCTACAAGAGGGATTATAGGTATTCAATTGAAATAGAGGATAAGAAAATAAAGGAGGATGCCTAGGCATCCTCCTTTATTTCCATATATACTTAATGAATTTTGAGAACAATTTTGAACTTGGGTACCTGAATGGGAAGTCGAAACAGGTAGTCTGATCAAGCACACTCTTTTTATGTGTAAAAGTGTCGAATGAGTATTTGCCATGATAATTTCCCATACCGCTATTACCGCGTCCTCCAAACGGGAGGTGTGGATTGGCCAGATGGAAGACGGTATCGTTTATTGCACCGGCGCCGAAAGGAACAGCACGTACTACATGCTTGGCTTCAGTTTTTTTATCAGTGAATATATAGAATGCCAACGGATCGGGGAGGTCCCTTACATCCAATACCGCTTTATCCAAGGAGTTGAATTCAAGGACAGGGAGTATTGGGCCGAATATCTCCTCCTGCATCGCCGGGTGATCAAAATCGGCATTATCTATGATGGTAGGCTCGATGGCAAGGGTGTTGCTTAAGGAGCGTCCGCCGTATACGATATCACCCTGCATAAGCTCTTTTATCCTATCGAAATGATTTCTGTTTACAATGCTCATGTAACGTCCTTCATTGAAGTCTTTTTCATAGAACTTCCTTGTGTAATACTTCATGTGGGTGACTAGTCGTTCTTTTACTTTCGAATCGACATAGACAAAATCTGGTGCGACACAAGTTTGGCCAGCATTTAGGAATTTGCCCCAGACAATTCGCTTAGCGGCTAATTTGATGTCTGCATGCCGAGTTACTATAGCAGGAGATTTCCCTCCCAATTCTAAAGTGACGGGTGTCAAATGCTGCGACGCTTTCTCCATTACAATTTTTCCGACATGTGAGCTACCGGTATAGAAGATATAATTGAAAGGAAGATCAAGGAGTTCCTGATTGGTCTCCACTCCGCCTTCAACTGAAGCAACGTGCTTTTCTGGAAAAGCCAATGCCATTATATGACTGATGACCCGGCTGACATGAGGTGTATGTTCTGACGGTTTCAGAATTGCTGTATTACCGGCTCCAAGAGCGCCAATAAGTGGTGATACGGTGAGATTGAATGGATAATTCCACGGGGCAATAATCAGCGTTACGCCGAAAGGTTCTTTGTGTATTCTGGAGGTTGAGCCGATATGAGTCGGTGGTGTCTTAACTCTCTCCGTTTCTGCCCATTCTTTAAGATTTTTAATGGTGAAGTTGATATCGTTGTAGACATAGCCGATTTCAGTCAGATATGCTTCAGGTTCGCCCTTGTTGAAATCAGCTTTCATAGCTTCAAGGAGCATTTCCTCATGGTATTTGATGCTGCGTTTTAATTGTTTGAGCGCTTCTATTCTGAAAGGTATCGGTAGTGTTTTTCCGCTTTGAAAAAATTGTCTTTGCTTTGCGAACAATGATTCAATCATTCGATCACTCCTTCTTTATATTTAAACCCTACCCGTTTGGACCTTCAGTCAGTCATATTCCATTAAGACAACCACTCTGTATATATGGAACACGTACACCCTGTTCGAACTCCACTGCACTTATATGATTTATCACATTAAGGTGTTGTTTTCCGGGAACATGTACACCATATGGAGGCATGTGACTTTATCTTGTGGTTTCCTAATAGATGTACCCCCTTTAAATTACCCTATATAGATGGACTTGTGGTATAATAAATTATAATCATACGAAATTGATTGGGGAAGGTGAATATATGGACATTGGTTTAAACTTCGACCTGATGACCGAAAAATTGACGGCATATCAAATCGGTAGGGCGGTCGACATTTCTGTTGATCAGGCTCAATCAATAATAGATGGTGATGTAAAAGTTGATGAATTGGATGAAGAGACAGTAGCAAAACTAAAAAATTTAAACGATAAATTGATGAACTGAGGTCGGTCGCTGCCAATCTCAGTTTATTTAATACAACCTTCGGCGGGTATAATTTAACTGCCTATGATGCTATCATGATGTATAAATGCAAAATAATGGGCAAAGGAGTCTTTCGAGATGAATTTATTGATTCTTTCAGGGAGTGCTTTCCCTGGTTCTCATACACGTTCAGTTGCAGAAACTATTGAAAGTCTCGTAGGACAACCAGAACATGAAGTGGCACATATAGATTTGCGGGAGCTGAATATGCCGATCTTCGGGCAAGGTAAGACGGATGATACAGAGTATTTGAAGCGGCTTGTAGAAGATGCGGATGCGGTCATTATCGGTACGCCAAACTACCACACTTCATTTTCAGGGATATTGAAGAACGCATTGGACCATTTATCGATTGATGAGTTCGAGATGAAATTGGTGGCACTATATTGCAACAGCGGTGGCATGCGCAATTCCGATCCCCTTACGCAACTCAGAATGGTCATGAGAGGGGTCCATGCGATGGTGATTCCGACTCAAGTCTGTACATGCAACGAAGATTTTGAAAAGACTGAAACAGGGTATACACTTAAGAATGAAGCACTCAGGGAGCGCTTGAGCGTGATGGTTGATGGATTGATTAAACAATCTAATTCAGAGAGAGTGAGCATCTGATCTTCAGATGCTTTTTTAGATGGCTAAACTGGATGTATGGAGAAAAATAAATGAGCAAAAAACAAAGAGAGAATATACCTATTTTGATACTGATGGGTATCATAGCGATATTTTTCTTGTCTTTTGTAGATTCGGAGATGACCCTTATCAAAAAAAATAAAGATTCAAATTCATTCGAAGACGCGTTGGATAAACAACTTTCAAGCGATGCACTACATTTGAAATTGCAGGAGGGAACCACTCGAAAAGCAACGTCGGAAGAAATCGAAGCAGCGATGGGATTGCCTGGAGATGGCACTCATTACCAGTTTTTGGTGCTGACAGAGCCTGTGGAGACATCAGCAGAGGAACTGGATGAAATTTTAGAAGGTAAAGGGATATTGGAAGGACAAGGCGAAGCTTTCATGGAAGCCCAGTCGAAGTATGGCGTGAACGCATTATATCTCATCAGCCATGCACAATTGGAGACAGGAAATGGACGTTCACAGCTTTCCCAAGGCCAGGAACTGGAAGGGGAGCGCTATTATAATTTCTTCGGTATTGGGGCATTTGATTTTGAAGCTGTAGAAGCAGGAACGAGCTATGCAGTACGCGCAGGATGGAATGAACCGGAAAAAGCAATTCTAGGTGGGGCTGATTTCATTAAAAACAACTATTTGGATAAGGGTCAAAATACCCTCTATGCAATGCGGTGGAACCCTGAGTCCCCAGGTGATCATCTCTATGCTTCCGATATTGAGTGGGCGAGTAAGATTGGGGATATCATGAAGGGTCATTATAGACGGTTGGATCTGGAAGGGCACAACTTCATCCAAGATTATTATGCTGAATAAGAAAAGAGTCCAGCCTAGTAGCTGAACTCTTTTTCTATTCGCCAAGGATGGCTGTAAATATTGAAAGAATCTCCTCTGATAAATCCAACTGCAGTAATATTCAAATCTTCAGCCATCTTTATGGCTAGATTCGTAGGAGCGGACTTGCTTAAAACGATACCGACACCGATTTTAGCAGCTTTTGTCAACACTTCCGATGAGATGCGGCCGCTGAATATGAGGACTTTATCTTTTACGGAAATTCGGTTCCTGAGGCAATGACCATATAGTTTATCCAGTGCATTATGTCTACCGATATCCCCCCGATGGAGAAAGGCGCCATCTTTGGTGCCGAGGCTTGCGTTATGGATGCCACCGGTCTTCTTGAAGACCATACTGCTAGATTGCATTTCCTGCATTAAACTGATGCAGGCAGAAGGGGTGAGTGTGGTCCGGGACATTGAGGTTTTAGTCGTTTCAGCATCATTCTGGAAATAGAATTGACGGCTTTTGCCGCAGCATGAGCCGAGCACCCTCTTTGAATATGTGAAGTGATCGGTCACGACTTCACGAAACAGGTGAATATGGCAGAAGCCGCCTCTGTCATCCAGGTTTATTGATTCGATTTCATTGAAATGCCGGATCACACCTTCGGAGGCAAGGAATCCAACCACCAGTTCTTCAAGATACTCGGGAGAGCACACCAATGTGGCAAATTCGACATCATTTATATATATTGTAAGAGGGAATTCTTCAACGAGTGTATCCTCGATGCTTGTCATCCCTGCACTGTCATAGCGGGTAATGGCTCGCCTGGTCGTAATTTTCAAGGCAGCACCCTCCTCATCTTCATGTTAAAAACGAAATCATTGCTGCATCAACAACTTTGCCATTTCATATTTTCCACGTTATTACCTGTTATCGAACACTGCTCTTTTGGTGTGAAAGCTAGTATACCTATAACTAGTTTAAAGCACAAATGGATTTATTAGTAACTGAACTGCGCTTTTATCTTCATGCAAAACATGATCGATCTGTCACCATTGCTTCACTTCTTTTAGAATAGCCATAACTTATTATCATCATAAATGAAATTCAATCATACGCATACATAAAATCATTTGCTAGTGGAGAGAGTCCCCTACTCCTGATAAATTTATAAACCATATTCTAGGGAATGGGTGGATAATGTTCAATATGATGATCAAAAAAAGATGCGGGCAATAGAATATTCATTGGATTCTAACAGTCAATTTATGATGCAGAGTATTCAAACATATGGAATATGTGCTAATATATTAGGAACTGTATGTGTAAAATCATATTAAATATACCTATAAAGTGAGGTTAGTGTATGAATAGTTCCAGATGGGGATCCAAATTAGGCTTTGTGCTCGCTGCAGCAGGTTCAGCAATTGGCTTGGGCGCGCTTTGGCGGTTTCCGTACATGACAGCTGAGCACGGGGGCGGCGCTTTCCTTCTTGTCTTTCTTCTAATGACACTTTTTATCGGCATGCCGCTTCTCCTATCAGAATTCATTATAGGCAGAGCCAGTCAACGTAATCCCATTGAAGGATTCGAATACCTCGGAGGCAAAAAATCTTACCGTATATTCGGTTGGCTTGGTAATATTGGTGTCTTCCTGCTTTTATCTTTCTATAGTGTCATTGGAGGTTGGATTCTGATATATCTGGTCATAGCACTCGGAGAGAGCATCAATTTGATTCAGATTGACAATTATGGAGCAGCTTTCGAAGGCATAATATCCAACCCGCTCTATGCTGTAATCGGGCAAGGTGTTTTTATCTTCCTGACAGCCTTTATAGTAGCAAAGGGTGTACAAGAAGGTCTCGAGCGCGCATCTAAAGTGATGATGCCCTTATTGTTCATTCTGTTTTTGATTGTAATCATCCGTTCTGTAACGTTACCGGGAGCTATGGAAGGAATATCATTTTTTCTGACGCCAGATTTGGGTGGAATTGATTCGACCGCAATATTATATGCATTGGGGCAATCATTCTTTGCTTTGAGTATAGGTGCAACGACTATGATTACCTATTCCTCCTACCTAGGGGAAGAACATAACTTGACCCAGTCTGCGCTTTCCATTGTCCTTATGAATATCACAATTTCAATAATGGCGGGACTGGCAATATTTCCAGCCATTGCATCCCTTGGCATGGAAGCAGCAGAAGGGCCAGGGCTTGTATTTATAGTGCTGCCTCAAGTATTTGGCGAGATTCCTCTTGGATTTCTATTCTATATTCTTTTCCTTGGGGCATTTCTGTTTGCGACTTTGACTTCTTCAATTTCCATGATTGAGATAAATGTGGCAAATGCGATAAAGGGCAACGAGAGGAAGCGCCGCAGTATGGCTTATATATTCGGTTTCTTTGTATTTCTAGCCGGTATACCTTCTGCCCTCTCCTACGGAGTTTTGAGTGATGTATTGATATTCGGCAAGTCGATATTCGACAGCGTGGATTTCCTGGTTTCAAATATCATGTTGCCGATCGGAGCGCTTGTCTCCACTCTATTCGTCGGATTTGTAATTGACCGCCGCGTCATCATGCACCAGCTCAATGTCGATAAAACTAGTAGCATGTATGGTTTCTATAAATTGTGGATGGTTATGCTCAGATTTGTACTGCCTATCATAATATTGATAGTCTTTGCAGTCAGCCTAGTAGGGTAAATAATATAAAGACCGTTGATTGGATGAACTAAAACCCGAATAATGGACAGTTAATAAAAAACGTCCATTATTCGGGTTTTTCTGTGCCCACTCAATGATCTTGTTTATAATGAAACAAAGTATTGGAACGGAGGCATCTTATGGCACGGCATTTTTCAGCATTTGAAATAAAGCAGTTGGAAACGAATCCAAACATTCTCAGAGTCTCAGAGCGTTCGATCACCTATCATCCGGAATTCAAGAAGGTGGCTGTCCAAACCTATCTTTCAGGGGGGACACCGACCCGGATATTCATTGACCATGGATTTGACCTGGCTATTATTGGAAAAGAACAACCGGGCCGGTCCCTCAGACGGTGGCGAAAAACATATGAAAAGTATGGTGAAGTCGGGCTGGAAAATGATTTCCGGGGCAGAGGGGCTACAGGACGGCCATCCGACACGGCGCGCTCAGCAGCAGAAAAATTAAAGCGGGCAGAAGCACGGATTAAATATTTAGAGGCAGAAAATGAATTCCTAAAAAAGCTCGAAACACGCGAAAGGCAGGCGAAGCATCAGAGACGAGACTAAAACCGTCTGAAGTATATGAACTGATTGAACAGCTCCATCGCAAGCATCCACTTAAAAATATGGTGTCCCACCTATGCAAGCTCTCGGGCGTCAGCCGAAGTGGCTATTACGCGTGGTTAAAAGGAGAGGCAGGCAGGCAAATGAGAATGGAAAATGACGATAAGGATGCGGCATTGATTGAAAAGATCTTTGATGCGGAAAAAGGAAAGGTCGGTGCACTACAAATCAAACTGTTTTTGGAGAATGATTACGGCATCATCATGAACCACAAAAAGATCCGGCGATTGATGAAAAAATATCATTTAACCGCAACAATCAGACAGGCCAAACCGTACAGGCATATGTTGAAAGCGACAAAGGCACACAGCACATGCAAGAACTTGTTGGGCCGGGCATTCAATCAAAATGAACCGGGCAAAGTGTATCTGACCGACATCACTTATATTTACTATGGAAACGGCCAAAAAGCATATCTCTCCTGCGTCAAAGACAGTACAACGAAAGAAATCATTACCCATGTCGTCTCACGATCTCTAAAGATGGATATCGTCTATAGAACCCTCAAACAGCTGAATGAAACCGTAGAGTTGTTTCATCCGGAAGCAATGATACATTCCGATCAGGGCGTCCATTATACCCACCTCGAGTTCCAGAACAGAGTCAAACAGCTGGGTCTCCGTCAATCCATGTCCCGCCGGGGAAACTGCTGGGATAATGCACCCATGGAATCCTTCTTTGGTCACTTTAAAGACATGGTGGACCATAAAGCCTGCCCGTCCTTTGAAGCATTGAAGCATGCGGTTGGAAATTATATCAATAAGTATAATAATGAAAGATACCAATGGGGGTTAAAAAGAATGACCCCGGTACAATACCGAGGTCATCTACTCGCAGCATAACGCTTTTTTTAAACTGTCTAAATTATGGGTTACAGTTCAGGAGAACAACCAACGGTCTTTATCTTTTAATGACATCAGTTTTAGATTGAATTTATGTTAGATTTCTGAAAAATCATGTGCTAGTATATTAATATGATTTGGGAATCGGACATTTTTGGCAGAACATCAACTGCTGTAATGACGTATATGCTCAAATTTCAATGCAGATAAAGTCTTAAAATTTATGGGAGAGTGAATAATGAGTCAAAGAAAAAAGCAGGACATCATCGACATGGCGCAAGAAGAAAACGTCAGGTATATCCGTCTACAGTTTACAGATATTCTCGGAACCGTCAAGAACGTTGAAGTGCCGACAAGCCAACTGGGTAAAGCGCTCGATGGAGAGATGATGTTTGATGGCTCTTCAATAGAAGGCTTCGTTCGAATTGAAGAGTCTGACATGTACCTTGTTCCAGATTTGAATACTTGGAGTGTTTTCCCATGGACCGCTGGAAAAGGTAAGGTCGCACGACTCATTTGTGATATTTATACGATAGAAGGCCGACCCTTTGAAGGAGACCCGAGATCTAATTTAAAACGTGTGTTGAAAGAAATGGAAGAGATGGGCTATAGTGCGTTCAACTTGGGACCGGAGCCTGAATTCTTTTTGTTCAAACTAGATGATAAGGGTCAACCGACCACTGAACTGAATGACCAAGGAGGCTATTTTGACTTAGCGCCGACGGACTTGGGAGAGAATTGTAGAAGGGATATCGTGCTTGAATTGGAAGACATGGGCTTTGAAATAGAAGCTTCACACCACGAGGGTGCTCCAGGACAACATGAAATCGACTTTAAGTATGCGGATGCCATTACTGCATGCGACAACATACAGACTTTCAAGCTCATAGTCAAAACTGTTGCGAGGAAGCATAACCTTCATGCAACGTTTATGCCGAAACCGATATTTGGCGTAAATGGTAATGGGATGCATTTTAATGTATCGCTCTTTAAAGGCAAGGAGAATGCTTTCTATGATGAGAGTAAGGCTTCGGGCCTTAGTCAGGATATGTCCTACTTCATGGCAGGGATTTTAGAGCATGCACGCGGATTCACAGCCATCTGCAATCCTATTGTAAACTCCTATAAAAGATTGGTGCCAGGTTATGAAGCACCAAGCTACGTAGCTTGGAGCGGTAAAAACAGATCTCCATTATTGAGGATCCCCTCTTCCCGAGGGCTCTCAACACGTGCAGAAATCAGATCTGTAGATCCAGCAGCCAACCCATATTTGGCATTGGCGGTTATCCTAAAAGCTGGGTTGGAAGGAATCAAAAATAAAGTGGAACTTCCAGAGCCGGTCAATTTAAATCTCTATGAGATGTCGCGTGCTGAGAGGGAAGCTGTAGGAGTCCAAGACTTGCCTTCCACCCTTTATACAGCTTTGAAGGCATTGAATGAAGACGAGACTATGAAAGAGGCACTTGGAAACCATATTCATAAGCATTTTGATAAAAACAAAAGTTTGGAATGGGAAATGTACCGTTCACAAGTAACAACATGGGAATTGAAGCATTATTTAAACCAATACTAGAAATACGGGGCTCCTGCCCCGTATTTTTTCATTTAATAACGTCATCCGTTATAATGGCAGGCATAATAACAGGCATAAATATCTATTGGTTTTCCTAATAATATGGGGTTTTACACGGTAACGTGATGCGATATAGGAAATTTATAATATTACATCGTTATAGACAAATTAATGGAAGAAAAGTGCTTGAATATGTTCTGACAGGGAATGGTTAAGAAAAAAGGGAGATTTATATGAAGCGTCAATACAAAGTGGTGATTTTGGGAGGCGGTACAGGCGGCATAGCTTCAGCCAACCGGCTTCTAAAAAAAGATAAAAGCTTGAAGAATGATATTCTTATAATAGAACGGGAATCCCATCATTATTTTCAACCTAAATGGCCGCTTGTAGGAAGCGGGGAAATGGAACTTAAAGAAACGTGGAAAGCAATGGAGGATGTCATTCCAAAAGGCATGGACTGGATTCAGGAGAATGTAGAGCAAGTAGATCCAATCAAGCGCGAGGTGGGAACAGATGAAAGGACGGTTCAATATGATTTTCTGATAATCGCCTTGGGCCTGGAATTGGATTATAACGCCATCAAAGGCGCACCTGAGTCGCTTGGAAAAAATGGGGTGTGCACCAATTATCTATATGATTACGTAGAATATACTTTCGAATGCCTTCAGAAAGTCGAAGAAGGGAAGATTGTCATTTCAAAACCAGTTTCTGAGATCAAGGGAGGGGTATCTGCGGAAAATTCATTATTTACAATGAATGACTATATCCGACGGCGTAATCGAAATGTCGAACTGGTATTTCGTAGCGGAAGAAAGGAACTGTTTCCTGTAGCTAAATACAATGATAATCTGATTGGTCAATTCAATGAAAAAAATATAGATTATAAGTTGAATAGTGAACTCATTTCAGTGGATGGGGAAGGGAAACAGGCAATTTTCAGAGATCGATTGACTGGAGAGCATCATGAAGTGCCATTTGAAATGCTGATCATCACCCCACCCATGCACGGACCTTCGATCCTTCAAGATACAGAACTGTTGAACCCGGAAGGATGGGTCGATGTTGACCCCTACACTTTAATGCATAATAAATATACAACAGTATTCTCTTTGGGAGATGCTTCCAGCCTGCCGACGGTCAAAATGGGGGCAGCCGTCAAAGAACAGGTGCCGATACTGGTGGATAATCTGCTCCAAAGGATGCAGGATGAGGCCCCGTCGCATTATTATGATGGTAAGACAGCATGCCCAATCGCAACAGGCTACGGAGAGCTTATTATGGCAGAATTCGGTTATGATCTCCTCCCGAAAGAAACAACATTTTTAGATCAGTCGGTGGATTTTATAATGAACTTAGCCACCTTTGATACAAAAAACGTCATGTGAATTTCATGTTATATTGAA
>NZ_JBHMAH010000023.1:0-2582 GCF_042429615.1 Salinicoccus siamensis
TGAGTCTTAATTTGGATGAACTGTTGAATCTTATTTGGGATAAAGTGTTGAGTTCTACTTGACGGTTACACCAATATTCTATTGATGAATTTTTTATGGATATTACTAATAGTTACCATCTGTTTTCCAAGACACCAAAAGCATTTGCAAAGCACTTAAAAAATGAAATTTATGAAGTGACACAAATACAGTGTGCCATTGGTATTGGCGATAACCTTTTACTAAGCAAAGTGGCATTGGATATTGAAGCAAAAAAAATGCCGGATGGCATCACGGAATGGCGTTATAAAGATGTAGAAGAAAAAATGTGGGGGATTAAACCCCTGTCAAAACTATGGGGAATTAATATGAAAAGTGAAATGAACCTTAACAAGAGGGGCATTTATAGTGTTGGAGATTTAGCAAACTATTCCTGGAAATATTTGAAGAGAGATTTTGGTATCGTGGGGGTCGATTGGCATCTTCATGCCAATGGCATAGATGAGAGCTTTATCAGAGATAAACACATAGCACATCGCCCTTCGATCGCTAAAAGTCAGATTCTACTCCGAGATTATACGCTTACCGAACTATATGTGATTTTAATAGAACACGTTGATGAAGTGACTTATCGTATCAGGTTAAATAAACAACTTGCACGTACGATTTCTTTCTCTATTGGCACAAAGGATGGAAAGATTTATCGAAAGCAGTTTACAATAAAGGCAGGAACAAACAACTCTAATAAGATTATTCAACTGATATGGAGCCAATTAAATAAAGTGGCTGACCCACATAGTTCGTATAGGACGATTAATGTATCTCTAACGAACTTCTTACCGGATTCAGTCATGCAGATATCACTATTTGATACAGATAAGGATCTAAAAGAGGAAAAACTGAACCACACAATTGACCAATTGAAGCAACGGTATGGCAGCTCCAGTGTATTGAGAGCCACCAGCTTGACCGATGCATCTACATTCAAGTATAGATCTACCCTTATTGCCGGACATATGATATAAGGAAATTTGTATTAGTTTAAATGACATTATTATATAATTACAGAGCCCGAAATATTATGGTTTCGGACTCTGTTATGGTGATATTGATCAACTCATTTTTTAACTATTGCAAGTACTGCTACATGCTAGACGTACTACATTTGATTTTAATACTTGCGTTCGAGCTGAGTTTTTGTAGAAAGTAGTAACATGTTTAAAGTTTGGTCTATTACGGGGAGCATTTGAATCTTTATATACAACTGTTTTGTAGTATGCTTTGCTTGCATTTACTTTGCTTGCATTTATCTGAAAGTAAAGATTAGCTACTTGAGTTACAGTTCTAGCTGTTTGCGGTAATTTTGTAATACTTGCTACTATTATTGCAATTGCACCAACTGTAAACCTTTGTAGCTTTAGATTATTAGACCCTGTATAGGTTTTATTGTACTTCCATGATGAGGCAGCAATCTGGTAAAGATTTTCTTCAAAATGCATACTATCTTTTAAATTTACTGACATTGCTTCTATGGGAACTTCACTATATTCGTTTGTTTGTTCAGAGGTTTGTTTAACGGTATCTTTTTCTACGACTGTAATAATTGAATCAACCAGCTCGTATTCTTGAGTTTCTTTATTAAGCATATAAATTTCCGAATGGACTTCCGTTTCACTTACAAATACTTCTATATTCTTATAATCTTCTCCCTCATTACTATAAGTATAAACGTATTGATTTGAATTCATTTCCTCGAAAACCACATCTTCATTTATTCCTTCTAATTCTTCTGTACTTGCTTCAGCAGTTTGTACTTTTTCCTGACCGCCAAGAGTAATAAATGTTTCTGAGAACGGATACAAAATCAAAGAAAAAATCATCAAGCATAAAACTTTCTTCTTCATAACTAACAACACCTCTTATATGATAATTGCATTATAACCTATGAATTTACTTTTTTCTATTTTTTTTATAATCTACAATTATCGAAGCAATAATTACAATAATTGACACTGTTAAGTAGGTGAATATATCAATATAATTCCATATAACTAACGCTAGAAGTATAAGTAATATAACTGTTGTTACTACATTTGAAGAAAGTAGTTTCATTGAAATTCCTCCTAAGAAAGATTAATACGTATATTTTACCTTAAAAATTCAGAAAACGGCCATTATTTATTCAATAGGCTATACTTTTATTCTGAGAACTTTATATTTGTACTTTCTACAGTTATTCGCATTAAACACCGATTATTTTACATCTATCTAAATGCACACTATGTTAAATAGCATTTTTATATAATAGCAGAACTTAAAAAATATTATGGTAGCTCATATTGCCTTTATTTGCTTTAGAGAATTATAAGAAATCGTGAATTTCCATCCCATTCTCCTTAGTGTTTCGTTTCGCATCTACTTTATTTGTATGGTATTCATATTTTGGCTCTTACGCTAAGTTGGGGAATGCTTATATATAGATTGTGATGAACATAGCCAAAATTTTAAATTTATAGTGGACGATAAAGCATATGCTGTCTCAACAGCCTGAAACCGGCCCGGCCATACATAATCCGTTTGATGGTCTTCAGCCGATTGACGTT
>NZ_JBHMAH010000015.1:0-127898 GCF_042429615.1 Salinicoccus siamensis
AAGGACTATGGGACGCCAAGGGAGGCACGGCAGCATATCCGTGACTATATGGCATTCTACAACCACGAGCACCTGCATCAGTCATTGGACTATCAGACACCAGGCACCATTCATATTCATTAGATGCGCCCCCGCTCCTCCTTGAACAATTATCTTTCCGATGTCAGAACCTATCAAGGGCAGTACGCCTTGACAGAACCTGATCTCGGAAAAGCGGGGAAGGAACAGAACTGAGGCCCCACCTTATTTTCGTAAAATCCGTGTCTTGACAATGGGGTCCACTTTAAAAGTTGGCGTATTGTAAAAAGATTGTCTATAATAAAGAGTGTACAGAGTAATGTAGAAGGAGGATAAATATCATATGGTTAATAAGCAGACTACTTTTCAAGCACCTTCTCTTAATCTATTTGGTGCAGGAAGTGTAAATGAAGTCGGTAAGCGTCTTAAAGATCTTGGTGTGAAAAAGTCCCTACTAGTTACAGATGAAGGATTGCATAATTTAGGTTTGTCTGAAGAAATTGCGGATATTGTTCGTGAAGCTGGGGTGGAAGTTGCTATTTATCCGAAGGCGGAACCAAACCCAACAGACAAAAACGTTGAAAAAGGTTTGCAAGTTTTTAGAGAAGAAAATTGTGATGGTATTGTCACCCTAGGTGGCGGTAGTCCTCACGATGCTGGTAAAGCGATTGCACTTGTGGCATCAAACGGTGGAAAAATCCATGATTATGAAGGAGTCGATGTTTCCGAGGAGCCAATAGTTCCATTAGTTGCTATTAATACAACGGCAGGAACTGGAAGTGAATTCACATATTTCACTATTATTACCGATACAGAGCGTAAAGTTAAAATGGCAATTGTTGATAAACATGTAACACCGACCCTTTCCATTAATGATCCAGAATTAATGGAAGGTATGCCTGCTGAGTTGACCGCAGCGACAGGTCTCGATGCATTAACTCATGCAATTGAAGCGTATGTTTCTATTAATGCAACTCCAATAACAGATGCACTCGCTATTCAAGCGATGCGTATTGTTCCAAAATATTTACCTCGTGCGGTTGCAAATGGCCAAGATAAGGAAGCACGTGAGAAAATGGCTTATGCTCAGAGCCTTGCGGGGATGGCATTTAACAATGCTGGTTTAGGATATGTACATGCAATTGCACACCAATTTGGAGGTTTTTATAACTTCCCGCATGGGGTATGTAATGCTATTCTACTACCACATGTTTGTCGATTTAATCTTATTTCAAATATTGGGCGATATGCAGATATAGCTTCATTCCTCGGAGAGAATGTTGAGGGATTGAGTGATTATGATGCAGCTGAAATTGCTATTAATACAATTGAGCGTCTTGGACAAGATCTTGATATACCTTCAGGATTTAAAGAGTTGGGTGCGAAAGAAGAAGATATCCCGACATTGGCTGAAAATGCTATGAAAGATGCAACTGCATCAACAAACCCCCGTAGACCAACACAAAAAGAAGTTGAACAAATTATTAAAAATGCAATGTAATAAGCCAACCCCCTTTGGCAAGGTCAAAGGGGGTTTTTTCGTTTTACAGAATTTCGTTTGCCAAAAAAAGCTGGACAATTCCTTATCCTCTATGCAACTGAATAACATTTCCAGTGGTGTATGGTATTCCAATTACCTTATCGGCATGTGGTTTCTTCCTACAGTGACGGATGTGACAAATTCTTGGTCGACGGTATTGAAAGCCATATCTTTAAGCAGGTCCCCTTTTCTTAACAACCCATTGCAATGCGCATTCAATCCCCATTGAGACGGTGTCTCTGGATCGGCAAAGTGATGGGCAGATCATACTGTTTCAACAATAGTACATATTTATATATTAGCTTTAATTTTTAGGGGAGTAAAATCGGATTACCCCAGCCGGTCTGCTTTACTGAATTCAGTCAACTCCTTCTCTTTATGCAACATATCGACAAATACTTTTAATGCTTTTGTTTGGAACGGGGAATTTGTCAAAATGAAAAAATTTCTGGCTAAAGGCAGCCCTTTTATATCGACGGTTTTTAAATCCCCATTACGCAGTTCTTTTTGTACAGCCCACTCAGATAATAAGCTAACCCCTGAACCTGCCTCAATCATCTCTTTAATGGCTTGAGTACTGCCGAAATTCATAATTTCCTTCGGTGATATATCAAGCTGATGAAACAATTTTTCTGCAGCCTCTCTTGTACCCGATCCTTTTTCACGTAAAATCCACGTCTCATTTTCCAAATCTTTGATTTGAATTTCTGTCTTTTGTTTTACAAGCGGATGATGGGAGGCAGCGACTAGAATCATGGTGTCTTTGGCGAACTCCTTTGTACTCAGATGCTCATCTTGATTGGAATGTCCTTCCACGATGCCGACATCCAGTTGATGACGAAGAACGGAGTGGGCTATTTCTGCGGTGTTACCGATGACAACGGCGGGTTTGACTTCAGGATAGATATCTTTCATTTTTGCAATGATATGTGGAAGAACGTACTCTCCAAATGTATAGCTCGCACCGATTGATAAAGGGCCACTTGCTTTATTGACAAGGTCATCCACCAACAGATTCATGCGAGAGTGCAGACCTGCAATTTCCTTTGCGTGATGATAAACAATTTCTCCTGCTTTATTAAGACGGACATATTTATTTGACCGTTCCAGTAATCGGACATTAAAATCCTCTTCCAATGCTCGGATATACTGGCTGACCGCGGGCTGTGTCATATGCAGCTCTTCGGCAGCTCTGGAGAAGTTCTTCTTCTCTGCGACAGTGATGAAAACTCGTAATTGTTGATCCATCTTATCATCCTCTCTTCTGTTCATTTTACTATAACAGATTACTTATCATTATTATCATAGATAGTTATTTTTATTATACCTGTCCATGCTTTATTGTTAGTAAAGGAGGTGTTTTTAGATGGGATTGCCAAACAAGCAACGAAACTCTGGGGACAAGGAAAAGCAGTTTGCCAATCAAGCAGCTTGGTTTGGTGGGATTGGATTTACATTCTTCATTGCATTGATTGGATTTTTAGTGGCGTTGGTTCCAGGATTTGATAGAGTGGGGCAGCTTGCCTGTGCGATTATCATTGCTGTCATCTATCGTCAGATATTTGGATACCCTGAGGCAATTCGATCAGGGATAGCATTTTCCTCCAAACGGTTACTCAGAGTGGCAATTATTTTATATGGGTTGAAGCTGAGTATTGATACAGTATTGAGTGATGGATTGGGACTTTTAGCAATTGATGCAGGTGTTATCATTTTTGCCATATTTGCAATGATTTGGCTTGCTAAAATATTTAAAGCGGATAAGAATATTTCTTTGTTACTTGGCGTTGGCACAGGCGTATGTGGTGCTGCCGCAATTGCGGCGGTTGCTCCAATCATAAAAGCAAAAGATGAGGATACTGCCATAGGGGTCGGTATCATTGCATTGATGGGGACCATCTTTGCAATAACTTATACGATATTGCGTCCAATCCTTCCGCTCGATGCGATACAGTATGGTGTCTGGTCGGGCACAAGCCTGCATGAAGTTGCACATGTTGCTTTGGCGGGAGCACCTGCAGGGGAGGATGGACTGGCGATTGCATTACTTAGTAAATTAGGACGCGTCTTCTTACTTGTTCCGCTGTGCTTCATCTTGATTACAATTTTTCAAAGGAAAAATAAGGGAAATGTTGAATCTGAAGCAAAGGTCGAATTTCCTTGGTTCCTTGTGGGTTTTATCCTTTTCAGCCTTTTGGGCAGTTATATTCTAGGTCCAATCATTCCATTTCCTGAGGCTGCAAGGCAAAGCGTCTCAGTTTTAACAGAATGGCTACTGACTGCTGCAATGGTCGGTCTTGGGTTAAATGTAAGTTTGAGAGATTTACGTAACCGTGCCTTAAGACCATTGGCTGCAATGACGGTCACTTCGATCATATTATCTGTAGTCGTCTACTTTATCGTTTAAAAAGAGTAGGGCTCTGATTGCAGGTATATAATTCATATCAGGTGTGGCGATAACATCCTGAGAATTACGTTGAGATGGCGAAGGACTGCCTGTATGCATCTAAGTTAGCACTCTAGTTCTTAAGTATTTCAATGAGCCCTTTTGCCGGAAAAGCATTTTGAGTGTATCGCGTGTGACCCTTTTTAGGTGTCTAGCTTAATTTTACAATCGGCGAATTAAAAGGAAAGGGAGGTCTTTGTTAACTATAATCCGAATAAGGGACAGCTAATAAAAAACGCCATTATTCGTTTTATAGTTCACTTTTCTTATCTTGATTTTCAGAAGTGCTGGAAGGGAGCATTAATCGCCATACACCAAAATGGGCAGTCTCTCAAGGAAGAAACTTAATAAATGTTCGCAAAGCAGAACGACCAATACTAATGCGGTGGCCGAAAGCCTCAACAACGCGGATACCCATTTTCCTCTTTCCTAATGTCCCTTGCCATTTAGAACATTCACACAAAATGAAGTAGAGTGAAACTGGTAAAGTTATCATGAAAAAGCCTGTAAGTTCAGCTATTACTGGCGAGTTCGAAAACAGTGGCTCGATATAAGGTCGGAATACAAACGAGATGGTTCCCACAACAAATATTCCGTCTACAGCGCTAACAACATAATCTAAAAAGAACGCATATATACGTTTTTTAAATGGCGCATAAGACATAGAATCCTCTTCTTTGAAAAACCCTTAATTAAATGACATATATCGATAGATTCCATCTGCCCCTTGACCTTTATGGTAGTCTACATATAAAGATGAATATATTTTTAATCTTATGAATACTATAAAATATTAATGGTGTATATGAACCGATGTATAGATTTTTAAGATTCCAACCACGAAAAGTTCCCATAGTGGCTTGACCTGAAAAGAAAGGAAGATATGGAAATGCAACTGCTGATGATTGTACTGCCGGTCTTTTTGATATTTGGAGCAGGGTATATTGCCCAAAAGATATTGAAGATGGATATAAAATCTGTGTCTGCCTTATCACTCTACATATTACTGCCGATACTGACATTCAACACGTTCTACACGAATGACATCACGATGGACTATTTCCACCTGTTTACCTTCACCCTTATAATTACAGCAATTCTAGGCGGTGTGACGATTGTAATCGGCTACTTCCTGAAAGCTGACAGGGAAGAGATGGCGGCAATGCTGCTGGGCACTCTTTTTCCAAATAGTGGGAACTATGGTTCGCCTGTTGTATTGTTCGCAATTAGCGCAACGGCATTCGACTATGCCATAGTGCTGATGGTGCTGCATGGTTTCCTGATCAGCACAATTGGGATATTCATCGCTTCCTTCGGGACCGGGGCTTTGATAACTGTACGGGAAGCGATCGTGAACGTATTTAAGATTCCGGTCATCTATGGTGCCCTGGCTGGCATTCTGCTTCAGGTGTTTGACGTGACAGTTGGTGATAAACTCATGGAAATGTCAGAAATGACAGGGGATGCCGCGATTCCCGTAGTGATGCTCATACTGGGTATGCAGCTGGCCCAGATTACTAAAGAAAAATTCAAAATGAAGAATATCACGGCGGTAACGATTGTCAGGATGATTATTGCACCTTTAGTGGCAGCTGTACTGGTCCTGTTCATGCCTGTCGATGATACGATGAAGATGGTATTCATTATACTCAACGCGATGCCAGTGGCCGCCAATTCGACGATGCTTGCGGTTCAATTCAATGTAAAGCCCAATCTTGTCTCCTTTTCTACATTGGTCACTACGTTGATCAGTCTTATTACGATACCGATATGTCTATATCTGATTGGCATATAAAATAAGAATAAGGGGAGGACAATCAGAGTTTTTGCTGATTGTCCTCCCCTTATTGAATTCATCTAGCGCATACAATGTTCCATCACTTTTTCAAGCAATTTTGGAGTGATTTCAAAGGCATTTTTCCTGTGTAGCCGTTCAGTCAGCTTGTGCGGGTCTTTGCCGAACGGTCCTATATTGATGAAGGGGGTCTGCAGTTTCTGCATTTCTTCGAATGGAATGCTGTAGGTCCTTCCCCATACAGGTGTGTTGGATTTGTATGATTCCCAACTGTCATCGTAATTATCATATGTTACATAACTTAAGTCTGATATACCGTTGAAATAGTGGATTTCCCTCGGTTCGATATCATGATTTTCCATCAAAAAATTATTTGCCAGTGACGCGAGACTTCTGACCAGTGGTTCTTCAGACGCATTGACTGGTGGGTAGAAAGGCGGCGCAAAGAGTGTCACGGCGAGTGGCGCGAGTTCTTTGCAGTAGGTGACCATCCTGTTGGCAATATGCAGGGATTTTTCACGGTCATCAAGATCACTGCGGCCCACATATTCAGAGATGATCGACTCAACTTTCTCTGATCCATATTTATCGGTCATATAATCATGAAGTGCTTTATACGACAAGGTCCTGATGGTGCCAACAGGACGGACACCCTCTCTGTTGCATAAGCTTTCATAGTGCTTTTGGCATTCATCCATGGTCTCTTCCACAAGGTTATGGTACATATTGAATATATCGGCAGCATTCTGTTTCATGGTGAATACATTATAGAGAGTCGCTACATGATTCGATGTTTGGGCAGAGTAGTCTTCTTTCAAGTCATAATATTTAAGTGTGATGGGAAGAGGCGTCTTTTCACCATACTCCTCTTCAGAAAATGCGTCGCTGAATTCCATCTTCTGACTCATGAAGGCGGCCATATAGTGTGCATTCAAGCCCCTCAGCGGTTCGCCGACATGCGTTTCGACGCCATAGAAAAGGGCAGAGGGCATTATTTTGCCGATGGAACCGGAATAGAAATAATAATTGGGATCATCGGGATATTGGGTGAAGCTAGGCTCACTATTTAAGAACAGTGAAAAATCAAGATCATTTTCAATACGGATGCCATCCAACTTTTCGACTGCAGCACGCATGCCTGCAGAATCCACCTCTTCATCAGGCACGGTCACGAGCAGAAGGTTGATTGGCCAGTCTTCTTCTATTGCCTTTTCAATCAGATGGATATGCAGTGCGAGACCTGCTTTCATATCCATGGCGCCTCGTCCAAATAGGTATTCATCGGATTCGATATCCTTCTGTACTTCTTCAGGAAAGTCGTCGATCCTTTCTTTAAAATGTTCGATGAGTTTTTTCGGTTCAAATGCAAGTTGGCTGTTGGAACCGAATTCCTTTGTATGGACAGTGTCGAAATGGCTGATCAGGACAATTGTTTTTTGGGCATTCGGATTCTTATACAAGGCACTCAGGGCATTACGGCCCTTTCCGGCATCATGCAAGGTAATAAAATCAGGGTTCGCCGTGTAATATTCGAGACGGGATAATTCCTCCCTTAAATTGAAGGGGAACTGTATTTCCCCTTGTGTGCCTGAGCGACTCTCCCAGGAGACTAGGCGACACAGGAGCGCTTCTAATTGTTCAGGTGATTGCCAAAGCATAATCTTCCTCCTAAATATGGGTGTTCTAATTTTCATTTTCGTTGTAATAGTTTAAAAATCTTTTTTCTACATTACTTAAGTGAATAAGCATCTTATTTTTTGCTAGTACAATATCCTGTAGCTCGATGGCCTTCAATATCTCTATGTGTTCCTTATGAGCCTCTTCTGCACTTTCCGGCACGGTCTTGGAAAGGATAAGAAAAGATCTGCTAAGGTCATCATTGATTTTTTGAAGGAGATTTCTTATTTCCGTGTTGGTGTTGACTGACACGAGCGAGAGGTGGAATTCTTTATCAAGTCTCATGAACTCAGCGTATCTATTGTTTTCTATTGCCTGCTTCTGTAATTCCAAATTTTCTTTCAGATTACGGATCATACCAGAATCAATTTTCATTACCGTCTTTTCAATATTATAAACTTCCAAGAGATTGCGTAATTCCATATATTCAAGGGACATCTCTTTAGTAAAATCGGCAACGACAGCAGGCGCCCCCGTCCTCTGTATAATCAACCCCTCTGAAGCAAGGCGCATCAAAGTATCGCGGAAAGGTGTACGGCTGATGCCGAGTTGTTTTGAATATTTTTCTTCTGGCAAGGGATCCCCGGCTCTTAATTCACCAGTAAGTATGGATTCCTTCAATATTTCAAAAGCCTGGTCTGAAAGGCGGGAACTTTTGGGAATTTTTTTCATATCAAGCATCCTTTCATCTCTAAAGTGCTACTGCTGGATGACGATTCTTCAAAGTGTCGCCATGAAGCGTTGCATGCGATCCATTCCTTCTTCCAGGTTGGCCATGGAATTAGCGTAGGAAATTCTGATGAATCCGGCTCCCTCATCCGAGAAGGTGGAGCCGGGGACTACAGCAACATGCTCTTCTTCGAGAAGTCTAGTTGCAAACTCCAGATCATCCAGTCCTGTGTGTGAAACATTAGGGAAGATATAGAAGGCGCCAGTGGGGACATTGCATTTGAGGCCCATCGTTGAGAGCCTGTCATGTATAAAATCTCTGCGCGCCTTATAGGTTTCATTCATATCTTGTGGGAAAGATCGCGTATGGTCTAAAGCTTCTATAGCAGCATATTGACTTGGCAGGGATGCACAGATCGAATTGTTGAGGTGGACACGAAGAACATATTGGATCAGGTCTGCAGGGCCGAGCACGTAACCGAGGCGCCATCCTGTCATGGCATGCGATTTTGATAATCCGTGTATCAAAAATAGCCTGTCCCGGATTTCCCGAAATGAACCAAATGATGTGTGTTCGCCGCTGAACGTATTCTCACTGTATATCTCATCTGAAATGATGAAAAAATCCTCATTCATTATTATGTCGACTAATGCTGCGGTTTCCTGCTGTGATAATGACATTCCGGTTGGGTTCGAAGGATAGTTGAAAATAATGGCTTTAGTCTTATCTGTAATCACTTCGATCAGTTTTTCAGGAGTGACTTTAAAATTCGAGTCTGAAACGTCGATATAGACGGGTACACCTCCATTTAGGCGGATGAGCGGTTCGTATCCTGAGTAGGAAGGCGAGGGGAGGATGATTTCATCTCCTTTACGGATGATGGTACGAAGAACTGAATCGATGGCTTCACTTGCACCGTTGGTCACCACAATCTCTTCAGCAGAATCGTAGTGGAAGCCGTAAGTATCAAAGAAAAAGCTTGAGATGCTCTCCCTGAGTTTCATCAAACCTGCGTTATGTGAATAACCAGTCTTACCTTTCCTTATTGCTTCAATGGCTGCTGACCTGATGTTTTCTGGAGTAGGAAAATCTGGTTGTCCTATTGTCAGGTTTATGCCGTCACTATAGCTGCTTACTTTGTTGGCAAACACTCTTATTCCAGGTATTTCCAAGGTTTTTGCAATATCGTTTATCACTCGAGTCATTCTTCCACCTCCTGTATTGTATACAGTATACAATTTCGATTATATTGGCATATATTAGTAAAAGCAACTTTTATCGAAAAAATAAATTATATAAGAAAGCGCTCACACTTAAGTTATCACACTTTTCGCAATAGTCGTTGACAACTTTTTTAAACTGCTGTAATCTTTTTGTATACAGTATACAACTTATTGAAAACGTTATCATTATAAAGGGGATGGAATGATGAAAAAGTTATCGGGTATTGCGGCTACTTTAAGTTTGGTTTTTATATTGACAGCGTGTGGAGGAAGCGGAGAAGAGTCATCAGCTAGTGGAGGTAGTGACGAGTCTGTGACATTACAGTTAGGTCATGCCTTGTCGCCCGGGACGCCTGCTGCAGACAAAATTGATGAAATGGCAGAAACTATAGAGGAAGAAACCGATGGTCGAGTCGTATTCGACATCTACCCGGACAGTCAGCTAGGCTCTGAAACGGAAATGTTAGAGCAGATTCAAGTGGGGTCGATGCAGGCTGGCGCAATTATGGTCGGGTCCATGCAGACGCTGGATATGAAGATGGCAATCGAGGACCTTCCATATATGTGGAAAGACGTAGAACATGCACGCGAAGCCTACAAAGGCGAGTTCGGTGAAAAACTGGCGGACATCGCTTCTGAGCAGGGTCTCACCCAAATCGGTTATCTCGAATGGGGCAAAAGGCATATAACGAACAATGAGAAACCGATTGTCGAGCCAGAAGATCTAGAAGGCGTCAATATCCGCGTTGCGGAAACAGCACTTAGAGTTGATGCTTTTGAAGAGGTGGGTGCTCTGCCTACAGTTATGGCATTCAGCGAAGTCTATGGTGCGCTTCAGCAGGGGGCGCTTGATGCACAGGAAAATCCATTGTCTGTTATAAATGCAGCTAAATTTTATGAAGTCCAGGATTATCTGTCATTGACGGGCCACTTCTACAATACAGTGATGATGATGGTCGAAACGGACACTTGGGACCAGATTTCAGAAGAAGATCAGAAGCTTATAAAGGAAGAAACGTCTAAGATATCCGAAGAAGTCACTGAAATGAACGATAGCATGGAGAAAGAGTATCTGAAAGAATTGGAAGAAAACGGCATGCAGATCAATGATGATGTGAATACTGAAGCTTTCCGGGAAGCTATGCTTCCAGTTTATGATAAATGGGAAGAAGAGGTATTTGGCAAAGAGCTGATGGATGTATATAGAGAAGCATCTGGATGGGAAAAGTAAAATCCATCAATCTTTAAAGGGGCGTAAATAAAAATGGGATTTACGAAAATGCTAGTAAAGCTGTTGACATGGATGTGCATTATAACCATCACATTACTGACGTTCATCGTGTTATTGCAGGTCGTCACCAGATTCTTCGACTATTCCCTACCGGGCACCGAAGAATTATCCAGGCTATTCATTGTATGGTTGACTTTTCTTGGCAGCAGCCTGGCCATCTATGAAAAGATGCATCTGGCAGTAAATTATTTTGTCAATAAATTCAAGACCAAGTATCGCAAGATTTTTTATATTCTGGTCAACGCTTTAATAATAGTATTTTATGCAGTACTGACGTTTTATGGATTTAAATTATCCATGAGCGCGATGTCACAGACATCATCGACTTTGCAGCTTCCAGTCGGAATCTCGTACTTGGCTATTCCGGTCAGTGGATTATTCTCTCTCTACTTCATAGTAATAAACTTGACTAGTTCACCTACTGAAGAAGAGGAGGGCATGACATCATGATGATTATTCTCATACTACTCATCTTTTTTGCCCTTCTCTTTGTAGGTATGCCAATTGCTTATGTCATAGGGTTAGTGTCTATTGCCATGCTGATGTTGAATGGGGTTTCACTCGAAATAGTCATCCAACGCATGTTTGCTGGAGTGGACAGCTTCTCATACTTGGCGTTGCCTCTCTTCATTTTAGCTGGAAATATAATGGGCAAGGGCGGTTTGACGAAAAGACTCATGGCACTTTCCAGTGCTGTGGTCGGGCGTTTTACTGGAGGTACAGCGATAACGACAGTGGTCACCACCGCTTTGTTTGGGGCAGTTTCTGGGTCGACTGTGGCAACAACATATGCTGTCGGGTCAGTGCTTGTACCCCGCTTGCAGGAAGAGAAATACAGCAATTCATTTATCGCCAGCATAATTGGACCAGCAGGAGTATTGGGGCTCATCATACCGCCAAGCATTACAATGGTGATACTTGGTATTACAGCCAATATTTCAATCGGTGATTTGTTTATTGCCGGTCTCATTCCAGGCATCATACTGACAGTTGCTCTATCAATATATGTGGCGGTGATTGCGAAGAAAAAAGGATATGGAGAAATTCCTGCAGAAACTCCTAAGGGGAAAGAGTTCTGGGTAATAGCATGGCGTGCATTTTTCCCTCTGCTGACTCCAATATTTATCCTTGGTAGTATTTTCAGTGGTTTTGCAACAGCTACTGAGGCAGCTGTCATTGCCGTTGCGTATGGTTTTATCCTCGCACTTGTATACAGGGAACTTAACTTCAGGACATATAAGGAAATAATGGTGTCTTCTGCAGTTACTTCTGCAACCATTCTTATCATAATCTCAGCAGCCAATGCATTTACGTATGTATTGACAGCCAATCAGATACCGATCATGATCTCGAATTTCTTTCTGGATTATGCTACATCCCCATGGATGTTCCTGATTATTGTTTCGATAATTTTGTTGATACTTGGTACTCTGACAGAAGTGACATCCCTGATTGTGCTTTTGAGTCCAATATTCATGCCGATAGCGACACAATACGGAATCGATCCAATCCATTTCGGTATGGTGCTGATCATGAATTTCGCTCTGGCAAACATCACTCCGCCCGTTGGTTTGTCGTTAATCGCTGGGTGCAGCATTACAGATAGGCGGATGGGTATAGAAGAGACATTGCCATATATTCTTCATGTATTGGCGATTGTCGGTATTATGGTTCTGATCATAATATTCTTCCCACCGTTATCAACATTCCTTCCAGGACTGTTCAAATAGGAGAGATTAAATGATTTTAAAACCAAGTGAAACCACACATTTTGACAACCTTCATGGTGGGACAGGCAGTGTAATTATTGAAAAGACATTGCAGCCTGGCACAGTCGATGGCTTGGACCTTTTCGCAAAAGTTACAGTAGAGATTGGTGCAAACATCGGGTATCATGAGCATATTGACGACTCGGAAGGCTACTATATTTTATCCGGAGAGGCAGAATTCATGGATTCAGATCAATCAGTGAGGAAGGCATGGCCTGGAGACCTTTGCCTGATTGTAAAAGGAGAGTCCCATGGCATAGTCAATATAGGGAAAGAGCCGCTGATTTTTCTGGCCGTTGTCTTTTAGAGATTGAAATCGAATAGATGAACGGCAGGCGTAGTGATATCATGCAGCCTGCCGTTTTTAAATACTCTGGATGTGCTTCATGAAATGGGAGTTACTGCATCGGAAAGTTTTATATAAAATTGATTTGGAATATTACAAAAAATAATAGGAGGGTGTCCATGACGATTGTGGAACAGCTTTATACGGCTTACGCGACGAATGAACCATTGGAGCTTGGAACGCTTGAAATTGAATCAGAGGAGGAAGCTTACAGTATCCAGGATGAAGTGTTGAAGATGAAGGAGGAGAACGGGGAAATCCTCATGGGATATAAAATCAGCCTGACGAGTCAGGAGACCCGTAGTCTGTTCGGCAGTAAGACGCCGCTCTACGGAGCAATGACTGATGTAACCGTCCGGAGGGGGATCAGTTTGAAGGATTATAATATACCACTGCTCGAGATGGAACTGGTGTTTCTGATTGATGAAGAAATTCTGTCGACGGACTCCGCCGAAGAGATAATGGAGAAATGCCGGGTGGCCCCTGGTGCAGAGGTGCCGGATGGGCGTTATAAGGATTGGTTCCCGAACACCAGCTTGACTGAAATCATTGCGGACGGCGCGGTGAACGGTGCAGTGATATACGGAGAACCAGCCCGCTATGGCTACGGTGACCTTGATGATATCAAAGGTGTACTGCGTCGTGATGGGGAGGCCCTGAAGGAGGGACGTTCGACTGAAGTGTTCGACCATCCGGCGAAATCAGTAAAGTGGCTGGCGGAGTCTCTTGCCGGTAGAGGGAAGAAGCTTGTGCCGGGCATGTTTGTCTCTTCTGGAACTTTCAATCTTCCGGTTCCTCTTGAGCCAGGAAGTTACGAAGTGGAGTATGAAAAGATAGGAAAAATAGCTTTTGAAGTTACTGTGTAATGGATGATGCAATCAAAATAAAGGCATCTACAATTTTACAACCCAGCCAAAAGGATCTTCAATCCGTCCGTACTGGATATCTGTCAAATCATTGTACAATTCCTGAGCTGCTGGCCCAACCTGATTGTCGTTAATGATATAGTCGACGCCATGGATGTTCAGCTTGCCGACCGGGGAAACAACGACGGCCGTACCTGCGCCGAATACTTCCGTGATTCTACCGCTCTCCAAATCTTCAGCGAGCGTATCGATGTGGATGGCTTCCTCTTTGACTGTGTATCCTTTATATTCCGCCAGTTGGATGATGGATTTCCGGGTGATGCCAGGGAGGATGGAGCCATTGAGTTTTGGAGTGATCAGTTCGCCGTCACGGATGAAAAAGATATTCATGCTGCCGACCTCTTCGACATATTTCTGCTCGACACCATCGAGCCACAGCACTTGTTCATAACCAAGTTCGTTGGCTTTCTTTTGAGCTAACAGACTTCCCGCATAGTTTCCGCTTGCTTTCGCAAAACCGACACCGCCGCGTACAGCACGTACGAAATCATCTTCCACATAGATGCTGGTCGGACTGAGTTGGGCGCCGTAGTAGCTGGCCACAGGGGAGAGGATGATATTGAACTGGTACGTTTCCGATGGCCGGACGCCAAGAAATGGTTCGTCCGCGAAGACAAATGGACGAATATAGAGCGATTGGCCGGGGCCACCGGGTACCCAGTCGCGCTCGAGCTTGATCAATTCATAAAGGGCATTGAGTGCATTTTCTTCATTGATTTCCGGCATAGACAGACGGGAGAGGGATTTATTCATCCGACTGAAGTTCTCATCTGGGCGAAAGAGCAGTACGTCATCTCCGTTCTTGTATGCCTTCAAACCTTCAAATACCGATTGCCCATAATGTAGTGCCTGACAGCTCGGTGAGAGCTGCAGATTTTGATAAGGGAGTATGGAAGGTTCAGACCAGCCATATTCAGGGGTATATTTGTTCGTAAACATGTAATCCGTAAATACTGTACCGAATTTTATCGTCGATACATCTGGTTTGTCCTTGAGGTGGTTGGCCCGTTCAATCTGCAATGTCTGTGTCATTATAATTCCTCCCTTAATTATTGAGCGGTTAGTGATTTTTCAGTTTGCGTCGTATCTCTTGATTTACCTCTGTAGAGCGCCCTTACATAGAGTCCTCCAGTAGCAAGCACTGGTATCAATCCAAGGAGAAGTGATACTTCATAATTCATGCCGAGTGTTCCCGGGGCGTAGAAGAAATAAGTGCCCACCACACCTGTCATGAACAATGCAGGAATACCCGCAATGAAATGGAACTTCCCTTCCTTGATCAAGTAGGCTGTGGCCACCCATAGCATCGTGGCTGCGACAGTCTGGTTCGTAAAACCAAGATACCTCCACAAGAAGGAATAGTCAATTGTAGCGAGTAGGAATGCAGGAACAGCGACCAGGGCGGTCATCAGGAACAACTTCATCTTCCCTTCAAATTTCACAAATTGTCCAATCGCTTCGGTGAGCATCATGCGGGAAGAGCGAAGTGCAGTATCGCCAGTTGTGATCGGCAGGATGACTGCGCCAAGGAATGCAAGGATGGCACCTGACGTACCGAGGTAGCCGATTGAAATCGAGTCGATGACGCCAGCAGGTCCGCCATTGGCCAGTGCAGCGCCGAGTCCATTAGTTCCGCCGAAGAAAGTCATGCCGGCCGTAGCCCAGATGAGTGCAATGATGCCTTCGGCAATCATCGCACCAAAAAAGACTTTACGTCCTTCAGATTCCTTTCTGACTGTGCGCGCAATGATGGGGCTCTGGGTCGAATGAAATCCTGAGATGGCGCCGCAGGATATCGTGACCATCAGAAGTGGCCAGACAGGCAGCGATTCCGGATGGGCTGTCTCTAATGTCAAATTGGGTACTTGTGCTCCGGAAAACAATAATCCGCCAAATACTGCAGCTGCCATGATGATCAGGATGGCACCAAAAATCGGGTAAATCCTGCCTATTATTTTATTTATCGGCAGGACGGTGGCTGTAAGGAAATAAGCGAAAATGACCACCAACGCCACAAAGAATGGGATGGCTCCTCCGGTCTTGAGTGAAATCAATTCTGCTGGTCCTGCTGTAAATGCGGCTGCCACGAGGATCATCAGTGCCAATGAGACGACATAGATGAAGACTTTAACGCCTTTGCCGAGATACCGCTCTACAAGTGCAGGGAATTGTGAGCCGTTGTGGCGGATGCTGAGCATACCTGAAAAATAATCATGGACCGCGCCGGCGAATATACAGCCTACGACGATCCAGATTAATGCAACGGGCCCATACAATGCGCCGGCGACTGCTCCGAATACGGGGCCAAGCCCCGCTATGTTGAGGAGTTGGACGAGCCATCCCTTGATGGGATGCATTGGAATATAGTCGACACCGTCGGCGCTTTTATAAGCAGGTGTGTCATTAGTATCGTCGATCACAAATATCTTCTCAATAATCTTTCCATACACCATATAGCCGAGAATTAGAAGAAGAACTGAAAAAGTAAGTGTCCACATAATCGAATGCCTCCCTTTATTGGAAAATTGTTTATATCTTATCAGTTTCCAAAAGGAATAGCAACATCTTTTCAGATAATTTAGATTTCTTTTTGGATATTAAAATTAAATTCAAATTATATAGGAGTCGTATAAGGAAATTCTGGTTTTAAAAGTTTTTTCCATGATGTATCTTTTCATTTTTTCATGTAGGCTGAAGAGGGTACATTCCATTTTAAACAATATCTTGTGAACTGGTTCATGAAGAAATGTAATTTAAGGGGGAAATTATGAAAAAGATAAAATTGACTGTCATTCCAGGGGATGGCATCGGTAGTGAAGTGATGCCCCATGCCTTGGATATACTGGATGTAATAGGGGAAATTCACGGTGGACTGGATTTTGAATACGAGCATTTCGATTATGGATGCGACTATTATCTTAAGCACGGGAAAATGATGGCAGATGATGGGATGGAGCACCTGGCTGAATCGGACAGTATACTACTTGGTGCGGTGGGCGATGCTTCCAAAGTGCCGGACCATATCTCTTTATGGGGGCTGCTTCTGAAAATCCGGCAGGAATTCGAACTGGCAATCAATGTCAGACCGGCGAAGGTGTTTAGGGGCATCGATTCGCCTCTGTCTGCGCCGGAGGATTTCGATCTGGTCGTCGTACGTGAGAATAGCGAGGGGGAATATAGTTCTGTAGGCGGGCGCATGTACCGGGGAGACGATGAGATTGCGATCCAGAACAACGTCTTTTCAAAAAGGGCGACAAAGCAGGCTATGGAATATGCATTCAAGCTTTCTGCAGGGAGGAGCCATCATGTAACGAGTGCGACGAAGTCGAACGGCATATTTCATGCCATGCCTTTTTGGGATGAAGTGTTCAGCGAAACGTCAGCACAGTATGAAGGTATTAGAACTTCCCAACAGCATATCGATGCACTCGCCGCTTCTCTCGTGACCCACCCGCAGCGCTACGACACTATAGTAGCCAGTAATTTGTTCGGGGATATCCTTACCGATATCGGTGCAGCAATAATGGGGAGTATCGGCATTGCGCCATCCGCAAATCTGAATTTAAATGATAAATCTCCATCAATGTTCGAACCAGTCCATGGATCAGCACCGGATATCGCCGGGCGGGGCATTGCCAATCCCATAGGTCAGATTTGGACGGTTAAAATGTTGTTGGATCACCATGGCGAAGAAGAGATGGGTTCTATGCTGCTGAACACTATGGAAAGTGTGACAGCGGATGGAATTCTTACACCAGACGTAGGTGGCGGTGCGTCAACTGATGAAGTGGCAGGTGAAGTGATCAAGAGGCTGAAAAGAAAGATGTAGAAAGATGGCTGGTTTACCGGCCATCTTTTTTAATTCAAATTGAACAACTTTTATAATTATGATACTATTCAGATTAATGAAATGCGACTCATGCGCTATGCCTAAGGAGAGGGATAAATGGAAGATGGAAAAGAATTGAAGTCAATACTGAAAGATTGGCGGTTACATGCCGTTGTCCTCATCATTGTAGTCATTACGGAAATAATTGGACAGATATCAATCCCGGTGGGCCCAGGAGCCATTCTGTTGCTGCCGATGCTCTATGCGTTGGTCATCGGTTTCGGATTGTATTTCACTCCAGTGGTCTCGAAGGTGCAATCCATCAATGCCGAGCCTCTAATCGTCATGGGAGTAGGGGTGCTCATCGCTAAAATAGGAGTCATCATCGGTCCTCAGGCAAAAGAACTGATTGCGGTCGGTCCCGCCTTGCTGCTCCAGGAATTCGGCAACCTTGGGACTATCCTGGTCGCACTGCCTGTGGCAATATGGCTCGGCATGAAGCGGGAGAGCGTGGGGATGACGCATTCAATCGGCAGGGAACCGAATGTGGGGCTTATTATGGACCGTTATGGTTTTAATTCACCTGAAGGGCGCGGGGTTATGACGATGTACATATTTGGCACGGTATTTGGAGCCATCTTCCTCGGATTGATTGCAGGCCTTCTGGCAACGGTGACGCCGATCCATCCACTTTCGTTCGCGCTCGCTTCAGGCGTCGGCAGCGGCAGCATGATGGCAGCCGGCAGTGGTACATTGATTGCTGCGTACCCTGCTTTGGAAGATCAGATCATCGCTTTGGCGGGGGCGAGCAATCTGATATCCCTTGCTACAGGGCTATACGTCAGCATGTTCATCGGACTCCCTCTTACCAATAAAATCTATGCTGTGATGGACCGGAAAGAAACGGGGGATCGAAGCGAATGAGGAAAATCATCGATTGGACTTTGATATTATTGATTTTTGCAGGGATAACTCTGCTTGGAAATATGATTGGCTATGATATCTACTCATGGGGAGCGGTTCCTGGCATCCTAGTCCTGATCTTGATTGCATTGGCGGGGATGGCCATGGAAGAATATATCCCGGTAAATATCCCGGCAGTGGGCTACATTGCCCTGATCGGCATCATCATTTCACTCCCCGGGTTTCCGGGGTCTGAACAGGTGGTCGCTTGGACGAATGATATTGAATTGTTGGCTATTACTACTCCAATACTCGCCTATGCAGGTATCTCGATAGGACGCAACTGGGCCGATTTCGCCAAAATGGGATGGAAATCCATTGTAGTGGCGATTTTGGTCTTCATCGGTACATTTCTCGGCTCTGCTCTGATTGCAGAAGTTGTACTGAGGATACAGGGCATCATATAAAAATCACGCACCTCGTGGAGGTGCGTGATTTTATTCCTTATTAGATGCTATAAATTAGGTCAGATCAACTGTTTCAGCTTCCGTCTCGTCATCATTCATTATTTTAGCGGTTTCAATCTCTATTTCTATGGCTTGAAGATTATCATTGCCTTTTAACTTCTGATAAGTCTGCCCAATTTTAGCGAGTGTCTCGTCGACATCAGGTGTGACATCTTCAGGCAGTTTTGCCTTACCTAAGATTTCCACGAAGCGTTTTGTCTTATCCGTGCTTTCTTCATAACCAAGAAGGATATGTGCATAAGGGTTCTTTTCGAGATCTTCTACTTTGTAGGTGTCTTTCGTCGTGTACGTGTAGAGTGTAAGCCCATCATTATAGAAAGTCATATATCGGCTCATGGGTTTGTCCTCGCGTATTGTGGCCATCGTACCTATTTTGTTGGAATCGAGTATTTCTTTCAGCTTATTGGTGAATTCTGTCTTATTCATGGATAAACCTCCAATTAATATTCATTCTCCCTCCTTATACCCATCTACAGAAAATAATAATCACGGTTGGTTGTTGACGCACAATTGAAAGTATAAAAAATTATATGCTTCTATTCGTTTCATATATATACTGCAAAATATGGTATGATTGTCTGACAATCGTGAAAAAGATTTACATATTAAGGAATGATTCGATGGGAAAAGAAAAGCTTTGGACCAAAGATTTCATCATAGTCTTCATCTTCAACTTCTTCATCATGCTGGCGATGTTCCTGCTTATGGTGACGATAAGCGGCTACGCGGTAGAAGAGTTTAATGTGTCCACCAGTACAGCAGGACTCGTATCGGGTATCTTCATTGTTGGTTCGTTGGTTGGACGGATATTGACCGGTCATCAGCTTAGTCTGATCGGTGCAAGGAAAATCATGTTCATCGGTACGATCATGTTCATCATTACATATGGCCTGTACTTTGTTGCCGGGAATCTCACCTTGCTGCTGTTCGTGCGTTTCTTCAATGGTCTGGCTAATGGAGTTGCAACCACTGCAGTTGGAACAATTGCAGCACTCGCCTTGCCGAAATCTCGGAGGGGCGAGGGCATCAGCTATTTCAGTCTGAGCTTTGTGATGGCGACCGCCCTTGGCCCCTTCATGGCTTTCTTTTTGCTTCAGCACATCACCTATCAGATGTTGTTCGTCATCGTCTTCACGCTGGTTCTTATTGCCAGTTTCTTCACAGTTTTCATCAAGACGGATAATACGACGATAGACCTGTCCAAAGAGCCTAAGCCCAAATTCCAGTGGATCGACAGGAAAGCGATGCCGATTGGTCTTGTTGTTTTGCTCATCTGCATGACATATTCCACTGTGCTGTCCTTCATTGCACTGTTTGCGGAAGAGCAGAACCTCGTTTCCGCTTCAAGCTACTTCTTCCTGGTCTATGCACTGATCATATTGGTCACCCGGCCTGTGACTGGAAGGATCATGGATCAGGTTGGGGCAAACATCGTCACCTATCCGGCTTTTATAGTGTTGGCGATAGGATACCTTGCGCTCGGTCAGACTACATCTGGCATGATGCTGTTGATATCCGGCGTACTGATTGGATTGGGTTATGGGAACCTCCAATCGATTACACAGGCACTCTGCATTAAAGTGGCGGAGGCCAAGGATGTGGGTCTCGCGACATCCACTTACTTCATTGCACTGGATTTCGGCCTGGGGGTGGGGTCCTACATCCTGGGCGGTTTTGTACCGATGTTTGGCTACCACGGCCTGTACAGCATGATGGCCTTGCTTGTCCTGGCCGGAGCTGTAGTATACTACTTGGTATATGGTAGGTATGAGAAAAGGGGTACAAGAACTGAATCATGATGCAAAAGAGATGATCAAGTGAGTAACAGTCGTAAACGCTCAGCAGGAAGCGTTACAAGAAAAGGGTTCATACTGATGACGGCAGGCTTAGCACTTATCGCTGGCCTAATCTATACAGGGATGGACCCGAACATAGGTTGGAGTGCCGGCAGTGCTCTGTCAATATTGTTATTGGGACTTATCCTTTGGGCGTTCGAACCGATTCCATTCGGAATGACAGCGATGATCATAATGGTTCTCCTCGTCGTCCTCAATTCCGTCTCGATCGATGTCATGCTCTCTGGGTTTTCCTCACCTGCTGTATTTCTTGTGGTAGCAGGAGTCATGCTGGTGCAGGGAGTGGGGGAGACATCTTTGATACCGCGCCTGTCATACGCATTGGTCTATCGTCTGGGGCGCTCCCTAAAAGGGCTCTTCATAGGTATCTTTGTACTGATCCAATTCATGGCTTTCTTCATCCCTACAAACAGTGTCAGGGCGACTTTATTGTTGCCGCTTGCGACAAAGGTCGTGGATACGGTGGGGGCGGACGGCAAATCGAACTACAACCGTCTCATCATGGTCGGCATCGCCTTTGCCACGAACCTTAGTGCAGTCGGTGTATTGACTGGGGCAGTGAGCAATATTTTAGCGGTCGAGCTGCTCAATTCATATACGGGCTACAACATCACCTACCTGCAATGGTTCCTTTATGCGTTGCCACTTTGGGTGCTGTTGACCATTTTGATTCCGTTGGTGCTTCTATGGTTCTATCCGCCTGAAGATATGGATACAGAAGTGCTGCATAAGGAGATGGAAATCGCATACAAGGAATTCGGTCCCCTTTTACCAGATGAGTGGAAATGCATCATTGTGTTGGGGCTGACAGTTCTGCTGTGGGCCTTGGAGGCGGTGCATGGCTTTCACCCGGTTATCCCCGCCATGCTCGCCGTCGTCCTGATCACTTTGCCGAAGATCGGATTTGTGTCATGGAAACAAGTTGTCGACATCAATTTCGATCTGATCCTTTTGATTGGGGCATCTTTGTCGCTTGGATATGCATTAACCGAATCGGGAGGACTCGATGTCTTATCGGAGATACTGCTGACGGATTCCTTGATACGCATTTTTTCCAATCCGTGGCTTGCCATGGTGGCAGTCATCATCATTTCCCAACTCTATCATATGGTGGTCACCAACATTTCAACCGCTGTTGTGACTCTCGTACCGATCGTCATTACAATTTCGGTGGAAGTCGGTTTGGATCCGCTGATGATGACATTCGTTACAGCCGTCACGTTGTTATTCGGATTTATCCTGGCCATCCAGTCGATGCCGAACGTCATCATCTATAATGAGGGACGCATCAGTCAGAAAGATTTTATCAAACCAGGCATTGCCATTACAGTCGTCAGTGTACTGGCTACGATGGCTACAGCATTTACATTTTGGAACCTATTCGGATTGTGGCCATAGAAAAGCCGCCTATGCCAATCAGCATAAGCGGCTTATTTATATTGAGATGATTATACACGTTGAGGCGGTGCCAACCAGTTTTCGGCCCATTTCTGCAGTTCGGCCATGAAAGGTTCCATTGCACATCCTTTTTCTGTAAGGATGTATTCTATCCTTACCGGGGTTTCCGGGTAGACTTCTCTTTTGACCAGACCCTCTTTCTCAAGCGTCTTAAGACGTTCCGAGAGGACACGTCCACTGACACCGATGGAAGACTCGAGGTGGCAGAAACGCTTCGGCCCTTCGAGCAGCTGGTAGATGATGAGTCCTGTCCATCTCTGACCGAGAATACCCATGGCGCTTTCAAACTTTGGACAGATCGAATAATCCATATCATCACTCCTTGAGAGCCAGTATAACTCTTTTTGGGCGCGCATCACAACTAAATGAACCATACTTCAGTTAAACAATCCATAAGCACATTATAATGGTCAGTCGGATCCTTGCACTTGATGAATGCCTTCTATATATTGGAGTGTAGAAGAGAAAGTGGGTGGGTGACTTATGGTAACCATTGAAAAAGCACTGAATAATAATGTGGTGATCGGCAGAGATGAGTTCGAAGAGGTCGTGCTGATCGGCAGAGGTATCGGTTTTGGTAAAAAAGCGGGGGATGCGCTTGATATTGAGGATGCCGATAAGATCTATAAGCTGGAAGGTCAGCAGGATACAAGCCGCTATCAGACACTGCTGACGATGGCAGATGAAAAACTGTTTCAATCGACGCTTGAAGCGATTGAATTGATTGATGATATGACGACGATGACCATCAACAACCGCATACTGCTTTCCTTGACGGACCATCTGCTCTTCGCCATGAAGCGGCTAGAAGAAGGGATCGGCATCACCAACCCGTTCGTCAATGAAACGAAGGCGCTCTATCCGAAGGAATATCACATTGCCGAGGCCGTCGTCGACATGTTCGATAAAAAGTACGGCATCCGGCTGCCGGAAGCAGAAACGGGATTCATCGCCCTCCATGTCCACTCTTCCATCTATAACCGTTCACTCCGTGATATGAACCTTTTGTCCGAGGTCGTCCACCAGGCGATCGTCATCATTGAACAAGGTCTCGGTACCGAAATCGATCAGACGTCCATCCAGTACGATCGTTTTGTAAGGCATATCAGCTTTTGTGTGCAGCGTGTAATGAACGGGGAGAGTGTCCCCTCCCAAGATCATTTCGACTCATTGTTGAAAACTGAATACCCAACGTGCTATAATATAGCTGTAAAAATCGTGAAGATGATACAGAATAAATTGCAGCGGAAAGTCTATGATTCTGAAGTCGTTTATCTTACCATGCATATACAGCATTTCAATCATTATTCCAAATAGACGTGTTACCGTAAGGGCATGAGTCTACAAGGGATGGTTTATTCAACCATGCTTTGTAAACTCATGCCTTTTTTCTGCTGATTCTTCGCCTTACAAATACACACATTCAAAAAGGAGGACATTATGTTCAAAAAACTATTTGGACAGCTTCAGCGTATCGGTAAAGCCTTGATGCTGCCGGTCGCAATCCTACCGGCTGCCGGGTTGATGCTCGGGATCGGTGCTGCCATGCAGACTGACGCGATGGTCGATCTGCTGCCATTCTTGGAGGCGGGATGGATCGTTGCGCTATCCAACATGCTGCAGGCAGCAGGTGGCGTTGTTTTTGATAACCTGGCATTACTATTTGCGCTTGGTGTAGCAGTCGGACTTGCGAAAGGCGATGGCGTTGCCGCTGTCGCAGCTTTTGTCGGCTACATGATAATGAACGTGACGATGGGTCAGATTGCTCAGGTTACGCCTGAAATGGCTGCCGAAAATCCAGCCTACGCAGACGTGCTCGGCATCCCGACCATACAGACTGGGGTGTTCGGCGGTATCATCATCGGTGTGATTGCCGCATGGGCCTACAATAGATACTACAACATCAATCTGCCGGATTTCCTTGGCTTTTTTGCCGGCAAGCGTTTTGTGCCGATCGTCACCGCAGTATTCTCCTTCCTGATAGGTTTGTTGATGTTCATCGTCTGGCCACCTATCCAAGAAGGTATGAACTCGGTATCCCTTTGGTTGATGGAGGAAAACACTGCCATAGGCGTGTTTGCATTTGGTATGATCAAGCGGCTCCTCATCCCATTTGGACTGCACCACATATTCCACGCACCTTTCTGGTTTGAATTTGGTACGTACACGAACGTGGCCGGAGACATTGTGCGCGGTGACTTGAACATCTTCTTCGCCCAATTGCGTGATGGGGTGGAATTGACGGCCGGTAACTTCATGCAGGGTGAATTCCCGGTCATGATGTTCGGCCTCCCTGCTGCAGCTTTGGCGATGTACCATACAGCGCGTCCGGAACGTAAGAAATATGTTGCGGGTATCATGATTTCAGCAGCGCTTACAAGCTTCTTGACAGGAATTACAGAGCCACTGGAATTCTCTTTCCTTTTTGTAGCGCCATTGTTGTATGTCATCCACGCAGTATTGGATGGACTCAGCTTCCTTATCCTATTCATGCTTGATTTGCATCTGGGCTATACATTCTCAGGTGGCTTCATCGACTTCTTCCTGTTCGGTATCCTTCAGAACCGTACAGAATGGTGGTGGGTGATTGTTGTGGGACTGGTTTACGCTGTCATCTATTACACGGTGTTCAGAGTCCTGATTCAAGCGCTCAACTTCAAGACGCCGGGACGTGAAGACGATAGTGCGGAAGTCGCAACTTCCACAGCACAGGAATTGCCATTCAGTGTGCTGACGGCGATGGGTGGCGAAGAGAACATCAAGCATCTTGACGCCTGCATTACGCGACTGCGTGTAGAAGTATCCGACACGACCGCTGTAGATGAAAGTAAACTCAAATCACTCGGGGCCTCAGGTGTGATGAAGGTCGGCAATAACATGCAGGCAATCTTCGGGCCTAAATCAGATCAGATCAGGAACGACATGCAGCGCATCCTCGACGGAGAAATCACTTCTCCGGCCGAAACGACCGTCACAGATTCCACAGCAGAAGAAGTGGAGGCGGCAGCCGGCGAGGAAATGATGCAGGATAACGATAAAGATATCTATTCCCCACTGGAAGGTGAAGCGGTTGAACTATCTGAAGTTCCAGACCAAGTATTCAGTGAGAAGATGATGGGTGATGGTATCGCAGTCAAACCGACTGAGGGCATCGTCCGTGCACCATTCGATGGTGAAGTGGTGACGGATTTCCCAACCAAGCATGCGCTTGGACTTAAGAATGCAGGTGGACTTGAACTGCTTGTCCACTTTGGCCTGGATACTGTGAATCTTAAAGGTGAGGGCTTCGACCTCAAAGTGAAGACGGGAGATGAAATCAAAAAAGGCGATGTGCTTATGGAAGTGGATCTCGAGTACATTCGGGAACATGCAAAGAGCGACATCACTCCAATCATAATTACAGGGCCGGCAGGCGTTGAAATCGCAGCAAGAGAGCTTGGCCCAGTAACCAATGAAGATGTCATCATCAATGTCAAATAACGGCAGAAAGGAGACGGTTCAGACCGTCTCCTTTTTTATTGTTTAAAATTGTCAATCAGGGTACTATCATATACAATTGAAGTGAAAAAAATTTCAGAAAAAGGGGTGTCGAGTATGATTTCATTTCCAAAACCGGCAGTAGAACAATTCTTCTCCTCCTACAACATCAACAATTTTACGGTGAGCCCCGATGGAAAGAGGGTGCTGTTCAGCACGAACCTCGATGGTAAAGTAAACATCTGGGCCATGGATGAGCCGGATACATACCCTTACCTTTTTGGGAAAAAGGACGAGGCGGTCAGCTTCATCAAGTTCGATCCCAAGAACCGCTATGTGCTCACTGGATACGATAATGATGGAGATGAGAACTTTCAAATCTATGCGTTAAGTCCAAAGGGTGGTCTGCCCGAGCCACTGATCACCGGCAAACGGGATGAGAAGTTCTTCTTTTCCAAGACATCGAGGGACGGTGATAAGATATACTATGGCACTTCCAAAGGGAACGAGAATTACTTGAATACAGCTGTCTATGATCTGGAGAATGGAGAGAGCCGGCTTCTGCACGAAGGGGAGGACGCCCCCACCTATCTGGTGGATATATCAGCTGATGAGACCAACAGTGCCTACCTTCAGGTACTGTCCAATACGTATATGCTCGGCTTCATCAAAACATCTGCAGGAATCGATTACATTACACCTGACGAAGGCGTTGCCCATACCGTCAGTGGGATGACGTTTGTGAAAGATGATGAAGTGTGGTTTGCCACCAACTACGGCAGTGAATATACTTATCTGGCTAAATATAATTTGACGGATAAGGTATTTTCGAAAGTGATGGACTTCGGCAAGGAGTCCGTGGAAGGTCTGCAGTTCGACAGGCACCACAACATGCTCTACATCCACACAGAGCAAGGCGTTTCAGATCGGTTGTATTATTACGACTTGAACCATGATATGTCAGATGAAATCAAAGCGCCTTTTGATGTCATACGTCAACTCTCCGTCACAAAGGACGGTACACTATACGCACTTGGAGGCAGCGCCACGGAGCCTTTCAACATCTGGAAATATAATAAGGAAAAATGGAGTGCGCTGACAAAAAACCATGTGCCGGGGGTCACCTCCAGAGATATGGTGGAACCTGAAAGCATTTTTTACGAATCTTTCGACGGCCTCGAAATAGAAGCCCTGCTATTTCGGGCGAAGGAAGAAAACCGTAATGGCTACACGATATTCTGGCCGCATGGGGGGCCTCAGGCAGCAGAACGCAAATTTTATCGTGCGATGTTCCAGATGCTGCTGAACAGAGGGTATAACATATTCTGTCCCAACTTCAGGGGCAGTACCGGTTATGGTGCCACGTTTGTGACATACGTCGAACAGGACTGGGGAGAAGGCCCGCGGTTGGATAATATAGAAGCAATTAAATGGTTGTTTGATAATGGTATCTCTTCACCCGACACACTTTTCCTTGTCGGTGGCAGCTACGGGGGGTATATGGCACTTCTGCTTCATGGCAGGCATCCCGAGTACTTTAAGGCTGTAGTCGATATATTTGGGGTGTCGAACCTGTTTACTTTCTATAATTCAGTGCCGGATCATTGGAAACCAATCATGAAGCGTTGGATAGGAGATCCGGAAGAGGATAAGGAACGGTTCGAAAAAGATTCACCGATCACTTACCTCGATACGATGTCACGCCCTATGCTTGTCATCCAAGGGGCCAGGGACCCGCGCGTCGTCAAAGAGGAATCCGATCAGATTGTAGAAAAGTTACGTGATGCAGGAAGAGACGTCGAATACCTTGTCTTAGACGATGAAGGGCACGGCTTCTCCAAAAAAGCCAATGAGATAAAGGTGTATGAAACGATGTTGCGGTTTTTGGAGTCGCATCAGTGAGGTTTGTTCCTCGCTAATAGACAAGAGTATTTTTAACTCAACAATGGTCATGAACATTAATGAAAATGAAGAATACCCCGTAGAAAGGTCGTTGACCGCACTACGGGGTATTACTAATTAATGGATGAAGTTGTGGCTCGCTGCACTGCTTGCACTGACTGTTCTGGTTGTTTTGTTTCCAACGCCGCCGGACCAGTTCATTTCTGAAACCACGATTGAGCCATCAGCGTTCACCGCTTCTACAACAGCCACGTGGCCAAAGGAATACGAGCCGTTTTGGAAAGCAGCAGATTGCATGATTGCCCCTACGGACGGAGTGTTGTTGACCTGTAGGCCTTCGCTACGCGCAGCACTCGCCCAATTTTTTGCATCGCCCCATGAATTGCTGACAGATGCGCCCATTTCTTTACGTCTTTCGAAGACATACCATGTGCAGTCTCCAGTCATATAGTAGTTGCTGCCGTATGAACCGGACGCAACTGAAGGTGCTGGAGCCTGTGGAACCGGAGCTTGGACTTGAGTTGTTTCTTGTGAATTTACGTTCTGAGTCGCAACTTCATTATTGCTGGTATTTTCAACTACTGCAGGTGTTTCTTGAGATGATTGATTTACATTTTGGTTGTTTTCATTAGCAGATTGTTGAACATCTTCTGTTCTATTCTGATTTGAAGTTTGGGCAACATTAGATGATTCTTTCTCATTATTTTGATTTGCAGGCTGGGTTGCGGCTTGCTTCGGCTCAACCTGTTGGCTTGCATTATCTGAATGGGTTGTCTGGACAGACTGCTCTGCAGCTTCCGTGTTGTTCTGACTTTGTTCAACAACAGCTGGTGCTTCTTTTTCATTATTTTGGTTTGATGGCTGGGCTTCAGTTTTCTCTGCTTCGACTTGCTGGTTTACAGTGTCAGCCTGACCCTGTGTGTCCGCTGCATTACTTTGTGTTGTTGCCTCTGTTACAACAGGTGCTTTTTGTTCAGCTGGAACGGCGTCTGCAGAAACAATCAGCGTTTTGCCTGCGTAGATCATATCGGAAGACAAGTTGTTCCACTTCTTGATCTGTTTATAGTCGACATTGAATTTCTGGCCGATTTTGTAAAGCATGTCCCCACTTTTAATTGTATATATACCTTGATTGTCTTCTTTAACGTGCGTTTCTTCTTTCTTCTCATCCATTTCAAGAACTTCCCCAGGGACGATCAGGTCACTGGAAAGGTTGTTCATTTCTTTTAGGTTTGATACGGAAGTGCCGTTTTCGTTAGCGAGCCCCCACAGCGTATCGCCGCTCTCAACGGTGTAGTCGGCGGCCGAAACGTTATGTGATGCAACTCCTGTGAGTGTAGTTACTGTCGCAATTGATAGCAATGTTTTTTTCATGATAAGACAAACTCTCCTTGAAAATTTTTTCGTCCACGACTAAAACTGTTTCTTAATTGAGGTGTATTTATATGTATCATTGAAATATATCCAGGATGGAACGGTTAAAGATTCATGGCGATTCACAATTAGAAATTCTAACACGAATTGTAGCTTTATTGTTAAATGTCATATATATGTAACTGTAAAGAAAGACTTGAAATATACTGTAATATTCAACAACTGTCTAAAAAGTCTCTAAATATCCCGTTCCAAAAAAGTTGTTAATGCCCGTCTATTTGGGTATTGTCTAAAAAGGGGGATGAGCCATGGTACGAAACAAGGGGAGACATGATGGGACGGAGTATCCGCTACAGAGGAATGAGTACTGGTACGGTTTCTTGTTCGATATGTTTTTGGAATCACTGGTCCTCATCTTCCGTCTCATCGTAAAGGTATTCAGCATATTGTAGAGGGTGAAATTATGCATATCGCGATTGCGGTAAGTACAGGAATTTTATTTTTGTTGCTGATCGGCATCGGTTTTGACAATTGGCCGATCGGCGTTGGTGCCGGTTTGTTCTTTGCTGTGACGAACTATTTAGTATTCAGGCAACAGGAGAACAATAGATGAATCCAGAAGAAAAACGTCTGGATTCATTTTTTAGTCATTACATGTATAAAGCGCACATTTAGTTTGATTGCGTATAATATGATCTGAAGATTCTGGTGGCGAATAGTATAGGGTAGTGGCCCTACATCAAGAATATGCCATTTATGGCTGACGAAAGAAATAACCAGGCCTTTATGACCTGGCTTTTTAAAATTGACTTTAATACCCATAGGGGGTATAATTTAATTATAATGAATAGGATGTGATCACTATGGGTGAACATATGCATGACTACACCGTCGTTCCAAGGACGGATGAAGAGAAGGCGAAGACGCTCAACCGCCTCAAGCGGATTGAAGGGCAAGTGCGCGGTATCCAGAAGATGGTGGAGGAAGATCGGTACTGTGTCGACATATTGGTCCAGATCAGTGCCATCCAGTCAGCGCTTAAAAATGTGGGATATTCAGTGACGGAACGTCATATGAATCATTGCGTGACAGATGCAATCAATAAGGGAGAAGGAGAGGAATCAATAAAAGAATTGATGGCTGTCCTTAAACAATTTTCAAAATAGGGGGTGTCAGACGTTGAATGATGAGAGACATGTCGAATTGAACGTAACAGGCATGACTTGTGCCGCCTGTTCGAACCGCATAGAAAAGGTTCTGAATAAGATGGACAATGTTGAGGCCTCAGTCAACCTGACTACGGAAAAGGCAAGCATCAATTTTGATGGGGGACTTGTTGATGTTGGTGACCTCACCAGCAAGATTGAGAATCTCGGCTACGGGGTCGAGATGGAACATGCTGAATTCGATATAACGGGCATGACATGCGCCGCCTGCTCCAATCGGATTGAAAAAGTGCTCAATAAGCAGGAAGGGGTCAGCTCGGCGACAGTCAATCTGGCGACAGAAAATGCGGTTATCGAATATAATCCTAATGTGCTGAGCGAAAAAGATCTGATAGGCCGTGTCGAGAAACTCGGCTATGGTGCAGAGCCGAAGCGAAGTGCAGAAGACAAAGTGGATGCAAAGGATAGGCAGCTGAACCGGTTGAAGATCAAATTGATCATCTCTGCATTGCTTTCCGTTCCATTGCTCATAACGATGCTTGACCACCTGTTCGGCATCCAGCTGCCAAGTCTGCTGATGAACCCATGGTTCCAGCTGGCGATCGCGACACCGGTGCAATTCATCATAGGGTGGCAGTTCTATGAAGGAGCGTACAAGAATCTCAAGAGTGGAAGCGCAAATATGGATGTCCTTGTGGCAATGGGCACCAGCGCCGCCTATTTCTATAGTGTGTATGAGACAGGAGTCTGGGCAACGGATCCGACTCATAGTCCGCACCTTTATTTCGAAACAAGCGCTCTAATCATTACATTGATCCTTTTCGGTAAGTATCTTGAGCACAATGCCAAATCCAGGACGACGACTGCTATTTCCAAGCTGCTTGATATGCAGGCAAAGCAGGCACGTGTGATAAAAGAAGGTAAGGAAGCCATGATTCCGGTTGAGGATGTCGTGGTTGGAGATCGCATTATCGTCAAACCGGGTGAGAAGATACCGGTTGATGGGCAAGTTGTCAGAGGCCGGACTTCAGTTGATGAATCGATGATCACCGGTGAGTCCATTCCAATCGAGAAGGAAGTTGAGAATGGGGTTGTGGGCTCCACATTGAATGTGAACGGTACGATTGAATTTGAAGCGACACGAGTAGGTAAGGATACCGCTCTCGCTTCCATCGTCAAAGTAGTCGAGGAGGCACAGGGCAGGAAGGCACCGATCCAGAGGATGGCGGATGTCATTTCAGGATATTTTGTGCCCATAGTTGTTGGGATTGCTGTCCTGACGTTCCTTGTCTGGTATATTCTCGTCCAGCCAGGCAACTTTGAACCGGCATTGATCGCCTCGATAGCAGTGCTGGTCATCGCCTGTCCATGTGCTCTGGGGCTTGCGACACCAACTTCCATCATGGTCGGAACCGGCAAAGGGGCAGAGAATGGCATTCTCTTTAAAGGTGGGGAACACCTTGAAAAGACCCATTCATTGGACGTCATCATCATGGATAAGACCGGAACCATCACAAAAGGCAAGCCGGAAGTCACCGACTTTTCTGGTGATGATGAAGTGCTCGCTCTGCTTGCTGCAGCTGAAAAAGGCTCAGAGCATCCATTGGCTGAAGCAATAGTTGCACACGCAACAGAGCGGGGCATCGATATTCCAGAAATGGATGATTTCACTGCCATACCGGGCCATGGCATCGAGGCAACGGTAGAAGGCAGGAAAGTACTCGTCGGTACACGCAAGCTTATGACTGACAATGATATTGCCGACGACAACATCACAGAGGAAATGACCCAGTACGAATATGATGGCAAGACAGCAATGATTGTAGCGGTAGATGGTGAAATCAAAGGTATCGTAGCGGTTATGGATACTGTTAAAGAAAGTGCTGCAGAAGCAATAAGGCAGCTGCAGGAAGATGGCCTTGAAGTCGTCATGCTCACCGGGGATAATACCCGCACGGCAGAAGCAATAGGCAGATCGGTCGGAATCGACCAGGTCATTGCAGAAGTATTGCCAGAACAAAAGGCGGAGCAAGTCAAACGCTTCCAGGAAGCGGGCAGGACGGTAGCGATGGTCGGTGACGGCATCAATGACGCGCCGGCATTGGCTACAGCGGATATCGGAATCGCCATCGGTACAGGCACGGAAGTGGCGATAGAAGCGGCGGACATCACTATATTAGGTGGAGAATTGACACTCATCCCTAAAGCGGTGAGGTTGAGCCACAAAACAATCCGCAACATCAAGCAGAACCTCTTTTGGGCTTTTGCATATAATAGTGCAGGCATACCAATAGCAGCACTCGGCCTGCTTGCACCATGGGTGGCAGGTGCTGCCATGGCCTTCAGTTCTGTAAGTGTCGTGACGAATTCCTTGAGGTTGAAACGGGTAAAGATATAAAATGAAGATATGCGTAATATGGGAGGAGATTCATAATGGCTCAAAAAACAATAAAAGTTGAAGGTATGACATGTGGACACTGTAAAAGTGCGGTAGAAGGTGCCCTCAATGAACTTGACGGCATCACTTCAGCGAATGTGGATCTTGAAGCAGATAAAGTAGACGTTGAATATGATGACCAGAAAGTGACGGAGTCCTCAATGGTTGAAGCGATTGAAGATCAAGGATATGATGTGAAGTAATGGGATACCCTGTTCCGGCATTCGGAGCAGGCTTTTTTTGCCCAAAATGAATCGGGATATTAAACATTTCCACTTATGAGTGGTAAAATGGTGAAAATAAATTTAAAATAGGTAATTAAGACATTTCTAGGTTTTATATATATGAGGAGGAAAATGAATGATCGTTGCGATCATTATACTGCTGTTTACTTCACTGTTTTTCTCGGGCAGTGAAACGGCCTTGACGGCAGTCAACAAAATGAAACTTCAATCGATGGCGAAAAAGGGCGATGCGAAAGCGGAACGCCTGCTCAGATTGGTTTCAAAGCCGGGCGTATTCATCACCACGATACTCATCGGCAACAATATAGCGAATATCTTGCTGCCTACATTGGTAACTACATTGGCGCTTGAATACGGCATCAGTATAGCGATCGCTTCGGCAGCTTTAACCATTACGATCATCGTCTTTGCGGAGGTCATACCCAAATCGGTGGCGGCAACGTTCCCGGAGCCGATTGCCATGCGTGTGGCACCCATCATCATGTTCTTTGTACTGATATTGAAGCCTGTGACGGTAGTGTTGAATTGGTTGACGGATACCATTGCGCGACTGTTGTCGAAAGGTGAATTGAAGGGTGCAGCCACCGTCTCGAAAGATGAACTCCGTGCGATCGTGGATATCGCGGATTCGGAAGGTATGCTTGCCAAAGATGAATCCTACCGGATCAAGGGGGTACTTGATTTCAGGCATCTTAATGTCAAAGACGTCCTGACTACTCCGCGGACGGAGATGGAAGCCATTTCCGCAAATGCATCGTTTGAAGAGGTCAGGGATTTCGTCATTGAGAATATGTTCACCCGTTATCCGATCTATGGTGAAGATATGGATGATATAATCGGTGTCTTCCATTCCAAATATCTTCTTCAATGGTCGGTGGAACCTTCAAAGACCTTGTTGGATTACTGTGATAATGATCCCTTGACCATCCATGAATTCCAACCCGTTGAATATGTGCTCAGGAAAATGACCAAGGAAAGGCGGCATATGGCCGTCGTGATTGATGAGTTCGGCGGTACGGAAGGAATACTTACCCATGAAGATATCATAGAAGCGATGCTTGGTTTTGAAATAGAAGATGAAACGGATCTTCGCAACGATGCACTCGTCGAAAGCCTTTCGGATGAGGAAATTGTCTGCGACGGCAAGATTACCCTTCACCGCCTCAACTCCATTTTTGATACGGAGATACCGGAAGATGAAGATACCCTTTCAGGATTCCTGTTGAAAGAATTCAATGACTTTCCGGTCGAAGGTGACATCCTTGAGCAGATAGGATTGAAGTTTGAAGTGCTCGTCATGGAAGATCAGATGATCCGTAAAGTCCATATTGTCAAAACAGCGGAGAATGAAGAAGAATGATGGAGGGAAATGAGTATGAAGATTGCTACGATCGGAACGGGTTTCATCGTAGACCGTTTTCTTGATGCAGTCCGTCAAGTGGAGGGTGTGGAGGCTACAGCCGTCTATTCACGCCGGACGGAGACGGCCGAGGCATTTGGACAGAAGCATGACATCGGGAGCAGGTTCACGGATATGGATGCCATGCTCAAGGAAGAGGCGCATGATACTGTCTATATCGCATCGCCCAATAATCTACATCACGCATATGCCAAAAAAGCCATTGAAGCAGGCAAGCATGTCATATGTGAAAAACCATTCACATCGACAGCTGCAGAATTGAAGGAGCTGATTGACCTGGCCGGGCAGCAGGACGTCTTCCTGTTTGAAGCAGTGACAGGCATTCATCTGCCACACTTTAAAGCAGTTCAGGAGAATATGCGGCGGATAGGGGACATCAGAATCATCCAGGCCAACTATTCGCAGTACTCGAGCCGCTATGAACAGTTGAAGCATGGTCAGGTGACCAATGTCTTCAACTTGGATTTTTCCGGTGGCGCGCTTGCTGATCTTAATATATATAATCTCCATTTCGTCATCCGGTTGCTCGGCCGCCCGGACGAGGTAGCCTATCTGCCGAATAAGCATGATAGCGGAGCCGACACTTCGGGTGTCTGTGTACTCAAGTATGATGGTTGTGTTGCATCATGCATCGGCTCAAAGGACACGACAACGGATAATAGTGTGCTGTTGCAGGGGGACAAGGGCTATGTCCGGGTCAATGGCTCTGCAAACATCATGGATTCTGTGGACGTAATCACAGAAGAAGGTAAGGCGCATATTGATCTGGGGCAAAATGACAATAATATGGTGGCGGAACTTGAAAACTTCAGGGATATGCTCTCATCGAAAGATCGGGGAACTGCTGCTGAGCTGCTGGAGCATTCCATGAATGTGATGGAAGCATTCGAAGCGGCAAGAAGCAGTGCTGATATAAAATATCCTGCGGATGAAAAATAGGATGACGGGTGGGGGTATAGAGCCTCCCCCCCCCCTCAAATAAAGGACGGCCTGCAAATCTTGATTTCTGAGATTTGCAGGCCGTCCTTTATTTACGCACTTATCCAACTGTCATGTGATTACTACGGCAGCATATGGCCAGCTGCTTTGTAGATCTGATACCATTCTTCACGGGAGAGTGATACATCAGGTGCTTTCATGATCTGTGATAGCCTATCGGTATTCGTGGTGCCGATGATCGTCTGCATATTTGCCGGATGCCTCAGGATCCATGCAACTGCAATCGCATTTTTCGTCACACCATGTGCCTCTCCGACTTGTTCCATGACTTCATTCAGTGTTTTATACTTAGGGTCGTCCATAACGATGCCATCAAAATATCCGTAGTGGAATGGAGACCATGCCTGGATGGTCACATCATTCAGACGGGCATAGTCGAGCATGCCACCGTCGCGGTTGGCTGCACCTTCAAACGGCGTATTCGTCTGCATGTTGCTGTTGATCATGTGTGGTGCGGCCACACCGAATTGGATCTGGTTGGTAATCAGCTTCTGATCAACATATTTTTGAACGAAATCGAATTGGCGGGCGTTGAAGTTACTCAGACCAAAGTGTCTGACTTTGCCACTTTCCTGCAGACGATCGAAAGCCTCGGCAATCTCTTCGGGCTCCATGAGTGCATCGGGCCGATGGAGCATGAGAAGATCGAGATATTCGGTATCAAGCCGTTCCAGTATGCCATCGACGGAATCCAGTATATGGGATTTTGATAAATCGTAATATTCGCCTGATTTATCGCCTTCCGGAGTGGAATTGCGGATGGCGCACTTGCTCTGAATGAGAATATCTTCTCTTTTTATGCCAGATTTCAGAGCTTTGCCGAATTTGTGTTCGCATTCACCTCCACCATATATATCTGCATGGTCGAAGATATTGATGCCGGCCTCCATTGCTGTACTGATGTGACGATGCAAAGCGTCGTCTGTCATACCTGCAATACGCATGCAGCCAAGTACTATTCTTGATGCATCAAGATCTGAACCACCTAATTTTATTTTATCCAAATTAATCACCTCGCCACTATTTTATCACAATCTATTCGAAGTACCGTGAATCTTATTGACTTTGAAATTTGGTTTGAATATTCTAGAAGAAGGAGGAAGATTTTCATTTTCACTAAATATACATAATTTCAGGGGGTAGCATCAGATGAATTCTGTATTCAGACGTTTGTTTTTCCTATTCTCGCTTGTGGCATTGGCAGTCGTCGCAGCATGTGGCAGTGACGGGGCAGAAGACACAGCACAAAACGACGGGGAAGGTCAGGAAGGGGAAGTGGAGACACTCTCCATGGGCTTCATTCCTTCAAGCGATGCCGGAAATATCGCAACTACCGCAGAACCGTTGGAAGAATTCCTGAGTGAAGAGCTCGGAATCGAAGTGAAGGCCGAAGTGATGGTCGATTACAGTGGACTGATAGAAGCGATGCGTACACAGCAAGTTGATATCGGTTTCCTCGCACCATTCAGTTTTGTGCAGGCTGAAGAGCGGGCGGATGTAGAAGTCATATTGAAATCCATCCGGAATGGTTCCGAATCATATGCAGCACAATACGTGGTGAATGCGGATTCCGACATTGAAGACATCGACGACCTGGTGGCTACAGAAGATCTTGTATGGGCATTCCCAGATACATTGTCGACTTCAGGTTACCTGTTCCCGGCCATGCAGTTGAAGGATAAGGGTGTTGATGATCTGGAGAACCATTTTGATCAATTATCTGTAGGGGGACACGATAACGCGATCACTCAAGTTTATGATGGCCAAGCCGATTTCGCAACGACATTCGACGACGCCCGTACGACGGTGGAAGAAGATCTGCCTGACGTGATGGATAAGGTGAAAATCATCGGCCACACAGAGGATATCCCAAACGATACGATTTCTGTGCGCTCTGAATTACCGGACGAGATGAAGGAAAAAGTGACCGAGGCATTCCTCAGCATGAACGACAATGAAGAAGTCTTGGAAACGATGTACGAAATCTATGAATGGGACGGCGTTGCAAAAGCTAGCTCAGAAGACTATGATATCGTCCGTGAAGTCTATGCAGAATTCGAAGATCAGCTGAACGAATAATAAGCAAGGGGGCTAGGCCCCTTTTTTTGAGTGCAATCTATATAGGATGGTGACTCCATTGATAGAGTTCAAAGATGTTTCCCTGGTCTATCCCAACGGCCACAAAGGGCTTAAGAATATCAACCTGAATATCCAGGAAGGTGAATTCGTTGTAATCGTCGGCATGTCAGGAGCCGGCAAATCCACCCTCATCCGGAGCATCAACCGTATGGTCACCCCGACTTCGGGTGAATTGATCATCGGTGGGGAGAATATATTGAAGTTCAAGGAACCCCAGTTGAGGAAGCTGCGGACCAGGATTGGCATGATCTTCCAAAGCTACAACATCGTCAAAAGGATGAGTGTGCTGCGGAATGTCCTTGCGGGCAGACTGGGGCATATCGGAACAGTGAGAAGCATTTTCGGGCTTTTTCCACAAAGCGATATGCGTCTTGCGATGGATAACCTCAAGCGCGTCGGCATTGATGAGAAAGCCTATGTCAGAGCAAGCAATTTAAGTGGGGGGCAACAGCAGCGTGTAAGCATCGCCCGGGCTTTGACGCAGCAGCCGTCGATCATCCTGGCCGATGAGCCGGTGGCGAGCCTTGATCCACCGACTTCCCATAAGGTCATGAAGGATCTGCGGCGTGTAAGCCGGGAAGATGGATTGACCACTATCGTCAATCTGCACTTCATCGATATGGCGATGGAGTATGCTGACCGCATCATTGGTCTGCGCGATGGGGAACTGGTTTTTGATGGCCCCATTTCAGAAGTCGATGAGCAGACATTCGAAGAAATATACGGTCGTCCGATTAAAGAGGATGATCTGATCGGCAATGAGGAGGAGACGGATGAAACAGCAAAGGAATGAACGGATCGTTTTGATGCCAAGGCGGTTCAAATTCTTCATCCTGGGTATAACCCTGCTTGTTCTGATGCTGTATATGGGAGCGGCCTATTTGACGCAATCTTATCCGACACGGGTGATAGAAGGATTCCCGATCATCTTCCTGTTTGTGGTCAATGATTTATGGCCACCCAGCTGGGAATATTTTACAAGCGTGTTGGACCCATTGCTCGAAACATGGAACATCGCCTTGTTCGGCACGACTTTCGGAGCAGTGCTTGCGATGCCGGTCAGCTTTATGGCAGCCGCGAACATCAACCGCAATAATACATTCTACCGAGTCGTCCGCTTCTTCTTCAACATATTGAGGACAGTACCTGAGATTATATTGGCCGTCTTATTTGTGGCGCTGGTGGGGATTGGTGATGTTTCCGGTATCCTTGCATTGACCGTCCTGACCATCGGAATCATCGGCAAACTGCTCAGTGAAACGATTGAAGCAGTCGACCCGGGTCCAATGGAAGCGATACGTGCATCCGGCGGGAATACACTGCAGGTCATACGCTATGGCGTCATCCCACAGATTCTGCCGCAGTATGCGTCATACACACTGTATTCGCTTGAGATCAATGTCAAAGCATCTGTCGTTCTCGGTTTTGTCGGGGCTGGTGGCATCGGCATCATCCTGAGGCAGCAGCTCAGCATGTTCAACTACGAAAATGTTGCGGCAATCATCTTTGTCCTGTTCATTACAATATCCCTGATAGACTTTATCAGCAACAGGTTAAGGGAGCGTCTTGAATGATGAAAAATAAAGAAAAAATCAGAATGAAGGAAACTTTCGGCAAAAAAAAGCGCATGTATATGTATGCCGTCCTATTCCTGCTGCTGATCATCTATATCATAGCCCTTATATCGACGCCTTTTGACGTCAACAGTTCCTCCGTATCTACGTTGGATACCTTGAGGCGGCTATTCATTGCACCCCTTGTGGAGCCGGAACGTTATGGACAGTATCCAGAATATATCGGGTATATGTTCGAAACCATAGCCATCGCCTATGCGGGCATCATGGTGGCAGCCATACTCGCTGTACCTGTCGGTTTCCTTGCCGCCCGCAATGTCGGCGGACGTTTCTCCTATATAGGGAAAGCGCTGCTGAACGCGATACGCGCCATACCTGAATTGATTTTTGCGATTATCTTTGTGGCAGCTGTAGGCATCGGGCCTTATGCGGGGGTACTTGCAATCAGCATCAATTCCATCGGCATGCTCGGCAAACTGTATGCAGAGGTCATCGAATCGATCGATAGGGAGAACGTGGAGGCGATAAAGGCAAGCGGGGGTAACCGTGTCCAGTCCATGTGGTTCGGCATATTGCCTCAAGTACTGCCAGAGTTCGTATCGTACGCGCTCTACAGGTTCGAAATTGACGTGCGGGCCTCGACGGTTCTTGGAATCGTGGGTGCAGGCGGTATCGGGGCACCACTCATCCTGGCGACTTATCAGCGCAATTGGGAAGATGTCGGCATGATTCTAGTAGTGGTAGTGGTATTTGTAAGTCTGATCGACATCGTTTCCAGTTCGATAAGGAAACGTCTGGTATAAGAAGCTTCTCCTTAATCGGAGAGGCTTCTTATTTTTTCTATCGGATCCAGGTTAGTATTTCAAGGGATGCCGATATGGCTTATAATTAAAATAAAATCGAGGTAATCAATATGAAACTTTCACAAGTTATAATTGGCTTCTCCATTGCATTGGCCCGCTTCCTATATAAAGAAGATAAAAAAATCGTGACGACGCACTATATACATGAGTCCGAGAGGGTGCCAGAAGCATTCGACGGCTATAAGATCGTCCAAGTATCAGACTTCCATAATGCGTATTTCGGCAGGCGCTCCAAGACGCTCCTTGATCAGGTGAGAGCGGCGGATGCAGACGTCATATTCGTGACTGGAGATGTGATTGACAGACGGACGCCGAACCTTAAGCGCGCCGTCCATCTGTTGCATGAGCTGACCCATATCCTGCCCGTCTACTACGTTACGGGTAACCATGAGGCGCATTATGTGCATTTTGACAGGTTGGAACAGGCCATTGAAATGTCACAGGTAAGGAACATCAGCAAAGGAAGCGAGAGGCTCTATATCGGTGATGATTACATCCGGCTGATCGGCATGGAAGATCTCTGGTTCTACGGAAATGAGGAAGAGCACGCGCTTTCTGATTTCTTTGAAGCAGACTTGAGACAGAGGCTCAATAATGAATCGGATGCCTTCACCATCGTGCTATCGCATCGCCCTGAGCTGCTTGATTTATATGGCAGATATGAGATTGACCTGGTATTTACCGGCCATGCACATGGGGGCCAGATCCGTCTTCCGGTAGTCAAGGGATTATACGCCCCCCATCAAGGAGTCCTGCCGAAATATACGGAAGGTGTGCATGAGAAGGATGGGACGCATATGGTCGTCAGCCGCGGTCTCGGCAACAGCCGTTTCCCGTTCCGGGTCTTCAACCACCCAGAAATCGTAGTGATGGAACTCAAGAGGAAACAGGGGGGCATGGACAGGTAATCTGCTGGTTTGTGTCATCGTCGCACCCGCACGTGTTGCCGAAACGATAAAAGGGCGCCCGGTGCAGCATTCTGCACCGGGTGCCCTTTTATGTGTAACATCAGTCGTAGAAGATCATATCGACGGCATCTTCCGCTGTAACAACTTCCGTCTTTTGTAGGTATTGTTCCATTTTACCGAAATCGACCGCTGCCCCTATACCAGGTTCCTGACTGACTGTGACGATGCCGTCCTCGGCTGAAACTTCTGGCGTGATGATGTCTTCGTGCCAATATCTGCTGGAGGAAGCGGTATCGCCTGGTAAGGTGAAGTTCGACAATGTTGTGATGGCGATGTTGTGAAGACGTCCGACACCTGCTTCAAGCATGCCGCCACACCACAGTGGAATGTCATGCTCCAGGGCGAGGTCATGAATCTTTTTGGACTGTGTAATCCCACCGACACGTCCGACTTTGACGTTGATGATTCGGCAGCTGCCAAGCTCTATGGCACCAGCGGCAGCCTCGTAGGAGTCGATGCTTTCATCGAGGCAGACAGGTGTGCTGATTTCCTTCTGCAGCTTGGCATGATCGATGAGGTCGCCAGCAGCGAGAGGCTGTTCGATCATCATGAGGTCGAATGCATCCAATGCTTTCAAAGTCTCCATATCATCGAGGGTGTAAGCGGAGTTGGCATCCACCATAAGTGGAATGTCACCAAAGCGCTCCCTTATCTTCCGAATCATCTCGACATCGCGGCCTGGTTTTATCTTAACCTTGATGCGTTTATAGCCTTCCTCGACTTTTTCCTTTATTCTTTCGAGAAGTCCTTCATCCGTGTCTTCCAGACCGAGGGAAATGCCGACTTCCACTTCGTTCTTTCTGCCGCCGATGGCTTCAGATAAGGTTATGCCTTCCTGCTTTGCGTAAAGGTCCCACACAGCGCCCTCAATCGCCGATTTGGCCATATTATTCCGCTTGAATGGTTTGAACAGCTCCCAGACTTCATCAGGATGTGCAATTTCATTTTGGATGACGAGCGGTGCAAAGTATTTTTTCATCGCAATGAGTGAAGCGTCCATGAACTCTTCCGAGTAGAGTGGGTCTTCTCCCGATACACATTCACCGAATCCTGAACGTCCTGCGTCATCAATCGCTTCAACAATCGTGATGAAACGCTCCTGTTGCGTGCCGAAGCTTGTCGTGAAGGGGTGTTTCAATCCCATCAGCAGCTGATGCAACTTGATTTCTTTAATCTTCATTAAATTATTCCTCCTATAGATTGAGTTCCTTCCATCGCACTAAGTGTAATTATATAGATAATGCGGGGGACACGCCATTTTTATGCTAAAAGCTATGTAGTCCACTATGCAACTGTAGAGTGATGGATATTTGAATTTTCCAGCAATTAATAATATATTATAGGGAAGATCGCATTGACATTCAATGATATACATAAAGGAGTTTTAGTTATGATAGAAGAAAAGATGATGAAGGCCTTTTGGCATCTGCATGAACATCCAGAAATCAGCTATGAGGAAACGGAAACGACGGAATACATATATAACCTGTTGGAAGCAGAAGGGTTCACGCCTGTCCGATTCAAGAATACGACTGGGCTTTATTGTGATATGGGTAATTTCGACAAAGGTCCCGTCATCGGTGTGCGCGCTGATATCGATGCCCTCTATCAGGAGGTTGACGGTGTAAAGCAGGCGAATCATTCATGCGGACATGATGCCCACATGGCAATGGTGATCGCTACCATGCTGAAGATTAAAGATGACCCAGTCCTTGATTCGAAAGGAGTACGTTTCATCTTCCAGCCTGCAGAAGAGGTCGGCACCGGTGCCTTGGCGGTGGTAGATGAGGGCGTTGTAGATGACTTGGATTACTTTTTCGGCATTCATCTGCGGCCGGTGGAGGAAGCGCGTAACGGTTATGCAGCATGCAGCATCGAACATGGTGCAGCATCTTCCATCGAGTTTCGCATCACGGGCGACGATGCACACGGTGCGCGGCCCCACCTCAACCATAATGCCATAGAGATTGGTGCCGATATCGTCAATATGCTGTCGAAGATCCATATCAATCCGGTCATCCCATCTTCAGTCAAGATGACGAAATTCCTTGCGGGTGGGAAATCATTGAATATCATACCCGGCAATGCGGAATGTGGCATCGATATGCGTGCCCAGACGAATGGGCAGATGACAAAATTGAAGGAACGCGTATATGATGTGCTGAAAACCATCGAAGATTTCTATTCTGTAAAGATAGAAGATGTCGACTACTCGGGCATCGTTGCCAGTGAGAGCCATCAGGATGCCATTGATGTATTGCGCAGATCGATTGTGGAAACGTTGGGTGAAGAGAAGTGTCTAGAGCCGATCATCACGAGTGGCGGAGACGATTTCCATTACTATACAGTGAAGCTGCCGGAACTTAAAGGGGCCATGCTCGGACTGGGCTGCGATCTCAAACCGGGCCTTCATCACCCGCACATGACTTTCGAGCATTCTGCATTGAAGAATGGAATGGAGATATTGCATAAGGCGATCATCAACGCCGAATAGTCCCGAAAGAAGGCGATGGCATGAAGAAGGTATTCATGTTGGGGGTGCTGATGCTTGCGGCATGCGGTACGGGAGAGAGCGGTACATCTGTTGAGAGCGAAGCTGAGGATGTTGCTACGGACTTGAAAGTACCCTGGATGGTGGTTGAAGCGGGGGAAGGGTTTATCGTATCTGAGCGGGAGGGTGGCCTGAAGCAAATTACAGAAGGCCGGGTCACAGACCAACCGCTTGAACTCAATATTCCAATCCATGCGAGTGGGGAAGGTGGATTGCTTGGCTTTATACTGCATCCCGATGACCCCGATACCGCATTCATCTACCACACCTATTTTGATGGGGGTGAAAAGAACCGTGTAGTCGAATTGAAACGGGAAGAAGGAACATGGAGGGAATCGGACGTCCTTATAGCCGATATACCCGGAGGCCGTGTCCATAATGGCGGGCGGATGGAAATAGGACCGGACGGCGATCTTTACATCACGACCGGCGATGCAGGTAATGGTGAATACAGCCAGGATATTGAAAGTCTTGCCGGTAAAATACTGAGGATTGGTCTAGACGGTTCCCTGCCTGAAGACAACCCATTCGGCAATGAGGTCTACAGCTATGGACACAGAAACCCCCAAGGCATCGCCTGGAACGATGAGGGGACGATGTATGCAGCTGAGCATGGTTCGGATGGGCATGACGAAATCAACAGGATAGAGCCAGGGGCGAATTATGGATGGCCGCTGGTTGAGGGGGACGAGGAACAGGAAGGGATGAAGGTCCCACTCTATCATACAGGGAATGATACGTGGGCACCTTCAGGCATTTCCCATGCCGCGGGGACGCTCTATATTGCGGCATTGAGGGGGACTAAGATCATCGCCCTTGATCTGGAGACCTTGGAAACTTCCACTCAATATGATGAAGGGAGCCGCATGCGCGATGTGCATATCAAGGATGGTTCCATCTACGCCCTCACCAATAATACAGATGGCCGGGGAGATCCTGGAGAAGGAGACGACAGATTGATTAGAATAACTATGGATGAATAAAATAAACACCTCCAAGACAGCTGTCCTGGAGGTGTTTACACTTATACGCTGCGGTATTCTTCATCATCTTCATCCACGATTCCGAACGCTTCTTCTTCAAGTTTCCGGTTGTAGAGGAAGAGTATGACTATAGCTGCGATACCGGCGGTTACAAAGTTCAACAGTGCAAGCAATGCTGCAGTGCCGATATTTTTCGTATATGCCGCAAATACCCCAAGGAAAGCAATGGACTCAATCAGCACATAGCTGACTGCGATATCGCCGATGGAGAGTCCCATGATATATAGAACGATACCGGCGATGGCGAATACGATACCGAGCGTCTTAGGCTCGAATTTTCCGCGGTCCAGAACATGTCCATCGAACATCTGTCCACCGAGGTAGAATGTCCCGAAAGGAACAAAGGCGAGTAACGGGATATCCAAATTCTTCTTCTCAGCGATGCGGTAGAGGAAATAACCTTGCAACAACCATTTGACGATGCCGAGGAGAAACAGGAATAGCACAAGTAATATTCCGATGATGGCGAGTCCTGCAAAAAGTCCGAACAATTCCATGTGAAATCACATCCTTTCTTAAATTATACCATAGGGGAAAGGTTCTATCGAAACGAAAAGCAGACTTGAAGTCTGCTTTTTTTACATATTATATTTACGGAAATTTCTTTTGTTTATCTTCTCGGCGCTGCGGTATGCATCGATGACTGCATAGAGCCATACGAGTGGCAGGAACAGATAGCCGATCAGGATTACTGTAAGGGCACCATTGATGAGCTGGAGGATCATGATGATGACCCCTTTTAAAATCTGCCCGTTGTAGATTTGTCCAAGGCCATTGATCAGAGCACTGAGTACTGCTGAAACACCTGGACTTTTTTGTGTAGGCAATGCATTCACTCCCATTTTTTGAGACTTTTATAATATACCCTTAATCTTCATCCCTAAACTTCTCTTCGCGTTCCCGTCCGCCAGGCATTCTGAACGGCCACCAGTTGCCGCGTCGGAAGGTGATGACGAACGCAGGGACCAGAAGGGGCAGTACAACGAATGCGTATAGCAAAAGTGCGAATATGATGATGCTTGCGACTTGTATCAATATGATCATACCAGAAGGCAGGAGTGCAGCAAATGTTCCGGACAGTATGATGACAGCAGTGATGACCACACCGCCCATACGCCTGATGGACTGTTCGATTGCGCCTCTGATAGTACGGTCTGTGAGTTCCTCCCTGAACCGGTCTATGATGAATATTGAATAGTCGATGCCGAGCGCCGCGAATATGATCAGACTGAAGAATGGCACGGCCCAATTCAATTCGCCATATCCGAATAGGCCAAGTAGCCATTGTGTAATGGTTACTGATGCGAAGTAGGTGATGAATATCGAACTGATCATCGAAATCGGCAACACCAGGGATCTGAATATAACAGCCAAGATGACGAACAAGGTCAGGATGAATATGGTCACGACCCGGTTATAGTCATCATTGGATATTTGGTTCAAGTCCCGGTTCATGCTCGTCACTCCCGAGAAGTAGGACTCGGTCTCTTCCCTGTCAAGACGTTGCAGTTCCCCGTCTATCGCATCTTCGACCGAATTTAAAGTGTCCATGGCCTGATGACTATACGGATCGTCTTCCAATATCACATTCATGATCAACGCTTCATTGTCACCGAAGGCGTACTGATCGACTGCATCTTCGATGTCCGGATTGTCGATGAATTCCTGAGGCACATGGACGCCTGTCTGATCGACTGCTTCATTGTCATTGATTTCCGTCATCAGTGAAGATACATCTTCAAGACCATCCCTGATTTCCCGGATGCCTTCCGAGGAGTCGGACAAGCCGTTGGCAAGTTCCGTCAATTGCTGGCTGGCAGCTTCCTGCTGCGCGGTGATTTCTTCGTTGGCTGCAGCAACTTCGTCCGACAATGTCGTCAAACCTTGCTGCACCTGACCCAATTGCTGCGCTGCCCCTTCGGCATCGCCTGTTTGGGTCATATATTCAGTGATCTGGCTGAGGTTGCTGTTTATGTCTTCAATACCGTCACCGAGCGCAGAGAGATCTCCGCCTTGTGTCTCAGTATTGCTCAGGTTGCTGCTCGCTTCATCCAGACCATCGGCTATTTCGGCCAGTCCATCCTGCATATCGATGATGCCTTCATTCGCCTGCTCCAACTGGCTGCGGACATTGAGGCCTTCTATCGCTTCACCGGATGGGCGCGTGAGTGTCTGGACTTCCTTTACCCCGTCAAGATTTGAAACAGTGGAGGCCACAGCATCAAGTCTTGATAGGTTTTCCGACTTGAGCATATCTTCTCCGGTCGACAGGATGACTTTAACAGGGAAGAGCTGGCCTTCATCGAAATTTTCACTTACAACATTAGTGGCATGGACGGTGGAATAATCATCATCGAGCTCTTCGATGGCATCGAAATTGACTTCATCGTTATAGAACAGAGCAACCGCAATCAAGATCGCAAATACTGTGAAGATGATGCGTGTTGGATACTTCAATGAGAATATTCCAAGCGGTGTCCATAAGCGGCTCTCCTTGAATTCCGTCTTCTTGATGTTCGGCCAGAAGATATATCTGCCGAGCAGATACATGAGCACGGGCAATAATGTAAAGAGGGCGAGCAACAGGAATACCACCCCTAATGCCACGCCTACAGCTGAACGGTAGATTTCAAAATTGGCAAAGTACAGGACACCGAATACGATGGCACCTGAGAGGCCGCTGATGAATACAGTTTTACCAGCTGTGGAGAAAGTGCGTATGACCGCGTCATATTTATCGTGATGTTCAAGTTCTTCTTTAAAACGGTTCAGCAGCAATATACAGTAGTCCGTACCGATGCCGAACAGGATAACGATCAGGAAACTCTGGGTCTGTGGCGAAATCGGAAAGCCGAACCATTCGACGAACCATGCAACGAAAGACTGGCCGATCAGGTAGGCGATGCCGACGACCATTACAGGTACGAACGGAGTGACGATGGACCTGAACATGATCAACAGTACAGCGACCACTATGATTACTGTAAACATTTCAGTGGATTGGATGCCTTCCATCGCATCCTGTTCGACTGTATTCTGGATGAGCTCATTTGAAGTCATGGAGGTTTTTGCTTCAGTCGTGTTCGCTTCTTCGATTGATTCTGCAACATTGCTGATATCATCGACTGAACCTACATAATCCATCGGGATGATGGCGACACCATTATCTTCATTGATGAAATTCTCTTGTACGTCATCCTCAAACTCGAATGGGTTGACCACATTATCAACGTCATCCATAGATTTTATTTCTTCAATGTAATCGACGATATCCGCTTCGTTTGCCGAGACTTTCCCATCAAATTCGAGGACGAGTGACATCGATTCCTTATCCTGATCGTATTTTTCGAGGAATTGCCTAGCTTGTTCACTTGGTGAGTCGTCCGCTAGCTGGACGTCCCCTTTTTCTGTTGCCAGTTGCGTCAAGTTAGGGGAAAGGATAAAAGTAGTGATGGCGAAAATCAGCATCAGTACGGTGACGGGCCATTTGAACTTAAGTATGTGTTTCATCGGGGGTGCCTCCTGGTATATATTTTAAAATTGTCATGGTCGCGTGATAGAGCTGTTCTTCCTCTTCTTTCGTTAATATGCCGATGTCAGTGCCTATTTTATGATGGATCTTATCCAGAAACTCCTCCACCAGTTGTTCGGACTCTCTAGTCATATAGATCAACTTCGATCTTTTGTCGTTGGTCATTTTGTTGCTTTCGCTCCTGACCAGATTCTTCTGGACAAGTTTCTTTACTGTATGTGTGATGGCACTGCGTTGCACATTAAGTTCCAGGGCCAGGTCCGAGGGGGTGGCATGCCCGTTCAGATAGATGAACTGCATGATATCCATCTGGGTCTTTGATATGTGCATACGGGTTATCGAGTCGGTGACATCATTGAACACTTTTGTGTAGCCGTAACCATAGATGAGCTTGAGGTTATGTATAACATCACTTTTTTTGGACAAATTTCACCCCTCCTTATTTTAGTTGAGAGTGCTAAACCAATCGAAGACTTCAACAGTCTACCATGTAATAAAGGACAGGGTCAAAGTATATGATGTGACAGTTTTTAGAATAGAAAAAGGACCTCCGTAGAGGCCCCCTTTAAAAAAGATCATCTATCCCAGACGCGGTGTGATTTTACGTCTTCCAAGTATTGCTTGAGATTCTCATCAATATTCGTAACACCCTTGTCATCGGCTGTGAATGAGAGCGCCTTGAATATATCGCCGTCATCTGTGCTGAAGCCGATCGCCTTCTTATGCTTGAATGCAATCTCGAGGTTTTCTACAGCTTCAGGATGCAGGTTTTCATGTCCCTTCAAAATGATCACAGCATCGAAAAGTACCGAATGGACCGTATCGAACGTTTCAGTCATGACATCATCACCTATTTTACGTATCTTATCAGAGATGAAAGTGACTGCTGTACCCTTATCTTCCAGTTTTTGCTGCAGGGTCAACATTTTTTCTGTCGGTACATCGGGCGTTATCATGATGCCGATCTCGCGCGTTTCAAGAGATGAAGGTGTGTTCGCCATACTGAGCGCTGGAGAACTTTTCTCATAGTTTGATTCTTCTATCGTATCAGGCAGTTCGACCCCTATTTTATCCACTACGTATTCAGTCATTTCCCGATCGATTGGATTGAGGAGGTTATTTACGGCATTCTGTCTGACGCCGAGATCCTTACATTTCCCGAGTTCAAAGCTGAAGGCATCAAATATATGCTGCTTCTCATGGGCCGTCATGGAATTGAGGAACATTTTCGCCTGGCTGAAGTGGTCTTTGAAACTCTCACTCCGTGCCCTGATTTTACGGCCTTCGACTTTCTCGTCATAGTGCTCATAACCACCCTCTTCCGGAGATGCCGGTTCCGGTTGATTGTTGTTGAGGTAGTTCTTGTGATAGGAAGTTTGGCCCTTTGTAACATTCATCTGATTATAGCCTTCCCTCTGGTTGTTTGCGAAAGGACAGATCGGGCGGTTGATCGGAATCTGATGGAAGTTCGGCCCACCGAGGCGGATCAACTGCGTATCAGTATAGGAGAAGAGCCTGCCCTGTAGAAGCGGGTCATTCGAGAAGTCGATGCCCGGCACGACATGTCCTGGGTGGAAGGCGACCTGTTCCGTCTCTGCAAAGTAGTCGTCGACATTCTGATTCAATGTCATTTTACCTACAATCTGGACGGGGACATCCTCCTCGGGCCATATTTTGGTCGGATCTAGAATATCGAAGTCCATATTGAATTCATCTTCTTCCGGAATCAACTGCATGCCAAGTTCAAATTCAACCGCATTGCCTTTATTGATGTTTTCCCACAGATCTTGGCGGTGGAAGTCCATATTCTTCCCATTGATGAGCTGTGCTTCGTCCCATACCACCTGATGCGTGCCCAATTTCGGTTTCCAGTGGAATTTGACGAAATGGCTCTTGCCTTCAGCGTTCACCAATCTGAATGTGTGGACACCGAACCCTTCCATCATCCTTAGGCTTCGCGGGATCGCGCGGTCGCTCATCAACCACATTACCATATGGGCACTTTCGGTATTTTGTGATACCCAATCCCAGAATGTATCGTGGGCGGAGGCTGCCTGAGGCATTTCATTATGGGGTTCTGGTTTCACAGCATGGACCATGTCTGGAAATTTGATGGCGTCCTGCATAAAGAAGACGGGCATATTATTTCCGACAAGATCGAAGTTACCCTCTTCTGTATAGAATTTTGTTGCAAATCCGCGGACGTCACGCGGGATGTCCATGGAACCACGGTTCCCGGCAACTGTTGAAAACCTCACGAAGACAGGGGTTCTTCTGCTTGTATCTGTAAAGAGTCCTGCCTTTGTATATTTTTCCAATGATTCATACAGCTCGAATTCACCGTGTACTCCGAACCCTCTGGCATGAACCACACGTTCAGGAATGCGTTCGTGGTCGAAATGTGTCATCTTTTCGCGGAAATGGAAGTCTTCCATCAACGTCGGGCCACGTTCACCGGCTTTCAGGGAGAATTCATCGTTGCTGACTTTAAGTCCCTGATTCGTTGTCATATGTGCTTTTTTGGTATTATCGATCGTGTTCTTTTGGAGATCTTCCTTCTTCTTGTTCATTAATGGTTACGCCTCCTTGAAAGATTGAAATGATACCTTGCCCCTCCACTATAACAATCCCACATGCGCTTTGCATACATTTACTATATCGGGTTTTTTTGTATTCAAAGCGGGTATAGTAAAAGGTCGTGCACATGTTGGCACGACCTTCTACTTAAAGATATTCTTCAATTTTCTGTATCAATCCATCGTTGAGAGTGCTGTGTTTGGCAAGGAACGTCTCTAATCCCACCTGTGCAATCTGTTCATCTCTTTCTTTGACTTCAGGGTCATTGGGATTGTTGAATTCCAGTGCATACACAGCAAGCTCTGTGAGAGCATTGCAACTGAGATTGTTCTTCTCCAAGTAGATCAGCGGCTTCATGATACGATCGCCCGCGCTTAGTTTGCGCATCACACCACGTCCAACACGGTCCAGATCATCGGATAGATGGGGGTTTTTGAACCGCGCAATGATTTTTTCTATATATGAGAGCTGCTGTGCCTCCGTGAAATCGTAATTTGAAGTCAGATAGAGCATTGTTTCATTCAGGACATTCCTGAGGAATACTTCGACTTTTTCATTGGTCATCGCCTCGGCTACAGTTTTGAAGCCAAGGGTCTTGCCATAATAGGCTATCGCTGCATGACCGGTATTGACCGTAAACAGTTTGCGTTCGATAAAGGGTATCAGATCTTCTACATAAGTGACCCCATCCAGTCTCGCCTCTCCTATCCAGCTCATCAGTATGCTTCAAGATTTCCTTTTTAAGTGTATCTGTGGCAAGGATGGCGTTTTCGCAGGCAATGAATGCAGCGATGTTCGGCATGATCATACTGCTTAAAAATGAACCGAAAGCTTGAACTTTACGTGAAAGACCTTTTTTTCTTCAGACATTAAAGCCACCCCTTTTTAGATGATTTATAGTATAACTAAATCATAAGGCGAAAAGGTAACGCTTACAATATAAACAAAACGCAGCTTTGGCACACTGATATTGCCAAAACATATGTTAATGATCAATGGATGAAGGATGGCGTGGTATAATTGTTTGGATATTCGAGTATGGTGGGGTCATATGCAAAAGGAGAATAGTAAAAGGGGTGGTCGGTATGGAAAGCAGTAAAAAGGGAGCATTGTTTGCCCTGAGTGCCTATCTGATATGGGGGTTTCTGCCCATATATTGGAAGCAGTTGGAACATGTTTCTTCGTACGAAGTCATTGCTCACCGCGTATTCTGGTCGTTCATCTTCATGATTGTATTCATCCTCGCGACGAACCGTATGCATCTTTTCTATAAAGATCTGAAGTTCATATTCCGGGACAAAAAGAAAGTGGCGGCATTATTCGCTGCCTCAGTAGTCATCACCTCCAACTGGCTGCTATATATCATTGCAGTCAACAGTGGCCATATATTGGATGCGAGCCTCGGCTATTACATAAATCCCCTCATAAGCATTCTCATCGGGTTCGCAGTTCTTGGGGAACGATTTTCAAAATCTCAATGGGTCGCCATCATAATCGTCTTTCTGGGAGTCGCCTACATGACGGTAGGTCTGGGTTCTGCGCCGTGGATATCACTTTTCCTGGCTCTGTCCTTCAGTATCTACGGATTAATCAAAAAAGTAGTCAATATGGATGCCGTCTTTGCTATGGCTGTGGAAACTTTTGTTTTGGCGCCGGTGGCGCTATTCTATATCCTATTCCTTGAAGTCGGCGGGGAGGGGCATTTCGGATTCGATCAGGATAGCCTGGTCATGATGGGGACAGGCGTCGTCACTGCCGTACCATTGTTGCTGTTCTCGATCGGTGCACAGCGTATCCGACTGTCCCTAGTGGGTATACTTCAGTATTTTGCACCGACTGTAATGCTTCTGCTTGGGGTCTTCATGTATGGTGAGGCATTTACCCGCATACATGGTGTCGCCTATATATTGATATGGGGCGGGCTCGGGCTGTATACATTCACCCGCTTCAAGGAAATGCGACGGGACACAGGACGCAAGCCGAGACGGCGCGTCACACACTAGCATATTGTTAGGGGAAGCATCTATAGTCATGATATGATTTATTGAAAATGAGTTTTCTAAGGAGTAGGGGATATGAAGTTTTCGAAATATCTGTTTGCCGTTCCGATTGCAGTTGCGTTACTGACTGGTTGTCAGGGGGAAGAGGAGAAAACAGATCAGACATCAGGAGAGGCCGGGGTCGCCCAAGAGGAAACGACCGAAGGGAAGCAATCAATGGACACCACAGATGATGCAAACCGGACATTGAAAGGAATCGAAACAGATGATTCCGCAATTGCCGACTTGGTTGAAGAGGCCCGGAATATAGAAAGTTACCAAGCCATGGTGGACCTGGAGGCTTTGGTGGACGATGAATCCTCCCAAACTCTTGATGCGGACGTAAAGTATAAAGAGGGGACGCCACCGTCTTTGCATCTTAAGTCAGAAGGGGAGGACCGGACCATCTCGAAAGATGGTGAAACCTACTACAATAACGGAGACGATTGGGTAGACATCTCAGAGTCCATAGAAATAGAACAGCTTTTTCATGTAACATACAAAAATGCCGTCATCGCTTTTTCTGATATTAAAGATGAGATGAAGCTGACTGAAGAGGAAAATCAGCTGATCTATACATTTGAGGGGGAAAGCACTGAAATCTTTGAAGTGTTTGAATCACTCTTTGCAGCTGAATTCAGTGCCATAGATACCTCCAATCCGAATAATGAGGTGGAAGTCGTCATCGACAAGGAGAATTCGCGCATAAAGTCCATCCAGTATGAAGCGACAGGAGAAGATGCAGAAGGGCGTTATGAATTATCCGGAGAGGTCGAGTTTAAATCATTCAATGATATAGGTGCGATACAGTTGCCTGAGTCAGTCGACTAGTCCAGGTGCAGAGATGGTATGAGAAGGTAATGTCACCTGTGCGGGTGACTTAAGGAAGTAAGAAGAGGCGATTCTCATGGGATCGCCTCTTCTTATTTTTTAGCTCCAATGACTCGGTTTTCCCCCTCGTCATCATTTATTTTACATCCTTCAGTTAAAACGACTCCTTATTCAGTATCTTTCTTCAGCTCGACGAACCTGACATATTCAAGGGTAGAAACGTGGACGGAGCCATTCCTATCTTTCTCGATCAATTTCAGTTCCTGGGCGAAATCATCTCCGACAGGTATGACCATCCTGCCGTCTGGGGCGAGCTGGTCAACCAATGCCTGAGGTGTTCTTTCGGCGGCCGCGGTGACGATGATGCGGTCGTAGGGAGCATATTCCAACCACCCCTGGTTGCCATCGCCGTAATGGAAATGGATATTGGAAAACCCCTCGGTCCGGAGTCTTTCTTTAGCACGTTCATACAATGCCTCAATGCGTTCAACAGTGTAGACGTTTTTTGAAAACTTTGCGAGCATGGCGGTCTGAAAGCCTGAACCGGTGCCTATTTCGAGCACATCATGTTGTGGTGCGAGCTCGAGCGCAAGCGTCATGGACAACACAAGCGAAGGTTGTGAAATCGTCTGGCCGTGGCCGATCGGGCACGGCATGTCGGCTCCTGCCAGATGTCTTTGCGTATCCATATATCTACTGCGATCAAGCCTGTTGAAAAAGGATTCTATTGCTTTTTTATCATGTTTCAAAACACTCACCCCTTTTAGTTGATGGGCGTCAGATACATTTCAATGAAATCACGCTGTTCTTCGATGGCAGGCGGAAGGGAGAGTTTCTCTCCAAGGGCATCGATGGGTTCGTCAATATCGAAGCCCGGCCCTTCTGTCGACAATTCTACAGTTATCCCACCGACCGTCGTGATATATAGGGCCTTGAAGTAATAGCGGTCGACGATGCCTGAATTCAACCACTTTTCATGATCAACCTTCTCCTTGATATTGAGGAGGGCTGCTTCATCGGCGACACGTAGGGAAAGGTGGTGTACGCTGCCATATCCTTCTTTTTCGAGCTGGCTGGTCCGCTTTTCGATAAGGTATAGAGAATCGTCGCCGAACTTCATTTCGACGGCTGTGTCCTCGTTTTTGTAGGGGTGATCTGAAACGCCGCCCAGCAGTTCGAAGAATTGGACCATGGGTTTCAAGTATTGGATGCTCAGTTCCACAGCACCAATCGACGTCAAGGCATGGGCTTCAGGAATCTCCGGATGAGTATTCGGAGATTTCGGCCCCTGCTGATCCACCATAAGGGCGAGACGTTGTTTTTCATGATCTTCGAATTTCATGACGGTCTTGCCGAATTCTTCCGTGATCTCTTCATAGTGGATGTTTTTCCCTTCGAACCGGGCTTTGAAGAATTCGAGCGCCTCCTTGGAAGGGACCCTGAAGTATGTGCGGCTGATGCCGTTGCTGCCTGATTGGTACTTCGGTGCCCCGGTTATTTCAAAGAAAGTGATATCCGTGCCCGGATGGCCTTCATGGTCTGCGTAAAACAGATGATACATGCTTGTGTCATCCTGGTTTACGGTCTTTTTGACGAGTCTGAGTCCAAGCACATCTGTATAGAATTTGTGATTATCGATGATGTTGGCAGTAATCGCTGACACATGGTGCAACCCTTTTGGTATCATAAAAAATCGCTCCTTCCACTTATCACTGATATTATATAATATATGGGAAGTAAACTCTAATAAAGGAGGTTGCCGGAATGGAACATTTATTTATAAAAGCTAAAAACGAGAAAAGGAATACACTGATACTTTTTCATGGCAGTGGCGGTCGTGAAACGGATCTTTTGGAGATTGCAGCTATGGTGGATGGCTCAGCCAATATACTCGCATTCCGCGGGAACGTTGATGAAGAAGGGCGTGCGCATTTCTTCGCTCGACAGGGGGCAGGATATGATGAAGGTAGCCTTAAGGCAGAAGGGACGGCCATAAAAAAATTGGTGGAGGATCTGGCTGAAGAATATGGTTTGGATCTCAATCAGGCGATATATGTCGGCTACTCACATGGAGCGGATATGGCTTCACACCTGCTCATGCATCATGATCTGCCGGTGGCGGGCGCCATGCTGATGCATCCATCCTACAATGGTGAACAAGCGGCAGAGGTCGATCTGAGCGGAAAGAAGATCCTTCTGACAGCAGGGGCCAGGGACGTCCAGACGACTGCCGGTGAAGCATATCAGTTGAGACGGCACCTCGAACAAAAAGGCGCCGAGGTCAGCATCAAGCTGACGGACGGCGGCCACGAGATAGACCCGGAAGAATTGATGGAGGGGCATGTCTGGTATCTGGGAGTGAAGTAGCCCCTGATCGATCAAAGGTATACGGAAGACAAATAGTGCGAGAGTCCATCTTCGTCGCACGTATATGCAGTGACATCATCTGCAGCTTCAAGGATTGAGGGCACCGAGTTTTTCATTGCGGTACGCTTGCCGGCTTTGTCAAACAAAGGAAGGTCGTTCATCGAATCCCCCACGACATGCACATCCTCATACGACAGTCCGTATCGACCCATTAAAGTTTCAAGGCCTGTGGCCTTGTCGCGTCCCTTCAACATGATTTCGGCATTATGGACACTGGTGGTATAGAGGGCATAGTCCGATTCGTCTTGCTGCGCTCTCAGATGGTCGTACCAGCTGCCGATCTTATCCGTGTCTGTACTGAAGAAGAATATCTTTACGACATGTTCGAATGATAGGGTCGGCACCCATTGAACTGTACTTTCGAGTGTCTGTTGGGCGTAGAGGTATTCAAAATGCTTCATCGTCTCCGGCTGGGGCCGGCTGATGTCTGCGGCCGAATACTCTTTATCTTCAAGCAAGGTACGACTTGAATTTTCAAGCGTGTGGATTTCGTAATAGATCTGCCGCCTGCGTGCAGCAGCTATCATATCTGAAACGAAGTCAGGGTCGAATGAAGCAGAATCAATCAACCGACCATCTACATAGACACCCATGCCGCTTGCTGCAACATAACCGTCAAGTGGACAGTCTCCGGGAGTAATTTCTGTAATTTCGTAATGCGTTCGTCCTGTCGCGAAAAAGATGAGCATCCCCGTTTCTTTGAGTGCTGCCAATACCGCAACGAGGGATTTTGGGAAGCGGCCACTGTGGTCGAGTATCGTGCCGTCCATATCCAGAACCAATGCTTTCATGAAATGATTCTCCTTTTATGCTGAAGTTGAATTGTAATGCCTTCTTATTGCGAAATATATTTTTATAATTATAGATTCAGGCGGGGTGAAGAAGTGGTGCGAACGGATTTGAAGAAGCCGCTGATGGACGGATTGACCATCGGCATGGGTTATGTGCCGGTTGCTGTAGCCTTTGGCATAACGGCAAAACCGGTCATGTCCTTTTTTGACGCGGTGCTGATGAGTTTCATGGTATATGGAGGCGCAAGCCAATTTCTGGCCCTCCAGATGATGTCTACGAGCGGTGCAATAGCCATTGTATTTGCCGTATTCATCCTCAATTCAAGGCATTTTGTCATGTCGTTCAAGGTAAACTATGATTTGAAGCATGAATCCTTTTTGAAACGTCTGTTCCTATCTTCATATGTTACGGATGAGGGCTTTGCAGTGACCGCCAACAGTACTCCAGAACAGCGTCATTTCAGCAGCTATGCAGTCACTTTCCTCACAGCCTATCTTTTTTGGGTGACGTTTTCTGCCATTGGTTACCTGGCGGGCGAATGGATGAGCAAGGGGTGGGTTGCAGCCAGCGGCATCGCTTTATATGCACTGTTCATCGCACTGCTCATTCCAGCTGTGCGTATCCACTACCGCTTCGGCATCATCGCCATGGCAGGCATGATCATCCATTACATAATGGGGCAGCTCTCCTTCGTGCCATCCGGCATTGCCATCGTGCTGGCGATACTCATTGCAGCAGCACTCGGATCGATACTTGAAAGAGCGGAGGTGTCCAGATGACCCTACTGGTTGTTGCCATGTTTGCTGTGACGATTATAACACGTATTCTACCGGCATTTATAATCGATGGCTTCCCATTGCCGGAATGGCTTGTAACATATTTGAACTACATCCCTTATGCCGCACTCGGCGTGCTTATCTTCCCGGGTATATTAGATGCCCTCGAAAATCCATTGCATGGTCTTTTGGGAGGGGCGTTCGCCATGTTGCTGGCGTTGTTTCGGGTGCCGCTTTTCTTTATCGTGCTAGGCACAATCGTGTTTGTCTATCTGATAACTTGAGGGGCCTTAGATTTCAGCATATCCATTTGCTGTGCCTAAACCGGCATGGCAGCGACCGTGGCGGGACCTGATTGGTTACCAAGGAAAGGGTCATGTGGTAAAATGAAGGGAATAATCAAGGAGCGAAGGAGTTTTAATGTGAAAAGTACAAAGAGCCATCTAAAGTCGTACAATATGAATGATCTGAAGCGTCTTGCGCGTACCATTTCAGTGAAAAACTTCTCGAAATATAAAAAGGATGATCTGATTGATGCCATAATCGAGCGTCAACATACTACAGAAGCGGCAGGGTACGCGTATAAATACATCGATGACCATTCTTTTGAAGCCTGGAAGAACACGGGAGGCCGTGGGCCTACCGAGTCGCGATATAATTTGGAAGAACTGTTCGGGCTGTATATATTGGGCTATGCCTTTGAAGATTCTGAACAGGAGGATAAGTTCTTTATTGCAGAAGGAATACCGGAGCTGTTCGCTACGGTAGATAATGAAGTGAATAGGGAAGCGCGGCTTAGAGTCCAACGTAAATTGAAGCTTATAAGAGCTGCTCTTCATCTTTACGGTATTGTGAGTTTCAGTCAGCTCCAACACCTATTCAAAAAATATTATGATATGGAAATGACTTCAGCGGAACTGGTGAGCTTCCTTGGAGAATCACCTTATGATATTTCAATTGATGAAGATAATGAACAGATCATCATTGATGACATGAATTATGCACAGTATGAAATGGTCAAAAAACTCCAGGGAAATCTACCTTACTACGAGCCGGAATTCGGCAAATTCATCAAGTTCAGCGATCCCAACTATATCGATGAATCGAAAGCCCATCGTGCACTCAAAGAGTGGGTGAAGGATAATGTCGATGTACCGAGGGACAAACATTACAGTGTATATATATCACTGCTTCAGCTGATTATGCAGGGGTCTAAGAAAGATGATATCCTCCAATACTTGATGACCTTGAATGTCGAGTTGCAGAATGCTGGCAGCCAACGCGAATTGATGGATATGATGGCTGAGATCGTTGAAAACACACGCCACTTCAAATATCGTGGCCACAAGGAGTCGGAATTGAACTCCCAGACAGTCGTCAAGGAAGTCAAAGTGGGTCGGAATGACCCTTGTCCATGCGGCAGCGGGCGTAAATATAAGAAATGCTGCGGCAGATGAAGGTCCGGTATTTAGCGGACCTTTTTCTACACAGTCAAATAATTGAATATTCAAAACAAGGGGATTTTAGATGAATCATTATAGTTATCCGTATAAAAACTCGAGATACAGCACATATGCAAAGAATGGCATGGTGGCCACCACTCACCCATTGGCGACGGATGCGGGGATTGAAGTGATGAAGCAAGGGGGTAATGCAATGGATGCGGCAATTGCTACAGCAGCGACATTGACTGTAGTAGAGCCGACGAGTAACGGCATAGGCGGAGACGCATTCATGATTGCATGGATGGATGAGAAGTTGTACGGCATGAATGCCAGCGGCCGCTCCCCGAAAAGGTTGGAGATGGCGGAAGTCAAGGCAAGGGGGTTTGATGCACTACCCAAGTTCGGTTGGTTACCGGTAACAGTACCAGGAGTGCCGAAGGCTTGGGCCGCACTTATCCGTGATTTCGGCAATCTGACTTTGAAGGAAGTGCTCGCACCAGCAATACGTGCTGCTCGTGACGGTTTCGTCATCACACCGGTAGTGGCCAGATACTGGCAGGCGGCTTATCAGACCTACATTCGGGAAGTGGATAACCACGAAGAATTGAAACCATGGCTCGAGACTTTTGGCACTGCGTCAGCTGGCATCATCAAAACTTTGCCGGAGCATGCGCAGACATTGGAAGATATTGCCGCTACTGAGGCGGAAAGCGTCTATACGGGAGAACTCGCAGAAAGAATCGTCCAATTCAGTAATGAGACGGGCGGTCTAATCGAACATGACGACCTGGCTGAATTCGAAGTGGAATATGTCCAGCCTGCAAGCATGGCTTATAAAGGTCATGTTATCCATGAACTTCCCCCGAACGGTCAGGGCATCACAGCATTGATGGCCCTTGGCATGCTCAAGGATGATGACCACCCTGCTTTAGATGAGCGCACTTTTCATCATCAGATTGAAGCGATAAAATTGGCATTCGCCGATACGACCAAACATGTAGCGGATGCCGATAACATGCGCATCAAGGTTTCCCAACTGCTGGATCAGCAATATCTTCAGGATCGTCGAAGCCATATTACAGAAATGGCAGAGGAACGGGAACATGGGGACCTGCCTGAGGGAGGGACCGTCTACCTTGCCACAGCAGACGGTGAAGGTAATATGGTGTCCTATATCCAAAGCAACTATATGGGCTTTGGTTCAGGTGTAGTGGTTCCCGGTACCGGGCTCGCCATGCAGAATAGGGGGCATAACTTTTCCATGGATCCGGAACACGCTAATTTCATAGGTGGCGGCAAAAGGACTTTCCATACGATTATACCGGGTTTCATCACCAGGGAGGGAAAGGCGGTTGGTCCATTTGGCATAATGGGTGGCTTCATGCAGCCGCAGGCCCATCTACAGGTGGCGATGAATCTGATCGACTACGGCATGAATCCCCAGAGCGCCCTCGATGCGCCAAGATGGCAATTCAAAGCAGGGCTCGAAGTTGAAGTTGAAGACCGTTTCGACACAGATATCGCCCGCAGTCTGATCAGGCGGGGGCACCGTATCAAAGTGAATCTTGAACCCAATAGTTTCGGTCGTGGGCAGGTGATCTTAAAGAACTCTGATGGGGTGCTTATCGGAGGAACTGAGTCGCGTACGGATGGGGCCATTTCATCTTATTAGTTGAAGGGACCCTGGAAGTCATCTGATATATTAAAGCAGGCCCCCTGGGCCTGCTTTAATATAAATCTAGAATTGTTTATTGAAAAAAGGTCTGCCGATGGAGTTCTTGTCGAAGTAACGGTTGTATGAGACATTTCTATAATCGCTTACCAGTACTTTGATATCCTCTCCGAGCGCCTCATCTGGTACGAATGCATCTCCTATATATGCACCGCTTGAGGTGATGCCAGTCACACCTTTCTGATAAAGCAGTACCAGCATATAGTAGTAGGGTGTTGTCTTATATTGGCCGTCTGCCAGCAGTTTCGGTACGAGGAACATGGGACTCAATAAATCTGCATCACTGGTGTCGCCCCTATCATGGTTCTGATAGATGAAGTAGGGGGCCTGGTTAGTATGCCCCTGTAATTGCGCTCCCTTCCCCCTGAGGAAACTAGGCGCATGATCTCCATAAAATATCAGGTTTACATCGTACTTCTTGTCTTCCATATCGGCGATCAGCTTCTCGATTGCAGAATCGGTTTTCACCAGCTGCCTGAAATATGATTTTGCATATTCTATATAGTCACCATACTTGCTTGCAGTAGGCTCCTCGGAGAGTATGCCAGGCTTTAGAACCGGCTCATAGGTGATATCTTCGAGAACCCCGGGTGAATAGGGCGAATGATTCTGCATGGACATGACATTCAACATACGGTAATCATCCATCTTCTTGTCCACCAGGTCCGTAAGATAGCGATCGCTTGCCCTCCCTGTTCCTTTAAGCTTCTCCAAGTCGCTCATATCCTCTTGGCTGAACAGCTTGGAAACTCCCATCTTGTCGTACACATCAACTCTGTTGTAGAGACTGTAGGTATAGGGGTGGATCACGGCATTCTGTTCGACCAGTGTAAGTATAGATGAACTGCCACTGGATTTTTCGAAGTACTCGATGTAGGGCGAAGTGACTGTAGGCTGCTGATGGAGTTCAAGCGACATGCTGGTCAGTATCTCAAATTCTATATTTGCTGTTCCTCAAGCTTTTTGATGAATGGTGCAGGCATCTTGTTCTGTATCAGAACCTCATTCTGCCAAAAGCTTTCGCTGAGATAAATGATGGTATGTTCGTCGGTGATATCATTTTTTCTGGCATCGTTATATTCAGCGGATTCTTTTTTATACTTTTCTGAAATGGCGTCGATATTCGACCTGGAATAATCATCTGGAGGTTCCATGAAGTTCCTCGAAATATTGATCAGAAAATTTGGGACGAAGCCTACCCTTTTAATCTCTTTAATCGGATTGAAGATATATGAATCCTTCTCTTCAATCCCGAAATATTCATAGGAATATTTTTCAGTGTCCGTATAGAAGATCACTGAAGCAATTATGATTCCCACCAAAGCTGTAATTCGAATGATCCTGAATCTGGATAGCCCCAATTTTCTATATAACTTACTTTCCAGATAAAATAAAAAGAATGATGCCAACAGAAGAACGGTGACAAGAACAAACAGCATCTTCAGGTCGACTATATTCGAAAGTTCCCTGATGTTGATGACTTCTTTGATTTCGTTATAGTTGACCACTTCGCCGCGTTGTTCGAATTTCAACTTATTGGCATAATAAAAAAGAAATAGTGACAGATTGGAGATCAATAATGTGGTCAACGGTTTACCGATCAGGCTGTAGACCAGCAATATGAAAAGGAATATGATGGATATCCCCTGAAAAGTGTGTTCATTGATTTCTTCAACCGGCACAGCCTTTCCATCATATAAAATTGTGGGGAAGGCCTGAATCCAGTATCTGCTGTTGAGCAAGAATACTGCTAACAGGCCTAGAAGGAATGCTGAATTTTTTACTAGTCTCATAATTACTTCCTTATATTGAATTTAATCCGGGATGAAAAGTTAAAAGAGTCTCAAACTCCCCTTGAAGGGGGAATTGAAAGTAAATGACTATACTTTTAGTTGCCGCATAATAGTATATAATCTAAAGCAAATAAGCATCCAAGTCAATAATTCTTAATAATTTGAATAGTTAGACATAAGGGGGGCGTATAATGCACTTTAAAATATTCTGGGTGTTTTTTAAAGTCGGAATGCTTGGGTATGGTGGTGGCCCGTCGTCCATCCCGCTTGTCCATAAAGAAGTGGTCGATACACACGAATGGATGACGGACGAAACGTTTCAGGATGCCCTGGCCATAGGTAACGTCCTGCCTGGTCCCATCGCCACCAAACTAGGAGGGTACATCGGTTACCTGCAAAAAGGGTGGCTCGGCATGGCCAATGCCGTATTGGCCACAATTCTGCCGACCATCATATTGATGATTGTACTATTGAAGCTGTTTACGGAATTTAAGGACCTCGAGTGGGTACAAGGCATGAGCAACGGGGTGATGCCGATCGTAGGTGTCATGCTGTTTGTGTTGACGTATGAATTTCTGGCCAAGGCAAAGGCGAAAACGACGTGGCACTTCCTCCTCCTGTTTACAGCTCTCGCATTCTTCATGTTGGTGGTGGTAGGAATTCATCCTGCCCTGATTATTCTGCTCATTGTTGTTTTCAGCCTGTTCAGAAGGGAGGGGAGAGTATGATCTATATACATATATTCCTGGCTTTCTTCATCCCCGGAGTTCTAGGTTATGGGGGTGGTCCCGCTTCCATTCCATTGGTGGAGCAGGAAGTCGTACAGAATTATGAGTGGATGGATTCCCGTGAATTTGCCGAGGTTCTGGCACTTGGCAATGCCTTACCCGGCCCGATTGCGACCAAAATGGCCGGCTTTATAGGTTATGAAGTTGGAGGGCTGGGGGGATCGGTTGTTGCAGTTGCTGCTACGGTCTTGCCTTCACTATTGCTGATGATTTTTCTCGCGGGACTGCTCTACAGATTGAAAGGCACACAGAAATTCGAAACTCTGACCACACTGATTCGACCGGTGATTGCAATCCTTCTTGGGTGGATAGCATACGAATTCATCTTCAATGCATATGATGCCTCCGGAACTGTACACACAGCGTTTCTGGTTGCTGCCAGTTTCCTGCTATTGATGAAATTTAAAGTCCATCCCGCACTTGTAATCATTTTTGGCTTGGTTTATGGTGCGCTTCTGTTGTGATATGTAGGAGGATAAAAAGCCAAAAACAGGCTATCCTATTTTTGGCTTTTTTTGAACTTATTCAGCATGGCATCAAGGAAAGTACGGACGCCGTCCACGCCCATCAGCAGTAACATAGAAATATAGAGTACAGCCATCAGTGCGAACGCAAGCATCAGGCTGACGTCACTTCCGACGACAGGATTGATAAGGGCCAAAAATCCATAAGATGACGCAGCAGCAAAAAGTGCAGCGGCTGTGATCCGTAACGCAGTCGGTATAAGATGTGTCAGATTAAGCCGACCGAGTTTTCTGCGGAGGCTCCGTGTCAGTAGCAGAACGGTCGTCAGTGCAGAAAGACTGGTCGCAAGAGCTAGACCACCTATCCCGAGAATCGCTGCCAGCAGGAAGTTCAGGGCAATATTGATGCTCACCCCGATTGTGCTGTTGAGCATAGGTGTTTTTGTATCCTGCAGTGCATAGAAGGTCCGGGTTAAAATCAAATTGACACCTGTACCGGCAAGACCAAGTGAGTAGAAGAAGAACGCTGAAGTCGTCAATGTTACGGCGGTTTCATCGAAGGCACCGCGGTCGAACAGGAAACGGACAATAGGCTCTGCGAATATCATCGCACCGATTGTGGCAGGAATTATTAGGATCAGCACACCCAGTATGGTCTGGTTCAAAGTGTGCTTTAGCCCCGGCATGTCTCCTCGGGCTGCCTTTTTGGATATGTCTGGATAAAACACTGTAACGAATGAGGAGACGAAGATACCGAGGAAGGATACATTCAAAGTGCTGGCATAGTTAATTGAGGAAATTCCACCTATGGAAATCCAGGATGCAAGTGAACGATTAATCAGACGGTTCAATTGACTCACACCGGAACCAAGGATGACCGGGAAAGCCAATACAGCCATTTCTTTTATATGTTCATCCCTTGGATGCAACACCCGCTGGAAGCGGAAAGAATATCTATAGGCAAAGAACACGATGATCAGGAACTGGATAAATAGTGCGACTACATTAGCCACGGCTAGAATGTAGATCAGTTCTAACCTGCTGCTCAGGATTATGGCCACAATCAGCACCAGATTCATGGGAATGCCTATCAAGGAAGGGACAGCAAACATCTTTTTATAATTCAGGTAGGCACTTAGAATCCGGGTGATGAGTGTAAAGTAGATGCCGAATATGCTGAAGCGGGTGAACATTACTGCAAGTGCCAATGTTTCTCCCTGGAATCAGATTGCGAATACCTTAACGAGCTGTTCAGTAAAAATAAGAGCGAGTATGACGATGAATGTAGTGGAAATCAGCAATATATTAATTAGATTGTTGATATATTCGAGCCCCGCCTTGTCGCCGGACTGCTCTGTTATCCGTGAATAGAGCGGTATGTAGCCGGTCGAAATGCCTGCTGCCACCACACCAAAAACGACAGTTGGGATACTGATCGATAATAGGAAGACATCACTGGTTTCGTTTGCTCCGTAGAAATAGGCAAGTGTCAAATCCCTTAAGAACCCAGAGACTTTTGAAACGACGGTCAGCACCATCAACAGAAAGATGGCTTTTCTCATATGGCCACGCTGTGTGGATTCTGTATCAATCCATGATTTGCATACATAATGTTCATAAAAAAACTCCTATTGATCCATACTTCCAAATAGTAAAAGCATACAATATGTATTTTAGCAGAAAATGGATGGCGGGTTTAGAGCCATAGGCCACGGAGATATGAATTATCGGTTTGGCTCGAGTTTGAATCCGCAATCCGATGTGTGCAGTTTTAAGGCATAGAAAAGGTCTGGAAACGTCATTCCAGACCTTTTCTATGTCACTATATGCTGTATCTTTTGCCTGATCAGCCGTGGTGTCTCTTCAATGATGTCCTCAATTTTGCAGGAGCCATCGCACAATGGATGGACAGAAGCGAAAGCCCTAGTATCAGCATCGGTTATCTGACCGGAGATGAGGTGGCACGGCTTTTGATGGCGATCAGCGAGTTGTGCCACAGTCGCAGGGACTTTTCCGTGCACTGAAGAAGCATCGGTTTTGCCTTCACCTGTAATTACCATATCGGCTTTCATTATTGCATCCTCCAAGTGGATCATCTCAGCAACCAGAATGCCTCCCGGTTTCATTTCTGCCCCGAGATTCATCAGCATCCATCCAAGTCCACCAGCTGCACCTGCACCACAGCAGTCACTGAAGTCATCTTGGAAAACATCTGATGTTTTGTCAAAGAGGTGTGAGAGCAGTGACTCGAAGAAAGCGAATTCCGATTCCTGCACGCCTTTTTGGGGTCCGAACGCACGGGTAGCTCCTCGGACTCCGAACAATGGATGGGTGACATCGGATGCGATGGTTAACTTTACACCTTCCAGGGGCTGGAGTGATTTCAGGCTGATTTCGTCAACATGTTCTATGTCATGAGTGAACACGCCAACTGGCATGCCGCTTGTATCCACTGCGGCGCCTCCTAGAGCGAGCAGCATCCCGTAGCCGCCATCGTCTGTTGCAGAACCACCCAAACCCAGTATGATGTGTTGTGCCCCACCATCAACCGCGTCCAAAATCAGTTCGCCGATGCCGAATGACGTCCGATCGCCTGGGTGTGAACTGCCGACCAGATGAAGGCCACACGCCTCGGCCGTTTCAATTACTGCAGCCTGTCCATTGCGGCAGTAGGAGGCTTCGACTGTCTGACCTTCCGGCCCTGTCACATTGATGGTGACCTCCTCATAATCCTCATTCCGAAAACATGTAAGGAGGCCATCTCCACCGTCACTCATCGGTTTCAAAATGCTGTGATGGCCCAAATCCGTGAGGGCCTCTCCCATGGTTGCTGCAATCTCATATTGATTGAACGTCCCTTTATAGGAATCTGGTGCTACAACAATATTCATGATATCTACCCCAAGGTAATTCCGTAATGGTCAAGGACATGGTGCGGTACAAAGAAGCGGGCAGTCTTCAAAGGATCGACTACCTGATTGATCTGCGCCTCACCGACCAGACTCATGAGCATGGTCATTTCAGACAGACTCAAGTCTGTGTGGGGGCGGAGTAATGCAATCATTTCCTTGACGGATTCGTCGACTGCGGTGTCGAGACTTTCGCTCGATACTGTCATGTATACACCATCCGCATCGACGACGATCGGATGGCGCGTTTTTATATTGTGTGCTTTATCGAGGGTCACTGTGATCGATGCTCCCGTCTCAAGTCCACTTACGCTCACTTCACCATCCCCCATCTTGGCGTGGACATCTCCAAGGCCAAACAAGGCCCCCTCGTGTGCAACAGGTAGATAGAGGGTGGCCCCAGTCGTGATCTTCTTACTGTCCATATTGCCGCCGTGTCGGCCCGGTGTCCCATTATTTACTGCTTCTCCCTCTGGTGCCACTCCGATGACGCCGATCATCGGGTTTAGGGGAAGAGACAGGCCATTGAACGAAACAGTACCTTCCGATGTATCAATATCGAACATTTTGGCCTCCATCTTCTCCATATCATCCCCCATGACGCCAAGCCCAGGGCCTGTCAACATGACCCCTTTTGGTTCAAGGGTGATGTCTTCAATTGTGACTTTGAGCACATCTCCGGCTTGGATGCCATCTATATGGATAGGGCCCGTCGCAGGATTGATGCGGTCCCAGTCCAACTGGTCCAACACGGTATCACTGGAAGTGATCTGTCCGAGGAAGCAATCGTTTGTCTCAATCGTTATCGTATCCCCAGCATCAACCCTTAAAGCAGCTGGATTATCTTTTGACATCGCATAAAATAAGTTTGATTTATGCAATGAATGTTTCATGATCATTCTCCATTCTAATATGCTCTTTTATACTGCACAGGGATGAAGGCGTCATCCTCTGCATTTTTGGACTGGGAAGCGTTGAGCACCCAATAAGGATCGCGCAGCAGTCCACGGCCGATGGCGACGAGATCTGCAGATTCCGATGCGATGGCGTGCTCAGCCAGATTGACATCATCGAGAAGACCGACTGCTATGACAGGGACTGAAGCAGCTTCTTTCACCGCTCTGGCATACTCGACAAGGTAGCCGGGGAAGGCCCCATTGAAACGCTCTGGTGAAGGCTTACCTTCTCCTCCAGCTGAGACATCGATCATATCAACCCCAGCTGCCGCATACTCGAGCGCCAGGTGGGACCCGTGGTCGATGTCGTAACCACCATCTGCATACTCGACAGCTGAGAGTCGTAGCATGAGCGGCATCCCTTCAGGCATGACAGATTTGACTGCTTCAATGACCCTGCGTCCAAATAGGCTGAAATCTTCACCATATTCATCGGAGCGCTTGTTGGTGAGTGGAGATTGGAATTGATGGATGAGATAACCGTGGGCAGCGTGAAGTTCGATGGTGTCAAATCCAGCCTCAACTGCACGTTGGGTCCCCCATTTGAATGCATCGATAATCTCTTCCGTCTCTTCTGCCGTCAGTTCATGTGGCTGATGGAAGTCCGGGCTATATGCTTCATCCGTACTTGAAACTGGAGTCTCCGTATCCTGAGCCTTGCGCCCTGCGTGAGCGAGTTGGATGCCCACCTTTGCCCCGTGGCGATGGCAAGCGTCGACGATTCGTTTGTAGTGGGGCACATGACCGTCGGACCAGATACCTAGACAATGGTCGGTAATGCGACCCCGTGCTTCGACATTGGTCATCTCCAACATGATCAGACCAGTGCCGCCGACCGCCCGCGAGGTGTAGTGCGTGAAGTGCCACTCGTCAGGTATGCCGTCAGTCGCGCTGTATTGGCACATGGGGGCCATTACGACCCTGTTCTTTGTCGTTAAAGCCTTCAGTGTGTAGGGTTCAAAAAGTGATTTCATCCAATTCCTCCTCAGTGGTTAACTCCATTGTATTAAATTTAGAGAAAATTTCAAATATAAAGAGGTTTTGAATTTAGCAGTTTTGAATAATGCTATATTTAATGACAACTGTAATAATTCCACTGGGTTAGAAGGATATTTCAAAACGCATATCAATGTGGTGTTCAGAATTGTACTGATAGCAAGCGCATTGCTTCTGACCGCACCGGAAACATATACTAACCTCATCGGTGTAGCAGCTGCAGTGATCATATTGGTGATGAATCGCATCAAATGGAAACGGGAAAGGCACACGGCATCATAGATTACAAAAACAGGCCCTTTAAGGGCCTGTTTTATTTTCCTTCGTTTTTAAACTGGATGATTCTCTTTTCGATGTCGTTCCTTACTTGGCGGAATGCTGAATATATTTCTTCTTCACTGCCTTTGGCTTTGGCTGGGTCTTCAAACCCCCAATGCAGGTGAATGACGTCCGATGGCGTGACAGGACAATTATCGCGGGCATCCCCACAAAGGGTGATTGCATAATCTGCATGGTTCAGAATTTCAGGGTCTATGATGCTTGACTGCTGACCAGTGATATCAACGCCGGCGTCTCTCATGATGCTTACCGCCCTTGGATTCATTCCATGGGCTTCGATGCCTGCTGAATGAATCTCATATTCATCGCCTAAATATTTGTGGGCAAAGCCCTCTGCAATCTGACTTCTACATGAATTTCCGGTACATAAAAAATAAATGATGGGTTTTTGCATGGTGACACTCCTTTAGTTTATGAGATGATGAGCAGCCATAGGTATAGGCCGGATAAAGTTATGAATAGAACGGGAAGCGTCAGGATGATGCCGATTTTGAAATAGTATCCCCAGGAAATATTAACCCCTTTCTTTTTGAGCACATGCAACCACAGTAGTGTAGCGAGCGATCCGATCGGTGTAATCTTCGGACCAAGATCAGAGCCGATGACATTGGCGTATACCAGACCTTCCTTAATGGAACCTTGGGCGCCTGATGCAGTTATGGCCAGGGCATCGATCATGACGGTCGGCATATTATTCATGACCGATGACAGTATTGCAGCTGTGAAGCCCATGACCATTGTGGCGGCAAATAACCCATGTTCTCCGGCTGTAGCTAGAAAACGGCCGAGTAGGGCAGTCAGCCCTGCATTTTGCAGACCATATACGACAACATACATGCCGAGGGAGAAAAGGACGATATCCCAAGGTGCACCCTTTACCACATCTCTAACGGGCACAGCGGGACTGTTTCTTCCCATCATCACAAAAAAGAATGCTATGAGCCCGGCAATGATAGAAACAGGGATGTCAAACGGCTCACTCAGGAAATATCCGATGAGCAGCAAGGCGAGTACCACCCACGACCAGGCGAACATTCTCTGGTCACGGATGGCTGCAGAAGGGCGCTTCAACTCAGATACTCCGTAATTGGACGGTAGGTCTTTTCTGAAAAAGAGCCACAGTACAAGAATGCTTGCCAGGATAGAGAACAGATTGGGAATAAGCATCCTTGAAGCGTATTCGATGAACCCGATGCCAAAGAAGTCTGCCGAGACGATATTCACCAAGTTACTGACGACGAATGGCAGGGAGGCGGTATCGGCGATGAATCCGCTTGCCATGATGAACGGCATGATCATCTTCTCCGTGAAATTGAGGTTCCTGACCATCGCCAGAACGATCGGTGTCAGAATCAGGGCGGCTCCATCATTGGCAAACAATGCAGCCACTATCGCGCCCAGCAGGACGATGTAGATGAACAGCTTCAATCCACTGCCTTTGGCAAAACGTGCCATATGTAGTGCAGACCATTCAAAAAATCCGATTTCATCGAGTACCAATGAAATCAGTATGACAGCGACGAAAGTCAGCGTCGCATTCCAGACTATGCCCCACACGGTTCCGACATCCCCAAAGCTTACGACGCCGAAGAGCAAGGCTGCAACTGCTCCAGCAACCGCCGACCAGCCGATGCCGAGACCTTTAGGCTGACGGATGACAAGAAACAACGTGATGAGGAAGATCAGGACTGCAATTACAGAATTCACCATCAGCAGCATGCCTCCCTTGTGCATGAAGCGAGCAGACGGTCGGCATGTGCATCAAGGCCAGGTGTCGTCGCCAATAATTTTGATAGCATTTCCATGAATGGACTATCAGGGTTCAAGGAAAGATGGGTCCAATACCCATCTTTCCGTTCCGTAATCAAGCCGAGTGTCCGCAACCTTTTCAGATGCTGGCTTACAGCAGGTTGGCTCATATTGAAGCATTCTGTGAAATCACAGACGCAACATTCCTTCTTATACATCATCGCAACCATCGATAATCGTGAATGATCGCCCAGAACTTTGAAAAGTTCCGCAACATTATTAATATCAACTGTCGTTTCCATTGGATCGCACCTCAATCATATAAGTTTTTTATTATGTAATGGGTTGAATTATATAAGATTATGGTTATATGTTCAACAATGATCTTAAAATGAAGTATATCGGTGGATTTTCATTTTCATTACTTTTATCATGATATATAGAATGACAATTCAGAAAAGTCAGGAGGCGTTAAAGGATGCAATCAAATATTTATGGCAACACCCCTCCGATGTTGGGGGCGAAAAATCTTACAAAGACTGACGAATACGATACGGATGTACTGATCTACGGTGTACCGTGGGAAGGGGCCTGTACTTGGGGAGACTACACGGGGTGCGAACTGGGGCCGAAGCAGATCAGATTGTCCTCTGCGCGGTACAGCACTTACTTGCCCGAGCTGGATCACATTAATGTGGAAGACCATTTGAGCCTTGGGGATGTTGGTGACGTCAGCGTCATACCGCATGATGTGCCGGGCACCATGGACCGCATTGAAGCATTCGCCGAAAACCTGTGGCGCTCAGGTAAGTTCCTGGTAGGTCTCGGTGGCGACCACGGCATCACATATCCTGTCGTCAAAGCATTGACCAACACCGGCAAAAAGGTGGGGATCATCCATCTGGACTCACACTATGATAATATGCCTCACTATGAAGGAGACAGGTTTGCCAGGAGTACACCATTCATGCGCCTTTACGAGACTGACGGAGTCAGGAATGAGAGTCTTATACATGCAGGCATCAAGGGTCCGAGAAATAAACCGGAGACAGGGGCCTATGCTCAGGAAGCGGGAGCCGTGACGCTGACAATCAATGACATCAAGGGGGCACATGACCTGAAAGCCTATGCGAATGAAATATATGATATGGCAGCACAGGAGGTGGATGTCGTCTATTTGACGATCTGCAGCGACGTATTGGACTTTGCCTTCAACCCAGGAGGTCCCGTCGATGGCAATGGGCTCACATCCCATGAGCTGGTGACGATGATCTATGAATTCGGCAAACGGGGATTATGTGGAATGGATTTTGTCGAAGTGTACCCTCAGCAGGACGCGAACCAGAACTCAGCGCACTTTGTATCAACAGCGGTTTTATATGTGCTGGCGGGCCATGTACACGGTGGACATGTTAAATAGATGAACGGGCGATGGGAGACTGTCTTCTGTATCCGAAGGGGTGGAAGCATTGAATGGACAGAAAATGATTGAAAAGCTGAAAGTGATCGGGCCAGGTGCAATCATCACGGCTTCGTTCATCGGTCCGGGTACCGTGACGACAGCCACACGTGCAGGTGCAGGATTTGGATTCGCCCTCCTGTGGGCAGTAATTTTTGCGATTCTGGCGACAATCGTCCTCCAGGAAATGGTCGCAAGGATCGGTATGGTGACAGGCGAGGGACTAGGGGAAAACATACGCGGGTTATTCGATAATGTCATATTGAAATTCGCTGCAGTCTGGCTGGTCATGATTGCGGTGTGCGTAGGGTGTGCTGCATACATCAGTGGCGACCTGCTCGGCACTTCCCTCGGTGTCTCCTATTTATTTGGAATACCGGAGAACTATGTGGCGCCGGTCATTGGCATCGTCATACTCACTCTTGGATTGAGTGGAAGCTATAAAATCATTGAAAAGGTGATGATTGGCCTAATCGTCCTAATGAGCATCACCTTCATCACGACTATGATAGTATCAGCATCTGATGTCGGCGCGATATTGAAGGGGGCTTTCGTCCCCGGTATACCAGAGGGATCGATCCTGATGATCATTGCGCTGATCGGCACGACGGTAGTACCGTACAATTTTTTCATACATGCCTCGACGGTCAGCGAAAAGTGGGACAGTGCGGATGGTTTGAACGCGTCCAGAATCGATACAATCCTTACCATCACCGTAGGTGGGTTCATCACTGCAGCAATACTTATTACTGCAGGCGCGCTGATTGAAGGTCAAGAAGTGACCAATGTCGTCGAATTGGCAGCGCCACTCGAGCCCCTGATGGGTGACCTTGCGCCATTTTTCATAAGTGTCGGGCTATTTTCGGCAGGGTTATCCTCAGCAATTGCCTCACCGATGGGGGCAGCGGTGACGGTGAGCAGCTTCATGCGTTGGAAGGGTGGTTTTGACAACAGGAAGTATAAGATTGTCTTTGCTTCTGTGATCAGTCTCGGTATCGTGACTTCAGCCATCGGCTTCGAACCTCTGGAGGTGCTGCTTTTCGCCCAGGCATTGAACGGGCTTATACTTCCAATCATTGCCGTGCTGATCATGATCATCATCAATAAAAAAGCAGTGATGAAAAAGCATGTCAACGCCTTATGGCTGAATGTCGTTGGCTGGGCTGTGACGGCAGTGGTTTCTTTTCTTGGGTTCTATAGTCTGATTGATGCGGTTACTTCTTTGATGTAAGCGCATGGCTGTCACTGGAAGATGAAATTGCTTATAATGATGGTTAACACATTGAAAGGGTGGGAATATGAAAGTTAATGCGAAATGGACAGGCGGAATGGCCTACAATTCTAAAGGTGACAGTTCCGGCTATGATGTCACAATGGATGCCAGCAGCAGTGTCGGCGGTAATGACAGTGGTCCGAGGCCAATGGAAATGGTGCTGCACGGTGTGGCCGGCTGCATGGGCATCGATCTTAATGTCATCATGAGGCACAGCATGGATAAGGTGGAAAGCATTGATATAGATATTGAAGCCGAGCGTGCCGAAACTGAACCGAAGCGATTCACTGATGTCACGATTATAGTCAGAATCAAAGGGGACGTCACTGAAAAGGTGGCGCAGCGTGCAGTGAATTTATCAGCCGATAAATACTGTTCAGCAATCAATTCATTGAATGCCACAGTTTCTACAAAACTCGAATTAAATGGGGAAATGAAATAAAGAGGAGGAGCGTCCGGACGCTCCTCCTTTTACTTTCCGTAAAACTCAGTATCTTCAAGGTTTTTATGCTGGAGGATGATTTCTGTAATCGTGTCCTCCTGGTTATATTTCATCATGACATACTGCTCGTTCGAATCGTCGGCATCATATATCATCCAGAAATCGGAAACCTCATCACGCGTCGGCCAACCGAATGTCTCGACTGCCTCCTGCTTTGTAAAATTCTCGGGGAAAATGATGATGCCATCGATCTTGAGTTCGCTTAAATCATCGGTTTCCTCCCTTTTTTCAGGGAAGTTGAAGCCGATATGATTATAGTGGTAATAGACACCATCAATGCTTTGACCGCTTCCAATCGGTTCTCCCAGTATGCGCGTCATATATTCGTAACTGGAGCGGAGTGAAATCGTCCTGTACTCATAATTGGCTGAGAACAAGTTTGAGACGAAGGCATCGCGCGTTACATCGATGGGTGTTACTTCTGTGGGTTCTTTTTCGCTGGAGACTTCTGTAGCCTCTTCTGTTGATTCTTCACTAGCAGATTCTCCGGTTTCCTCCGTAGCGCTCTGGTTTGAATCATCTGGAATGAGCAAGCCTACACATGACGAGATGAATAGTGGAATGGCGAGTAGGACAATGATGAATTTCATTTAATCCCCCTCTTTTGTCACTTTTTTCTTTGGAAATGGCTTCTGACGTGCTTTTTTGCTCTTAGGTGGTTCTTTTGGTTTACTGAAATATGCTTCTGTACGCTCCCGTAGCTTTCTTGGCATCATGACATAGATGAAATCTTCAGAAAGCATCTTCGTTTCTCCGTTAGGTGTAATCAACTCATCATTTCTTATGATGGCGATGACGAGGACATCAGTCGGTAAATCCAAGTCTTTGATCTGCACGTTCTGGTGGGCAGAATGGGAAGGGAGTTCAATCCCGTATATATCGTTCTGTGTCTGGCCCAATGCCAGCAGTTCGACCGAATAGGCCGGGGCTTCCGTTTCCCCTTCGTCAAATCCCAGCCAGCGGGCTACTGGTGTGATGGTGCTGCCTTGCAGCAAGGCAGAGAACAAGACGATAAAGAAGACTACGTTGAAGACGAGGTATCCGCTCTCGATGTCACTGACTAGTGGATAAGTCGCTAAAACGATCGGCACAGAGCCGCGCAGACCAGCCCACGAAATGAATATTTTCTCCTTGAGGTCGTACCTGCTTGCAATCAAAGTGAGGAAGACGCCGATCGGTCTGGCGATGAATATGAGGATGAGTGCCATAAGGATCCCCTGGAATGTATAGTTGATCAATTCCCCAGGAAAGGCAAGCAGGCCGAGCATGATGAACATGACAATCTGCATCATCCACGCCAATCCTTCATTGAAGCGTAGTATGGAATGTTTATAGGTAAGGGGCCGATTCCCCATCAGTACCGCCATGACATATACAGAGAGCAATCCACTTGCACCGATGACTTCTGTAACACCGAAGGTCAGCATCGCAAATCCAAGGGAGAGCACTGGATAGAGTCCAGAAGCTTCGAGGTCGATCCGGTTGATGACGAAAACCGCAAGCCGGCCTATAATGATACCGGCTATGATGGCAACACCCATCTGCCAAAAGAAGGTAAGTAAGAGATATAAAACATTGCTCTCTCCTGGCATTTCGATGACCGATATGATGGTGACGGTAAGGAACACAGCCATCGGGTCGTTCGTTCCGGATTCCGCTTCGATTGTAGAAGATAGTTTTTCCTTGATGTTTTTACTGCCGAATACTGCAAACACTGCGGCGGCATCAGTCGATCCGACGATGGCCCCGAGCAGCATCGATGTCATGAAATCAAGGTCCAGGATCAGATAGGCGAACAGACCGAGTATGAAACTTGTCAGCAATACGCCGATGGTCGCAAGAAGTACCGCTGAACCAGCCACCTTTTTGATGGTCATGATATTGGTTTGCAGACCACCTTCAAAAAGTATGACGACAAGTGCTATCATACCAATCAGTTGGGTGAGTTCCACATTATCGTAGTAGATGACCTGGTTCAGAAGTATACCTATGATTATGAAGAGTACAAGCGAGGGGACACCGAGTCTGGACGAAAAACGTGTCATCACAACGCCCAAGACCAGCAGTATGGCAATCAACAAGATGGGATAGTCTAGCTGGACATCCATCAAAAACCCCCTTTCACCTGATATTTGTATATATAATTATAATTGAGTACCAACTAAAATACTAGCGGAGGAACAGCTTATGCTGAAAATCGATCATCTGGAAACGATGCAGGGGAACTTCAGCCTTGATATTGAAAACGTCACATTTCATAAAGGCGTAAACATCATCCTAGGGCCTAACGGGAGTGGCAAAAGCACGCTTCTGAAGGGGATGCTCGGCTACGGAGGTAATCATCTGTTGAGCCGAGAGATTACTTATCATGGTTCGGCTTTAGGAGAAGTCTCCGGCATCATGTCATTCCTGCCGCAGGAAAACCCCCGCTTCAGGATACGGACCGGGGAATATCTGATCATGACTGCATCTGCAGATAAGGCCACAAAGGAGAGGATGGCTGAAATCATCAGGCGTTTCCACATCAGCCATCTTCTAGGGCGTTCGATAGAAGAGTTGTCAGGCGGGGAATTCAAAAGGGTACAATGCGCTCAAATCGCTCTGGAGGATAAGCCGGTCATCATGATCGATGAGATAGAACAAGGGCTCGATCTGCGCCATCAGCACGAAATGATGAAGTGGCTGAAGAAAGAAGGACGAAAAAAAATAGTCATCACCACCATGCACGAAGCACAGCTGGCAATGACGTATGGAGATACGATCACCCTCCTCCAGGCAGGACACGCGGAAGGGCCACTGCCTGCAGCGCAGGTGACGAGCGGGCAGCTCTCAGAGTGCTACAATATCAGGTTGACTATGGAACGGCATAAAAATGCCGTGTCCATCTATCATACGCCACTATAGAGTGGCACCCAGTGCCCCTGAGTATTCGCCGTTGTAAATGACGTGCGCTTTTGCACCTTTCAGCCCGGCATAGCGGTGGATGATATCTTTCATCACTGTGTTGTCGAGCAGGGTGGAACCGATGAAGACGATATCATCTGTCTCAAAACCTTCAGCAAGACTAATTCCGATGGCCGTCACAGTTTCAGCGACAAGGCCGATGACAGCCTGGACTTTATCAGCAGGCTGCAGCGCCGAGACTTCCCCTGAGAGGACATTGCCGAAGTTGCTTGCGGTCAGGTCACCCGGAATCGGCGTTGGGCGTCCGGCATAGATGTGATGGACTTTGAGGTCGATTTCATCCCGGCTGCCCTGGGCACCCAGCTTGATGATTGCATCATAGTCATGGATGCCGGCAAGCAGTGTGGAAAGGCCAATCAGCGTACCGCCGCCCACTCCGGACCCTGCAACCCTCTGTTGGCCGGAAGGGCCGGCATGATGAAAACTCGTCCCGGTGCCCACATTCAAGTAGATAAAATGTCCAAGGCGGACGTCCTGCTCATCCATCAGTTTGAGCAGTCCGCGGTATGTCGCTTCAAATTCGACCGATATGGCTTCATGATGCTTCAATTTTTCTGCCATATATGCAGACTTGCCCCCCGTCAGGTATATCTGATCATCTGTGTGTTGCGTGTTCAGTCGATCGATCAACTGATCCACTTGTGCGGACGGCCACCTTTCAAATTTCCGCTCATCATCATCGATGTATGCGACCTTTATCAGTGTGCCTCCTGCGTCTATTCCAATTTTCATAAAAGCCTCCAAAAAAGAATGTCATTGGTTGTATTATACCAATGACATTCCGACTTAGTAACATTAAATTCAGGCTCTTGTGCGATCTTTGCGTTGACGGCGCTTCATCGAATCATTTGGTTCTCGTCTGAGTGATTTGGAGACTGCGATGATCATGGCGATGAGGACAAGTCCAAACGGCAGACCGGCCAGCAGTGAAGCGGCTTGTAGGCTTGTCAGGCCGCCAGCGATGATCAGGGTGACTGTAAGGAAACCAAGCAGTACTCCCCAGATGACTTTAAGGCGTGTACTTGGCGAATCCGTGTTCCCTGAGGTCATTCCCGCCACGATGAATGTTGCCGAGTCTGCTGATGTGACAAGGAATGTAAAAATCAGCAGTATTGCGAGGGCTGAGAACAATTCAGTCAGCGGCAGCTGATCGAACAATGCGAAAAGTGCTGCAGTATCATCTTCGAGTACGAGTGCTCCGATATTTGTTCCATTGAACAGATCAGAGTAGATCGCCGTACCACCCAGGGCACCGATCCAGAGGAAGGAAAGTATCGGTGGAATGATGAGGATTCCCATTACATACTCGCGTATGGAGCGCCCTTTGGAGACGCGGGCCACGAAGGAACCGATGAACGGACTCCAGGCGATGACCCACGCCCAGTAGAAGACCGTCCACTCCTGCACCCAGACTTCACCGGTATAAGGTTGCATGCGCAACGAATACCCGACATAGTTGGATAGGTAATCACCAAGCCCCACAACGATGCTCTCCATGATGAACGTGAAAGGACCAACAGCCATTATGAAGATGGTGATGACAGCGGCAAGCAGCATGTTAAGGTTGCTCAGCCATTTGATGCCGCGTTTCAGGCCGGTCGTCGTCGACAGTATGAAGAAGCCTGTCATCAGGGCAGTAAGTATGATTTGGGTCAACGGCCCCGATGGGATGCCGTAGGCTATGTTCAGCCCCCCGTCCATCTGCATGATGCCAAGGCCAACTGATGTCGCCATCCCTGTAACAGTGGCGACCACGGCAAGTATATCTATGGATTTCCTCAGCTTCTGGTTATAGTCATTGCCGAGTATCGGTTCGAGCGAGGTGGAGACCAGGCCGTCCTTCTTCTTGCGGTATTGGTTGTAGCCAATTGCAAGGCCGGCTACCCCAAATATGGACCATTGGGAAATCCCCCAGTGGAAGAATGAATAGCCCATGGCCATGCGCGCCGCCTCCACGGACTCAGTCTCTCCACCCGGAAAGGGTGAGATCATATAATGGCTCATCGGTTCCGCGACACCGAAGAACACGAGACCTACACCCAATCCGCCGGAAAACAGCATGCCAATCCATGAACGGAAAGAGAATTCAGGTTTCGAATTATCTCCCCCGAGCTTGATGCGGCCATATGGCGAGAGCGCCAGGAAAATCAGGAATAGAGCAAATCCAAATACTGCAATCATGAAGAACCAACTGAATAATCCGGCAATCCAGCCATAGACTGAGCTTGATGCAGCTTCGAACTTGCCAGGTATGATTGTTGCCACCAAGGCAGCAGCGATGATGATTGAAGCGGCGGTCCAGAACACCAACCCTAGGCTTGACCCTTTTTTTGGCTCCAGGTTCTTATCCGGTCGTTTCTCTTTTTCGAATTTGGAACTTTTCTTCGACTTATCCCCCTTTTTGGGATTACTGTCCAAATTGCCATTGTCCAAAATTTCTCCCCCTAAAATATCTTATTGTATACCGTTGTACCCCCGTTGTGTCGAGACTAAACACCATTAAAACATTGAATATCAAGCTGACTATTTTTATACTGGAAAGGGTATAATAGTTATCATAACAAAATGACATTACATGTCAAAAAGGGGTTTTGGATTATGGACGAGATAAGTATCCGGCCGTTTCAGGAGAATGATCGGGAGACTCTAGCGGCTTTCAGGTTGAGTGAACAGCAACAAGTATATTCCAGCTTGCCGACTGATGTGGTCGATGATGCTGTTGATGACCCTGATCGTGTACCTTGTGTGGTATTGAACGGGGAAGGAACGATCATCGGATTCTTCGTGCTTCATAAGCATTACCAGCATGAAGGTTACGACACACCACACGAAGTGGTCTATATAAGGTCGCTGTCGATTGATGAAAAGCTGCAGGGCCGCGGATATGGAACGCAGGTGGCGATGCGGCTGCCCATCTATATACAGGAGAACTTTTCGAATTTCGATCACCTTTACCTTGTCGTGGATGCTGAAAATACAGCAGCCTGGAACCTTTATGAACGAGCCGGGTTTACACATACGGCAACAAAGGAAGATGGTCCGATAGGAAAGGAACGTCTTTATTACCTGGATCTGGATAGCAAGTATGTACATAACATCAAACTGGGGAGAGATGACGCTGTACAGTTGCCGGCCATCAAAATCGATATAATCAGGAACCAGAAGGAGACCATCGGGGAGATAAAGGGCAAGGTCAATGGGGCGGAGCTTCGGATTACGCATCTGCATGTCAAGGCGGAGGAACGTGAACGCGGTGTTGCCTCAAGTGCGATGCGTCAAATTGCGACTTTCCTCAGACGCGATATGCCAGAAATCAAGCAACTGACCATTTTGACCGATGATGCAGCAGGGTGGCATAAATTGTTTGAAAAAGGCGGATTCGTCATGATGGAAGATGAAGGTGGACAGCAGAAATTCGTGAAGTATGTAAACTATTGAATAAGTGCTTGATTCATGTTCCAATTACATGTAAGATATCCTGTGATATTCGAGACTGGAAAGGATGAATGAGATGAGACTGGATGACTACTCCAAGCAGATGCTGGATGAAAACTCCTTTATCGAAATGGCACATATATACCTTGAAGATGTAGGGAAAGAAGTGAACTTGTATGATATTGTCGACAAGTTCAAGGAGTTGGGCGGATATTCAGATAAGGAGATCGAAAACCGTATTGTGCAATTTTACACGGATTTGAATACGGATGGCCGTTTTCTGAGTACAGGCGAAGGCTTGTGGGGACTTAGGGATTGGTACTCGGTAGATGACATATCCGATAAGATCGCACCAACAATCCACAAGATCGAGCTTGCCGTGGAGGATGAGCCGATTGATGGAGATGTCGAAGAAGATATCATTGATCAGGATAAGGAACTCGTCGAAGATGATACAGAGGACCTCGACTCCCCATTGTCAAAAAATGAAATTTCAGGCGAGGAGGAAGTCGACGAAACCATCGATGAAGATATAGAGTACGATGATACGGATGAACTTGAAGACTCCTACGAAGATAAACCCGATCTCTAGAAAAACAACTTCCAGTTGACATTCAGGTTAAAAGTGATATTATTTTTATTGGGCTCCCTGAAAAAGGGATTGTAAAGAACGGCTCCTTTTCACCAAGTGTGGAAGGGAGCTATTTTTATTTTTCACAGGAGGAAGTGCAATGACTAAATATATTTTTGTGACCGGCGGGGTTGTTTCTTCTCTGGGTAAAGGCATTACGGCAGCGTCGCTTGGAAGGCTTTTGAAAGATCGTGGCTTTTCGATCACAATACAGAAGTTCGATCCATATTTGAACGTAGATCCAGGGACCATGAGCCCATATCAGCACGGAGAAGTCTTCGTCACAGAGGACGGAGCAGAGACGGATTTGGATTTGGGGCACTATGAACGGTTCATCGACATCAATCTCCATAAATACTCAAACGTCACAGCGGGAAAAGTCTATTCTGAAGTGATACGCAAAGAACGCCGTGGGGATTATCTCGGCGGTACAGTCCAGGTGATTCCACACATCACCAATGAAATAAAATCCCGTCTGATTCAAGCGGGCGAAGAATCGAATGCGGATATCGTGATAACTGAAATCGGCGGTACGACCGGAGACATCGAATCACTGCCTTTCCTGGAGGCCATCAGACAGGTGAGGAGCGACCTTGGACGTGAGAATGTCATGTACATCCATTGTACATTGCTGCCATACATTAAAGCGGCGGGTGAAATGAAGACCAAACCGACCCAGCACAGCGTCAAGGAACTCAGAGGGCTCGGCATCCAGCCCGACATGATCGTCGTGCGCTCCGAACACGCCATGGGCGAAGATCTGCGCGATAAGATTGCACTCTTTTGTGATATTGATAAAGATAGCGTCATAGAAGCGAGAGATGAGTCAACGATCTATAATATAGTGATCAGGCTGCAGGAGCAGAAAATGGACTCACTCGTCATCGATAGGCTTAAGCTTGGTAAACATAAGGAAGCGGAACTGACAGACTGGAAGCACCTGCTCCAGAACCTGGAAAATATCGATAAGAAGGTGACCATCGGTCTTGTCGGTAAATATGTGACGCTTCAGGATGCATATTTATCGGTAGCGGAGTCGTTGAGGCATGCTGGCTATGAGCGTCAGGCCGACATCGACATCAAATGGATCAATTCAGAATTCCTGACACCGGAAAATCACGAAGCTGAGCTCGAAGGCGTCGACGGCATCCTGATACCAGGTGGTTTCGGTGAACGTGGTGTGGAAGGGAAAATATATGCACTCCAATATGCACGTGAGAACAACATCCCGCTTCTTGGCATATGTCTCGGCATGCAGCTTGCCACTGTGGAATTTGCACGCAATGTAGCTGGTCTTGAAGGTGCCCATTCAAGTGAACTGGATGAGGACACTGCGCATCCTGTCATCGATCTGATGCCGGACCAAAAAGATGTCGTGGACCTCGGAGGTACATTGAGGCTCGGCAGCTTCCCTTGTGAAATCAAAGAAGGCACTAAAGCGCGCAAGCTCTATGGCGTTTCGCATGTAGATGAGCGTCATCGCCACAGGTATGAGTTCAACAACAAATACAAGACGCAGCTTGAGGAGAAGGGCATGATATTCTCCGGCACTTCTCCAGACGGCAGGCTCGTTGAGATGATTGAACTTAAAGACCATCCATACTTTGTCGCCGTCCAGTTCCATCCTGAATTCCAATCCCGGCCGACACGGCCGCATCCCCTGTTCCAGGGGCTTATCAATGCATGTTTGGATTAACATGCTAAAATACCGTCCAGCTGAGATAGCTGGACGGTATTTTTCATTTTCATGCAGTCAGGATGATGGGGGAATCCACCATTATACGTTTTGAGACACTGTAAAAAAACAGGTTCAATACGCTTCATTCGTCATTTCGTCCACAAGGACGTACAGATGATCATATAGGTATAGGAATGCAGAAATATAAGGGTTAACAATTTTGTCGAAATCAGGTGTCGGAACCAGGGGACGCGGGGAGGATAAGTCGATATAATGGTGGAGTGAGTCCAGTATTTCTGCTTCATGCTTATTATAATTCGAGATGAGCACGAATTCCTTGTCCGCTTCTCCAAGCGCATTGACCAACTGTTTGACGGGTTCATCAAACTGGTCTGCTATAACCAGGGTCCGGTCCGGGGCGTCCAAGGATTCGACCGTTTCGAATGGTTTGGCCTTCGGCAGGGAGAGTGCCCCTTCCAGAAGGTATGATTGGATGCCGGTGAAATCGTGGAAAGTGGCCAGCCGGACTTCCCCCTCGCTGCCGACAGCCTGGGCAATCAGGCGTGCCGCCATTTCGATTTCTTCTTCCTGGGCGTTTATATGATTATATATATTCGTCAGTTGAGTCTGTAGAATCTTATCCATAAGATCACTCCATTCATGGTAGTCAGTATTTCAATGGTACCAAATCATTACCCGAAATAAAATGTATTTGCTATAATCACAGTTATGCAATAAAGCAAACAATCCACAGGAGGAAAATTAGATGCCTTTAGTATCAATGACGGAAATGCTTAATAAAGCAAGAAAAGAAGGATACGCAGTCGGCCAGTATAACGTCAATAACCTGGAATTCGCCCAAGCGATCCTGACAGCTTCACAAGAGGAGAATGCCCCGGTCATCCTGGGCGTTTCAGAAGGTGCGGCGAGATATATGAGCGGCATGACAACTGTCGTCAAAATGATTGAAGGGCTTATGCATGACCTTGATATCACAATCCCTGTGGCCATCCACTTGGATCATGGCTCGAGCTATGAAAAATGTGTCGAGGCGATTGGTGCTGGATTTACATCAGTCATGATAGATGCTTCGCATGGCCCATTTGAAGATAATGTCGCGACAACAAGGAAGGTCGTCGAGTATGCCCATGAAAGAGGCGTCTCCGTCGAAGCCGAACTCGGTGTCGTTGGTGGCCAGGAAGATGATGTTATAGCCGACGGTGTAATCTACGCCGATCCTGCAGAGTGCCGGGAACTGGTTGAGAGGACAGGCATCGATTGTCTTGCACCTGCACTCGGTTCGGTACATGGTCCATACAAGGGGGAACCGAATCTCGGATTTGCGGAAATGGAAGAAATCGGCAACCAGTCCGACATCCCATTGGTGTTGCACGGTGGTACGGGCATTCCGACTAAAGACATCCAAAGATCAATCTCTCTTGGAACCGCTAAAATCAATGTCAATACCGACAACCAGATTGCGTCAGCACAGAAGGTCAGGGAAGTACTGGCCAATGATTCTGAAGTATACGATCCACGTAAATATCTCGGGCCTGCAAGGGAAGCAGTCAAAGAGACTGTACGCGGTAAAATCCGGGAATTCGGCACCTCAGGTCAAGCGTAACAGGCCATGAAAAGCCATCCACCAAGGATGGCTTTTATTTGATTGTTGAAGCAGATACGTATACAGTTTGAGAAGATCTGACAGCCATTGCCGACTGGGCATGACTGTTTTATAATGAATGAATAACCTAAATGGAGGTGCCTTAAGTTTATGAAATACTTTATTGATACAGCAAATATGGATGAAATCAAAGATATACACGAATGGGGCGTATTGCGCGGTGTTACGACCAACCCATCGCTTGTGGCCAAGGAGAAGGACATATCCTTCCATGACCGTCTTGTGGAAATATGCGAATTGGTTCAAGGGCCGGTAAGCGGCGAAGTGATTGCGCTTGATGCAGCAGGCATGATTGAAGAAGGACGTGAACTCGCAAAGCTTCACGAGCATATCATAGTCAAAATCCCGATGACTGACGAAGGGATGAAGGCGGTGAATGTCCTGTCATCTGAAGGGATAAAAACAAATGTGACGCTTGTATTCAATACTGTCCAGGCGCTTACGGCCGCCCATGCTGGCGCAACTTATGTGTCTCCATTCATCGGTAGGCTGGATGATATCGGTCTCGATGGCATGGATCTCATCGCGGACATCCGACACATCTTCACAATCCATGGAATAGGGACGGAAATAATCGCTGCCTCCATCAGAAATGAAGGCCATGTCCATGGTGCAGCGGCAGCAGGTGCAGATATTGCTACAATTCCTTATAAAGTATTGAAGAAACTCACAAGTCATCCACTGACTGACAAAGGCATCGACCAGTTCCTGAAAGACTGGAACAGCCAAAAGGGCCAGTAGGCATTCTAAATTAAGGAGAACGACTATGGTTAAAGAAGTGATAAAAGTCAGAGGGGGTAGGAAACTCTCCGGCGAAGTAGAGATCAGCGGGGCGAAAAACAGTGCGGTCGCCCTGATACCTGCGTCATTAATGGCGTCAGACGGCGAAGTGGTCCTGGAAGGTTTGCCGGAAATCTCCGATGTAAAGACATTGATGAGCCTTCTTAATGATCTGAACATCACCACGGAACTCGACGGGACAACATTATGCATCAATGCTGAAAAAGCAGAAAATATGCCGTTGCCAAATACAAAAGTACAATCCCTAAGAGCCTCCTATTATATGATGGGGGCGATGCTTGCACGGTTCAAGAAGTGTGTGATAGGACTCCCGGGAGGATGTCCACTCGGTCCCAGACCGATCGACCAGCACATTAAAGGATTTGAAAAACTTGGTGCCAAAGTGACGAATGAACATGGTGCCATGTACCTTGTCGCAGAAAAGTTGAAAGGTGCGAGAATATTCTTCGACATGGTTTCGGTGGGGGCGACAATCAACCTTATGATTGCTGCGAGTAGTGCAGAAGGAAAGACGGTGCTTGAGAATGTGGCTAAAGAACCGGAAGTCGTCGATGTAGCTTCGCTGCTCAACAATATGGGCGCTGATATCCGAGGCGCTGGAACAGACACCATCAAGATCCATGGGGTGGAATCACTCCATGGCACCACCCACAACATCATCCCAGACCGCATAGAAGCGGGTACCTATATGATTGCAGCGGCAGCGGCAGGAGAGGACTTCACGGTAAAAAACATCATCCCGACCCATATGGAGTCACTTACGGCGAAGCTCGAGGAGCTGGGGGTGCAGATTGAACTGGGAGATGATTGGGCGACCATCAGCAAACCTGAAAGTTATCGGCCGATTTCAGTTAAGACCCAGGTCTACCCAGGATTTGCGACTGATCTGCAACAGCCTCTAACCCCAATACTATTCATGGCGGACGGGATAAGCAAGATTACAGAAACGATTTACCCGGCCCGTTTCAGACATGTCGATGAACTGAGCCGTATGGATGCAAAAATAGAACAGAGAAGCGGATCGGCACTGATTTTCCCATCAAAGTTAAACGGGGCCGACGTCTACGCAAGTGATCTTCGTGCTGGAGCGAGTCTTCTCATCTCAGGCCTGATCGCTGAAGGTGTGACAACGATCCATAATGTGAATCATATAGATCGTGGCTACACGGATATCGTCAAGAAACTGAAGGATCTAGGTGCTGCCATCTGGCGTGAGGAGATAAAAGAAAACTGATTATTAAAGGCCCGGACAACTGTCCGGGCCTTTAATCGGAGAATGAAGGCGGGCCGTATCGAACCTTTATCTTTGGCACCCTCTAGTGTAGAATATGTAAAGGTAATTCTCCCTGGAAAGCCTCTGTAGCACGCCCTCAATCAAAAACACCCAAATCATCTACTTAAAAATGAAAGTGACGTGAATATATGGCTGAAAGAGATGAAAATGGACTTAAGTATGAGTCCTTTGATGCCCTATACAAAAAAAACAATACAAAAGAACTGACAGTGCGCGCCAAAGAGCTTGGGCTCTCCAACTACAGCCGGCTGAACAAGAAAGAACTGGTCCTTGCCATCATGGAAGCCCAGATGGAGAAAGACGGCAACTATTATATGGAAGGGGTACTCGATGACATCCAACCGGATGGCTACGGTTTCCTGAGGACGGTCAACCTCTCCAAGGGGGAGAAGGACATATACATTTCTGCTTCCCAAATCCGCCGCTTCGAACTCAAAAAAGGCGATAAAGTCACAGGTAAAGTACGCCGGCCGAAAGAGAACGAGAAATACTATGGGTTGCTGCAGGTCGACTTCGTCAATGACCATAATGCAGAGCAGATAAAAAAACGCCCGCACTTCCAGGCACTTACACCGCTCTATCCTGATGAGCGCATGCATCTGGAAAACCGGCCTGAGGATCTATCGACGCGAATCATGGATCTTGTCACTCCGATCGGTTTCGGTCAGCGGGGGATGATTGTCGCCCCGCCTAAGGCAGGTAAGACTTCCCTTCTTAAAGAGATCGCCAATGCGATCACCAAAAACCATCCCGAATCAAAATTATTCATTCTCCTCATCGGCGAACGGCCTGAGGAAGTGACGGATCTCGAGCGGTCTGTCGAAGATGCGGAAGTTGTGCATTCGACCTTCGACGAACCGCCTGAACACCATGTCAAAGTTGCTGAACTGCTTCTTGAACGTTCGAAGCGGCTCGTGGAGATGGGCGAGGATGTCGTGGTGCTGATGGATTCCATCACACGGCTTGCGAGGGCGTATAACCTTGTGATCCCACCAAGCGGCCGGACATTATCCGGCGGCCTTGACCCGGCAAGCCTGCATCGACCGAAGCATTTCTTCGGTGCGGCAAGAAATATAGAAGCCGGAGGCAGCCTGACCATCCTGGCTACAGCACTGGTGGATACAGGCAGCCGCATGGATGATGTAATCTATGAAGAGTTCAAAGGAACCGGCAACATGGAACTGCATCTGGACCGCAACATGAGCGAACGGAGGATCTATCCGGCAATCGATATCCGGCGCTCGAGCACCCGTAAAGAAGAACTGCTTCTCGACAAGGGGCAGCTCGAAGTATTATGGCAGCTCCGGAACTTGTTCACAGACTCCCCGGACTTCACCGAAAGGTTCTTGAAGATATTGAAACAGACCAAAACAAATGAGGAATTTTTCGAGGTGCTGCGCCAGCGGATGCTGTCTTCCCATTCGACCGGCCGCCCAGTCATCTGAATTGAACAGAACGGTTGATTCTTTCTATTCCAACGTGTATAATGCAAAAGTATCGAAGTGGGTAACCCACTAATAACTCTGTTCCAGATGGTTCAGGGCAAAGGAGCTGAAAAGGTAATGAAACAAGGAATTCACCCGGAATACCACAGAGTGACTGTAAAGTGCTCATGTGGCAACGATTTTGAAACAGGATCAGTTAACAGCGAGGACATTACAGTAGAGGTTTGTGCTGAATGTCATCCATTCTATACTGGACGTCAAAAATTCGCATCTGCGGATGGCCGTATTGAAAAGTTCAACAAAAAATTCGGTTTCAAAAGTGCAAACGAATAAGAGTATCCAAACTGTATCGGGTCATATTCCGATACAGTTTTTTTATTTCCGAATATGATATAATTAACGAGATTAAAGAGACGAAAAGGTGAAAATATATGTTCGATCAACTTGAAATAATTGAAAATCGCTATGAGATGCTGAATGAGCTGTTGAGCGACCCGGAAGTGGTCAGTGATTCAGATAAACTGAGAGAGTATTCGAAGGAGCAGAGCGATCTGCAGAAAACCGTCGAAGCATTCAGGGAGTATAAGCAACATAAGGAGACCATTGAAGAATCGCGGATGATGATGCAGGAGACGGATGACAAGGAAATGCTTGAAATGCTTAAAGAGGAGATTTCGGATTCCGAAAAGAAGATTCCTGAACTCGAGGACAGATTGAAGTTGCTTCTTATTCCAAAAGATCCGAATGACGACAAGAACGTCATCATCGAGATAAGGGGCGCAGCAGGAGGAGACGAAGCACAGATTTTTGCAGGCAACCTGTTCAGGATGTATTCACGCTATGCAGAAGAAAACAACTGGAAGATAGAGGTGGTTGAGGCGAATGCCAGTGATCACGGTGGATACAAGGAGATCAGTTTCATGATCCAGGGAGATGCAGCATTCTCAAAACTCAAGTTCGAAAATGGTGCGCATCGCGTCCAGCGGGTGCCTGAGACTGAATCTGGTGGCAGGATCCACACTTCTACTGCAACTGTTGCTGTATTACCGGAAGTGGAAGATGTCGAAATAGATATCCGCAATGAAGACTTGAAAATAGATACTTACCGTTCAAGTGGTGCAGGGGGGCAGCACGTCAATACAACTGACTCAGCAGTGCGGATCACCCACCTTCCTACAGGAACGGTAGTGACTTCCCAAGACGAAAAATCACAGATCAAAAACCGTGAACGCGCCATGAAAGTCCTCAAAGCACGTGTATACGACATGATGCAACGCGAGGCGGAAGCAGAGTATGCAGAGAAACGGAAGAGTGCCGTCGGTACCGGAGACCGTTCTGAAAGGATACGCACATACAACTATCCACAAAACAGGGTCACAGACCACAGAATAGGACTGACGATCCAGAAGCTTGATCAGATTATAGAAGGTAAGCTGGATGAAATAATCGAAGCGCTCACAATCGAAGAACAGACGAGCAAACTGGAAGAATTGAACAATGCCTCCCTATAGTTATCGGGATATGGTGAGGGAAGCAGAGGCTTCTCTAATCGCGCATGGTAAAGAACCACGCATAGCCGTTCTTCTGCTGGAGGATCTGCTTTCGATGGATACGACGAGTCGTCTTGTGGACGGCCATCTCGAAGTGCCGGATGCAGCAAGGGAACTATATCAGCGAGCGTTGGAGAGGGTGGAGCAAGGGGAACCCCACCAATATGTCTCGGGGACGGCATGGTTTTACGGCGAGGCGTTCAAAGTGAATGCCCATACGTTGATACCGCGCAATGAAACCGAAGAGCTTGTGGCCCTGGTGCTCGACAAAGAGAAGGACGACGGGCGCACGATAGTGGATATCGGTTCGGGCACAGGCGCAATCGGAATCACTCTGGGCAAGGCATGGAAAAAGAATGAAGTGATTTTAACTGATCTATCGGGCGAAGCCCTGCATGTGGCTGCGGAGAATGCCGAAAGACACGGGGTTAGTCCGCAGATGTTGTCAGGGGACCTCTTTGCTCCACTAATCGAATGCGATATCAAAGTGGATGCCATCGTCTCAAATCCTCCGTACATCAGTCGATCAGAGCAGAGATATATGGACGACTCAGTAGTTCTGCACGAACCGGAATTGGCACTCTATGCTGAGGACGACGGGCTCGGCCTGTATAAAAAAATGATCCGAAAGCTGGCCAGTGTTTTGAAACAGGGCGGGCGCGTCTATTTCGAGATCGGCTGGCAGCAGGCTGAAGCTTTGAGTCGCTATGTAACGGAATGTTGGCCGGGTACGCAGCCTGAAATTATAAAAGACATAAACGGAAACGACAGAATACTTCACTTCAGGTGGGAGGGGTAGTATGGACACAAAAATATGGGAAATTGAAACGGGTCAACTGGATACAGTTGAAACTTCTGAAAAGATGGAGGAAATAAAGACCGCATTCGAGTATGGGGAAGTGATCGGAATTCCCACAGAAACGGTCTATGGTCTGGCGGGTGATGCACGAAATCATGAGGCAATACAGAAAATATTTGCGGCTAAAAACCGCCCCGGTGACAATCCGCTTATAGTACATATATACGATGTGGCACAATTATCCGAATTCACTGAGCCGCTTGATGTCAAAGTGGAAACATTGATGGAACATTTTTGGCCAGGGCCGATTTCGTTCATTCTGCCGTTGAAGGGGAATATGCTTGCAAGCAATGCGGTGGCAGAACTGGACTCGGTGGCAGTCAGGATGCCAAGCCATCCGGTCGGTCGTGCATTGCTTCGTGAAGTCGGTTTTCCTTTGGCTGCCCCAAGTGCGAACTTAAGCGGAAAACCTTCCCCTACAGATTACAGTCATGTTATCGACGACTTGAACGGCAAAGTTTACGGAGTAGTCGCAAGTGAACCGGCTACCTACGGATTGGAAAGTACGGTGCTCGATTGCACTAGGTTCCCCTATCGCATCGCACGGCCCGGAAGCATCACCCAGGATGATCTGGAAGGTGTGTTGGAGGAAGTGGTGGGCCGGCATGAATCGGCCGGCAACCAGCCGATTGCACCAGGTATGAAGTATAAGCACTATGCACCTCACCAGCCGCTTGTGGTCATCGAGGGTGGGCTTCGCAACAATACACATCTACAGATTGAAGAAGGACAAAAAATGGGTGTCATTGCGCCAGAAACAACGAGGGAATATGTGCCCGAAGGCGCGGAGTTCATCAGTCTGTGTTCTACGGAACAGGCCTATCGGGAAGCCGCACGCAACTTGTACGCGGCGTTAAGGAAGATGGATAAATCCGATGTGGACATCATATATATTCAAGGTTTCCCGAAAAATGCCGAAACAGAGGCGTTGATGAACCGCATTTACAAAGCGACCGGCAATGAAATAATCAAGGGAGAATCGTCATGAGGATAATTTTCGTCTGTACCGGCAACACTTGCAGAAGTCCGATGGCAGAAAGTTATGCAAAGGCCAGATTCAAGGACAAGGATATTGTTTTTGAATCGAGGGGGGTGATGGCTGGTGATACAACCATCAATGATCGCTCAGCAGCAATCATCGACCGTGAAAACCTGGAGCGGCCATCTGCACCCCATCAATTGACGGCGGCAGATACCGCCGATTCATTGTTGCTTGTCATGACAGCCAGCCACAAAGATGTAGTGGGCAGACAATTTCCAGAAGCAGATGTGCGGATGATCAGCGAATATGCTGGGGAAGGGGTAGAAGACGTCATGGATCCCTACGGCGGAACGATGGATGATTATGAGGTCACTTTTGTACAACTTAAAAAATTCATTGATGAATTTGACTTGTGATTTGCTTATGAAGCCTTTTCTCTGTAAGCTTTTATTATATAATGTAAACGAGGTGAACCGTATATGAAAGTTATTATTGCTTCAGACCATGGCGGTTTCAATCTGAAACAGTCAATTGTTGCGAAACTTCGTGAAAATGACGTTGATTTTACGGATTTCGGTCCCGATTCCGACGCTTCTGTGGACTATCCGGACTTTGCACGACCTGTTGCAGAGAAAGTGGCTGCTGGTGAATACGACCGGGGCATACTGATCTGCGGCACTGGTATCGGTATGAGCATAAGTGCAAACAAAGTCAAAGGCATTCGCTGTGCTCTGGTCCACGACACATTTTCCGCACGTGCCACCCGAGCCCATAACAATTCCAATATTCTGGCGATGGGAGAACGTGTCATCGGTCCCGGCCTTGCAGATGATATCGTAGATGTCTGGCTGGCGACAGAATATGAAGGAGGTAGACATGAACGAAGAGTTTGCAAGATTGAGGAATGACCTGGACGCATTGGTCTCACAACTTGAAGCTGTGGACTTTTTCAGAGCAGGGGAAGATGTGCTGATTGGTTGTTCAACATCAGAGGTGATGGGACACCGCATCGGAGAAAACAGCTCAGAGGAAGTTGCTGCATTGATATTTGATGTGTTCAGCGAAAAGGCTGGACAGCACAATGTCAATCTTATGTTCCAGGGTTGCGAACACATCAACCGTGCAATCACCATGGAAAGGCACGTCGCCGAAAACAGACTTTATCCGGCTGTCAGTGTCGTGCCTCACCGCTCGGCAGGAGGCAGTCTGAGTGAATATGCCTACCATCACTTCGACTCCCCAGCGGTTACTGAACATGTGGCAGCAGATCGGGGCATTGATATCGGCCAGACCCTGATTGGAATGCATATCAAGCCTGTAGCCGTTCCACTCAGGGTCGAACAAAAGACGATAGGGCAGGCTAACGTCACAATCGCCTACTCAAGACCTAAGCTTATTGGAGGGCCACGCGCACACTATTAACCTAATTATTAAGGAGAGAGAACATGTCACTTATCGAGTCTCAAGATCTTAAACTTTTTGAAGCAATGGAAGATGAGCATAACCGTCAAAAGAATAATATTGAACTGATTGCCTCTGAGAATTTTGTGTCAGAAGCAGTAATGGAAGCACAAGGTTCAATACTCACCAATAAATATGCAGAAGGCTACCCCCACAAACGATATTATGGCGGGTGTGAATATGTGGATATCGTAGAAGATCTGGCTCGTGAACGTGCGAAGGAACTGTTTGGTGCCGAGCATGCAAACGTACAGCCCCACTCAGGTTCACAAGCGAACATGGCTGTCTATATGTCTGTCCTAAAACCAGGGGATACTGTACTTGGCATGAACTTGAATCATGGGGGTCACCTTACGCACGGCAGCCCTGTGAATTTCAGTGGTAAGCTCTTCAACTTTGAGGAGTACGGTGTGGTAAAAGATGGAGAAGTTTTGGATTATGATGAAGTGCTGGAAAAAGCCAGAGAGCATAAGCCTAAAATGATTGTGGCTGGGGCGAGTGCCTATGCACAAGAAATTGACTTCAAGAAATTCCGTGAGATAGCTGACGAAGTAGGGGCTTATCTGATGGTCGATATGGCACATATCGCCGGGCTTGTCGCAGCTGGACTCCATCAAAACCCGGTGCCATATGCTGATTTTGTCACTTCGACGACCCATAAGACGTTGAGAGGACCGCGTGGCGGCCTCATACTCACTACAAGCGAACATGCCAAAAAAGTTGATAAACTGATCTTCCCAGGCATCCAGGGAGGGCCACTCATGCACATCATCGCCGCTAAAGCAGTAGCTTTTGGTGAGGCGTTGAATCCTGGTTTCAAGGAATATCAAGATCAGGTGCTGAAGAATGCAAAAGCATTGGCTGCCAGACTGGCTGACGGCGGGCTGCGCATCGTCGGCGGCAAAACGGATAACCACCTTGTACTTGTAGATGTCAAAAGCTTTGGCCTTACTGGTAAGCAAGCAGAAGAAGCACTTGACGAGATCGGCATCACATGCAATAAGAACACCATTCCGTTCGATGAGGAGTCACCGTTCGTTACAAGCGGCATCCGTCTGGGTACACCAGCGATGACGACACGTGGGTTCAAGGAAGCGGAGATGGAAAAAGTGGCGGATATCATCGTAGAAGCGTTGACAGCGGTCAAAGAAGGCCGGCAGTTCGAGGAACTCAGGGAAAGAGTGACCGGACTTACTGATGGTTTCCCACTGCATAAGTAAATCCAAATTGCCGGAGCAAAACATTGCTCCGGCACAATTGAGAAAAAAGGAGGAAAAATATGTCTAAAGTACAAGTAATGGAGCATCCATTAATCCAGCATAAGATGGGATACATCAGAGATAAAAACACATCCACTAAAGAGTTCAGGGAACTGGTGGATGAGGTCGGTATGCTGATGGCATATGAAGTGACCCGGGATCTTTCCCTTCAAGACGTTGAAGTAGAAACGCCAGTCACACGGACTACAGAAAAGCGGTTGAGTGGAAAAAAACTCGGTATTGTACCAATTCTCCGAGCGGGTCTTGGAATGCAGCAGGGGATATTGAAGTTGATTCCATCTGCGAGGGTGGGCCATGTCGGCCTATACCGGGATCCGGAGACGTTGGAGGCGATAGAATATTATGCGAAATTCCCTGGTGATATTGAAGAACGGGATATCTTCGTAATCGATCCGATGCTCGCAACAGGGGCTTCTGCAGTTGAAGCGATTACAGCAGTTAAAAAGCGCGGCGCGACTAAAATCCGGTTCATCTGCCTGGTGGCCGCTCCTGAAGGTGTGGATGTTTTGAAAGAAGCACACCCGGATGTGGACATCTACATTGCAGCGCTTGATGAGAAGCTCAATGATGCAAGCTACATCGTACCGGGGCTTGGAGATGCCGGGGATCGTTTGTTCGGCACAAAATAGATCATGAGGAAAAAGAACATGAAAAAAATTATGACGGTTTTCGGCACGCGGCCGGAAGCAATCAAGATGGCACCTCTTGTATTGGCGCTTAAAGACGATCCCGAACTGGAACCGATAGTCGTCGTTACGGCACAGCACAGGGAAATGCTCGATCAGGTACTGTCGATCTTCGGTATTACACCTGACTATGATTTGAATATCATGAAACAGGGGCAGACACTCTCTGAGGTGACAGGTCGTGTCATTACAGGGCTTGAGTCAATCATTAAAGAAGCGGAACCAGATATGATGCTCATTCATGGGGATACGACGACGACATTCGCAGGAAGTTTGGCTGCGTTCTACAGTAAGGTGGATATTGGGCACGTTGAAGCGGGCCTCAGGACCCACAATAAATATTCGCCTTTCCCGGAAGAAATGAATCGACAGATGACAGGTGCCCTTGCAGACCTGCATTTTTCACCGACAGAAACATCAAGAAACAATCTGCTTGAGGAAAATAAAAAACCAGAAACGATTTCAGTCACTGGCAATACCGCTATAGATGCACTGAGGACGACAGTTGACACCTCATACCAGAGCGACATCATCAGCAAGCACAAAGACAAAAAGGTCATCCTGCTCACTGCGCATAGGAGAGAAAACATCGGTACACCGATGGAGAATATCTTCAGTGCAGTCAGGGACATCGTAGAGACGTTCGCAGATGTTACAGTGGTGTATCCAATGCACAAAAATCCTAAGGTGAGGGCCATAGCAGATAAGCACCTCTCAGGCCATGACCGGATTGAACTGATTGAACCGCTGGACGTGGTCGATTTCCATAACTTTGCAGCAAACAGTCATATTATACTGACGGATTCCGGAGGCGTCCAGGAAGAAGCGCCATCACTACAAAAACCAGTGTTGGTGTTGCGTGATACCACAGAGCGTCCCGAAGGCATAGAAGCAGGGACTCTAAAGCTGGCGGGTACAGAAAAGGAAGACGTCTACAGACTGGTGAATGAGCTTCTCACGGATGAGGAAGTATACAAAAAGATGGCTCAGGCCAATAATCCATATGGGGACGGTCGGGCTTCTTTAAGGATCTGCGAAAACATCAAGTACTACTACGGCATCCTCAATGAAAAACCAGAAAGTTTCAAAGCATGACCAATTATGTCTATAATATGTCAGAATCAAACTGAAATTAAATTAATATGTCCATAATATTGACATAAAAAAAGCACTCCTATATCATTACAAGAGTAATGTAACGGTTTACAATGAAAGCCGTATAATACACTAGGAGACAGTGTTAAATTGCCATTTCTGAGACGATTTTCCCACCACTTTTTAAGGTTTCTGCTTTTCCCCCTTGTCATCAGCTTACTCATCTACCTGTTTACATCATCAACTTTTGCAGCAGGGTTCGCCCTAGGCACCCTTGCGTCCATATTGATGTTGTTCAATTGGTATTACAACCTTGATAGGGCTTACGGGGCAGTAGATGGAAAAATCAGGACTGGGACGGCGGCAAGACTTGCCATTGTAATTGTTACATGCTTATTCTGGGTGCGTTTCCCGGATATATTCAGCATTTTCGGTATAGGGTCGGGGCTCATGCTCAGCTATGTCATGATCCTGTTTCGTACTGTTAAAGAATTGACGGAGTGAAAGAGGTGAAAAAATGGAGCACGGAAATCCAATATGGACTATAGATGTTTTGGGTCTTCCAATTACATTCAACCTGTCTACAGTATTGATGATAGTAATTTCATCGCTCATTGTATTTCTAATCGCTTTCTTTATGACGAGAAATCTGGCAGTGAGACCGACTGGAAAGAGTCAGGTACTTATGGAAGTACTGATGAACTTCGTTAAAGGTATCATCTCGGGCAACATGGCCTGGAAACAAGGAGGAAGATTCCACTTCCTTGCCCTGACATTGATTTTATACATATTTGTATCAAATATGGTTGGGTTGCCTTTTGCCTTTGTTGCGCCGGATGCCGATCAGACACTGTGGTGGAAGTCGCCGACTGCGGACCCAGCAGTAACTTTGACTTTGGCTAGTGTGATGATAGTCATGACGCATTACTACGGCATAAAGATGCGTGGCACGAAAGCATACATCAAATCTTACGTAGAACCGGTGTGGTTCATGGCACCGTTTAAATTCATCGAAGAATTCACATACAATCTGACACTTGGCTTGCGTCTTTACGGTAACATCTATGCAGGTGAAATATTGCTTGCACTCCTAGTCATGGTAATGACTTCAGGCGCTATAGGATTCATCGGCGGATTCATTCCAATGATGATCTGGCAAGGATTCTCAATCTACATTGGTGCAATCCAGGCATTTATATTCGTTATGTTATCAATGGTCTATCTTTCCCATAAGGTGAACGAGGATCATTAATATAAAAATCAAATTTTACTTTCAAAATATTTTAGGAGGAACTATTTCTTATGATGAATCTACTCGCAGTAGGTATCGCTGCTGGTCTTGCAGCACTTGGCGCAAGTATCGGTATCGGCCTTATCGTTTCTAAAACAGTTGAAGGGGTCTCCCGCCAGCCGGAAGCCCGTGGCCCACTCATGACAATCATGTTCATCGGTATCGGTGTTGTTGAGGCCGTTCCGATCATCGCAATTGTTATCTCATTCATGCTCATGTTCATGTTCTAAGAACCGTTACATCTGGCGAAGTCTTCTTTTAAGATTTCGCCGTCTTATTATGTAGATTGTAAAAAAGATTGAAACTCTCGCGAAAGGAGTGTACATAAGTGGAATTTCTTATTTTAGGGGCTACGGAGACGATCCCATCAGCAATTGGGAGCAGTTTGGTACAGCTTGTAACTTTCCTCGTACTTCTTGGCGCACTTTCATACTTTGTCTGGAAGCCGTTGAAGAAAGTGATGGACGAACGGGAGCAGCTGATCCATTCGGAGATAGATGAGGCTGAACAGCGCAGAATAGATGCTGTCAAACTCAAAGAAGAAAATGAAGCTGTACTCAGAGAGACACAGACTGAGATTTCAGCAATGATGGATAATGCTAAGAACCAGGCCAAAAAAGAGCAGGAAGCAATTATCCATGATGCGAATACGCGTGCGAATCAGATGATGGAGACAGCTAAAGCGGATATTGAGAGAGAAAAAGAAAAAGCAATCCGCGACATCAATGATCAGGTCGGCGAAATTTCCGTCTTGATTGCAGAGAAGATGATTGCTAAAGAAATCAATCAAGATGATCAAAAAGATCTGGTTGAAAGATACCTTCAGGAAGCAGGGGGTAAATAATGTCCAGCTCAGCAAAGAAATACTCTGAGGCGCTGTTCAGTGCAGTCGAAGAATCGGGACAGCTTGAAGCAGCCCGCAGGGATTTTGATGAAGTGATGAAAGCTTTCAAGAACACTCCTTTATTCATGAAGTTCGCGGAAAACCCGCGCATCCCAAGGAATAAGAAAAGGGAAGTCCTTAAAGAAGCATTCAATGATGTTGTCGAACCTTTGCGAAACGCATTGCTGATTCTCTCGGATCGCAATAAATTAACTGAAGTGGCATCTGTCTACAACTCCTTCGTCGCTAGATATAACCGTCATCATAATCAGGAGAATGTTGTGATCGAGTCCGTCTACCCACTCTCTTCAGAAGAGATAGAAAGCATTGGAAAAGTCTTTGTAAAAAGAACAGGTCTTTCTAAACTGCTTATCGAAAATGAAGTGAATGAAGAACTGATCGGCGGAATACGGGTGTTCATCGGAACAAAAGTATATGATGGCTCATTGAATACTAAACTGTCGGATTTGAGAAGCAAATTAAGAGAAAGTACTAATAGCTAATTAAGGAGTGACAATTGATGGCAATTAAAGCTGATGAAATAAGCGCTCTCCTGAAAAGTCAGATCGAAAACTATGAAGCAGATATGAAAGTAACAGACGTTGGTACAGTCATCCAAGTTGGTGACGGTATCGCACTTGCTCATGGTCTTAACGATGCAATGGCTGGAGAACTGCTTGAATTTCCAAGTGGTGTTCTGGGGCTTGCCCAGAACCTTGAAGAAAACAATATCGGTATCGTAATCCTCGGACCATCTGACGACATCAAGGAAGGCGACGAAGTGAAGCGCACTGGCCGCATCATGGAAGTCCCTGTAGGCGAAGAATTGATTGGACGGGTGGTAAACCCACTCGGCCAGGCTATCGATGGCAAAGGACCAATCGGCGCGACTAAGACTAGACCGATCGAAAGTCCTGCGACAGGCGTCATGGCGCGTAAATCAGTTGATGAACCTCTACAGACGGGAATTAAAGCGATTGATGCACTTGTCCCAATCGGCCGTGGCCAGCGTGAACTGATCATCGGTGACCGTCAAACAGGTAAAACTACTGTGGCAATCGATACAATCCTGAACCAGAAGGATCAGGATATGATTTGTGTATATGTAGCAATCGGTCAAAAGGAATCTACGGTAAGATCTACTGTTGAAACGCTCCGCCAAAATGGTGCACTCGACTATACGATCGTAGTAACAGCTGGTGCTTCCATGCCAGCTCCGCTCCTTTATATTGCACCATATGCTGGTGTATCCATGGCGGAAGAGTTCATGTTTAACGGCAAGCACGTCCTCATCGTATATGATGACCTGACTAAACAGGCGGCGGCTTATCGTGAACTGTCATTGCTTCTGAAACGTCCACCAGGCCGTGAAGCCTACCCAGGTGACGTATTCTATCTGCACAGTCGTCTGCTCGAACGTGCGGCGAAACTCAACGATGAATTGGGTGGTGGATCGATTACGGCATTGCCGTTCATCGAGACGCAAGCAGGGGATATCAGTGCGTTCGTCCCTACGAACGTTATATCCATTACAGACGGACAGATCTTCCTGCAGTCAGACCTATTCTTCTCAGGTGTAAGACCAGCTATCAACGCCGGTCTATCAGTATCCCGTGTTGGTGGTTCTGCACAGATTAAAGCAATGAAGAAAGTTGCGGGGACATTGAGGCTCGACCTCGCTGCATTCCGTGAACTGGAAGCATTTGCCCAATTCGGTTCGGATCTTGACGAAGCGACTGCTGCAAAGCTCGAACGTGGTAAACGTACTGTTGAAGTACTCAAGCAGGGTGAAAACAACCCACTGCCTGTAGAGCGCCAAGTCGCCATACTCTATGCACTTGTCAACGGTCATCTGGATGAGATTCCTGTTGAAGATATTACAAGGTTTGAAGACGAGTTCCTCAACTGGCTCGATTCAAACGAACCGGAATTGCTGAAAGGCATAAAAGAAACAAAACAGCTTCCGGATGATGAAGCATATAAATCAGCAATCAACAGCTTCAAAAAGCTGTTCAACTCTTCCAATTAAGAATTGTGAATATAGAATAAGGTGGTGAATTCATGGCTTCACTAAGAGAAATAAAAGGTCGTATAGGATCAACCAAAAAAATGAGCCAGATCACTAGCGCCATGCACATGGTGTCCAACTCTAAATTGAGGCGGGCCGAGGAGAACACGAAGAAGTTCCAACCTTATATGGATAAGATACAAGAAGCTGTCCAGGCCATTGCTTCAGGCGACAATACAAGTTCCCACCCTATGCTCAGGGAGCGTCCGGTCAAGCGTACCGGCTATGTCATCATTACGTCAGACAGCGGTCTTGCGGGTCCATATAATGCGAACATCATGAAAGAAATCACTAGGCTGATCAGTGAGCGTCATAATGACAACCCGGAATCCTATGATCTCTTCGTAATTGGAAGAATGGGCTACGAATTCCTTGAGAATCAGGGCTACAGCATTACAAATCACCGCATTGGACTTGAGGATCAGCCTGACTTCAGCAGTGTCAAAGAAATTGCGCAGCAATCAGTTGCACAATTTGCGAATGAAGACGTTGATGAACTCTACATCATCTACAATAAATTCATTAATGTGCTTGAGCAGAAAGTCAACACAAGACAACTGCTGCCTTTGTCCGAGAGTGCGGTTATGGCCAATGAAACACAGGCGTCCAACCTCTCAACATACGAATTTGAACCGGATAAGGAGTCCATACTCGAGACAATCCTGCCACAATATGCAGAAAGTCTGGTTTACGGCGCACTCCTCGATGCAAAAGCGAGTGAGCATGCGGCGCGTATGACGGCGATGAAGGCTGCAACGGATAATGCGAAGGAACTGGTTGATGATCTGTCACTGCAGTATAACCGTGCCAGACAGGCTGCGATCACTCAAGAAATCACAGAGATAGTCGGCGGTGCATCAGCACTTGAATAAAGAAAGACTAGGAGGAAATCGAATGACTTTAGGTCAAGTGGTTCAAGTCATGGGACCTGTGGTTGATGTGCGTTTCAATGAAGGCGAGTTGCCGGAATTGAATAACGCATTGTACATCACTCATGAAAAAGGAAATGAAGAAGAAACGATCGCCCTGGAAGTTGCCCTCCATCTCGGAGACAATGTCGTCCGGACGATTGCGATGAGTTCCACAGATGGACTGCAGCGTGGAACTGAAGTTAAAGATACAGGCAGCCCCATCTCAGTACCGGTCGGTCAGCTGACGCTGGGCAGAGTGTTTAACGTGCTCGGCGAACATATCGATCTTGGGGAAGCTGTACCGGCTTCTGAAAGAAGAGACCCGATACACCGTCAGGCTCCAAAGTTCGAAAATCTCTCCACTAATGTAGAAATTTTGGAAACAGGAATCAAAGTAGTAGATTTACTGGCTCCTTATACTAAAGGTGGTAAGATTGGACTGTTTGGAGGCGCGGGAGTTGGTAAAACTGTTCTGATCCAGGAACTGATCAACAACATCGCCCAGGAGCATGGAGGTATCTCTGTGTTCGCAGGTGTCGGAGAGCGGACTCGTGAAGGTAATGACCTTTACTATGAAATGAGCGACTCCGGTGTTATCGCGAAAACTGCGATGGTGTTCGGCCAGATGAACGAACCGCCAGGCGCGCGTATGCGTGTAGCCTTGTCGGGTCTTACTATGGCAGAATACTTCCGTGATGAGGAAGGTCAGGATGTACTGCTCTTCATCGACAACATCTTCCGCTTTACTCAAGCGGGCTCCGAAGTGTCTGCTTTGCTCGGACGTATGCCTTCAGCGGTTGGTTATCAGCCGACATTGGCAACTGAAATGGGACAATTGCAGGAGCGCATCACATCTACCAATGTAGGATCGGTGACGTCCATCCAAGCAGTATTCGTACCTGCGGATGACTATACTGACCCAGCACCAGCTCAAACATTCGCGCACCTGGATGCGACTACGAACCTTGAACGTAAGCTTTCTGAGATGGGTATCTACCCGGCGGTCGATCCGCTGGCATCTACTTCCCGTGCGTTGACTCCAGCAGTAGTGGGCGAAGCGCACTATGAAGTAGCAAGGGATGTTCAGGCGACCATCCAAAAATACCGCGAACTTCAGGATATCATTGCGATTCTAGGTATGGATGAACTTTCCGAGGAAGATAAGCTTACTGTTTCCCGTGCACGTCGGATCCAGTTCTTCCTATCCCAGAACTTCCACGTAGCAGAACAGTTCACAGGCCAAAAAGGTTCATACGTGCCTGTAGAACAGACAGTCAACGACTTCAAGGAAATACTTGAAGGAAAATACGACCATATCCCGGAAGATGCATTCCGTCTTGTCGGCGGCATTTCCGATGTGCTGGATAAAGCACGCGAGATGGGTGTAGAAGTCTAAAATCGGGAGGGTTAGCAAATGAGTACAATTGCACTGGATGTAGTTACACCAAACGGCTCGGTTTTCAGTGAAGAAGACTGTGACATCATTATACTCCAGACTAAACAGGGTGAGCTCGGTGTCATGGCCGGCCACGTCCCGACGGTTGCTGCACTCAAGATTGGCAGTCTGCGTGCGAAGATAGGCGGCCAGTATGAATATATGGCTGTAACGGAAGGCTTTGTAGAAATCCGTTCTGAAAAAGTGACGGTTCTTGTGCAGGCGGGTGAGTTTGCTCAAGACATCGATACAGACCGTGCGATCGCTGCAAGAGATCGTGCCGAAGCACTCCTTCAGCAGTCACAGGATGAAAAAGTCGATAGATATCGTGCTGAACTTGCGTTGAATCGCGCAATCAATCGATTGGATGTATCAAAACATAAGTAAGGATTCTGCCCGGGCTCTGGCCCGGGCTTTTTTTAAGGGTGATTATAATGTTATTTTCCCAGCTAGCATTCATGCATATCGTATTGCACTTGTTGTGCGTAATCTTTGCCTTTTGGGTACTTGGCGCTCTGAACGTAGATGGGTGGTTCAAAAAAGCGGAGACAGGCCGAATAAGATTGTTCTTTATATTACTGGCAGTTCTTTTAGGAAGTGGCTTGAGCAACTTTATAATGGACTTCTTCAGACTGGTCCAGGAAGCAGCACTGTTGTTTTGACATTTAATTTGCAAACGTGTTTATACATCTCTAAAATAGTGAATAGTATACGAAGTATTAAATGGTAAGTAAAATATGGAGTGAATAAAATGGATTCTATAATAGTAAAAGGTGGGAACAAGCTTTCAGGTTCCGTTGAAATTGAAGGTTCCAAAAATGCTGTACTGCCGGTCTTGACTGCTTCTCTATTAGCAGAAGAGAGCGTATCGAGGCTACATAATGTTCCGGAATTATCTGATGTCGGGACTTTAGCCGCCTTGCTTCGCCACTTGGGGGCTGAAGTGGAAATTGAACAAGGGATTGTTTCAGTGGATGCCAGCGCAGAGCTTTCGTGTGATGCACCTTTCGACCTCGTAAGCAAGATGCGCGCGAGCATGCTTGTCATGGGACCCCTGCTTGCACGTTACGGGTACTGTAATGTAGCTATGCCAGGAGGATGTGCCATCGGTTCAAGGCCAGTGGAACAACACATCAAAGGCCTCGAAAAGATGGGGACTACTTTCCGAACTGTAGATGGTAGTTTCGAAGGACATGTCGATGGCCGTCTGAAAGGTGCTAAGATTCACCTGGATTTTCCTAGCGTTGGCGCAACCCAGAACCTTATAATGGCTGCAAGCTTGGCTGAGGGGACTACTGAGCTCGAAAATGCAGCTCAAGAACCCGAAATTGAAGATTTGGCCCATTATATTAATGAAATGGGCGGTAATGTAAAAGGTGCAGGTACTGCCCACATTAAAATTGAAGGTGTCGAATCCCTAAAAGGAATAGACCATACCGTCATTCCTGACAGAATTGAAGCAGGCACTTTTATGATTGCAGGGGCGATAACACGCAGTGAAATCACGCTGAAAAACGTTGTGCCCGAGCATTTGAGTGCACTGATTTCCAAGCTTGAAGAAATAGGTGTACGGATAGAGGCTACAGAGGACGGTGTCAAAGTCATGCCGGCCGAGAACCTTAAGCCCATCCGGGTCAAGACGATGCCCCACCCTGGTTTTCCAACAGACATGCAAAGCCAGATGATGGCATTGCTTACGACCATCAACGGTACAAGCGTCATGACGGAGACGATATTCGAGAATCGTTTCATGCACGTCAATGAGTTCAGAAAGATGGATGCAGATATAGAAGTAGAAGAAAACCATGCATTCATCAAAGGTGGCGGCAAACTTACCGGGGGTCGTGTAAAAGCGACTGACCTCAGGGCCGCAGCTGCATTGATTCTTGCAGGTTTGGTAGCAGAAGGGTATACTGAAGTTACTGAATTGAATCATCTGGACCGTGGTTACGTAGATTTCCATGGCAAGTTGCAGAAGCTTGGAGCCGATATAGAGCGCACAGATGAGCAACACACGAAAAGTGTGATAACTTCTAAATAAAGAGGTAGTGTTATGGCCGAAGAATCAAGAAAGCTGGTCCATCGCAGATTTCCGTTGATTGTCAGAATACTGCTTTATGTATATGTGGCAATTATCGTGTTCTTTGTGGGCCTTATGATCGGATATGGGATATTGAATAATCCAATGGAAGTATTTCGTCTGGAAACATGGGAACACATCATCAATATGACTAAGGAATGATACAATGCTAAGTTACGATCAGATAAAGGCGATAATTCCGCACCGCCCACCTTTTCTGCTAATAGACAAAGTCACTGAAGTAGAACCGGGTGTAAAGTGTACGGGAGTCAAACAAGTGTCCGGTAATGAGCCATTCTTTCAAGGGCATTTTCCTGAGTACGCTGTGATGCCAGGTGTTCTGATTGTGGAATCATTGGCTCAGGTAGGTGCAGTCGCGCTTCTACAGGAGGAACAGTTCCAAGGAAAGCTTGCCTTTTTTGCAGGCATAGATAAATGTAGGTTCAAAAAGCAGGTCAGACCTGGGGATACTCTGGAACTGACAGTTGAAATAACAAAAATAAAGGGTCCTATCGGCAAAGGGGAGGCAGTCGCTACAGTAGATGGGGAGATTGCCTGTAAATGTGAAATTACCTTTGCCATACAAGACCAAAAAACATCCGATGATTAATCATCGGATGTTTTTATTTCTTTTTTAGACTCCATGATGGATTTGAACTCATGGAGCAATGTCTCTTCTTCATACCCTTCACTCAACAGATGGGTGAGTACATCTTCAGCATACGTTGGTCCTTGTACGATTATCTTGCCATTGAATATTAAGGATAGTGCCTGATCCAACTCATTCATTTCATTGAACGTTCCTCTGAATCTGGCCGGTTCGTTTGAATGTCTCGTAATCGTAACAAGAATTTCAACTTCCGTTCCAATCATCTCCTTTAGAATATCCTTAAAGTCGGGAGAAGTGGAAATCTCGATCAACCAAGGAGCCTCTCCCTTCTCCTTATTGATTATGATGCCATCGATGATATCCAGTATTATATAATTCTCTTCATGTTCCAGCTTCAATTCAACTACCTTGAAAGACTTCATACCAGTTCCTCCCTTCATATGAATCGTTGATGCAATTTTTTTGAAATCGCACCACCTTGCGTTTCAATATTTATTTATCATCACCATATTCATTCTAATTGTAAAGGAAATGGCTGTAAAATCAAATTTCAGCCTTTTGCAGAATATTTACTTTAGGTTTATCTTTGGGACAGGAAGGAGGTGAACTAATGATGAACAAAGTCTTGTTGGTGGGGGAGCTGGTGCGTAATGTGACGGTACAGAAAACGGTGAATGGCAGCATCAATTCATTCATCATTGCAACCGTCAGAGTGCCCAAAGATGAAAGGAAATCAAAAGAAGTACATTTCATTTACTGTAAAGCCTTCGGAAAAGCACTACCTAAAGTACTCACAGAAGCTGCTGAAGGTGATATCCTGTGCGTCAGTGGTCAGGTCGCCACCACGGTCCATACAACCCAAGAAGGTGAAAAAGAATATCGGATGGAAATATGGGCTGAAAGCATTAAACATATCCCGGATAAGATAAGCCGACAAAAAGACATTACGAATCCTTCACGCATGATAGGGGAGGCGGTAAAGCATTATGACCAGTGGGACTACATCGGTGAAAGGACAGTCCATACATTAGAAAGCTCCGATGATTCAGGCAAGGCACTTTTGAAGGACCGCCACCTGGAGTCTTTGGAAAAAGTTTTGAATGAACATAAGAATGACAGTCATACATTGCAACTTGTGCCAAACGAAGATTCAGATGAAAAGAAGGAAAAAGCCTTTACCTGAACAGGTCCAATTGATTCACACTATCTACACTCACACTACTCACCATACCTTGCTTAAGGCCGACTACTGCGATCGGACTTAAGCAGGGTATTTTATATGAAACCTTTAGAAGATGAATAAATTCTGAAACCTAGAAGAGGTATAAATACACTATTTGTGAAAAAGGTCTTACAACAAGAAGTGATATTGTAATCTGATTGTAATGAAAAACGCTTTTCTTTATATTCCTGTAACCTAAGAAATGTTTAAATCTGATATAGTACTATTCAGCTAATAAGAAAACATTATTCCGCTTAAGGGAATACGGAGGGTATACTAATTATGAAGAAAGTACTATCTATCGGTGCAGCAGTTGCTGTATCCGGCACACTCGCTTACAGTGCAGAAGCAGCAACTCATACAGTAGATAAAGGAGATACTCTTTCCGAAATCGCGCATCAGAGCAACACAACGGTCGACGCGATTAAATCAGCCAATAATTTGACTTCCAACCTTATCTTCCCAGGTCAAGAGCTTGAAATCACAAAAGCAAATGATTCAGGAGATAAAGAAGCAGGAGTTTATAAAATAAAATCAGGAGATACTCTTTTTGAGATCGCGCAAAAATTTGATGTTTCCGTTTCAGACTTGAAGACATGGAACAACCTGTCATCAGACCTCATCATTGCCGGCAAGACGCTTTCAGTCTCCGGAAGCAATGTATCTCAAGCGCCTGCTCAAGCGCCAGCGGTTGAAGAAGCACCTGCTCAAGTGCAGCCGGTTGAAGAAGTTCAGCAGAATGGTTCAGCCGAAGAACGCGCATCAGAACAAGTGGCAGCCGAAGAACGTGCAGCAGAGCAAGCGGCAGCTGAAGAACGTGCGGCAGAGCAAGCAGCAGCCGAAGAACGTGCAGCAGGGCAAGCAGCAGCTGAAGAGCGTGCGGCAGAGCAAGCAGCAGCTGAAGAACGTGCGGCAGAGCAAGCAGCAGCTGAAGAGCGTCAACAAGCTAAAGCACAAAATGTGTCCACTTCCAATAATTCAAGTTCACAGAACTGGGGAGCATTAGCGCAGTGTGAATCTGGCGGCGCTCCGGGCATCGTAAGCGCAAATGGCCTTTATCATGGTCTTTACCAATTCGATGTTCGCACTTGGCAGTCTGTAGGCGGAAGCGGTCTGCCATCCAATGCATCGGCAGCAGAACAAACCAAAAGAGCTCAAATCCTTTATGATCAAAGAGGATCCCAGCCTTGGCCTGTATGTGGTTCAAGACTCTAGGAATGAACCTTCCTGACCAGACCTAGCAATCGCTAGGTCTGTTTTTCGTTGGAAACTCAGAATATAAATAGAAGTATCATTAAATTGTCACTAATGGATGTGTAAGATTTTATAATATGTTTTTTTAGACATTCTTTTATGTTACAATTTCTTTTATGTGAGACAAATTATGAGGTGAAGAAATGAGTAAAAAATGGCTCTTCCCGCTAATGATCGGTCTGGTGCTTGTGCTCTCCGGCTGTGACTATTCCCAGGAAGAAAATAGAAATGGGTTTTTCTTTAATACTTTCGTCCGTCCGATGGATAGTCTAGTTCATTGGCTTGGTGAAAACCTGAACAATAATTATGGCTTGGCTATTATAGTCGTTACCTTAATCGTTCGCTTAGCAATATTCCCATTCATGATGCGTACATATAAAAATCAGATGATGATGCGCGAAAAGATGAAAATCATTAAACCTGAAATGGAAGAGATTCAAAAGAAAGTCAAAGTTGCCACTACTCAGGAAGAGAAGATGGAAGCCCAACAGGAGATGATGGGACTTTACAAGAAACACGGAATCAACCCGCTCAATATGGGTTGCTTACCTATGTTGATTCAGATGCCTATCGTCATGGCGCTATATTTCTCCCTCAAATTCCCATCTGAAGGTGGAATTACCGAATATCCATCTTTCCTTTGGATGAATTTGACTGAGCAGGATCTGTTCATGGTGGCCATTGCCGGAATCGTCTATGCAGGACAGGCATTTGTTTCCATGCAGTTTGTATCTCCAGAACAGCGCAAACAGATGCAGCTATTCATGTACATCTCTCCAATTATGATCATCTGGATTTCATTGATTTCACCTTCGGCCCTCCCACTTTACTGGGCAGTCGGCGGTCTTTTCCTGATATTCCAGACTTGGGCAGGTAACACTTTCTATAAAAAGAAGGTAGCTGAAGAAATGGCCCCTATCATAGAAGCACATGAACGGGAACAGGCAGAAAAAGAGAAGCGCTTGAAGAGTGCTAAAGTAATGCCGAAGAAAAAACGTAAAAAGAAAAAATAATGCAGTGAAAAAGGCATGATATCTTTTGGATATCATGCCTTTTTATTTGGATATTAAAGGATGGGCGAAATGAGGTTCGCAATGCCTTCCTTTATACGAATCCATTTATTTCTGGAGTCGTATCTTTCAACGGTAAGCAGAGAACAGTCCTCAATATCTGCTTCATAGATGAGTCGGTATTTGGTTGCTTCATTTTTATCGTATATGAAAGCATTGACTTCGAAGTTCAAAAAGAAGCTTCTGGAGTCGACATTTGTCGTCCCGACACTCAACACTTCATCATCGACCATCATCACTTTCTGATGGAGGAAACCTTTCTCGTAAATATGGACGTGGGCCCCCATCCGTGCTATCGCACCTGCATTGGAGTAGGTGCCCCAATAGACGAACGGGTGATCAGGTTTGTCAGGGATCATCAGATGTACTTCGACTCCGCTCAATATAGCGATTTTGACTGCCTCCAAGAAAGATTGGTCTGGAATGAAATAGGGTGTCTGGATATAGATGGCTTCCTTTGCGCTGTAAATCATTTTCATATAGCCGTATTTGATCTGCTGCCATCTTTCATCGGGGCCACTTGAAGCCACTTGCATAGGCGTGTTGCCATAATAGTGGTTTATTTCAGGAAAGTAGCGATTTTCCCTGAACATGTTATTGCGTTTATCATGTGAATTCCAGTCCAACATAAAGCGCAACTGGAGAGATTTAACAGCATTCCCTTCAATCCTCAAGTGGGTATCACGCCAATAGCCGAACTTTTTATTCAAGCCAATGTATTCATCCCCTACGTTGAAGCCGCCTACATACCCGAGAGTGCCATCTATTACTACAATTTTACGATGGTTGCGGTTGTTCATTCGTGGATTTATAAGGCGGAGCATGCTCGGGAAGAAAGCTTCAACCAGACCTCCAGCTTCTTTCAATTCTTTAAAGTTGCTCAACCGGAGGGTTCTGGAACCTATATCGTCGTAGAGAATCCTGACAGAGACTCCCTCTCGTTGCTTTGCAAGCAATGCTTTATGTACTCTTTGGCCGATTCCATCCAGTTTTAAGATATAGTATTGGAAATGGATATGGTCTTTCGCATTATAGATATCTTCAATCAGCTTTTCGAATTTCTCATTGCCGTCGGTGAAGATATCTATTTTGTTGTTGATGGTCATGAAAGACTGGTTGTTATCAAGCAACATATGGATTATTTTCCTATGACGGTTTGTGATGTCGTTTGCGAAAGACATACGGTTGTTCTGTAGATCACTGAGTTGCTCATCAACTAGGTGCTCAAGACCCACTTTGTCTGCTTCATTGATCTGGAATAACTTCTGGTTGTATATTTGGCGGCCGAAAAGGATATAAAATATGAAGCCGATGATCGGCAGAAAGAAAAGGACCATAAGCCAAGCCCATATGCTCTGCGCGCTGCGTCGTTCCAAAAATATCAGCCCTATGGCAAAAAGGAGGTTGATTCCAATTATGATAAGGGTGATGGTACTCAACACTTTTGCGCTGGATAGGAATTCAAATATAGCTAATTCCATATTTTCACCTCACTTGTATTCTATTATAAACCAAGATTATTTAAAATTCTGTAACATTTATTTTTTGATTTGTATGGCAAAAATATAAATTTCGCGTTAAAATAAGAGTAAGTTGAAAAACGGGGAGTGTCATTATGTACAAAAACGACCGTTCTAAAGTGAAGCAAGTTGTCACGATGTTGAGTGAACTTGGTGTTAAAGTAAAGGTTTCGAGATCTAGACTTGAAATCATGAACGGTATTGCACATAAGGAACAATTACGGTTGAAAGAACAGAACATCTAAAATAACCGCAGCTACTAAGCTGCGGTTATTTTATGCTTTCTTGTCATATTGATGGAAATAGATGCTCATTATGATTCCAATCGCCAACATGTTAGCCCAGAGCCCACTTCCTCCATAACTGATGAAAGGCAAAGGGAGTCCGGTAATCGGCAATAGTTGTACAGTCATGCCGATATTTTGGAAAACATGAAACATCAGCATGGAAAGGTAGCCGATGATGAAATAAGATGAGAAACTATCATCAACGACTGTTGCAATCCTGAAGAGGTGGAGCATAAGCATAAATATAAGTACGATGACGGCAGTGGCACCGATAAACCCGAATTCTTCACCGATGATCGTAAAGATGAAGTCCGTATGGTTTTCCGGAATGTAGATGATGCCATCACCAAAGCCTTTCCCATCAATGCCACCAGAACCGATCGCCTTTAATGAGTTGCTGAGCTGGAAGCCACCTTCGGCCATGTATTCCTCCGGCCGCAGCCAAGAGTATATTCGCTCGAACTGATAAGGGTGAATGCCTAGGTAACGCTCAAGTATGTCCGGCCTGTAGATGATGCCAAGAATCAAGGCACCCCCGATTGTAACTGCTGCAATCAAGGTCGGAACAATAAGCCACCAGCTGATGCCTGAGACGATAATCATTCCGAATAGTATCGCCAGCATGACCAAGGTGGTGCCCAAATCATTTTGGAATAGTATGAGCAGCATCGGCAGAATGGAAGTTGCGGCGATTTTTATAAGCAGTTTAATATCTGCACTCAGATCATTGGTTATCTTATATTTATTATGCTGGTTGATGACATAGGCCAGAGTCAATATGTAGATGATCTTGACGATCTCGGATGGCTGGATGCTGAAGAACCCGAATTGATACCAACTTTTGGCACCATTTATAATCGGTGTAATCGGGGAAACAGGCGCGATGAAAAGAATGGCAAGCGATAGGACGCCGGCAGTGTATATGAGCCAGATATACTGCTTCAGCCATTTGACGGGGATAAAAGTCAGCACGAAGACCATCAGGAAACCAAGCAGATAAAATAAAGTCTGCCTAAGGGCGAAATCGGTATTGTATTGTCCGCTGGTCATTGCAGAACGGATCATGAAGACGCTGACGGTCCCAAGGACTACAATAAGCAGTAGCAACAGCCAGTCCATCCTGAAGAATATATTGGCATTTTGTCTTTTGTAATTATTGTTTTTTTCCAAAAAATTCACCTAACCCATTATGGAATCATGACATTTAGTATACACTATTTTATGATAAAATTAAGCGTATTAACCCAATATGAATTTGATGAACACAAAAATAAAACGATGATGGAGTTGTACAGTAGTTATGATTGAGACAACAATAGGGACAATCGCCAATTTCTGTGGTGGACAGATGAATGCTGCTGCAGAATCACAAAAGGATAGAATCATAAAAGGGGTATCTATAGATACAAGGACGCTGCAAAAAGGCAATCTGTTCATCCCCTTCAAAGGAGAGAATACGGATGGCCACCGTTTTATGGAGCAGGCTTTCGATAAAGGGGCGGCGCTCAGCCTGACAGAACAAGCGTCATCACAGTCTGATTCATCCTTGCCGCTCATCCATGTTCCAGACGGTTTGCTTGCTCTGCAGACCATTGCACAAAAGTACCTTGAAGAAGTGTCTCCCAAAGTCATCGCGATTACGGGATCGAACGGAAAGACAACCACGAAGGATATGGTCGAATGTCTGCTTTCCCCACACTTCAAAGTGAAGAAGACGATCGGCAACTACAATAATGAGATTGGTCTACCATTGACGCTGCTTCAGCTTGATGCTGACACTGAAATCTCCATATTGGAGATGGGGATGGACAAAGCAGGCGACATCAATCTGCTCAGTACAATGACACAGCCCGATATCGCAATCTTGACCAATGTGGGGGAGTCCCACATCGAAAAATTAGGCTCGAGGAAAAATATCGCCCGTGCAAAGTATGAAATTGTGGATGGCTTGAAACCAAACGGCACCTTCATCTACTCGAGGGATTACCCTTTACTTGAGGCATTGGTGCAGCGTGACGCCCCCTATAATCTAAAGACAGCAGGGGAGCAGCCGAGCAATGATATTAGGATAATGGATGTTTCAGAAACCCGGGAGGGCACCCATTTTGAATTAGGCCCAGGGAATATGGATGTCCAGATACCACAGCTTGGTGTCCATAACGCCGCCAATGCTTCGATGGCCCTACTTGCAGCAGAAGCTGTGGGCCTTTCCATGAAGGACGTCAAGGACCAATTCCAGACACTGGTCGTAACGGATATGCGCATGGAACGCATGATTCATCAAAATGGGGCAGTCATCATAAATGATGCCTATAATGCAAGTCCATCCAGCACCAAAAGTGCGATTGATACTATAGGTCGCATGGATTCTGACAACCGCATCCTCGTCCTTGGGGATATTTTGGAACTTGGAGAGTATTCGGCGCCGCTTCATCTGTCGATAGCACAACATATCAACAGCTCGGACCATCATTTTGATCACATCCTGACTTATGGGGAGGCGATGAAGGCTGTTCATGATAATGTTGACATTGATAGCCGGTCACACCATGATGATATAAAATCGTTGGCCACCGCACTTAAATCAGTGATGACGCCTGAAAGTGTCATTCTATTGAAGGCATCCAGAGGAATGGCGTTGGAGAGGGTGAACGACTATATCTAGATCCATCGGTCTGCTCTTTCTCCACGGCTACACTGGAGGACGGTATGAATTGGAACCTCTGTTCGATTATTTGAAATCAAGGTATGAATTCGACTATGAATTTCCAGTCTATCCAGGACATGGAACAGTGCTCAATCTCACTGAGCCAGATGGTGATGCCTGGTATGCTGAGGCGCTGCATGCATATAAAAACCTTAAAGAGCGTGTAGATTCAGTCTACATCATCGGTTTTTCGATGGGAGGCGTCTTCGCCAGCCATATCGCACAGCATGAGTCTATAGACAAACTCGTGCTCATCGCTCCGGCTTTCGAGCATATCAGGCTCTCAAGATTAGGGCGGTTGAACCTTACTCCAGCACATTTCAGTGAACATATGAAAATGCACCTCTACCAGAAGATCAGAAAGCGACTCAAAGATATTCCGTTTAAAGCGTATCAGGAGTTCAAGCGGATTGTTGAGGCGAAGTCCGGGAGCTTGGAAGAGATCAAGACGGATACATTGATCATCCATGGTACACTGGATCTTCTTGTGCCTTCGATATCAAGCATTGAAGTGAGCAGGCAGATACCGTCCGCCAGACTAGAACTGATAGAGGGTGCGCCGCATCTTTTTGCATTTACAGAAGCGCATCAGCTTGAGTTAAATATATTCACCGAACGCTTCCTTTTCCCGGAAGAGATAAGACTTGTATAATGACAATAAAAATGTTAATATTGAGTAGTTATGCGTAACGAAAATGAGAAACGATAAGTCAAAGGAGACTCTAATTTGAAGTTTTTTAAACAATTAGGTGTCAGTGATGAAACCTTGAAATCACTGGAAGACATAGGGTTCGAAACACCAACCCCAATTCAGGAGGAAAGTATTCCTCTCGCGCTCGAAAGAAGAGATATTCTCGGGCAGGCAAAAACAGGTACTGGGAAAACAGGTGCTTTCGGCATTCCGATCATTGAAAATACCGAGAAGCAGGGCGGCACTCAAGTGCTGATCCTCACACCGACGCGTGAATTGGCCGCACAGGTGAGCGACCAACTCAAGAAGTTTGCCAAGTACAAAAAACTTAGTGTATCCACTATATTTGGCGGGATGAGCATTGAACGCCAGATCAAGGATTTGAAGAGAAAACCAGAAATCATCGTGGGTACACCTGGCCGTATCATCGACCACATCAAGAGAAGGACATTGAAACTCGATAGCATCCATACACTTGTCCTCGATGAAGCGGATGAAATGATGAACATGGGATTCATAGATGACGTCAAGTTCATCATGTCCGAGATGCCTGCGGATGACAGGCACACATTGCTGTTCTCGGCGACGATGCCACCAGCAATACAAGAGTTGGTCAAACGGTTCATGAAAGACGCAAAAATCGTCAAAACCATGAATCAGGGTGGTGCAAGCGACCCGCAGATTACCGAGCATTACACTATCGTAAAAGAGCTCGAAAAGCTTGAAGTCTTTACTGACTTCCTAGACGTCCATCAGCCAGAACTGGCAATCGTCTTCGGGCGTACAAAACGCCGCGTTGATGAGCTGACGAGTGCGTTGGTCGCTAAAGGCTACCGCGCTGAAGGACTGCATGGCGACATCACGCAATCGAAACGTCTTGAAGTCCTGAAGAAATTCAGGAACAATGCCTTGGATATATTGGTTGCCACAGATGTTGCAGCCAGAGGCCTCGATATTTCAGGCGTATCCCACGTCTACAACTTCGATATCCCTCAAGATTCCGAGAGCTATACGCACAGAATCGGCCGTACGGGACGTGCGGGTAAAGAAGGTGTGGCACTCACATTCGTCAATCCAGTAGAAATGGATTATTTGAGAATGATTGAAAATGCCAAAAAGAAAACGATCTCTGCGCTCAGACCGCCTCTTAAAAAAGAAGTGCTTAAAGCACGTGAAAAAGAGATCTATGAGAAGATGGATCAATGGAAGGCCAACAACAACAATGCACATACTCTTGAAGTGGCGGAACACCTGCTTGAGCAAGGTGAAGCGAAGGAAATCGTTGCAGCACTGCTCAATGAATTCCTGTTCAACGCATCAGATGACAATATCCAACTGTCATTCGAAAAACCACTTACACGAAAAGGTGGCAATCGACGCGGAGGCAAGCCTTCAGGTGGCAAGAAGCCATTCAAGAAAGGCCGTGGCTATGATAACCGCTCAGGCAACAAGCGTCAGGGCAACAGACCACCACAGAACAACAACAAGCGCCAAGGCGGCCGCACATTTAAAGATCACATCAAATAATTCCATACCCCTGTCCAATGGACAGGGGTGTTTTTTTTATATTCTACGTAGTATATTTAAAGGATAAGGCTAATCGTCATAATGTATAATCGATATATAAGTGGAGGCAAACATGAAAAAAGTGCATGATGAAGTAGTTCCATATATGCAAAAACGTTATTTGGCATCTTTCACCCTATGGTTGCTCATAGGGATTGTGGCCAGTGCCCTTACCTTTTATCTTGAATGGAGTCATTGGGTATACTTTGGAACGGGCGGGGTGCTTATCATGTTATTGATAATGGGCATCTTCATAAGACCGTTTGTCTATAGAAAAGTGACCCGTTATGAAATCGATGAAGGGCGCCTCGTAGTCAAAAAGGGGTTTTTCCGCATCGCAACAAAAATGGTGCCGATCCAGAGAGTGCAGGGTGCCAAATTGGCAACGGGCCCGATTTCCAGAAGGCATGATTTCGCCATACTGGAAGTATCAACGGCCAGTTCGAACATGGTGATGCCCCCTCTGAAATTGCACGAGGCACGGGAGATGAAAGCAACCATCATACAACAGGTGAAGGAGGCACATACAGATGTATAGCCCGCAGAAACTCCACCCAGTCGCTTATCTTGGCAGTATCGTCAATGGCGTCAAAAATCTCTGGATTCCATTGATCATAATCCTTTTCAATTCACGTGACGTCATATTCTCAGGTGAAGTCTCGCTCAAATATATTGTCATTTTTATCGGTGTACTGGTTCTTGCCATCGTGCTGTTCGGAGGTATGGATTTCCTGAATAAATATCGGACACGGTTTTGGATAGAAGCGGGCAAATTCATCTACAAGGACGGGGTCATTACCAACCGGGAGAAAGAACTTGATATAGGGAGGATACAATCGATTGATTTCAGCGAACCCATATTCCATCGTATGTTCGGTGCTGTGAAATTGGAGATCATCACTCCGGGGGACGCCATTCGTATTGATACAATGAAGAAAACCCAAGCCGAATCACTGCAGAGAATACTCTATGATGAGAAGTCACAGGCAGAAGGTGAGGCGATTATCGGTGCTTCGAGCGACTGGCCTCGGCATGAAGCGGAGGACCCCCAGGAGTTCACGGAACTTTATCTGATGAGTAACCGCTCGCTCCTTCTGATGAGCATGACCAGCGGCGCTTTAGGTACTTTCCTTGCGCTGGCATTCGGCTTCATCAACATCATCGGAGCGGACTTTTTGCTGGAGCGCTATTTCGACTATTTTGAAGGGGCATTCAAGAGTGTCTTGTGGGCTTATATGCTTGCAGTAGGTTCCTTCATTCTTGTGGGATATGCAATAGGCATACTCATCCTTATGATCAAATACCATAAATACACGCTCAAGATGAAAGACGATGATCTTGTCGTCGAATATGGGTTGATTGAAAAGAAACATCAAAGCATCAACATCAACCGGGTTCAGAACATTATTGTAAGGGATTCGATCATCCGTAGGATGATCGGCTATTATTCATTGGCTGCAACGATTACGAGTGATTCCCTGGAAGGGGACGATGTCGAAGGCAAGGTTGAAATCCTGCCCTTCATAAAAAGAGATGACCTATATAGGATTACAGAACAGATTTTCCCGAATTATCATATAGAAGTCCCTCCACGTATCGTACCGGTCAGGGGATACAGAAGATACTTCCAAGTGATGGCTTTAGGCATCTTCACCATCAGCGCCATCATCCATTATTTCTGGTTTGACTATATGTGGACCATTGGCTTGGCACTACTCACCATTGTCGCCCTATCTGGTTTTTACAGTGCCCATAACAGTGGCTATACAATCCGGGATGAAGAGATCAATCTGATGACCACATCGTTTTTCAAGCGTTCGCACTATATCATCAAATCGGATAAATTGATAGAAGCGGAATGGGCGTATAACCCGTTTCTTAAGCGGTCTGAACTCGGGATTATAACGCTGGTCACCGCCGCGGGGATGATGGGGTCCCGGGCGACCTTGAAGTTCATTGACCAAAAAGATGTGGATACTATCTGGCAGTGGGCTGAAAGGAGTGCTTCCAATGAAAAAGATATCACCGAAATCGATCACGGTGTGGCGGATTCGTGAAGGGATTGCCGCGTTGATTGCATTGCTGGTGGCGGTTGCCGCAACGATACTGCATTTCTATATATGGGAATGGCTGCCATGGTGGGTGCCGCTCATACCTTTTGTGATTTTCATCTACATCAGCCTGATCAATGTATGGTTGATGCCGAAATTGAAATATAAATATTTCCGTTATGATGTTTCTCGCGATGAAATACGTATCCATAAAGGAATCATCTTCAAAGAAGAACTTGCTGTACCGCTGTTCAGAGTACAGAATATTGATACGACAGTTGGTCCGTTGATGAAACGGTACGCTCTCAAAGGGGTTACCCTGAGAACATCTGCAGCACCTATCCACATACCTGAACTCGAGTCGGGTGAAGCTGACCATCTGCGCAATGATATCAGGACACTAATCAATGAAAAGACAGGGAGAACCATATGATCAGAGGCCTAGGCACCGATATAATTGAAATCGAACGGATCAAAGCCGCGGAAGATAAAGGCGGACGGTTGTCGAAGCGGATTTTATCTGAGGAGGAAATGGAAGTCTACAGGACATTAAGCAGCGAAAAGAGAAGGATGGAGTATCTGGCTGGGCGCTTTGCGGTCAAGGAAGCATATAGTAAAGCTCTGGGCAGTGGCATAGGGGAACGTATCACTTTTTCAGACATCACTTGTCTGAATGATGAGGTGGGAAAACCCTTCATAAGCGGAGAGGAGTGCGCACATGTTTCAATTTCTCACTCCAATCATTATGCCACTGCCACAGTGATACTTGAAAATAAGGGATGAGGAGATTGAGATATGTCGGAAAAGTACTATAGGGATACAATTGTCGATGTCGATCTGGCAGCTATCGGACACAACTATAAAGCTGTGAGTGGAATGCATCCTGATAAGACTTTCATCGCAGTCATAAAGGCGAATGCATATGGGTTGGGCAGCACTGCTGTTGCAGAGTACTTGTCCCATATTGGTGTGGATTTCTTTGCAGTCGGTACGCTGGATGAAGCGGTCGAGTTGAGGATGCATGGCATCAGGGAGAAGATACTCATTCTCGGACCGATCAGGCCGGAAGATATGAACAAAGCCATAAAGCACCGTATAGCTGTCACCGCCCCGAGCTATGAATGGCTTAAAAGAGCGGAGCAGGCTATCGAAGATGATGATGGAAAGGGTGTCTGGGTCCATATCAAGGTGAACAGTGGCATGAATCGACTGGGTGTATCCAACATCAAAGAGGTTAATCAGATGATTGCGTTGATAGAGGCCTCTCCTTACCTTACCTATGAAGGCCTGTTCAGTCACCTCAGTTCAGCGGAGGTTGATTCGGAACGCCCCTTCAAAGAGTACGGAACATTCAAATCCATTATTTCGCAAGTTAAAAAACCTCAGTTTGTGCACGTCCAAAATTCAGCAGGTGCCTTTCATCTTGAGGCAGATGAATGCAATGCCATGCGCATCGGCCTCTCCCTATATGGATATTATCCGTCTGACTTCATAGCGGGGATATCACCTGTCGAGCTGAAGCCGTCCGTCGGCCTGGTGACCCATGTAGTGGATACACATGTGCTGCAAGAAGGAGAGGGGGTCAGTTATGGATTGAAATATATCGCAGATGAGAAAGTGACCATAGCCACGCTGCCGATCGGTTATGCGGATGGCTTCCTTCGTTCACGCACAGGTTATAAAGTGGCTCTGGAGGACGGCACATCCTGCCCGGTAGTCGGGACCGTATGTATGGACTACATCATGATCCGTGTTCCTGACCATGTTGAATTGGGGGACAAAGTACATATCATCACTCCAAAACGGCATTCCGCACAGTCTATGGAATCCTACAGTGATTATGTGGATACGATACCTTACGAATCTATGTGCAAGCTCGGCCGCAGACTGCCGCGTATTTACCATGGCACAGACGGTAGTCGCATCAGCAATGAAGTTTTAAAATAAACTAGTAATGATTTTTTATACATGTTATCATTATTATGAATAGCGATGTAATAGAGGAGTGGTCTAGTAATGATGAACACGACATTGTGCAGCAGCACAGTACTCTCTCTTGAACATGGATATACAGAGATGAGTGAGATCAACCTTTCCATTGCGTCTGAAAGTCACGAGCTTGAATGTGAAGCACAAAAATGCAACGAAGATTTCCTCGTTTACAGTAAAGATGGTGAATAGATGAAGAGAGGCGAAGTATATCTTGCTGATCTTTCACCTGTGCAAGGTTCTGAACAGGGTGGTAAACGTCCAGTAGTGATCATCCAGAATAATGTCGGCAACTACCACAGCCCCACTGTGATAGTTGCCGCAATTACTGGCCGGATCGACAAAGCCAAGATACCTACACATGTGGAGATTTCAAAGGATACATATAATCTGGACAAGAATTCGGTCATATTGCTCGAACAAGTCCGTACAATCGATAAGAAGCGACTTAGGGAAAAACTTACATATTTGAATGAAGAAAAGATGAAAGAAGTGGACAAGGCGTTGATGATAAGCCTTGATCTCCTGCCGAAAAAACCCAGGAAATCCAAGAAAATGAAAAGCTGATGGACTTTTGTGTACAAAAGTCTTTTTTCAGTATGAGGTGAAATCATGACGTATATTGATAATATTGTAAATAAATACAGGGAAATCATCCAGCTTTACCTTTATGGGGGAGATGCAGACAAAGCTATGGATCTGTGCCAATCATTCAGCGAAGAAGTCATTGAAATGGACACCTCACCTGAGGAGATTGTTTCGCTTCATATGGAGCTCCTTGACGATATGGGAATAGAAGATGGCGCCCTCATAAAGCAATCTTTAGACATCCTGCAAGAAGTGATCATCTCATTTGGATTTACATACAGGGATTATAGATCCATGATGAACAAGCTTAAAATCCATGATAAGGAAATGGACGTCGCAGCCAGTCTGCAGGAAACGATGCTGAAGACCGAAATCCCAACGTTTGACACGATGGAAATCGGCGCCATCAGCGTGCCCGCCAGAAAAGTCAGCGGAGACTATTTCAACATTATCGACCATAATGACGGCATGCTCAGTTTTGCGATTGCTGACGTCATAGGCAAGGGGATACCGGCCGCAATTGCGATGAGCATGATAAAGTTCGGCATGGATTCTTATGGTTATTCCCAATTGCCGAGCGACAGTCTGAGGAAACTGAACAGGGTGGTCGAGAAGAACGTCAATCAAAATATGTTCGTCACCATGTTCTATGGTTTGTATGATCATAGCACAAACCGGTTCTATTACTCTTCGGCAGGACATGAGCCTGCCCTGCTATATAGGCACGATACGGATGAATTCGAAGAAATTGATGCCAAAGGGGTTGTCCTTGGAGTAAAGCGGCATGCACGTTATGAGCAGAAGGAAGCACGGCTCGGGCCCAAGGACATGATCATCGTATTTACTGATGGTGTGACGGAACTAAGGAAGCATGACGATACATTCATCGAGCTCGACTATGTAAAGGATATGATCAAACAAGTGAAGGATCATCATCCACAGGATATTGTCCAGTATATCTATGAATCACTCATGCGTGTCCAGAACCCGCATAAAAAAGATGATCTGACGTTATTCATATTAAAAAATAATAAAAATTAGGCTTTATGTGTTTAGAAATTTCATATACGGGTAAAGCTTGAAGTGTTTATGTATTTAAGTTGAATGGGAGTGGAACTTAATGAATCTCAATATCGATACAACAGAGAGAGAACAAGAATATGTGATTGTGCTTAAAGGGGAACTAGATGTCTATACTGCACCTGAGTTGCAGAAAATCTTGGAACCCATCCGCCAGTCGGGCAGTCACGATATCAGAATAGATTTAACGGATGTCGAATATATGGATTCTACGGGTCTCGGCATTTTCGTCGGTACTTTAAAGGAATTGAACCAACACGATAGAGAACTTTATGTCACTGGAGTGACAAAGCGGATATTAAGGTTGTTTGAAATTACAGGTTTGAGAGATCTTATGCATATCAACGAAGCGTCGGGGGTTGAATAGTATGGCAGAGAATTACGATTATATAGAAATGAAATTTCCTTCGAGCGCCGAGTATGTAGGATTGATACGATTGACATTGTCCGGCGTACTTTCAAGGGTAGGAGCTACTTATGATCAGATAGAAGACTCCAAAATTGCTGTGTCAGAAGCTGTCACCAATGCAGTAAAACACGCCTATGATGAAGAAAAGGGTGGAGAAGTACTGATTGGTTTTGCGATATACACTGAAAAAGTGGAAATCATCGTTGCAGATCACGGTCAGAGTTTCAATTATGAAGCAGTAAAAGAGGAACTGGGTCCTTATACTGAAGATGACAACATCAACTACCTCAGAGAGGGAGGCTTGGGACTATTCCTGATTGAAACACTAATGGATGAAGTCTATATTAAAAAAGATCCTGGCGTCACAATCAGCATGACGAAGTTTATTAATGAAAGTCAGGTGCATTCGAATGGAGAAACAATCGTCAATCGATAGAAAATTAACACCGGAAGATATTAATGAACTGATTCGCAGCCATCAGGAGAATGGGGATGATGCGGCTCAAGCGAGATTGGCAGAACACTACAAGAAACTCATCGAATCTCTTGCCTATCGCTATTCAAAGGGTCAAAGCCATCATGAGGATCTTGTGCAGGTCGGCATGGTTGGGCTTCTTGGCGCAATCAAAAGGTTCGATGTATCCTTTGATCGACGTTTCGAAGCATTCCTAGTCCCAACAGTCGTTGGTGAAATCAAAAGGTATCTGAGGGATAAGACATGGAGCGTGCATGTCCCGAGGAGAATCAAGGAAATCGGCCCCAAGATCAAAAATGCGAATGACGAACTCACCAATCGATTGGAACGGTCTCCAAAGATAAGTGAAATTGCAGATCATCTGCAAGTTTCAGAAGAAGACGTGCTGGAAGCGATGGAAATGGGTCAAAGCTACAATGCATTGAGTGTCGATCATTCCATTGAGGCAGATAAAGACGGATCCACGGTAACGTTGCTTGATGTCATGGGACAGTCCGATGACAACTATGATCTGTCAGAAAAAAGACTGATCCTGGAAAAGGTGATTCCGATACTTTCAGACAGGGAACGGGAGATTATCCAGTTCACCTTCATGGAAGGTCTGAGTCAGAAAGAAACGGGAGAGCGCATCGGCCTCAGTCAAATGCATGTATCGCGACTTCAGCGCACCGCAATCAATAAGCTGCGCCAGGCAGTGAGTGAGAAAGAGTAGAATATCTACCCCCCATCCTTAAGGATGGGGGGTTTCAGTGTTATAATATATAAGGATCAACCAGATTTAAAACAGGAGAGATAAGATGAACGAAACGCTGATCAAAGAACTTGAAAAAACAACAGGAAAACGGGCAAAAGATATAGGGAATGTGCTCGGGCTTCTACAAGAGGGGAATACCGTCCCGTTCATAGCACGCTACCGAAAAGAAATGACCGGTGGTATGGATGAACAAGAAATTAAAGCAATTTCAGACCGCTTTTCATATCTCGAAAATCTGGAGAAGCGTAAGCAGGAAGTGCTTAGACGCATTGATGAGCAGGGCTTCCTTACTGCAGAACTGGCACAGGACATAAAAAAACAGACCGTATTGAACAGGGTGGAAGATCTCTACAGGCCATTTAAGCAGAAGAAAAAAACGCGGGCAACCGAGGCAAAGCGTAAGGGCCTGCAGAACCTGGCTGAATTCATCAAGAGCCAGACTTCAGAAAACGTGGAAACAGAAGCAAGCCGCTACTTGACTGAAGAAGTGGGTTCTGAAGAAGAGGCCATCAAAGGGGCCCTTGATATCATTGCTGAAGATATATCAGACAACCCCAAATATAGAGCGTATATATTGAAGGTGTTCAAAGAGAGCGCAGATTTGATGACCAAGAGGAAGAAGAATGCTGAAGATGAACAAAACACCTTCGAAATGTACTATACCTACAGTGAGCCCATCGGTAAAATCGTACCGCACAGGATATTGGCGATCAATCGGGGTGAAGAATTGGGTGTGCTTACTGTAAAATTCGATTACGATATAGAACGTTTCAAGAGATATATCGGCAAACAGACCATAAAAGAAGGTTCAGCCACCGGACGATATATACAGACAGCTATTGAAGACGCCCTAAAACGTCTTATCATCCCTTCCATCGAACGGGAAGTCAGACAAGAATTGACCGAAAAAAGTGAGCGGCATGCTGTGCATATATTTGAAGAGAATTTGAAGCGGCTTCTGCTCCAGCCACCCCTGAAAGGCCATGTTATTCTTGGTGTGGATCCGGCCTTCAGAACAGGGTGTAAACTTGCAGTAATCGATGCTGCCGGTCAATTCCTTGATAAAGATGTGATTTATCCGCATCCGCCACAATCTAAGCAGGATGCAGCGAAAAACAAGCTGCTCAAGATGATAGATGAGTATAAAGTTACGCTTCTGGCAATCGGTAACGGTACGGCCTCGCGCGAAACCGAGCTGTTCATCAGTGAGCTGGTGCAATCTGAGGATTTAGATGTCAAATTCATTATCGTCAATGAAGCTGGGGCAAGCGTCTATTCAGCTTCTGAGGTGGCACGTGAAGAATTCCCACACTTCAATGTTGAAGAACGGAGTGCTGTATCCATAGCCCGAAGGGTCCAGGATCCGCTCAGTGAACTGGTCAAGATTGACCCTAAGGCAATTGGAGTCGGGCAATATCAGCATGACGTCAACCAGAAGTTTTTGAATGAATCGCTTAATTTTGTCGTTGAAACTTCAGTGAACCAAGTGGGAGTCGATGTAAACACGGCTTCGCATGTTTTGCTTCAACATGTGGCGGGATTGTCTCCTGCCATCAGTATGAATATCGTAAAATACCGCGAAGAAAACGAAGGCTTCAAGTCGCGCAATGAAATCAAAAAGGTGCCCCGCCTTGGAGCAAAGACTTTCGAGCAATGTGTCGGTTTTCTGCGTGTGGCAGAAGGAAAAGAACCACTCGACCAGACACCGATTCATCCCGAACGCTATAAGGAGACTTATAAACTGATTTCCCTTATCGGCATGACCGAGTCTGATATCGGCACAAAAGAGCTGGCGGAAGCGTTGCATCAAGTGAACTTGGAAGAGGTGGCCGGAGATCTCGGAATCGGTCTTCCGACACTGCTTGATATCGTAGATAGCCTGAAAGCACCAACGCGTGATATCAGGGATGAGTACGAGGTGCCTCTATTGAAATCTGATGTGTTGAAGATGGGAGACTTGAAAAAAGGCATGAAACTATCTGGAACAGTCCGTAATGTCACCGATTTTGGCGCATTTGTTGATATTGGTGTAAAACAGGACGGGCTCGTACACATTTCAAAATTGACGAAAAAATTCATCAAACATCCAATGGAAGCAGTCAGTGTCGGAGACATAGTAGATGTCACAGTAATTGACATAGATGAAGGAAAAGGCAGGATCTCATTGAGCATGAAATAAAAATATCCCGATCGAAATGATTCGATCGGGATATTTTTATTTATTATTCATTACTGTCCATATCTACATCTTCAATGTTGATGCCCATTGCTTTTGCAACACCTTCACCGTAAGCCGGGTCGGCTTTATAGCAGTTTCTGATATGGCGATGTTTCACTTTGTCGGAAACTCCGCTCATCTCACTTGCTGTGTTAGTGAATATACGTTGCTTCATTTCATCAGATTGGAGGTTGAAAAGTTTGCCTGGCTGCTCATAATAGTGGTCGTCATCTTCACGGAAATCGTGTTCGTAAATCAAACCATCCATTTCGAGAGGTGGCTGTTTAACGCTTGGATCGTCTTCATATTGACCGTAGCTGTTAGGGTAGTAGTTTGTGTGTGAACCTAAGTTGCCATCAACCCTCATTGCACCATCACGGCTGAATGGGCAGACACCTGTTGCGCCTTTAGGGGAGTTCACAGGAATCTGGTGGTGGTTTACACCAAGACGGTAGCGCTGAGTATCTCCATAGGAGAAGAGACGTCCTTGAAGCATTTTATCTGGTGAGAAGCCGATGCCCGGAACGATATTGGTCGGGGCGAATGCTGCTTGCTCAACTTCTGCGAAATAGTTTTCAGGGTTGCGATTGAGTTCGAATTCACCAACCGGGATAAGTGGATACTCATCTTTATACCATACTTTAGTCAAATCGAATGGGTTGTGGTAGTGGTTTTTGGCCTGTTCTTCGGTCATGACCTGGATGTACATCTTCCATTTAGGGAAATTGCCATCTTCAATTGCGTTGAAGAGATCCCTTTGGGAGGATTCGCGGTCTTTCGCAATTACTTCTTCAGCTTCTTCGGCTGTCAGGTTTTCGATACCCTGTTCTGTACGGAAGTGGAATTTCACCCAGACGCGTTCGTTGTCTGCATTCACCATGCTGTAAGTGTGGGAACCGAATCCATGCATGTTTCTGAACCCTTTAGGGATGCCGCGATCTGTCATCAGTATTGTGACTTGATGCAGTGCTTCAGGAAGCAATGTCCAGAAATCCCAGTTGCTCTCGGCATTGTGCATATTTGTTTTAGGATCGCGTTTAACGACGTGGTTCAAACTTGCGAAAAGTTTAGGGTCGCGGAAGAAGAATACTGGCGTATTGTTTCCAACCAGATCCCAGTTACCTTCTTCAGTATAGAACTTAAGTGCAAAGCCACGGATGTCACGTTCAGCATCTGCAGCACCACGTTCTCCGGCTACCGTAGAGAAGCGCGCGAACATTTCTGTCTGTTTGCCGACCTCGCTGAATATTTTAGCCTTTGTATATTGTGTAATGTCGTGTGTTACAGTGAAAGTACCGAATGCCCCAGAACCCTTCGCGTGCATCCGTCTTTCAGGAATTACTTCACGGTCAAAATGCGCCATCTGTTCAAGGAAATAAGGATCTTGCATAACTACTGGGCCACGCGGTCCTGCAGTCATTGTATTTTCCCTGTCACCTACCGGAGCTCCAAAGAGAGTAGTCAGACGATCTTCGGATGCACCTTTGCCTTGCTTCCTAGGTTGAGTGCCACCACCGCTGCGGGCAGTACCAGGCTTGTTGCCGTTATTTTCAAAGTCCATAGATGTAGTCCCTCCAAGAAAATATTATAATCTTGTTTAGAATGATTATAAATAAATAATAACATAGTGAGAAAAAAAAACAATCTTTATGCATGAAAATTACTACTAAAGAAGTATCTTCGAAATTGATAATCAATTGTCTGCTGAAAATCGAAAATCATCTGCAATTGAACTCTAGTCTATAGCTGATGACTCTACAGAAATTTAAAAATATATTCTATTGCATTTTTCTGAATTCTCATGGTAAGTTTATATATGATAGGTTCAGCGCACAGACTACTGTGAGGAGGGAGGGCATATGAAGAATTTTATAATGATATTCAGCTTTGCTCTTTTAATTCTAGTAGGGTGTAGTGACGGGGAGTCAGAGTTGGCAGGTAAGAAATTGGGATTGACCAATTATGATCCGACCATCACTGAGGAAGAGAAAAAAGATAAGGAAGTCATCTTTAATTCGCACATGGCAGTGTTCGATTTTGAAACAGACGATGAAGTAGTACTTGAGTATCTGGGAAATGAGTATCAAGGACATTATACGCTAGATGATGACCGGTTGGCCATTGAACTAAAAGATGGGGGAACAAGCTTAGCCATGACCTTTATCCAGTTTGAAAAGAATGATGCTGATTATTATAGTTACAGTGGTGAAAGTGATGAAGTTAAATTAGATGAGGGCGGGGAAGTGTCCCAATTAAAGAATGTCTATGAAAGTTATATGGGGGTTAATGAATCCTACATATTCATTGAAGAATCTGAAACGGATTGATACTGGGAGTAAATGAGTAGAATGCACCAGAAGATATGTAGAATGTAACATAGGCAACCATTCCAAAACCTTGCCTTATGACTGAAGTTAGTTTCCGCATGTTAGAAAGGTCTTATCAATATGATGTATGTGAGTAATGGTAAGGAAGTCCAATTCCAAATCGGACACTTATATAGTAGAAACACGGTTATTATGAAGAAAAGACGACCAGTGATTTAGCGACATCCAAAGCTTTTTAAAAGAAATATAATAAAATCAATAAAAAGCGTTGACTTCCAAAACAAAACCCGTTATTATAAATATCGTTGCAATATTCCTTTGGCCCGTTGGTCAAGCGGTTAAGACACCGCCCTTTCACGGCGGTAACACGGGTTCGAGTCCCGTACGGGTCATTCTCTTAAAAAAGTTTTAAAAGGTTGTTGACTTTTTAAAACGGCTGATATACAATAGAGTATGTCGCTAAAAACAAAAGATATTATAAATGCGGTTGTGGCGGAATCGGCAGACGCGCTAGGTTGAGGGCCTAGTGGGAGTTAATCCCGTGGAGGTTCAAGTCCTCTCAGCCGCACCATTTATTTTTGGGATAAGCAACTTTATAATGCGGGTGTAGTTAAATGGTATAACCCCAGCCTTCCAAGCTGATGTCGTCGGTTCGATTCCGATCACCCGCTCCATTAATTTTTTTACAGTCAACGAGAGAACATTGAAAACTGAATGACAATATGTCAACGTTAATTCCAATAAACCGGATGGTTA
>NZ_JBHMAH010000047.1:0-625 GCF_042429615.1 Salinicoccus siamensis
CGAAAATAGTAGGCGAAGCTGTGGGTTCACACTGCCAAGAAAACCCGCTAGTGAATACATTACCGCCCGTACCGCAAACCGACACAGGTAGTTGGGAAGAGAATTCTAAGGTGAGCGAGCGAACTCTCGTTAAGGAACTCGGCAAAATGACCCCGTAACTTCGGGAGAAGGGGTGCTCATGAAAATGAGCCGCAGTGAATAGGCCCAAGCGACTGTTTATCAAAAACACAGGTCTCTGCCAAACCGAAAGGTGACGTATAGGGGCTGACGCCTGCCCGGTGCTGGAAGGTTAAGAGGAGCGCTCAGCGTAAGCGAAGGTGCGAATCGAAGCCCCAGTAAACGGCGGCCGTAACTATAACGGTCCTAAGGTAGCGAAATTCCTTGTCAGGTAAGTTCTGACCCGCACGAAAGGCGTAACGATTTGGGCACTGTCTCAACGAGAGGCTCGGTGAAATCATAGTACCTGTGAAGATGCAGGTTACCCGCGACAGGACGGAAAGACCCCGTGGAGCTTTACTGTAGCCTGATATTGAACCTCGACCTCACTTGTACAGGATAGGTGGGAGCTGAAGATACGTGGACGCCAGTCTACGTGGAGGCACTGGTGGGATACCACCCTGGTGAT
>NZ_JBHMAH010000024.1:0-2498 GCF_042429615.1 Salinicoccus siamensis
TGAGTCTTAATTTGGATGAACTGTTGAATCTTATTTGGGATAAAGTGTTGAGTTCTACTTGACGGTTACATTCTTTTTGTAATATGATTTTATCTTGAGATTTTTGTCCTTCTTCATAAATAAATTGTTTTGCTTTATCTCTATTATTCCAAGCGGCACTAATTCCTTTTTTGACACCGTTCCAGGTTGCGTCTCTTAAGCCTTTAGCAAGCTTACCCACTGTGACTCCTTCATTAGCTTCAACTTCTGATTCAACTTCTTCAAGTTGTTCAGCATAACCTTCGCTTAGTTTTATTGAGCATTCACTTTGTATTTCTATTAACTTAGATTGAACGTTTAGTATAGAAGTATATGCTTTATCATAAGTCTCTGAAATTATGTCGTAAACATCTGGAGTCATAGAGTCTTCATTTTTATTTAGATCGTCAATCTTTGCATCTAGTGTTTTACATCTTTCATCTAGTATTTCTACTAATTCAGGTATGACTTCAACAATATCTGTGTACGCTTCGTCGCGACTTTCAACGTTAATATTATTTTCGTTTTTTCTATCTCACCAATCCTTTCATAAATTTTTTCTAAAGCATTTTCCGCATCATTCATTGTTTCTAATACATCATCTACTATCATCTTATCACTCCTCTTTTTTGGAATTTTTTATATATTAAGTATATTATTTATATAGATTGAAGTACACTATATTTATAAGATGATATATAGGGAGGGGTGACTTAGTGGGTTTTTTCAAAAATAAAGAAGAAATGTTTAAACATAGAGCAAACCAATTTGATAAATCAGCAAAAACATATGCAAAAAACGGAAATAACAAGAAAGAAGATTGGGCTCGAGAGCAAGCTAATATTAATAGAGAAAAAGCTGTTAAATATAAAGGTGAAAAAGGTTGGGACTAATACAAAAGGAGGGATAGTAAAATGAAATCTACTGTCAGAAAAGTATGTCAAAAATGCGGTAAGGAAAAAAGTTTGTCAGACTTTCATCGAAATAAAACGAAACCAGATGGTCACAATGGAATATGTAAAGACTGTCAATCAGAAACAGATCGTTCATAATGCGATATCTTAAAAAGAAAAGTTTCTCAACAGCCTGAGGAGACAAGTGCATTTGCACTTGTCTCTTTTTTTGTGAATCACACCAAAGATTCACCCTTTTTATCCTTCTTCCGATTGTGTCTCGGGGTATATAGAAATGGCTACCTCACCAGATAACGCCTCACACAACCTATCGTAGTCCCCGTTCACCGGTTCGTGGGTGAACCGTACTTCTTTGCCGGGTAGCGTTTGATTCCGATACGGATCCTCGTCAAACAGGCTCTCCGTATCGATACTCTTGCTGCGCCAGTTGCTTCCGTCATAACTGATTCGCTGATAAATATACATAAAAACTTCGCCTCCTTATCTTATAATCGTGATAAGGAGGCGTTTTGGTGTCATGGAATAATAAAAAGTTTGGAATCAATCATCGTAAAAGCCATTTTCGATCAGTCGCTTATGCCGAATAAAGAATTCCTGGACGTCGGGGTCATCTTCATAGAGGATTATCGAGTAGATATAGGTGATGGGGGATTCGTCGAGGGAGGCTATATCAGAGACAGTGATGTGTCTGTCGCCATCCGCCTGGAGGACACAAGCAGTAATAAGAAGCTGGCCTTCGCCTTTCATTTCTCTTATAATCTGGGTTGCTTCGTTCATCAAGAAGTTTTCTGATGGTTTTTCTTCCATTTCATCGCTCCTTTTTCATATTCATACAACTTCTTATTCGGCAAATATTTAGTCTCTCCTTTAAATCTCTTTAACATTATAAGGAAGAGACTCCCTCTCTTTGATACAACAAATCGTTATTCCTCATTTTCATAGAACCGATATAATCCTTTACCTGTTAATTGTTTGATAGCTTCTTCTTTATAAGGAATATTCCCTTCGATTCGATATAAAACTGTATCATCCAAAATAGATTTCTCTTTAGTAATAGCTGTTTCTTTATAATTAGCAACACGCTCTTTTATTGTTTCTAAACTTGTTTTTCGTTTTTGAGATAAAACGGCTTTATAATACTCTTCAAAGTCCTCTTCTGAACAATTATTAACCTTCACAAAGTGTGATTTCAGCTTACTTATCCGATCCTTATCCAAAATACTAAATGTTCTTCCTATATGGTGAAATGCATGGCATTATTCACAAATTAAATTCAAATCTTTTAGTATACATAATAATTCATCTTTGGCATACTCCTCTATTTCATGAACGTGAAGTCTTTTCAATTCTTCTACAGGTGGGGCATATCTGCAAATAGAACAAGTGTAATCGTGTTCTTGTAATAACTCAATTCTAATTTTCTTCCATAATGTTTGTGTGAATCGTCTACACTTGATTGGACAACTCCTATGAGGGAGGTTATTGTTAAATCAAAGAATATAATGGACCCAGGATTTTAGACGCGAAAGAAGGAGATGTTAAGGTAGGTATATGAAACGTAAAAGA
>NZ_JBHMAH010000010.1:0-535 GCF_042429615.1 Salinicoccus siamensis
GCCACGTGTGGCAGACGCACCCGGGAAAGAGCCGGGAGCGTATCCAGGAAGGGCTGCGCCGGTATCCGTTGCAGGCACCTGAAGTCATCGTTACGGACCTGGCTCCCGGCATGGCGCAGACCGTCCACGAGATATGGCCGGAGACAGCCATCGTTGTCGACAAGTTCCACGTCATCCAGTTGTTCACGCAGGCTCTGGATCGTGCGAGGAAGCTGGAAGGAAACAACGGGACCAGCCACAAGAACATCAGGCATCAGCGCAGGCTTTTGATGGCCCGTCCCAAACACCTGAAGTTAGAAGAAAAAGAGACGTTACGCACTTGGCTCGGAGAAAATCCTGAGTTGAAAAAGCAGTGGGTTGCGCTTCAGAAGTTCCGGGACATATATTGTGCCAAAAGCTACAAGAAAGCGCAAAAAACCCTTGAAGACTGGTGCAGCCACTACCTTTTTGAAGGAGCGAACGCCACAAAGTCTATAGTCAAAACCGTCTTGAAGTGGAAACAGGAGATTCTGAACCACTTCACCTACGGACTGAC
>NZ_JBHMAH010000010.1:577-187268 GCF_042429615.1 Salinicoccus siamensis
TGCCCGAATATGTATCATTTCGATCTCCGGATCCGTATGGAGTGTCGTCCCCCAGCTTAGAAATAAAAAGAGATCCTACGTTAGAGGAAGAAATCAACACACTTCACTGGGGAGAACCAAAAAATATCGTTTATACTTACATATTACCACAATATACAAAAAAGTAATTAAAATTAGGAATAAATTTGGAGCCGGCTTGACCATCCGTTGGGTAGCCAATAAATTTTCGAAGAAGCAGCTCGTCTGAGCTCAAGTTTTAGCGTCTTATTTTAGTGGTACAACTAAGCAATGAAGAAAATGGAGGAGAGTGTATGGCTCTAAAAGCAGTGATATTGAATGCCACCCTAAAATACGGTAAGGAACAATCGAATACCGAAGCTTTGGCACGTGGGGTTACGGATATTTATGAAAGGGAGGGCGTCGAGTCTGAAATCGTGCGCCTGAACGACTACAACATAAAATACGGCATCACGGACGATGCCGGTGAAGGCGATGAATGGCCGCAAGTTTTTGAAAAGATTAAAGCAGCTGATATCGTGCTGATCGGCACGCCTCTGTGGCTCGGCGAGAAGAGCAGCATCGCGACACTGGCCATAGAGCGTCTGTACGGGAGCTCATCACTCACGAACGACAAGGGCCAGTCGATCTTCTACAACAAGGTCGGCGGAGTCGTCGTGACAGGAAATGAGGACGGTGCGAAGCATGCGGCACAGTCGATCCTCTACGGGCTCTCCCACATCGGTTTCACCATTCCACCGAACGTCGATGCCTATTGGGTTGGCGAAGCAGGTCCCGGCCCGTCCTATATTGAAGCGGGCCAAGATAACGACTTCACTAAAAAACATGTTGAAATGCTCGCCTACAACACCATCCACCTGGCACGCATGTTCAAAGAAAACCCGATTCCGGCACAAGGCAACACACTCGAGTGATAATCCTTGGAAACTTGACGAGGGATTGGCTATGATTGAGATACTACCACTTAGGAGGATGACACAATGGAATTGACAGTTTATCTTGCAGGACAGATTCATGATGATTGGCGCGAAGATGTAAAACGTCTGGCGAAAGAGAAGGACCTGCCACTCAATTTCGTCGGTCCCCAGACGGTCCATGACCGTTCGGATGATATCGGCGAAGCGATTTTAGGCGAACAGCCAAGCGGCTACTATAAGGACGATGCCGCTTCTGCGATCAACAACCTTAGGACCGAGGTGCTGATGCAGAAGTCAGATGTGGTCATCGCCTTGTTCGGCGAGAAGTACAAGCAGTGGAATACGGCAATGGATGCGAGTGCTGCCGTCACGCTTGGCAAACCACTCATCATCGTGCGCCCGGAAGAATTGATCCATCCACTTAAAGAGCTTTCCAACAAAGCCAATGTCACGGTGGAAACTGTCGAACAGGCGTTGGATGTGCTCGCCTACATCTACGAATAATGCAGGTGTTCAGAGTAAGCCCGGATCATGACATCAGTGCCCGGTATTTGGATAACCGCCGGCTGTCGAAACAGGTGCTCGAACTGTATCAGATACTGCGCGTTACCCTCAGCCTGATCGGGGTGCTCGATACCAATACGCGGTACCGGCACCACCCCATCGTCAAGCACATCTATAACGAAGGACGTCCGTACATTACGGACACTTACCGTCTGCTGGATGCATGCGACAGGGAACACCAGCGCCGTGGGGGCAAGCGCAGCCCGGCGTTCCGTGAAGATTTGGACGGCTTAAAGCGCCTTATCGAACACCATGCAGGAGACGGGTTGTGGCACGATGGCCCATTGCCCCCCTACTATGTCTATGGGGATGTCCGCATCGAAGGGGATGCAGCGTATTTGGCCTACATCGAGCTGTTGAATGCCAAATGGTTGGCGGATACGATTGCGCCACGATGCGGGGTCAATCGAAAGAATATACAAGACATGAAGTCCGAATCCTGAAAAGGATGCGGGCTTTTTTATGCAATCATTTATGTGCTACATAAAAAAAGCAGATTGGGCATATGCTCAATCTGCTTTATATATTGCTTTGACGAGTCGAGATGTTGCCTGGCCATCTGCATATTTGTTCCAGGTGGCGTCGAACACTGTAACTTCCGCCTCATCGAATCGATTTTGCTGGATGGTTTCTATTAGCGCGTCGGTCGTCTCGACGACCGGACCCGGCATCGTTTTCTTGTAGTCAAACCAGATGCCGCGCGTCCTTTCATACTGTTCGAGATCATAGGCGAAGAAGATCATCGGTCGTTTGAGCATCGAAAACTCAAACGGAATCGATGAATAGTCCGTGATGAGGATGTCGGTGATACTGAGCAGTGACGCAATATCATATTCACCTGAGGCATGGGTGACAAAGTTCGTGTCCTGCACATCTTTGAGCTCAACGGTACGGTGCAATTGAATCAGCAGATGATACTCCGAACCCAGTGCCGCTTCCATTCTTTTAACATCAAGTGGCAACTTGTCGAGTGTAAATCCATCATCCCGGAACGTCGGTGCATAGAGGAGTACCTTTTTACCATGGATCTGCGGCAATGCCTCTTTCATATTTCCCTGTGCCCGAGTCACGCATTGTTCAAAACGATAAAAGTCCGTCCTTGGCACGCCCGTCTTCAGCATGTTGGCATCACTGAGATTAAAAGCACGCTTGAAAATATCCGCCATTTCGTCTGAACTTACGACGACTTTATGGAACCGGCTGTAGACTTGCTTGAAGCGCCGGACGGCCGATCGTGGTCTGTCCCTTGCTGTCTTATCGTATAGTCCAAACATCTTGACTGCCCCATTGGCATGCCACAGTTGGATGCACAGTGCTTCTTGGCGGAAATCGCATGAGGCAAGAAGCAGATGATAGTTGTCGACGAAGACAATCTCGGCTGTAGCGAGATGGTACAGGCCACGCAGCCAGTTTCCGGGCTGGGCTGGTGAAAAGCGGATAATGTTCTGATCTGAAATATCATCGAACTGATGTCGGCAGCCGGGTTCCTTCAAAATGAGGATGCGTGAATCCGTCTGCGCCGATACTTCACTGGCCACTGCCTGGATATTGTCGCCAAATGATGCCAACATGACCGTCTTATGCTGAAGGGGCGCGATCCGGAATAGGTGGAAGATGATGCGGGCGACTGTCAGATAGAGGGTGAGCGCCGCCTCCCTGATCATTTCCGATTTGATAGGTCCTGTTTTATTTTCGTTGTGGATACACCTTCAGTCCTTGGCAGATAGATGACCTCGCAATAGTCTTTCAGGAAGTCAAATTCGCCTTCCCAGTCATGGCCCATGACGAAGATGTCAACGTCATGCGTTTTGACATCTTCAACCTTCTGGTCCCAGTTATGTTCTGGAATGACTTCATCGACATAACGCACCGCTTCAAGAATCTGTTTCCGCTGTTCAAATGGGTAATAGGCTTGCTTATGCTTGAGCATATTGAATTCATCGGTGGAGATGGCCACGATGAGATAGTCGCCGAGCGCCTTTGCGCGCCTCAAAATATTGATGTGCCCGGTATGGAGCAGATCGAATGTACCGTAAGTGATGACTTTCTTCATAGTGTGCCTCCCTACTATACCACTATGATGGTATAATGTTTTTGTATACTGGATATGATGGTAATATAAATAATTACATCATAAAAGATTATATCATATACATAATACTATTATTAACGGTGTGGTGACTATGAAAATATTAAAAGTAGCTCTGTTGAAAGTCTACAAAATGCTGTTCTGGCTGCTCGGCAAATCTTTCCATAAAGATTATAGGCTGATCATGTTCGAAAGTTTCCTTGGTAAACAGTACAGTGATAATCCGCGCGCGATTTATGAATACATGAGGGCACATTATCCGGATTACCGCTTGCTATGGAGTGTCGATCGCCGCTACAGAAAAATGTTCAAGGCGCTCGGCATCCCTTATGTGACACGCTTTACTCCAAGTTGGATGATCTATATGAACAAAGCAGCCTTATGGGTGACGAACAGTCGGCTGCCGTTATGGATTCCAAAGCCTGCCGACACGTTATACCTACAAACGTGGCATGGTACCCCACTGAAGAAACTCGGCACGGATATCGACAGCGTCCTTATGCCAGGGACTGATACGGAAAAATATAAGAAAAACTTTACAGCCGAATCAAGCAAATGGGATTATCTCATTTCACCAAATCCCTATTCGACTGAAATCTTCAAGCGCGCCTTCAAATTCTATGGTGTAATGCTTGAGACTGGCTACCCAAGAAATGATCATCTGTTCAATAACGATAATCCTACCTTCCAGGATTATATCCGTACTAAGCTCGGACTGCCCATGAATAAGAAAGTCATTCTCTATGCTCCCACGTGGCGTGACGATTCCTATCATGAACGCGGAAAATATAAATTCGATCTGCAGTTCGACATAGCGAAGATGCAGGCAGAATTGGGAGATGACTACATCATCCTGTTGCGGCTCCATTATCTGGTTGCTGAGAATCTGGACCTCTCCGGATATGAAGGCTTCCTGTATGACTGTTCCACTTACGAAGATGTAAGGGATTTGTATCTGGTGTCGGACATACTTGTCACAGATTACTCTTCCGTGTTCTTTGACTATGCCAATCTCAAGCGCCCCATGATCTTCTACACATATGATATCGAACACTACCGGGAGAATATCCGGGGCTTCTATTTCGATTTCGAAACAATGGCACCCGGCCCACTTGTTGAGACGACTGATGCGCTGATTGATGCTATACAGGGAACTGAAATTTCGGACTTCAACGAAGAATACGAGACCACCCTCTTCCGGCAACGTTTCTGTGCTCTTGAAGATGGAAATGCTGCAAAACGTGTCAGCGATAGGATTATTTGTTATTTAGAATCTTAAGTTGTATAATTCAACAACGATGAAGGAAATGGTTGTGAAAAAAAGATGAAATCAATATTAATAGTATTGAGGGAACAGCTGAATCATTTTTATCTTGTAAGACGGCTGTCTGTATATGATGTCAAAAGTAAAAATCAGAATAACTATTTAGGTACTGTGTGGGAAATTCTGACTCCTTTGATCAGTGTATTAATATACTGGTTTGTTTTTTCCACATTGAGAGAGAGAGAGCCGATAGAAATGGGGGGGGAAGAAGTCCCATTCTTCTTCTGGTTATTTGTAGGATTCATAGTATGGACTTTCTTCTTTCAAGCTACGATACAAGCTTCTAAATCCATCTATACTCGTTTAAAATTGTTATCAAAAATGAATTTCCCGCTTAGTTTAATACCTAGCATCGCGATATTCTCAAAGTTCTATACACATATCATCATGTTAGGCATTGTATTTGTTGTTTTTCAAATAGCAGGGTATTATATCAACATTTATTATTTGCAACTGCCTTATTTCATACTCGGTACATATATGCTCGTATTTTCATTTTCATTAATCACTTCTACGCTATCGACATTGGTCCGAGATGTACACATGCTGCTTAGCTCTCTACTACGCATGGGTTTATATTTATCAGGCGTTTTATGGCCTCTATCACTTCTTTCGGAGTTCCCACTTTTGATGCAGTTGATGAGATTGAACCCTCTCGTTTACCTTATTGAAGGATATCGCTCAGTATTCTTCGGCACTGAGTGGTATATGATTACGCATTGGGAGTTGACGCTGTATTTTTGGAGTCTCATTTTCGTTATCTTAGCGATTGGATCAATGTTACATGTAAACTTCAGACGTAATTTCATAGATTATCTATAAGAGGGATATACATGACAAAAACCATCATAACAAAAAATCTAGAGAAACATTATAAGCTATACGAGAATCAAAAAGAACGCATATTGGATCTAGTTTCACCCCGCTCTCACGGAGAAGTCTTCCATGCCTTGCGTGGCATTGACTTCGAAGCGGAAGATGGAGATGTCGTAGGATTCATCGGAATCAATGGTTCTGGCAAGTCTACCTTGTCAAATATTATTGCAGGTATAGTGCCCGAATCCAGGGGTGAGGTTATAGTAAACGGGCAGACTTCATTGATAGCAGTCGCTGCTGGCCTAAACAATGATTTGACCGGACGCGATAATATCGAGTTGAAGTGTCTGATGCTCGGTTTTTCACGCGATGAAATTCGTGAAATGGAACCTGACATCATTGCTTTTGCTGAACTCGAAAGTTTTATAGACCAACCAGTCAAATCATATTCAAGCGGAATGAAATCGCGACTTGGCTTTGCCATCAGTGTCAATGTCGACCCGGATATTCTGATCATAGATGAAGCATTGTCGGTCGGTGATCGTGCTTTTTCAGAGAAAAGCTTAAGAAAAATGAACGAATTTAAAGAACAGGGCAAAACAATGATTTTCGTCAGTCATTCCATCAACCAAGTCAAGAATTTTTGCAATAAGATATTATGGCTTGAATTTGGGCGCGTCAAAGCCTTTGGTGAGGTAAATGATGTCATTCCTCTATATGAAGCATTCCTCAATAAATGGCAGAAAATGTCAAAAAAAGAACGTGATGCATATCGTGCCCTTATGACTGAACAGGGCGGTAATGATACTGTTTACAGTCAGCAGGGTAACCTACTAGTCATGAATTCTGATAAAGAATTAAATGCTTCCAATGATTACAAGGTGCATTTAACAAGTAGGCTTGCGCACTTACGAGAACACAGTACTTATATATATCAATCCCCTAATACCGATGAAAATCGTAAAAACGCAGACGAGTATAAAGATAGAGTGTTCTATATAAAACGAAAAACTATATACCAATTTGAACACTATTATCTACTCAGTACTAAGCCAAGTGGCATTGAGGGGGTTATTGGATGGATGAAAGCAACAGAGCTCGCTTCTCACACCCATACTTTCGTCGATAATGACAATAAGACACTATTCTTACTTGGCAATGGCCTCGCTCGAACAGAACCATGGGGTGGAAAAAAGCAAACTATATCATCTTCTCTGGAAAATCTTAAAAATTCGAAATTTCATATTAATGAAACCATTCTAGTAGGTAAAAATATCTGGTATAAAGGTATTATAGATGATCAAAACTCTACGGTATGGCTTCATGAAGCTTCCTTATCGGATAAAATCGAAAACTGATTTTTTATAAGTTATTATTATTAGAAATAGAGGTTTATGATTGATGAATAAACATTACGGAACAGTACTAATAATGGGTCTCAATTTCATCAACACCACAATGCACTCCTTTTTAAACGAAACAATCTATCCGCTTCTTGAGAGTAAAGAGAAATGTTTCATCGTTACGGCGAATCCCGAACTTGTCATGGGGACACGGGAATCTTCAGAGTTCAAACATCATGTGGATTCAGCAGACTATGTTTTACCAGATGGCATCGGCATTATCAATGCTGCCAAAATTAAGGGGATGCCTCTAAGGGAACGTATCAGCGGTGTGGACCTTACTCAGGCTATGCTGGAGTACGCTGCTAAAAATGATTATAGCGTGTTCTTCCTCGGCGCTAAAAAAGATTCCAATCAAAAAGCTGTAAAAAATGCCAAGAAAACATTTCCAGGGCTCATTGTTGCAGGTCATGAACATGGCTATGCAGATATCACAAGCGAATCTTTTATAGACTCAATGGTTGCCACTAGACCGGATATCATCCTTGTGGCACTCGGTATGCAGCGTCAGGAGAAATGGATTTTTGATAATATTAATCGCTTCGATAAGGGAATCTTCATAGGGGTCGGTGGAACTCTGGATGTGATGTCTGGTAATGTAAAGCGGGCACCTAAGATTTGGATTACACTTCAACTAGAATGGCTGTATCGCCTTATTCAAGAACCAAAACGCTTTTTTAGAATCCTAAAAGTAATGGAGTTTATGCTTTTGCACGTGCCAATTGTTGGCCCGATAATACAAAAACTAAAGTTTAATGAAAATAGAAAAAAGCGCTGATATTATTTAATATCAGCGCTTTCGTCATGCAATTTAGCTCCTGACTCTTCATACACAGTAATGATTCTACTAAACAACAGAAACAACAGGATGATTGGTGAGAAGTAAGTAAACATGAAGAGATAATTATATTCGAACATGCCAACCATTGTGAATACCGCAAGATAGATTGCAGTATTAAACATACCTTTTATAAAAGCTAAAAGAAATGTAATGCACAATATCAATGCAAGCAGGATAGCCGCTCCTAAACCATAACGGCCAACAGTATCTAAAAATATATTGTGCGCATGGAGAAGCTCGGTAAATTCAATATAAGCATGCCCTTCTCCAAAGAATTGACGGTTATCCCATATTACTTTCCATACTTCATAGCGTCCTGATGTCAAAGCATTCCACTGTATGCCATTTTGACTGAGTGCGCCCCCCTATAAAAAATTGATAGAGAGGCTGGGCAAATCCAACCAGTATCAGAAGTATGCCGCCGCCCGCAATGATCGCAAAATGCTTCTTTTGTTTGATAGGTGTGTTATAGAAATTAATCCAGGCCAATTGAATCACTGCTATAAGTAGATACACGCCTATAGCTGTACGGCTCATCGTAATGATATTGAGTAGCAAGAACGTGGGCAACATGTAATAGATCATCGCCCGATTTGTTTTAGGTATAATCAAAAATCCTACAGTGAAAATAAGTACTAGAGTTGCTCCCGATTCATTTAGCGTAATATCAGCTAATAACAATGAAGGCAGACTGATCCATGCAGCTATTATGAGTATAGTGATCATACGTTCCGGTATCCTATACAACAAAATGATGGTAATTAGTATAAAGATGATGGCCTCCACCCAAACAAAATGATCTTGGATTAACATGCTGTAAAAAATTACCGATAGATAAACACACCAAAGCGATAAAAATAACAATCTGATGTTGCTTATATGAATATAGGAATTTTTATGGAGATAAATCCATATAGCTATAAAGGTTAAAATCATAAATGGGTTTTGGGAGTCGATCATCGCGTGCCCATCACCATTATCAATCATGATGTAATTGGCTAGCATAAATAGCAAACTGAAGACGCTCGCGAACATAACATTCTCGTAAGTTAAAATGGGAGCCTGCCTTTTCTTAGTTACCACGTCATTGATGCCTCCTGATTAATGAATAGCTATTCTACCATTTTTTCAAAAAAGTTATAGGATATTTGAATGAATAAAGTGGAATGTTACATTCTATTTCCATTTCACCCCACTTTCATATTATACTTATTGGATAGTAACATGAATCAAAGAATAAAATTAAAAAGAAATGAGTCAAATCTATTATGAAAAGCAAAATTTTTTACGGTATTCTTATCGCGCTTGTTATAGCGCTCGTAGTAATAGTCGTCTACATCTACAATCTTTTCAATTCATTCGAAAAGGGGGTTTCAGAATCATTTGAGGCCACCGAACGTGATCGGTCAGAATTGAGACTCGACGATATCAATCCGGAAATGGATAGCTTCACAATCTTAATCCTCGGCATTGACGAAAGTGAGTCACGCAATAAGCGAGAAGATATAGGAAACGGGGATTATCGTACAGATACGATGATCCTGGCCACTTTCGATAAAGATCAAGAGGAAGTAAAACTAGTCAGCATACCGCGCGATACACTCACCTACCTCCCGGAAGAGAATTATTTCGACAAGATTACACACGCCCACCGTCAAGGGGGTCCAGATGGCTCTATGCGTGCCGTTGAGTCATTGCTCAATGTGCCTGTCGATTTCTATGTCCGGGCCAATATGGATGCTGTCGTGGACATGGTAGATGCACTCGGTGGAGTGGAATTCGATGTGCCATTTGAAATCAGTGAACAGAATTCAAAAGATAAGGGAAAAATCGAACTGAAAGCGGGTAAACAAACTTTAAACGGGGAAGAAGCATTAGCAGTAGTCAGGAACCGTAAGGTCGACAGTGACTTAGGTCGTGGCCAACGTCAATTGGAGCTGGTCCAGGCCATCCTATCGAAAGCCAAGTCGACGGGTGCCCTCTCGAAACTCGACGAACTGATAGAAGTCGTCGCGGATAATACAAAGCACAATATGGAGTCGAAGACGATCCGCAGCCTTGCTGCCTACTATTCCTTCAACGACATCAACTTCAACACGACCCAGATCAAAGGCAGCGACTTCTGGTTCCAGCAGAACGGCGCCTACTTCTACTGGGCGAACGAAGAGCATCTGTACCGCATTTCAGAAACGCTTAGGGAAGTACTCGGCCTTGAAGCGCCTGATCCATATGACCTGATCAACATCCGGCTGTCAGACATGATCGTGCCCTACCAGTTTATAGAAGGCACGGAGCTTGAAGACTACCAGCCGGCAGAACCACCCTACTTCATGCGGGAAGGTTATGAGAGTAGGCTCGGCAACGGCTTTAATATTAAAGAGGATCAGGACGAAAAATCAGTCGAAGAGCCCGACAGGGATATGAATCCGGAATTCACCGATGAGGAGCCGACTACAGAACAGCCGCCCGTAGAAAACGGCACACCGCCTCAATATGAAGAAAGTACACAGGAACCGTACTACGAAGAGGAGACGCAGGAGCAGTACCAGCAAGATACAGTCCCATACTATGAAGAAGAAACACAAGAGCCTTATCAAGCACCATACTATGAAGAAGAAACACAAGAGCCTTATCAAGCACCATACTATGAGGAGAACACACAGGAAACCCCTTCATATGATGGGGTCTAGGAGGGATGATGATGCGCAGGACTTACGATAAGGAGACGAACATCAATGAGATGTTCGACTATCTGGAAGATCAGATCAAGCGCAGCGGCGAAGCACAACCGGAGGATAGGTATTTTTATCAGAACCATGACCATAAAGAGATGTACCTGTCGATAAAGGGCTATTTTGCGGAGTCCGAATCCAATGCTGAAGTGGATGCGGCGTGCTATCTCATTGCGTTGCCTGAAATATACAAGCAGATCAACATATTCGAACTCACCTTCCCGATGGATTGGATTCGCGGGGAAGACGGCAGGTTGTCCGAGCCCTTCAAAAATCTGCGGCCCCATATCCAGTACTTGGCATTGGCCGCCGCCGAGGCGAGCGGGTTCAAGTTCAATACTCCACCTGCACTCTCCCTTGGACTGGAATACTGGAATCTCGAGCAGATGCGGGTATTTTGGCAGTTCACTGCCATCAGAAGAAAAAATGCGATGTAAGGAGAATGTTGATGGAAATAAAAGTGGCGGACAGCCAAAAGATGTACGATCAATGTCTCGAAATCCGTAAACGCGTCTTCGTCGAAGAACAGAATGTGCCGATGACCCGGGAAATAGACGCATATGAAGACACTTCGACACATATCCTGCTGACAACAGATACACCCGTCGGCACCGTCAGATACCGCCCGGTAGGCGACGGAATGATCAAAATCGAGCGTATGGCAGTACTGCCAAAAGCGCGTGGATTGAAATACGGCCGGGAGCTGATGGCTTTTGTGCATAAGCACGCCCGTGAAGCCGGGTATGTCAGAGCGAAACTCGGCGCGCAGGTCCATGCCGCCAATTTCTACAGGAAGCTCGGCTATGAAGTGGCTTCAGAGGAATTCGAGGATGCGGGCATCCCGCATATATATATGGAACGCACACTGTAGACTGACCCCCAAGGGATATCCCTTGGGGGTTTCGCATTGAAAAACCCGTTCCACCTCTGTGGAACGGGTCATTGAGCTTGCATTTTACGTAAGGCGTCCATCAATGTGCGTTTTTCATCATCATCCAACTCTTCCACAACATGTTCACTGAGTTCGCAGATTGAAGGTTCCAACCCTGCCAACGCTTCCTTCCCTGCATCGGTCATTTCCAGATGGGAAGCGCGCATATCGTTCTCGTTGCGTCGTTTGGCTATATAACCCTGGTCAACCAAAGTCTGGACGGCTCTTGAGACTGAAGTCTGCTCCTTCTTCAATCGACCTATGATTGTTTTTTGTGTAAGTCCCGGCTCTTCTGAAACCATTTCAACGATATAGAGCTGTTCTCTGGATAAAGTGCCCAGTTCGGTTCTGAACTCGGCCAAATGATCAATTTTCGCATTCAGCATAAAGATATATCTGCACACATTCCGTATGTTTACATCATTTGTTGTTTCGCTCATATTATCTGCCCGCCATTCCTAACATTTACTCAGACACTTACCATTATACACAAAACTATATTGTGCACAATATAATCAGGTGAAAAATTCACTGTCTTTCTCAGTGATTGTGCCTGAGAAACGTGTACTTTGTGTTTCAACCCTATTGGCACTACAGAAAAAACGGCAAATGGTGATGATTCAGTTATAAAATGGTGTACACGCGGTTTATCCCAAATACTTTTTCTGACATTTTTCATTACCCGAATATATGCATATTCATTCATTTATTTTTTCATGATCCACCATATTTTCAAGTATCGTCGTCCGCAGTGCGACCAATTCCGGATATTCATACAGCGTCCGTATCTTAACATCTTTCAGCTGCTGTCCTTCCGGCATCGGTTCGGTGACGAATTTGACGAAGGTCACCGCGAAATCCTCTTTCGGATTCGTCGCCTGATACGGCTCATGGAAATGGGTGATATGACTGTTGTAGAACGCTTCCCGTTCAGGATCTGATTTATACTTGTTTTCAACCCATTCCTCACCATACTGGGACCAGAATCGTTCGGTATAGGCGTTCATGAAAGTATCTTCTTTCAACGATGCCACGTCAGTACTGTCATCCTTGAAGTCTTCGGGCGGCAATGACCAGACGTGGGCGAATTCATGGAGCAGCGTCCGGTATTCGTCCGGCTTCGTCTGATTGTCACGTATATCCATCGCCAGCGTGGTGCCGGAAGGCTTGACGTCTACATAGGCAAGCGTATTGCCTTCACCATCCGAAAACAGCCGGAAGGCATCGACGTCGGCGATCTCACGGGCAGGAAAGAAATGCGTGAAGCGTGTCCATATCTCCCTGAACGCTGCTTCATCCCCAAACGGGAGCGGCTTGTGCACTTCCGGCGCCCCGAGCGTCACATCTTCAACCGGATACGTCAGGTAACCGATCTGGCTCCGGTTTTCGATGAATAGATGTTTCGTATCTTCTATATCGATGTAGTCATCGAGCGCATCGAGATATTGATCGCCAAGCGTCGTGCATGCCGCCACTGTACTGCAGTCTGGATGATCGACAGGCTGTTTTGGCGCTATCTCCGCCTGATGGCCGCCATCTTCGCCGGGCAGTCCAAGCAGATATAATATGCCAAGCAGCACCGCGCCGGTCAGCATACCGAACAGCAGAAGCTGGCCGATGGTACGGAGGATGGCAGTGGACGGATGCGGCACCTGCTCTCTGCGGCTTCTGGTCACAGGGTGATCATATATCCATCCGCGATTGATGAGGACGGCTTTTATTTCCTCCAAGTGGTGCGCGTAGTCCGGGATGCCGGAATCATCGAGATGAATGATTTCAATGCCCCCTCCAGTACGGACCGGGTACTCCCCGCATGTAAAGACGAGGACCGGAATATTACGGTTGTTCGCTTCTGCCGTCAGCCACCTGAAGTCACGCTCTGAAATGTCGGTGGACAGGATGACACAGTCATGGTTCATCTGCTTTTGCATCCGCTCCCGGCGCACTGTTTCAAAGACATTGCTTGATGGCGTGACGCCATCACCGGTGATGGTACCGTATGGTGCCGAAACCCGTGCAGCCAGCCTCGGATCCACTCCGTTTTGGCGGAGGTGTTTCAACAGTGGAGGCGTCTTTGTGGAATCACTGCTGAGGTTGGTGTGCAGCCGGACATGGTGGGCCGAATGGCTGCCGAGGCAGATGCTGATGACATGACCGCCTGTAAAGGTCGAGTCCTCTTTCGTGTAGATGCCACCCGCTGCGAGAATCTCCATAGCCTCCCCCTTTCCGCCGATCGCCTGCATCCTCCAGCAGGAGCCGCGCCCCTTCTTATCGTGTGATGTAGAGCGCACTCTGCTCCCGTATTTTAGTGGAGCGGTCGAGTACTTTCAATGCTTTGGCATATTGTTTTTCGCACAATCTGTAATCGGCTTCTATCCATTTCATCATACCATGGTTGAAGCGTATTTCCGTACCTCCCACCCCGGGTCTGAATTCAAGCAGCTGATGCAAGTTCACCCAGCAGGGATTGCGGCGCCGTGAGACCGTTACGGGGAACAATGTAAAACCGATGCGTTCATCGATGACGATCGGACCGAGCCGGTGGATGTCATGCGCGGCCTTCAGATGGGCCCGTCTGGCTTTTAAGTTTGTACCATGGCAATAGACGAGCAGTTCATCGATCAGGTCCTCGCTCGGTTTGACCGAGGGCAGTACACGGTCATGGTAGACCGCTTCGCAGAGAAACTCGGGGTGGTCTACTGGTTCAATGCAGCAGATCCCCGGGTTGAGTAGTGATGGTATCATGTGTCACCTCTTCAATGTGTTGATCTTTAAATTATACATTAAAAGCTAATTATTTAACATATAATTAACAATATTTTATATTATGTTAATATAACGATAAGTTAAGTCGACTTATTAGGTGTTGTCCCCCGGGCAGATTGCTCAGTTTCATCATATGATTGGCTTATCCGGAAATAACTGATGCATCGATGCGTTATGGGACACTCCATATGAATGAACAAATAGAACGGTATGAACCGATGATCCACAGCATCATGAATAAACTGAACATCCAATACGATAAAGATGATTATATGCAGGTCGGCCGGCTGGCCGTCTACTCTGCCCTGACTGCCTTCGATGCCGTCAAAGGCAAAGGGGCGACCGAATCCCAATTCGTCTATACGCGCATCCAGCAGCGGATGATCGATGAAATCCGTAAAGTTTCGCGCTATACTTCACATGTAAGTGCTGACGGCGATGCCGGGATGGATACCGGGACCGATGATGACATGCCGACACTCTACTATGAGAGCGCCCGCCGGGTCCTTGATGACCGGGAGATGTTGTGGCTGACCTATACATTGAAAGGCTTTACGGTGCGTGAAATCGCCTCTGTTGCTGGTTTCAGTGCATCGAGCGTCAAGAACTGGCGGGCTTCGGCACGGGTGAAGTTAAGGGAGATTTACGGCATTGAAGATTGAATTTTATGATTTCTGATAAGATTCTCGTATAATGACAAGAAGCATGTTATCCTTATGCCATAAATACCAACAGGAGGCTGACCATGGCTAAAAGCGACAAGAACGAAGTGTCACTCGGCGTGCATGAAACGCTGGAACTGCATGAAATCGTGACGCTCAGAAAAGCATCTCTGATGAAAGCGCACGTATTGGAATCCCTGGCGGATGATCCCAAGCTCAGATCCCTGCTCAGAAAGGAAAAGCAGATATCCGAGAAAGCCATAGAAGAAATAGAAGCACTGTTACCATAGAAGGCACATGTCCTTTATCTTTTAGGGAGGCTGCAGTAATGGAATTTGATGATATTTTGGAACACACCGGCAACAAGAAGGATGAACTGATCGTCCATGAAATGCTCGTCTCGTCCAAATCGGCCGTTCGGGCCTACTCGGTCGCGTTGACGGAGACGATTTCCCCGGAAGTGCGCGATGTGCTGAGGCGGCAGCTTACACAGGCAATCAATCAGCATTCACGTATTGCGGACTATATGGTCGAAATCGGCGCCTATCACCCGTATGACCTCAAGAAACAGGTCAAGCAGGATAAGAAGAAGGTGAAGAAGACGCGTAAGATCATAGCCAAGAGCAGACAGCCGGAGAACAAGCTGAAAAAGCGGCGGCCTGACGACTCGGAAGAAGCGTCAAACGCCACCGTTTCTAAACAGGAACCTGAAGCGGTCGTGGCGTCGGACGATAAGGCGCAGGGTACATCGGATGCCTGACAGGTGATGGATAGCCGAACGCTTTCAATATTGCCGAACATCTAGTATAATGTCTTACATCATTGGTAGTGGAGGTTTGACGCATGGATGAAGAAACAGAAGTGGTAGCAGCACAAGTAGGGAATATAATAGAATTCCAAGGCATGAAAGGAAGAGTTGAGAAAGTCAACGACAACTCTGTCATTGTTGATATTACAATCGATAAAAATTTCGACGAGCATGAAATGTTCGAAAAGACTGTAGTCAACCATAAAAGATACAAGATCGTCGAAGAATAATCCCCGACCCGTTATACTGCGAGACGCAGTGTAGCGGGTTTTTTGTGATCTGGGGTGGGATGTGTGTGGTGCGGCCAATTCGCCTTCGTTGCGCGGACGAACGAGAGTTAGACGGTTAATTCGCCTTCGTTGCGCGGACGAACGAGAGTTAGACACCCAATTCGCCTTCGTTGTGCGGACGAACGAGAGTTAGACACCCAATTCGCCTTCGTTGCCCCAGACCAACGAGAGTTAGACGCCCAATTCGCCTTCGTTGTGCGGACCAACGAGAGTTAGACACCCAATTCGCCTTCGTTGTGCGGACCAACGAGAGTTAGAGAGCCAATTCGCCTTCGTTGTGCGGACCAACGAGAGTTAGAGAGCCAATTCGCCTTCGTTGTGCGGACCAACGAGAGTTAGACATCCAACACTCCTCTCCCCCCTATAAAACAAAGAGCAGCATCCCACACAACCTGCGGGGCGCTGCTCTTTTATCGTCTGTACCGTCTTTCTACAGGTGATAGTGGACCAGATCAAGGAGACGGTGGTCTTCTTGGAGCTGGGACACTTCGCGGTCGATGCGTGAGACGGAATGGCTCAAATATTCATATGTGCTGGTGCGGGTCTTGAAATTGAGTTCGACATGCATCACCTTGCCGGTGTGATGGTGATGATATCTCGGGATATGCCGGTCGTCTTCTGCAGAATAAGACGCGTGGTGGTTCTCCTCATATGATGCCGCGTCACAGCTGCCGGTGATGAGGAGGCCGACGCCTTCCATATCATGGATGACGCGGCTGATCGTATCGTCGGCATCGGCGAGGCAGACGATGACGTAGTCGGGATTTTCGGTATCATAGATGTATCTGAGCCAACGTTTGATGGAGCTGCTGAGGTTCGATATATGGAGATCCCGCTCACCGCTTGCCTCTGATGGATCATAGGTGCCGGCATAGCCGCCGAGGATGGCGAGCTTCATGCCGTTGGTCCTGTAGATTTCGTACGGCTCCCCGAAAAACGGTTCCTTTGTCGCCGGATGGGTGATGTTGCAGCTCATCCAAGGGAACTTCGAAAAGCTCAAGGAACGCCTGAGCCGTGAAATGTTGGCCATATCCTTATGGTTCAACACGCCGAAGCCGTAATCCATATAGTTCATCGCCGTGATGGCAGGGTTGCGCGGGGTGATGTAGTCCAGATCGATGCCGATGGTGCCCCCGAGGTCGGCGAGGATGACATGGTGGTTCTGCTCAAAGAGCAGCCCCCGCCTATATTTGGCCACCTTCGACAGCGTCACGCCCGGCGCACTGCCGAGGTTGCGTCCAAGATGCTGGGTCAGTATGAGGCTGACACTGAAAAATTCCTGCATGTCTGGATACTCCTCTCATTTGAAGTTTATCAGCCGATCAAGATGCGTTCTTTCGGATAATGGAAAGACAATTCCTTCTGCTTGCCGCCCATCGAGAACAGGAAGGAGATGAAACCGATCCGTCCGATGAACATGAAGATCATGACAACCACTTTACTCCAGTTGGTCAGATCCCCTGTAATGCCGGTCGATAAGCCCGTCGTACCGAATGCACTGGTGACCTCGAATATGATATCGATCAGGTCGAAGCGGCCGCCCTCAAACAGGACCACTGAAATGATGCCACTGAATACCAGGAAGACTGCCAGTATGATGACGGCGAATGCACGGCGCAGATCCTCACCGTCGACTTCACGGTTGAAGATGCGGATATCTTTGCGTCCCCGGCTGAACGAGATGAGGAACAGGATAAGCAGTGCGAATGTGGTCGTTCTGATGCCACCCCCGGCGGAACTTGGAGAGGCGCCGATAAACATCAGGGCACTCATGACGAGCTGTGTTGCATCACTGAACAGGCTCGGGTCGACGGTCGTCAACCCGGCGCTCCGGGTAGTCAATGAGGCGAACATGCTGTTCATCAACGTTTTGAACCATGAATCCTCCGAGAAGTAATTCGCTGATTCCATGACGAAGATAAAGAACGTCCCCACCAGGAACAAGACCAGGTAAGTGAGTGTCGTAATCTTGGCGAACAGCGTAAACCGGAAACTCCGTTTGCGCGACCGGAGGAAGCGGCGGACTTCTATCAATACTGGGTAACCGATAGCACCGAGCATGATCTGGATCATCACCGGCACCTGCAGTATGTAACCTTCCTCATAGCTGATCAATGAGTTGCCGAACAGGTCCATACCGCCGTTCGTTGTGGCCGAAACCGACAGGAACAGGCCGTTCATCAGGGAATAGTAGAAATCATTGGACTCTGCCATAAAATAGATGAAATACATCACCGCGCCGATCGTTTCGATGATCAGCAACGTCTTCAGTATCTCGATGACCAGCTTGACCGCTCCCGAGAATTTATACTGGTGGTTGTCGACGGCAATCTGCATGCGCTCCTTCAGGCCGATATGACGGCCGAACAGCACCCACAGCATGGTACCCATGGCCATAATGCCGACCCCACCAAGGTTCAGGATGACCATGATGACCACGTAGCCGCTCGTATTGAACGTTTCGGCGATCGTAATCGGGGTCAGGCCCGTCACCGACAAGGCGGAGGCTGCGACGAAAATCGTGTCGATCAGCGCCGTATCCTTCTCCCCACGGTAGAGGAAAGGCAGGCTCAGGACAGAACTTGCCACAAAAAGCGCAATCAGATAGTACAGAAAAATCCCGCGTTGGGGGGTGAGCGAGTCGAGGAAACGCTCCAACGATTTGAACATTGCAATCCCTTCTTTCAAAACCGTGCGGTTCTCATAAATACATCTTATTATCACGCACCCGATCAAGCTGTGTCAAGGTGACTTTCATACTGTTTGACAGTACCCTATCCACTACATTCCTACTCATATAAAAAAGCACCGGTCACCCGGTGCGCCACACTATTCCAGGGTGACGGTCGTTTCCTGCAGATTACCGTTGCGGTAATAGCCGACCGTCATCTCCTCTCCCTGTTCCTTTTCGTAATACAGATACTTCCTGAGTTCTATCATGTTCGCAATTTCATTGCCGTCGAACGATACGATGACATCGAACTGCTTGAGGCCGCCCGCGTCTGCCGGACTGCCATCCTCAACGTTGCTGATGATCACACCCGACTCCACATCATCAGGCAGGTTCATCTCATTGACCAGCACTTCAGCCGGTACCGTATAGAGGTCCTGCAGCAGGACGCCGAGGAACGGCCGGGAGATTTCTCCCTGCTCTTCAAGCTGGGTGGCAATCTCCTGCACTTCGTTGACAGGGATTGCAAATCCGATCCCTTCCACTGTCGGCATGCTGATCTTCATCGAGTTGATGCCGATCAAGTCACCTGACTGGTCGACCAGCGCGCCGCCCGAGTTACCTGGATTGATGGCCGCATCGGTCTGCAAAACGTTCGCCTCCCAGTCGTAGTTGCCGTCGTTGTCTATATCGACGGGCACACTGCGGTCGAGACCTGAGATGATCCCCTGTGACACCGAGCCTGAAAATGCCTGGCCAAGGGGCGAACCGATTGCGATTGCCGTTTCACCCACCTGGAGATCCGAACTGTCGCCGAACTCGATGGCATTTTCGATTTCACCGCGGTCCATACGCAATACAGCAAGGTCCGTCCATAGGTCGGTACCAACAATTTCAGCCGATTTCTGGGTGCCGTTCTCAAGTGTCACTTCGAGCTCCTGGGCCCCGTCAACCACATGGTTGTTCGTGACGACGTATGCATCTTCTTCCGTCAGCTTGTAGATGACACCAGAGCCGGTCCCCGCTTCTTCCGGTTCACTGTCAGTCTGCTGCTCAAGTCCAGGGAGGATGTCGCCGATCTTCTGGAGGTTGACGATCGAGACCACAGACTTGCGCGCCTTCTGGATGGCGGCCGTCGTATCCGAAACTTCTGCGTCACCGCTATTGTCGCCTTCCTGTTGATCGCCTCCCTCTTCTTGCTCACTCTGGTCATTCCCTGAGACGCCTCCAGCAGATTCATCCTGGTTCGTGTCGTCAGTGAATGCACTGAATAGGGCAAGTGCAATCAGGGCACCGATCAATCCGGCGATAAGCGGCAGGAGGATGGTGCTCAAACAACCACCCTTTCCACCTTTACGGCCGCCTCCGCGGCCTCCACGGCGCTCCCCCGGGGCAGTGGTCCCAGTCGGGCCCGGCTCAGGCGCCATATGCATGGTGTCTCCCACGTTCTCCGGACCGTTCTTGGCATCGGCACTTATGCCGTCTGCCGCATGATCGCGTGTATCAGGCCCCGTGTCTGCCTCTTTAGCGCCGTCGTCTTTGCCCTTGCTCCGCCGTGCACTTCCGGACCTGACATAGCCACCTGAAGGCGCCATATGCATGGTGTCCCCCATATTCTCCCGGCGAGCCTGCATATCTTCTGTGTTGCCGTCATTACCATAATCGTGCGGATTAGGTCCTTTGTACTCGACTGTGCTTTTATGGTCATCTATCTGACCCTCTACTTGTCCTGTCTGCTTCTCTTCATCACGTCCATCGCCGGCGTTGAATGTTCTTCGCTTACGGCGGTACCGGTCTTTCGGAATGATATGCTTCCTAGACTTGTCCAAAGGCGACCCCTCCTCATCAGTATTGCTTCAATTATAGAACGTTTATCTGTTTGTTTCCACTGATTCACCATCTTGATTGGCCCTATCGCTGCTGAGGAACCAGCCTGCAGCGATGACAACCGCCATGACGCTCCAGAAGATCAATTTCCAGGTGACTGAATGCGGAAAGGCTTCCGGTATGACGCCTAGTGCGTCGTGGGCGAGCGTCAGAACCGATAGTTTGACGCCGACCCAACCGACGATGACGAAGGCGGCGATTTCAAGGCCTGGCTTCTTGTTGAGCAGTTCGACGAACCAGTTGGCGAAGAACCGCATGATGATGACACCGATCAGGCCACCGACAAGCATTACGGTATACTGTCCGGCGTTGACGCCAAAGAAGTCGCCGCCGACTTCCGGGAGCGCCAGGGCAATTGCCGCTGCCGCCAAAATGGAGTCTATGGCGAAGGCGACGTCAGCGATTTCCACCTTGAAGACCGTCAGCCAGAAACCCGCTTTCTTCTTCGGCTTTTTGCCTTCGGCCGCCGCTTCATGTGCTGCTTCGTCCTCTCCCCCGCGCCAGATGGCATAGAGGTGTGAGATGGACACATAGAACAGGTAGATGGCACCGAGCGCCTGCATCCACCACCACTGGACGAGCCAGACGAGCAGCAGTATGGCGACCATCCTAAAGATGAAGGCCCCAAACAATCCATAGAACAATGCCTTCTTCCGTTCCTTGAACCCGAGGTGCTTGACCATGACGGCGAGCACCACCGCGTTATCTGCTGCGAGCAGCCCCTCGAGCACAATGAGGACGATCAACACCCATGAATACTCTAAAATTACTGCAAAATCCATTGACTTCTCTCCTTTTCCGAGTGAACGAAAAAAGACCTTGGTCGCATATCTCCGTAGAGATGCGGCCAAGGTCTCACGATACAATACAAAGTATTGCTCGATGCACCGGGAATTTCTCCGTCATGACGATGCATCGATGGGTCGCCCCATTCGTTACTCCCCTTTTCCGATTGGAAAGGTATGTTCTTTTAGTTACTTATTGAATATAGCCGATTCCGTTCCTGATGTAAAGCGAAAACCTACATCAGCGAATAGAGCCTGATGTCCGGGAATTTATCGCTGAACCAGCGCATGGCGAATTCGTTTTCGAACAGGAACACCTGGTTATCATAGCGGTCGAGCACAAGATTCGAACGGGATGAGTGCATGGCATCGGTGATGTCTTCTTCATTTTCAACCCATCTGGCAATCTTCTTGCCGATCGGTTCCATAATGACGTCTGTATTGTACTCGTTCTTCATGCGGTGCTCAAACACTTCAAACTGAAGCTGTCCGACCGCGCCGAGTATCGGCTGGTTCGTATGCATCGTCTTGTAGTACTGGATGGCGCCTTCCTGCACAAGCTGCTCGATTCCTTTGTAGAAATGCTTCTGCTTCATGACGTTCTTTGCCGACACCTTCATGAAGAGCTCAGGCGTAAACTGCGGCAGGTCTTCGAAATCGACCTTCTGGCCGGCGTACAGCGTATCTCCGATCTGGAAGGTTCCTGTATCATAGAGGCCTATGATATCGCCGGGATAGGCTTCATTGACCGTTTCAGTGTCATCTGCCATGAACATCGTGGCGCGTGCGACTTTGACTTTGCGGCCGGTGCGTGCCAGCCTGGCTTCCATGCCGCGCGTGAATTTCCCTGAGACGACCCGCATGAATGCAAGGCGGTCGCGGTGGCGGGGGTCCATATTGGCTTGGATTTTGAAGATGAAACCGCTGAAGTCTTCACTCTTCGGCGATACAAGCGACTCTTCTTTGGTCTTACGTGGCGTCGGCATTGGTGCATAGTCGACGTACGTATCGAGGAATTCCTCGATGCCGAATGTAGACAGCGCGGAACCGAAGAAGACCGGCGTCAGATCACCACGGGCGATTTTTTCATCATCAAAGTCATCGCCCGCTTCTTCAACGAGCATAAACTCCTCGATCGCCGTCTGGAACGCTTCATCTTCTTCGATGGCGTGTCCGCCGACCGGTGCGTAGTCTTCATCAAGCTGAATCGTATCATCTTCCCGGTAAGGGTTGATCGAGTGGTCTTTACGGTTGATGATGCCGAAGAAGGATGGCCCCATGCCGACCGGCCACGTCATCGGATATGTTTCGATATCAAGCGTCGATTCGATCTCTTCAAGCAGTTCGAACGGTTCCTTGCCGACACGGTCGAGTTTGTTGATGAACGTAAAGATCGGAATGCCGCGCATCTTACAGACTTTGAACAGTTTCAGGGTCTGGGGTTCGATGCCTTTCGCCGCATCGATGACCATGACGGCCGAGTCGACCGCCATCAGCGTACGATACGTATCCTCCGAGAAATCTTCGTGTCCCGGGGTATCCAGGATGTTGATCTTATAGCCGTCGAAGTCGAACTGCATGACGGAGCTGGTGACACTGATGCCCCGCTCCTGCTCGACCTTCATCCAGTCGGACGTGGCGAACTTGCCGCTCTTCTTGCCTTTGACGGTACCCGCACTGCGGATGGCGCCACCGAACAGAAGCAGCTTCTCGGTGAGCGTCGTCTTACCGGCATCCGGGTGGGAGATGATGGCGAATGTCTTCCGTTTTTCTATTTCTTGAGTAAAATCCATAATGGTCTCCTTACTTTCGCAAAATTGCGTGTACAATGTCCCGGGCGACTGCTTCAGCCTGATTTTCGTCCATCATGCTGAACAGATGCAGGACAAGTGTTTCGATCTGCTCTTCACTGGTCAACGACTGCGGGTATTCGATGCTGAAGTGGATATCCGGGAGGCTGATGATGAATGTTCCGCGCGACTCGGACTCATGGATGAAGACAGGCATGTTTTGCCCCTCAATCGATGATGTCGTCTGAAACATACTCATCCCTCCTGTACTTGCGGTAGGCGCAGTCCAGTGCAATCAGGTCATCGCGGTGGGGCACCTTTACATAGTCTTCCATGATCTGGTATGGCTCGCGGCCTTTGCAGGCGAGCACCACCGTATCCCCGGGCTCCGCCAGGGCGATTGCATATTCGATGCCTTCAGCCCGGTCCAGGAAGGTTCGGTAATTGTCGTGCGCCGCCCCTTCGGCGAGCGCTTCGACCAGCATGGCAGGGTCATCGTTGGCGGGGTTGTCGGGTGTGAATATCGCCACGTCGGCCCGCGTCGATATGTGGCCCATTTCCTTCGCTTTCGACAGATCACGTTCGCCGGTCATGCCGACCAGGAAAATCAATCTGCCGGTGACGAACGGCTCGATTGTGTCGATGATTTTACTGAGGGCGTCCGGTGTGTGGGCGAAATCGATGATGATGTCGATCGGCAGCGTGCGGTCGAGCACCTCGAGCCGTCCTTCCACGGGTGCCATGTCGCTGACTGCGCGGATGATGCGCGGCAGCTTATAGCCCTGCAGCCATTCGCTGATGATGGCGCACATCAGGTTCTGAATATTGAAGTGGCCGATGAAGGGTGATTCGACATGATACTGCCCTTCTGGGGTATTCAATGTGAATGTAAAGGCTTCAAGTGTGCCTTGGATATCCGATGGGTAGAAGTCGGCTGCGTCGGTCATGCCGTAGGTGATGACCTCATGCGGCGTCATCGCGCGATAGCGCGCCGACCAGGGATCGTCCTCATTGAGGATCGCATATTTCGGATCTTTGACATTCTGGCCCATCTGGGAGAACAGCAATCCTTTCGTGTAGCCGTATTCATCCATTGTATTATGGAAGTCGAGATGATCCTGGGTCAGGTTGGTGAAGATTGCGATGTCGTAGTCGATGCCGAACGTCCGGCCGAGACCGAGGGCATGCGACGATACTTCCATCGTGAAGACTTCGGAATCCCGTTCGCTCGCTTCCTTGATCCTTTTATGGAGCCGGGTCGTTTCAGGCGTCGTATTGGTGCTGGCATAGCGGTCGTCATTCACCACGAAACCGTTGGTTCCGAGGTAGGCGCTGTTCTTGCCGAGCGCACGGCTTAGATTGTGGATCATCGTAGCGACGGTGGTTTTGCCGTTCGTGCCCGTCACCCCGATCATCGTCTGGGTTTCATGGGGGAAGCTGTAGATGTATTCCGAGAATAGGGAAGCCACCTTGACGGGGTCTCTGACGACGAGGAGCCCGACATTTTCTGGCAAATCGGCATAACGGTCTGTTACGATGAAGCGGCACCCTGATTCCATAGCCTGCGGAATGAAATCGAAGCCATCGACCTGATGGCCCCGCACCGCTACGAATATGGCATTTCCATCCACTTCACGGGAATCCATGGAGATGTGCGCTACCGTTTCTGGAAATTCCCCGTATGTCTTTTTAATTTTCAGTAGGGAAATCAATGTCTTCGAATTCATTTTTCCTGCCACCTTTCAACTTTTATATTATACAATAGAAGAATGTTCTTTAATAGTGGGAATTGACAGAAGGGCAAACCGTTCCGTATCATCTGAACAATGATGACAACCATAAAATGCAGCGTCTTCATGCCCGTACAGGAGCTGACGGCGTTATAAAAGGTGACATAATGACAACCAATACAAAAAAGAAACGATTCTGGAAACTCGCTTTCATACTGTGCCTGACGGAAGTCGTCCGGGGCATGTTCATACTCAGCTACCTACCGGCCCTGCCGACGATCGGCATCATTTCACTGAGCCTATCGTCCATCGTCATCACGATGCATTATGTATTCGATGCCGTGACCAACATCTGGCTTGGTTTCATCATGCGTAAGATCGGTGCCTGGTGGACGATGTTCCTGAGTTACCTCGTCGGCGTCGGTGCCATGGCGCTCGTCATGTTCGATCAGAGCTTCTACTCGCTTTTGATCGCAGCATGCCTGCTCGGCATCAGCGTCTGTCCGATCTGGATCATCGCATTATCCAATGTGCAGGATGAAAACCGCGGGCGGGAAATGGGCCTCATCTTCTTTTCCTGGCTCTCCGGCCTCGGTGCCGGCATGGTCATCATGAACTTCCTGATCGGCATATTCGATGCTGCGGCGGTCGTTGCGATGGTGATCGTCTTCGCCCTGAACTTCATCATCTTCCTGATCCTGCCAGGCGACTACAAAGTAGAGACGCATGGGGAGGCCACCGCGAGCCGCCGCAAGCGCCGGCTGCCGCTTGGCGAGACGTGGGAGATCCTGCGCCATCATATGCGCAACATGCCCGGCATCATGCTTCAGGGGCTCGGCGTCGGCATGCTGCTGCCGGTCCTGCCGACGTACATCACCTCGCTGCTTGAATTGAACTATTTTGAATACACGTTCTTTATCCTGATCGTGTTCGGCCTCGTCGGATTTTCAATGACCGTGTTGAGCCGGGCACTCGATGCCCATACAGAGCGGTTCACCCGCACCGTCATCGTCGGCGGCTTCTTCATATACGCAGCTGGCGTCATCTGGTTCAGCACACTCGAAACGGTGTGGCTGATCTTCATCATCGCAAGCTTCATCGGGCTTTCCTACGGCATCATGCTGCCTGCATGGAACAAGTATCTCGCCGGCAGCATCGGTGCAAGCAGTAAGGAAGAGTCCTGGGGTGTCATCAGTTCCATCCAGGGAATCGGTGCAATGATCGGTCCGGTCCTTGGCGGCCTGACGGCAGATATATTCGGGACGGTGACCGCCACACTTACGGCCAGCGGATTGATCTTCATCATCCTCTTCCTATACTACGGCGTCCTTTTCTTCACAAATTGGCGCACAGCCCGACAATAGTGTCAAAATGACCCTTGCCAACTTCCAAGACGCATGATAATATGAATGGTGTTTGGCGGACCTAATCCGACCAACCCATCCAGCCGGTATAGTTTAATGGTAAAATACCGCCATGGTAAGGCAGAGCTGCGAGTTCGATTCTCGCTACCGGCATTTGTGACTTCCCATCCATTTTAGGATCGGGAAGTTTTTTTATGCAATCACTGGTTATATATGTGCCTTCATTGTAGAATCAATATAAAAGACAAGGGGGATTTATATATGTTGAAGATGATGATGCTTCTGATGCTCAGCCTCCCTTTTGGTGATGCTGACTACGAGGCGCATGCTGTATATGATAAAACGCTCGAACAGATATCCGGAGACGCGATACATAACGTGGTCGAGACCCATTTCGACCTTGAGACATCCTTCAACTTCGCCGCAACGGGTGATGTGCTGATACATGACCACCTCTATGAAGATGTCGAGACCGAATCAGGCTACGACTTCACCTCACGGGTCGATGAGGTTGCGCCTTATCTGCAGGATAAAGATCTCGTATTCATGAACCAGGAGACCCCGATCGGCGGCGAGGAGTTGCGATTGAGTGGCTATCCGATGTTCAACGCGCCGCTTGAGGCTGCCGATCTGCTTGAACATCTGAATGCAGACATCGTCTCACTCGCCAACAACCATACGCTCGACCGCAGCACTGAAGGAGTCGAACGTACAACTGATATTTTGAAGGAGAAAGGGATAGAATATGTCGGGGCGAATGTCAGTCCAGAAGACCGGAAGCGCCAGCGCATCATCGATGTTGAAGGGGTGTCGGTCGGCTTCCTCGCCTACACCTACGGCACGAACGGCATCCCGGTTCCTGAAGGGGAGGACCACCTCGTCAATCTGATTGATATGCTGACGATTTTATCCGATATGGAAGACTTGCGGGATGAAGTCGATATGCTGGTTGTCAGCATGCACCAGGGGAATGAGTACGAGGAGTTCCCGAGGGATGAACATGTCCAGCAATTTGAGCAGATCGCCGATGCCGGGGCCGACATCATACTGGGCCACCACCCACACGTGCTTCAGCCCGTCGACATCTATGAGCGCGAGGACGGTGAGGAGACTGTGATCGCCTACTCGCTCGGCAATTTCTTCAGCGCCCAGCAGAGTCTGGAGACGAAGCTCGGCGGCATAATCGGCTTTGACATCACCTACAGTGGAGGCGATGAAGACATCTCCGTCGATGCGGTGAAATTCATGCCTACCTATATGCACAGCAATGAGTTCGATGACTTTGAACTCGTTCCGCTGACCGACGCCACCGAGTACGGCCTCAATGACGCCGACGGCGTCTATCAGGATGTCAGCGACCATATGAAATACTATACCGACGAAGTCGAAGTCGTCGAATATTTGGAATAGACATATTGAACCACTTCCATCATGCGGAATGCGCCGCTTGTGGGAGTGGTTTTATTTTGTTGCGGGGTGATTGATTAGGTAACTCGCCTTCGTTTGGGCGACGAACGAGAATTGGAACGTTAACTCGCCTTCGTTCCGGCGACGAACGAGAATTGGAACGTTAACTCGCCTTCGTTCCGGCGACGAACGAGAATTGGAACGTTAACTCGCCTTCGTTCCGGCGACGAACGGGAATTGGAGACTCAACTCAAATTTGAGAGGGTTTCTTCTCATATCTTGATTTATACTGCTTGATTGCCAATAATTCTTCAAGATAGTGTGTTTCGACAGTGTATGCTGCATGTTTGCCTCTTTTTATGGCTATGCAATATTTCGTCAGGGCGTGTTCTATACATCTGAGCCCAACCTGATCGGCAAGCATCCACCGGATCTGCTTTTTATCCATGGAAGCATCGGGAAATAGATTGGAATGATCGACTATAGCGCGCACGACCAGCCGCTCGGTGGTTTCGTGGTGGCCGCACTGCCGGCATTCGACTGCATACCTTTTAATCGATAAATCAACGGCGCTACAGCGGGCACAGCGAATCCCTGGCTTTATACGGCTGGGATCGAGTTCTGGGACGCGCATCGGGTCATCGATGATACATGACTTGATGGTCTCGGCGACGTCCGATGCTTCTCTACTGGCATACCCTGCTGCAATATCCGCCATATAGGGTTTCAGCATTGTCCGGTTGATGATATGCCGGTCATCTGTTTCTGAATCAGAGGTGAGGTTAAAGTCGGGATTGATGAAAATGACTTTCCCGTCAATCTGAAATGAATGCCCGCCTTTCGACCTTATATGTGTCAGCTTGCCGACAGTCCGCCTCACCTGGGCGACCGGGTCTTCAGAAATACGGTAGCCGTTGACTGACCATACAGCATTTTCCAGCCGATATAACCCTGAATAATTTTTTATCTCATTCACAGTCACTTGGCCGTCATCAATAATAAGCACATCTGCCTGGAGCACTGCATTTCCGACCTGTAGCCAGATGTCCCGGAAAATCAACAGGTGATCATGGCCGGCCGCTTCCCACAGCGCGTCATAGGCCCTCTCACCTTCGAAGCCCCGACGCAATGCCCTAAGCCTTTTCACTTCCTGTCCCGTCAAGCTACAGCGCACTTCCAACGCTTCGTAAAACAGGAGCTCCTTTGATTTTCTTCTATCTGTTATAAACATGACATGCACCTCCTACATAATATATGGAGGAAAATGCCTGATTTGCTCTTTTTATTTTGACTAATTTTACACTTTGAAGATAAAAAGCGGCACCCCATGCGATTCCCCGGAATTTTGGGGCATGGACTGCCGCAGTTTTTCTATTCTCTTATCCTGTCGTAACGCTTCAGGGAGTCTTCCATAAATTCAAGCAGTTCATCGCGCATATCGGATTTAAGCGCATATTCCATCGTCGTTTTGACGAATCCGGCCTTGTCGCCGACGTCGTAACGTGTGCCTTCGAAATCAACGGCATGGACATCGCCGCCCGACTCGATGATCGCCCGGATGGAATCGGTCAGCTGGATTTCACCGCCTGCTCCAACTTCCCCTTTTTCAAGATGATCAAAAATCTCAGGCGCAAGAACGTAGCGTCCCATGATGGCGAGTGTGGAATCCGTTACGCCCGGGCCCGGTTTCTCATGCATATCGGTCAGATGGTAAAGGTTATCCTTTTGGCCATCGTATTCGACTATCCCGTAGCGGGAAGTCTCCTCTGCCGGCACCTGCTTCACACCGATGACCGAACTTTGGCATTCTTCGTAATGGGCGATCAGCTGGCCGATGGCGGGCTTTCCGCCTTCATTATCGGCGATATCATCCCCGAGCAGCACGGCGAACGGTTCGTCCCCGATGAACTGCTTGGCAGTATGTATGGCATGTCCGAGCCCTTTAGGGGATTTTTGTCTGACATAGAAGATATTTGCAAGTCCGGTCGCATGCTCAACCTTCTCAAGCAACTCGTACTTCCCCTTCTCTTTCAAGTTCATTTCAAGTTCCAGCTGATGATCGAAATGATCTTCAATGGCACGCTTGTGCTTGCCGGTGACGATGATGATATCTTCAATACCCGCTTCGACCGCTTCCTCCACTATATACTGGATCGTCGGCTTATCGAGGATCGGCAGCATTTCCTTTGGCATGGCCTTGGTCGCCGGCAGGAACCGGGTACCGAGTCCAGCCGCTGGGATGACCGCTTTTCTTACTTTTTTCATTTATGAAGCCCCTCCTTTTCCTATATTGTACTATACCAGATATTCACCTTGCAGGTACATTCTGGATAAAATAACTAGGCACAAAAAAGAAGGCTCCTAGAGCCTCCTTTTAAGCTGCTTCTGCCTTTTCCGCTTCTTTTTTGGCGGTGCGCCGTTCTTTGCGCCTGACCAGTACAATACTCACTTCATAGAGGCCGATCATCGGCAACAGAGTGATGATATGCGTGAAGAAGTCGGGTGGTGCGATGATGGCTGTGACGACCATCAAGGCGAAATATGCATACTTCCTTGATTTCCGCATGAACTCTGAGTCAAGCAGTTCAATATGACTCAGGAACAGGACCACTATCGGCAGCTGGAAAATCAGACCGAAGGGAATCGTGGTAATAAGCAGGAAGGACATATATTCATCCGCCGTCACGAGCACATCGAAATTGACCTGCCCCATCTGGATCAGGAAGAAATAGCTGATCGGGTGCACGACGAAATAGCCGAACGACACTCCGATAACGAATAGCACGAGCATGATCGGCAGGGACCCCTTCAGGAATTGGGTCTCCTTCTCGACCAGGCCCGGCCGTACAAACTGCCATAGGAACCAGCATATGAACGGAATGCTCAGCCCAAGGCTGATGGCTGCTGAGGTCTGGATGTAGAAGCGGATTACTTCAAACGGTCCAAGCACCACGATATCTGCGCCCTTCGACACGATCGGGAACCACCAGCCGACGGTGGAGAATATGGTGAAGAACCAGACGACGAACACGATCGCCGACTTGAGGAGCATAGACCTCAGATCTTCGATATGATCCATGAGAGGCGCAAAAGGCTCTTCATGCGTCACCCGTTTCCGCTTCCGCGACGGTTCTTCCGGTGGTGTCGGCGTATTATTGCCAGACCCATTCCCATTTCCACCATTGCCCCCCGCATCAGCGCTTTTATTCTTTTCCGCTTTGCGCTTATCGGTGGGGCTGATGTTCATATTCTGATATGGATCCATTTATATCACCTACTTATCTTCAAGACGTCCGCCTTCCTTGGCGAATCGGATCACCCCTTCAGCACAGCGGTATGCAAGTGCACCCACAGTACCGGTTGGGTTATATCCACTATTATGCACGAAATTTCCCGCGCCGACCACAAAAAGATTATCACGATCCCAGTGCTGCAACCAGGTGTTGACGACACTCTTCTCGGGATCATCCCCCATGATCGTACCGCCTGTGTTGTGCGTGGACTGGTAAGGTACGATGCTGTAGTCGCCGAGTTCTGCAGCTTTCGATACTTCTTTAGCCCCCATCTCCTCAAGCACTTCAGCCGAACGTTCGGCGAGATGCTGATGGCGGGCACGATCCTGGTCTTTGAAGTTGTATGTCAATTTGACGAGCGGCACACCGTAATCGTCCTTATACGTTTCGTCAAGATCGATGTAATTATCCTTATGCGGCAGCGTTGCGCCCTGGCCTGAAACACTTAATGTACGCGTATAGTTTTCGATGGATTCCTTCTTGAACTCGCTGCCCCATGACGGTGTGTCCGGGCGGAGCGGGTTTGTCGCAATCGGACGGTTGCCTGTTTGTGTGACCGAGATGTTGCCGCCATGCAGGAAATCGAGATCCGAATGGTCGAAGTTATCCCCATTGTGGTCATCAAATGCCATTCCTAATGCACCGGCTCCCATGAATGTATTGAATTGCTCATCGAAGAAGCCTGTGGCACCACCAAATATCTGGTAGCAGTAGCTGCGTCCAAGCGTCCCTTCCTCCGTCTCAGGATCATATTGCTTGCCGATGTCTGATACCCTGAGGAGCTTGTAGTTGTTGAATACATAGCTGTTCAGCACAACCACGTCCGCTGGCTGGATGAATTCCTCCCGGGTGCGTGTATCGACATATTTGACGCCGGTCACCCGGCTGTCGTCGTCTTCGTCCGTCAGGATTTCAACGACATTGGAGTGTGTGCGCACTTCAAAGTTGCCGGTCTCCCGGGCAGCTGGTATCACCGTGATTTCAGGAGAGGATTTCGCGCCGTATTCACAGCCGAAACGTTCACAGAACGCACAGTATTGGCAGGCCTGGATCTTTTGGCCGTCCGGATTTTCGAATGCTTCGCTCAAGTTTGCCGAAGGCATCATGATTGGGCTGTAGCCAAGCCCGGATGATGCTTTTTCGAATTTCTTAAGAATCGGTGTCTTGATCATAGGGGGTGTCGGATAGGCATCCGAACGCTTGCCGCCGAGTGGGTTCTCTTCACCGGAAAGGCCGCACGTCTTCTCAAACCGGTCAAAATAAGGTTCCAGCTCATCGTATGTAATGCCCCAGTCCTGGAGTCTGTAACCGTCATCTTCCATCAGTTTATCCTCACCGTACTTCTCTTCCGTCATGCTGCGGATTTCGAAGTCGTACGGCAGGAACCGCCATGTCTGCCCATTCCAGTGCGTCCCCGCTCCACCGAGGTTTTCACCAAGGAGGAACGAGCCGAGCTGGCGCATCGGCAAGGCCCGCTGGTCAGGTGAATTTCTGAACGTCAGCGTCTCTTTGGAGACATCCTGCATCAGTTCATAGCGTATCGCGTATTTGTATTCGTCATGGATATTCTGGTAATCTTCCGTACCCCGTTCCTTACCGCGCTCAAGGCCCACTACTTTTAAGCCTTCTTTGGCTGCTTCAGCTGCTATGATGCCGCCTGTCCATCCAACGCCGACCGTCAATACATCCACTTTATCAAGTTCTTTTGCCATCAGCTTTTACCTCCATATAGAGATTGCGGTTTGATATCCTCAAATTCTCCGCTGTCGATCTTATCGATATACTGGTGCTGGTGTCCCGGGAACTGCTTCATCTTCCATCCTTCCATACCACGGTTGCCGCGGTACATCGGATCGCAGTAGACCCCTTCGATTGTCGCGGAACGCAGCAGGTTGAAGAAGTCCTCCGGTTTTGCTGTCGCAGAAGGCACGCCCATATCCGCTTCACCCTTTTGGAATTTCGTCAGCACTTCATCCATATCTTCTCCGTCAAGCTTTGAAAAATCATCGTCGAATGCCTCGTTGGCTTCCGCATCCAGGCGCTCTATGCCTAAAGTGAACAGTTCCGCCCGCGTCAGGCGCGACTGATAGCCTTGGGTTGGTTCCCCTTCATAGAATGGCCCTTTCATGTATTCTTTGGAGTTGTTGCCGTATGCGCCTGCCAGCTGCATATCAAGGAAATACGGTGCACCGAGCTTGATTGCGCCGGGCCCCATATCATCTTCCGGATAAATGCGCTCCATGGCCTGTGAAATCGTTTCGAACTGTGCATCATTATGGAAGAAGATCCGGCCGGGGTTCTCTGACCCGCCGTCTGCCGCGCCCTCACCCTTGTTCTCGCCACTGGTGTCTGAGGCGGTGTCGCCATCGTTCAAATTATAGCCGACAAAGCCGCCGATCAGGGAACCTCCGATAATGCCTCCCGTGGCCACACCGGTCGTCTTAAGGAAATCGCGTCTCGAAAACTGCTTGTCATCCGATCCTTTCTGCGCCATCTAAAACACCCCTTTGAATTAAATATGTATACAGTATATAATAAACGCACAATCTTTTGAATAGTTAGGAGGAATATTGTGAATTTTTTTAAGTATCTGACATGGAACAACAGTCATATGGATCTGCGTTATGTTGAAAATCCATATGGTGGAGATATCCGGATAACGAAACTTTACCGGGACCCGTCTGCGATAGATCTCGAGCGCATCAACCGTGAATATAGCGAGGAGGTCGCCACAGCCCAACGGGCGATAAGCGGCAACCGTTTGGGTATGCTCCTCATCTTCATGGCCCTCGTCTTCATGCCGGCGCTTGTTTTAAGCGTCATCCAATCGAATGTGCTGCTGATTGCGGTTATCATCATCTATTCCATCATTGCGTACTTCGTTGTGGAAGCGATCAACCAGGTGGAGATCAACCGGGTATTGTATCAGATTGATTCAGAGGAGCGGCGCACTTCAGATGCCGCATAAAAAGGATGGACCCCAAATGGGTGCCATCCTTTTTTTGTCAGGAATCTACACTCTACGTCTCCTATATTTCAACTTGCATGCCGGCCTCGGCCAGCCTAATTTTTTTTACCCTGTGCTGCTTGGCACTGTCAAGCAGTACTTCCAACGCGCCGTGGTGAGGCAAATTTGTAAGTATCGTCTCGGTAGCGTCTGCCTTCGACGCCAGGCGTCCAGCCTCTTCTGCATTCATATGGCCTTCCACTTTGCCGTCATAGCCTTCATACAGTCTACAGTCGGTAATGAGCAGGTCGGCCCCGAATGCAAAGCGCACCAGGCTGCCCCGGTAGCATGTATCCGACGTATAGACGAGGACGGCACCGGTATCATCCGTCACCCGTATTGCATAAGTTTCCGTACTGTGTTCGTTGCGGTGGAACTCCAGTTTGAAGGGACCGACTGTATAAGTCTTTTGAGCCCGGATGGGCTGGAATGTGCTATATCGTGCACGGCGGATCTCGCGTACGGGCAGACCGCCTTCCGGCCCGTACACCTTCAGATTGCGGTCGGTTTTTTTATGTTCCCGTGCCAGTTTCCGCGCCAGTACAAAAGCTTGGATGTCCCCTGCGTGGTCATGGTGGTAGTGTGTCAGGAATATGTGGTCGATGGTGTGGATATCAACATACTTCTGTACTTGGCCGGCTACGCCACTGCCTGCATCGATCAGCAGATTCACTCCATTCTTTTGCATCAGGCAGCCGGATGTCGGTTCCGAATACTTCGGAAAACTGTTCCACATCCCTACTATTGTCACTTTCATGGCATCATCCCCCATCAGGATTATTCCATTACTTATACCCGCTTTTCATCTCGGGCAAGCGGCAATGAGCCATTTCATCATCAAAAAAGACGGGGAAAGTCCCCGTCCGGTCTAGGTATTGCGCGGTTCCGACAGCATCGTATTTCTGATGTTTGCACGGTAGTTCCATATATTTCTGATGACGGTCTTGATTACTGCATAAGTCGGTATCGCAATCAGCATGCCGATGAACCCGGCGATATTGCCTGCCGCAAGAACGACTGTTATGACAGTAAGTGGATGAAGGTTCAGTGTCTGGCCCATTACATTCGGTGTAATCAGATTACTTTCAATCTGTTGGGCGACTAAAGTGATCAGGGACACCCACACCAGCATGATGGGTTCCTGGATCAATGCAAGCAGCGCAGCCGGGATGAAAGCCATCCAGGGCCCGATGAACGGAATCAGGTTCATGAACAATGCGAATATCGCAAGCAGCAGTGCATATTCAAGGCCGATGGAAACATAGCCGATGTAGAGGATGATGCCAAGGATGAAGCTGACAAGCATCTGACCTTGGATGAATGCACGTAAAGTATTGTCTATGTCATGCAGCAGTTCGGTCAGGAACTGCTTGAATGTCCCTTTGAATGGAGACACCATCGCCGGTACGAATTTCTCATGATCCTTCAGCAGGAAGAAGAAGAAGAACGGAATTAGAATGAACGTGATCAGCACGCTGACCGTACCTGATAGGATCGCCATGACATTGCTCGCTACGTTCGACAGCATCTCCGAACCGCGGTCCAGGGCATCCTGGATATATTTCTGCGGATCGAACGGCAATTTATCCCGCTGGGAAAGTGCATAATTGAACAGCTGTTCTATCTCATTCTGAATTACTGGGGCACGGGAAATCAGATTCTGAACTTGCTGCGTCACCATTGGTACGATCAGGATGGTGAGGAGGGCAAGCAAAAGCAGAATGATGACGAAAACCGCCAGAATGCTCGTCAGGCGCCCGGCACGCCGTTTTTCCAGAAAGCGCTGTATCGGCTCAGTGATATAATACAGGAGGCCACCCAGCAGAAGCGGGAAGAAAATCGTCGCGACTACCGTGAATATCGGTTCAAAAATGACCTGGACCCTGATGACCAGCATGATGATCAGCAGTGTAATGATGATTGCAATACCAGTTTGGAACCATACTTTATTAGTCATTGGCATAATCTCCTTACGGGTTGTTAAAGTAGAACCCATTGTATCATAAATTAGAATACCTAATAATATTTATATGGACAAATGAATTGTATACAAGTAAAATTAAAGTTGTCAGAATCTTCAAGACAAAGGGGAAGGGGAAATAGTATGCAGACAATCGTTGATTTTCTTAATGGCCTCGTTTGGAGCTCGCCTCTTGTATACGGTCTGCTGGCCGTAGGACTGTACTTCAGTTTGAGGATGCGCTTCTTCCAGATCAGGCACTTCAAGGAAATGATCCGGCTTATGTTCCAAGGTGAAAGATCACCAGTCGGAATTTCCAGTTTCCAAGCCTTGGCTGTATCTTTATCCGGCCGTGTCGGTACGGGGAACATAGTCGGGGTCGCTACAGCCATCTACATCGGGGGGCCAGGTGCGATATTCTGGATGTGGCTCATTGCCTTCCTAGGGGCAGGCAGCGCATTTGTGGAATCCACTCTGGCGCAGATCTATAAGCAGAATGAAGACAATCAGTACCGCGGTGGTCCAGCGTACTACATAGAAAAGGGGATAGGTGGGAAGTTCGGTAAAATCTACGCCGCAGTTTTCGCACTTGTAACGATTCTTGCCACTGGCTTCCTGCTTCCGGGCATCCAGTCCAACTCTATAGCAGGTTCCATGACGAACTCGTTCACCATGCCACACTGGGTGATCGGCGCGATTCTTGTAGTACTTGTCGGCCTGGTCATCTTCGGCGGGATCAAATCAATCGCCAATGTTGCAACGGCAGTGGTGCCGTTCATGGCTCTCGTATATGTATTGGTGGCCATCATCGTGGTCATCATGAACATCCAGGAAGTACCTGCCATGTTCGCTCTCATCTTCAAAAGTGCCTTTGGCATGGAGCAGCAGTTCGGCGGCATCATCGGCGCGATGATCGCAATCGGCGTCCAACGCGGCATCTACTCCAATGAAGCCGGTCAGGGTACCGGACCTCACGCAGCAGGTGCAGCTGAAGTTTCACATCCTGCCAAACAAGGACTTGTACAGGCATTCTCCGTATATGTCGATACACTTTTCGTATGTACGGCGACGGCTCTCATGATTCTTATGACAGGCATGTACAATGTTTCAGATGGTGAAGGTGGCCTCCTCGTAGACAGTGGTGTCTATCAGGAAACGCCGGGTGGCGAGCAGAACGTAGAAGGCACAGTGGCCTATACACAGGCCGGCCTCGATAAGGCATTCAGTGGCCAGGATACTTTCCAGGCTGGTTTCGTCGGATTCGGTTCTTATTTCATCTCATTTGCACTTCTATTCTTCTGTTATACTACAATACTTGCATACTACTACATCGCAGAGACGAACCTCGTCTATCTGACGAAAGGCCGCTGGCCGATCGTAAAGACTCTGCTCGGCGTGCTGCTGATCGGTTCGGTATTCTACGGCACGATCAACTCGGCTGGATTGGCTTGGGATATGGGTGACCTCGGTGTAGGCCTCATGGCCTGGCTGAACGTCATCGGCATACTCATCCTGCAGAAGCCGGCCATCGCTGCACTGAAGGACTTCGAGAAGCAGAAGAAGGAAAAGGGCTCAGGAAAGTACGCAATCTACTCTCCAGACCCAGCTACAGTCAAATCGGCAGATTTCTGGCATGTGGACTATCCGAAACGCCTTAAGGATGAACAGGAATATAATATGAATTACGGCGATGATGAGCGTTAAATACCATCATTGATGTTTCACACTTGCCCCCTTGTTGGTAGAATAACCAAGAGGGGGTAATTTTTATGGAAATGACACCAGGGAAAATACACAGTATTGATTTCAAATCGGAAATTTTAAATGACACTTATGAAATCCAGTACTATATACCAAAAAACTTTTCAGACCTTTATAAACACAGGGTCATCATTACATTCGACGGCCAGGACTTCTTCCGCTTCGGACAGCTTGAACGGACGTATGAGAAATTGCGTGAGGCAGAAGAGATAGACCGGGCCATCATCATCGGGGTGCCCTACCCTGACGTCGACTGGCGTTATGACCACTTCAGCCCGAACGGCAAGCACCATGAAAAATTCGTTTCTTTCACTGCCCATGAGTTGATGAGTTGGGTTGATGAACACTTCCCGACACTAAAGGTCGGCACTTCCCGCACATTGATGGGGGAATCGCTCGCTGCAAGCTTCGCATTGTCGGTCGCCATCACCTATCCGGCCACATTTTCCAATGTATTGGCGCTCAGTCCTTATGTTGACGATGATTTCATCGCCCGCTTCGAATCCCAAAGTTCACTCATGCATCTTGACATGTATCATACTATAGGGTTGGAAGAGGATGATTTTGAAAGCATCTCGAAAGATCGTGCCGATTTCCTGATGCCGAACCGCAAACTGCATGAGCATCTTTCCACCCGGCTGCTTGAATATAAATATGAAGAGTTAGACGGTGGCCACATCTGGAAAACGTGGAAACCAATCTTGGAACCGGCGATGAAACACTTCTTAAGTTAGAATATTATGGCATTTTGAGAAAACTTTGATATACTTAAGGTATAACAAAGCAGGGAGGAATTACGATGAATTTCGGAATAGCAATGTTTCCATCTAAACAGCTGCAGGATAAAGTCAACCAATATAGAAAAAGATATGATGCGCATTATGCACTGATCCCCCCGCATATCACTCTAAAGGAAAAGTTTGAAGCGGATGAATCCGAAAAAGAAAAAATTTCACAACATCTAAAAGAAATTGCTAAAAAGCACAAACCAACTGACATCGAAATCAAGAAAGTTTCAAGTTTCTCACCGAACTCTCTAGTCATCTATTTCAAAGTAGAAAAGAATGACGAACTTGTCGCTCTGCATGACGATTTGAATGATGGCGAATTCTATGGCGAAAACAGCCATCCTTTCGTGCCACACTTGACGATTGCCCAAGGACAGACTACCCAGGAGTACGAAGACATCTTCGGCCAACTCAGCATGGTGGGCATCGATCACCAAGAAACACTTGATAAAATGAGTCTTCTTTACCAGCTCGACAATGGCGTCTGGCAGGTATATGAAACATATAAACTCGGCGAAGGCTGAGTGTCAAGGAGCGTTCCAATATATTTGGAACGCTTTTTTTTATTGCCCGCTTAAGCTGGATGGTGGTCAGTTTTGATGTAACTCTCGTTCGTTTGTTGCGACGAACGGGAATTAGCACCCCAACTCGCCCTCGTCCGCTCGACGAACGAGAATTAGCACCCCAACTCGCCCTCGTCCACGCGACGAACGGGAATTAGCACCACTCTACTCAACAACGGATACAGCCCGAAATAAAAAAGCAGCACCTTCGGGTGCTGCTTTTTCAGCTATATTAAGCCATGATGTGGTAACCGGAATCGACATGGAGGACTTCTCCTGTGATGCCGCTCGCCAAATCACTGAGCAGGAATGCGACAGTGTTGCCGACTTCAAGCTGATCAACGTTGCGTTTAAGTGGTGCACGTTCTTCAATTTCCTTCAGGATGGATTTGAAATCTCCGACCGCTGAAGAGCTCAAGGTACGGATCGGGCCGGCTGAAACGGCGTTGACGCGGATGCCGGACTCGCCGAGGTCGAGTGCAAGGTAGCGTACGCTGGATTCGAGGGCTGCTTTGGCAACACCCATGACATTGTAGTTAGGCATTGCGCGCTCTCCGCCGAGGTAAGTCATCGTTGCGATGCTGCCGCCTTCATTCATGATTGTTTTAGCATGTTTTGATACCACTGCCAGGGAATACGCACTGATGTCGAGAGCGTTTTTGAAGCCTTCACGGGTAGTATCGCTGTAGCCGCCTTGGAGTTCATCTTTTCCAGCATATGCGATTGCGTGCATCAGACCATCGATGCCGCCTGTCTTCTCGCCGATTTCCTTGAACGCTGCTTCTACCTGCTTGTCGTCCGTGACGTCACATTCCACGATGATGTCGTGGTTGCCTTCTAGGTCACCCAAGATTTTCTCCAGTTCGCGCCTGAAGCGTTCATTCAATATTGTAAATACCAGTTTTGCACCCATTTTATCGAGGGCCCGCGCGGCACCCCAGGCGATGCTGCGCTTATTGGCAACGCCCATGATAACAAAAGTTTTACCTTCGAGATTCATAAGTCATAAACTCCCTTTTTCATTACACATGGATCCATATCCACGTGCTTATGATTTAATGTTAGTACCTACTACTAATCTACAGTTTTTCATCTCTGATTGCAACAAAAAAGAAAGCACCATCTTATAAGAAAAAATGCACCCCGGAGGGTGCATTCGTTAATATAGTTCCAGTTCCCGCTTCAATTCTTCCACATACTCCCTAGATCCCGTCATGAATATACGGTCATCCACCTGGAGTCTGGTATCCCCGTGGGGCACAATCGACTCCTGTCCACGCATGATCCGAAGGAAGATGATATCTGCAGTGAACGGGAAGTCACGCAGGATCATTTCATCGTAGCGGTAGTTGTTCATCTGTATCTCATAGATGGCCGTCTCTTCATCCGTCAGGAGATCCATCATGTGCGGAGATTCGATCAATCCGCGCAATAGTGTCTTCGAGCTCAACAGTGCAGAGAATGGCTCGTATCCAAGTCCTTTGATGGCCTGTTCCCTTGTCGGGTCTTCGATTCTGTAGATGATCCGTTCCACTCCCCGATTTTTAGCCATTTCCGCGACACGCCAATTGATGTCCGCCGCATTGGCTCCGACGACCACGATATCGCTGTCGAATGCATCGGCTGCGTCCAGGGCTTCTTCGGAATACTCCGGTATCTCCTGGAATGAGAGGTTCTCTGTATTCCTTTCCCTAGAGTCGGAAAAATTCTTGTGGAAGATGAGCCTGACATTATACAGACCCCCGGCGACGCTGTGCGCCACCGGCACTGTCAGCTGGTTGTTGCCGAAGATCGTCACATTGATGACACGGTCTTCATTCTCACCTTCCGGGTAGAGCTGCTTGAAGACGACCGGGGTGATGATGCAGGCGATGACAGCACTCAATATGAACATGCCGCTCTCGGAATTCGTTATCATGCCGATCTGTTCGGCGATGACTGCCGCTGCGATGATGAGCGACAGTGTCGAGGTCAACAGGAAACCGGCTGCCGTGACGCGCTTCAAGTCAAAATACCGCAGCAGGAACGCCACCGGTATCAGTTTGCTGAACAGAAACGCAAACAGCAGTACCGGAATCAGTACGAACACCCGGCTGTCCGAAAACAGCGCAGGCAGATTCAACTCAACTCCGACCATGATGAAAAATATCGGGATGAAGAATCCATAGCCGAACGAGTCCAACTTATGGACAATATCCTGGTCCGGCTTCAGCAGGCTGACGATACAGCCGGCGATGAAGGCACCGAGTATATTCTCAGCCCCGACACCTTCAGCCAAAGCGACAAGCATGATGATGAGGGCGAAGACGCCGCGCATCCCGATCTGCATCGTACCGTTATTCAGAGATTTGATGAACTCCGAGCCGTTCATGACACGGCCGAGGAAATAGAATAGGATGGCAAAGGCCACAAGTATCCCCATCAGCCACAGCGGCTTGCTTGCATCCGCGTAGAGCTGGGAATAGAGGGCGAGCATTATCATCGTCGTCAAATCCGCAATGACTGCAATCAGCAGGATGATCTGCCCCATCCGGGTGCTGATCAGATTCGCCTCCTTCAAAGTCGGCACTACGACACCAAGCGAAATGGTTGAGATGATGATGACGAGCAGAAAGACATCGTCAAATATCCCAAGGCCCCGCATAAGCAGCGCAAACAAGAGGCTTAGGCCGAGCATCGCTGCAAATATGCCCGTCGTCAGCATCAGTATGTTCGGCAACGGCCTTTTCAGGATCTTTGATTTCTTCTGGCGACTCGCTTTCTGCGTAAACGCGTCAAAATCGATTTCAAGTCCACTGAGGAACATCAGAAAGATGAATCCAAGTGTAGACAATACCTTCAGCCAAGGGTCGTTGCCGTCGACGATATCGAAAAAGGAGTCGCCGATGATGACGCCTACGATAATCTCCGCCACAACGACCGGCAGGAAGCTGACTTTCAATCTGCTGATGAGTATAGGGGTCAGTAATGCCGCCAGCACAACGATGGCCAACGACACTACGGATGGTCCGTGTTCCATAAGCTACTCCTTATATGAGGTAAGACATTAGTGCGTTAGCAAGTGTGAAATAGATGAGCAGACTGATGATATCGTTTGACGTGGTGATGAACGGCCCGCTCGCCACCGCCGGATCAATATTCAAGCGATCCATCACCAGTGGGATGAGTGTGCCGAGCAGTGTCGCCAACGTCATCGCAATCAGCAGACTGACGCCCACGATCATACCAAGAATTGACGAATCATACAATAAGGTGATGATGGTGAACAAAAGAATCCCGCAGACCGACCCTGTTATCAAGCCGGAACCCATCTCCCGGAAGGCAAGTTTAACCTTGCTCGATTCCTTTATTTCACCGGTCGCAATCCCCCGCACCGCAACCGCCAGAGATTGTGTCCCGCTGTTTCCCGCCATCCCGCCGATGATTGGGATGAATGCACCCAATATGGCAACCTGCGCCAGCGTATCTTCGAAGCGCGTGAGCATTGTAGCGGTGATCATCCCCATGAAAGTCAGACCGATCAGCCACGGCAGGCGCTTTTTGGCTGTGGAGAAGGAAGAATCCGAAGTCGGCTCGATTTCACTCATACCGGCAAGCCTGGAGTAGTCCTCACTTGCCTCTTCATCGATGACGTCCATGATGTCATCGGCCGTGATGATACCGACCAGATGACCCTGATAGTCGACGACCGGCATCGCCAGGAAGTCATAGTCACGCATAATCTGCGCCACTTCCTCCTGGTCGTCCGAAACGCGGGCGGAGACGACACGTTCGATCATGATATCGCCGATATAGGCATCATCATCTGCTATGATCAGTTCACGCAAAGAAAGGATCCCCGCCAGCTTGCGTCCTTCATCGACGACGAACAGGTAGTAGATCGTCTCCGAGTCCGGCGCCTTCAGCTTGAGGTGGCGCATGGCCTCCCTGACGGTCATCAGTGAAGTGAGGCTGACGAACTCCGTTGTCATGATACCACCGGCGGTATCTTCTTCATAATTCATCAGCTTGCGTATTTCCTGCGCGTCCTTCCTCGGCATCAGCGTCAGAAATGAGGTCAGCTTTTCCTTTGAAACGCCGCTCAATATATCCACTGCGTTGTCGTACTGCATCTCTGCAAGCATATCTGCAGCGTAGCGGGCGTCCATCGTTTCGAATATTTCATCATACTCGTCCTCATCAAGTTCTAGGCTGTCGAAGAACTCCCCTACCTCCTCCGGGCTGAGGAAATGGTAGAGCCGCTGCCGATCTTCTTCTTCAAGCAGAAGATAAAATTCACTCTGATCATAATTATGCAGGTCCAGGAAAGCTTCCCGGAAGTCATCTATACGTTCATTCCTGAGGTGATCCAGGAGCACATCGTACTCCATCTCCATCTCAGTCTTCTCGATTGTCTCAACCAATTTTGCCACCACCTGTTCATATTGAATTTCATTCTACATCAAAACAAAAGAAAAAAGCACCCTGCGAGTGCTTTTCCTACGATATGAAAGAATCGTGCACCCGTTTCCAGAATGGGAACGGACGGAAGCGGGCGAATCTCACTTTTTCATCAGCAACCCTGAATTGTATCGATTTGACGCCTTTATGCACAAGATTGATGTGGTCGATCGTCATCTTGTAGACTTCGCTGTTGACCGGCAGCACCTGACAGGTATGGTGTTTAGGCAATACCAGCGGTGAGCCTACGGTCCGGAAGACCCGGTTGTTGATCGACGCGATTTCAGTGATCTGGATTGCTTCCAGCGAAGGATGGATCAGTGCGCCGCCGAGTGCCTTGTTGTAGGCTGTCGAGCCGGACGGGGTCGAGATGCACAATCCGTCTCCACGGAAGCGTTCGAAATGCTGATTCCTGAGGTCGACATCCATCACCAAGGTGGTGCCGTCATCCGTCCTCAAGGTCGCTTCGTTGAGTGCGAGGTACCGCGTTTCGGTTCCTTCCGACTCATACCGTATAATCGTTTCAAGAAGTGGATATTCGATGACCTGGAATTCATCATTTTGGATGGCGATGATGAGCCGTTCCACTTCGTGGGGCAGCCAGTCTGCATAGAAACCGAGATGCCCGGTATGTACACCGACGAAAGCCGTATGGTCGAGCAGGTGCTGATAGCTGTGGAAAGCCTGCAGCAGCGTGCCATCCCCACCGACGGAAATGACGATATCCGGCTTCTTGTCATCCAGTTCCATGTTCATGTCAATCATATAGTTCATCATCTTATCTTTAAGTGCGTTCGATTTGGTGTCCCCCTTGGACACTATGAAGAACTTCATGTCTCACCCCGCCTTTCCATAGAGCGCTAGCGCATGCTGCGTTTCTTTGTGTAGTATTTTTGTGCATCCTGTATCTCTTCACGGATTTCAGACATCTCCTGGTCGAGCAGATACGCCGCTTCTGCTGCATTCTGCAGACGCTTCTTGATTTCCGGTGGATATTCCCCGCTATACTTATAGTTCAATGTATGCTCAATCGTCGCCCAGAAGTTCATCGCCAAAGTGCGGATCTGAATCTCCGCCAGTATGATCACCGGTCCACCGATCCGTTCGACCGGATATTCCACGATGAGGTGGTAGGAGCGGTAGCCACTTTCCTTGGTATTCGTCACATAGTCCCTTTCTTCGACGACTTTCATGTCGGTCCGGTTGCGGACTTGACTGCATATCAATTCGATGTCGTCGACGAACTGGCACATGATCCTGACACCTGCAATGTCATACATCCCCTCTTGCAGCTTGTCGTAAGGTATGTTGCGGGCACTCGCCTTTTCGATTATGCTCTGTACTGGTTTAACCCGCGCCGTCACAAATTCTACAGGGGAGGCTTGGCGGTTGAGCTGGTAATCCCGCCTCATGCCTTTGAGCTTTATCTTAAGTTCCTCCACTGCCTGCCTGTACGGTGCGAGGAACTTCTCCCATTGTTCCATCCTCTACACTCCAGTCTTAAAACGCTTCTATTGTTTGAATGTTTCCTTGACTGCCCTTTCGAATGCTTCCCCGTAGCTGTTGCCTTCGATGGTATCAACCAGGTGATCCAGCTGATCCCAGAAGTCAGTCAATATGACATCGGTATTCAAAATGATTTCGCTGCCGTGGTGATCGCGCAGCATGCGCCATGTCTTTTCCCCAAAATGCACTCTACCGGCTCCTTCGCCGTCGTCCAGAAGATAGATGAAGCTCTTCTCATCCGGGTCGACAGTCATGCGTGCCGTCGCCTGGAGGCCTTCCGTCCGTTCCTCGGACAAGCATTTGAGCGCTTCATCTTCGAATTTGATTCCATTAACATAAATGTCCATTTCCTCACTCCTTGCGCACTTTATTCTACCATAGTAAATGGTATTTGATAACGACATAAACTGTTTACTTTACAGTCCTTTTCAATTTATAGATAATATACACTAAGGAGTGGATTTAATGAAAGAACTCGAGATTGAATTCAAGAATCTATTGACAGGCGATGAATATGGCCGGCTGGATCAGGCATTCTTCCAAAATGCCGAACCGGTCATACAGACCAATTTCTATATAGATACCCCGGATCTGGATCTTAAACACAACCGCCTGTTGCTCAGGATACGTGCAGTCGGCGGCAACCAGGTCATGACCCTTAAAGAACCGACCGATAAAGGCGTCATGGAATACCATGGAGAAGTTGATAACGACCTCAGCTTCGACCAGAACATCCGACGGGATGAACTTCCCGCAATCATCTGCAACGAACTGGAGCGCTTCAATATCGATACGACGCAGCTCAGGATATATGGCGCTTTATCGACCAAGAGACGGGAAGTGCCGTATAAGGATGGGCTGCTTGTGCTGGATAAGAACAATTACCTTGATACAGAAGATCTGGAGTTGGAATATGAGGTGTCGAATCGGGACAAGGGTGAGACCATCTTCCAGGACCTGCTCAAGGAGTATGATATCGAACAGCGCGAAGAGATAACCAAAGTGGAACGTTTCTACAATAAACTGACGGAAATCAGGACAGGTGACAATTATGCCAATACCCTATAACGATATCGGCCGTGAAAAGCTGTATGAAATGATCGATATATTCTATGGTTACGTGGGCAACGATGAGCGCATCAACCACTTGTTTCCGGAAGATTTGACAGAAACGGCCTACAAGCAGAAATTATTCCAAACACAATTCCTTGGTGGTCCGAACCTTTACATGGAAGAATATGGACATCCAATGCTGAAGGCACGCCATAATCCATTCCGCATCACTCCAAAAGCAAAGGATGCGTGGCTTGAAAATATGGATAAAGCGATGGATGATGTCGGACTTGATGGTGATTTACGCACATTCATCATGAAGCGTTACGAAATGACGGCCAATCATATGGTGAATACGATAGAAGAATAAGCAGGGTGAGGACATGAATAGAACTGGAGAACAGGCACTTGTATTAGAACCCGTATCCCATCAGATTGAGATATTCTACTTTTTCGATCCGTTCTCAGAAGACTGTCGCGCCCTGGAGCCCGTCATCAACCGGCTCCAGATCGAATACCGCGGGCATGTGACAGTCAAAAAGATACTTGCACCTTCCCTTCAGGTCCTGACCAAATGTCAGGCCCAATCCACAACAGATATCGACAATATCGCACTGGCCTACAAAGCTGCCGAAATCCAAGGCCGCAACAAAGCCCGCGCATTCATGCGCTATGTGCTGAACCGCATAATGCCGAACCGCAACATCTGCACGATTGAACATATGGAAGAGAGCGCGCGCCTTGCGGGGCTCGATGTCAAGTCGTTCACGGCAGATGCCCAATCAGGTTCGGTACGGAGCCTCCTCAGACGCGATCTGATGGTCTACCGTGAAATGGATGTCGAATCCCTTCCATCACTCGTCTTCTTTTCAGGAGATGTCGAAGCGGAAGGCATCAAAGTGGAGGGTGTATACCCGTACCATATCTACACGTATATCATCAATGAACTCATCGACCATGAAATAGAAAAAAACCCGTTGCCAAGTATCCACGACTACATTGAGACATATGAAGTCGTCAGCTTCCACGAACTCAAGACAGTTTTCGAATGGCGTACCGGTCTTTTGCTAAATGAATTGAAAAAACTCAGACTGCAGCGGCTGATTGAAGAAGTCGAGACGGAAGCCGGCTTCTACTATCAGATCCGCGGCGGATCGTCGGCATTGAGAGAATAGTTTCATCAGTATACCCCCTGTCAACTGGATAAAGATCCGGTTCGCAGGGGGTGTTTTGCTTTTACTAGACGGGACGAACGAGAGTTAAACCGCTAATTCGCCTTCGTTGCCCAGACGAACGAGAGTTAGACTGCTAATTCGCCTTCGTTGCCCAGACGAACGAGAGTTAAACCGCTAATTCGCCTTCGTTGCCCGGACGAACGAGAGTTAGACACCCAATTCATTCTTCCTATCTCTCCGCCAATAAAAAAACACGGAATCCAAAAGGATTCCGTGCTTCATATATATTATCATCTTTTTTTTAAAAAAAGCAGCACACCTTCTTTAGTGTGCTGCTCAAACAAAGGGGATGGGAGAAATTTTTCACTGTTACAACAAAGGGGTATGTTTCAGTGAGAAAAATTCCATATACGTAATATACCACGGTTAAAGGCTTCAAACAACACTTTGCATGTCTTTTCACAATATAGACAAAATGAAAACGCATTCATATCATACTTGTATAACTTTAATCTACATGTCTACATAATTAAAGAAATCCGAACCTCAAAGGTCCGGATTCCATCATCATATCTCCTTGAGCAGTGCCTCGAACTGATCGAGCTGTGATTCGAATACTTTCATCGCGTTCTCAACTGGTTCAGCAGTTGTCATATCGACGCCTGCATTCTTGAGGACGTTAATCGGGTAATCCGAAGACCCCTTCTTCAGGAATTCGTTGATATAACGCTCAGCTGTCTCAGACCCTTCCTCAAGCACCTGCTTTGAGAGGCTGGCTGCAGCTGCGTAACCTGTAGAATACTGATAGACATAATAGTTCATATAGAAGTGCGGGATGCGCGCCCACTCCACTTCAATATATTCATCGTACTCCATCACATCCCCAAAGTATTTGCGGTTGAGCGCCCCGTACACTTCGTTCAGGCTTCCGGCAGTCAGCGGCTCACCCTCTTCCTTCATCGTATGGATCTTGTGTTCGAATTCAGCAAACATCGTCTGCCTGAATACCGATCCCTTGAATCCTTCCAGCTGCTCATTCAACAGATATAGTTTCTTCTTTTTATCCTCAAGATTCCTGAACATATAGTCTGCAAGCAACGCCTCGTTGAAATTACTCGCCACTTCGGCGATGAATATGGAGTAGCCGGACATGTTCGACGGCTGGTTCTGCCTGCTGTAGTAGCTGTGGACACTGTGTCCGAATTCATGCGTCAAGGTGAACAGGTTGTTGACATTATCCTGCCAATTCATGAGGATGAAAGGATTTGTGCCGTAGGTACCGGAGGAATAGGCACCGCTTCTCTTGCCTTTATTCTCATAGACGTCGACCCAGCGGTTCTCCAGGCCTTCCTTGACGATGCCTACGTACTCTTCACCCATCGGTTCTAATGAATTCAGCATCCATTCCTTCGCTTCCTCGTACTCCATCTTGAAATCGACATCTTTCACCATCGGTGTATAGACATCATACATCTTCAGTGTATCGAGTCCGAGCAGCTGCTTGCGCAGTTCAGTATACCGGTGCAGCAGGTGCAGGTGCTTGTTGACGGTTGCAACCAGATTATCATACACTTCCTCCGGAATGAAGTTGTTTGAAAGCGCCTGGTGCCGCGCCGATTCATAGCCGCGTGCCTGTGCTTCGAAGACGTGTGTGGATACTACACCCTGCAGTGTCTGGCTCAATGTATTCTTGAATGAACCGTAAGTTTTGTATAGATTTTCATAGGCTGATCTACGCAGTTCACGGTCGCTCGATTTGAGTAGATCAATGTAAGTGCCTTGTGTGAGTGTATGCGCATTTCCTTCAGCGTCGATCGCATCCGGGAATTCCAAGTCCGCGTTATTGAACATGCCGAACGTCGATGTCGGGTTGGACAGCACTTCTCCTGCCTGTGCCATAAGCTTCTCTTCCTTGTCGCTGAGTATATGTTCCCGCTTCCTGTTCAATTTTTCAAGATCGAAGGAGAACTCGGAAAGACGCTCATCCTGGCGCCATTCTTCGAGCGCATCTTCATCAATCTGCAGGATTTCAGGCACCAGGAAACTCCATGCCGTATTGAATTTGACAACCAGTGTGCGCGCCTTGGCTTCCATACCGCTATAGGTGTCATTCGATGTATCCTGGTCGTGCTTAAGGTGTGAGTAGACGAATAACTTGCCTATCTCTTCCGTCAACTCGCGCTGGGTATGAAGCGCTTCCGATAGTCTTTCCAGGGAGTCGATGTTCCCTTCGAATTGTTCCGCTTCGCCCAGCCTGCCTTCCAATTCCTTATACTTCTCTTCGAACGCTTCGTCCGACTCGAAAATATTTTTGAGATTCCATGTATACTTCTCCTGTTGTTCTTCACGTGTTATTACTTTTGTCATTATATACCCTCCAATTTTCAGATAGTCTAATTTTCTCAATATTGCGTATAAATTTCAAGTCTCGAAACTTATTGTGAATTGTATAACGTCTTATAGTCGCCAAGCAGCCTGTGGATCACCTGCTCGCTTTGAGGCGCCCCTTGTATTTCCCGGAGGCGTATGAAGTGTCTGAAACCTTCAATCGTCAAGCTCCCCCGCTCCAGGGCAAACATCAAATACAGTTTCCATTCAAGGGGACTGTTCATGATCCAGCGCTCGGATTCTGTAATGTACAACAAGTGTTTCGGCAGATCAGCCGGATTGAGTCCAAGCTGATAAATATATGTAAGTGTGGGATTCAACCGACTTTTCTGCCGACGTTCATGCTGGATGAGCCGTTTGATATCCTGTCTGTTCATCTGGTGCATCTGTCTAGTCATCACTTCATGGTCTAGCATCAGTGCTTCTGCATCCATACCCTCTACATGGAACAGCCAGCGGCCTGTACCGATATGATGATGCAACGTCCATTTCTTCAATTGCCTGTTCCTGTCCTGATATGTAAACAAGGCATGATGGAACTGTGTCGACAACTGGAAATGGGTTGGAATCACATGAGGTCCATTGATGCGGAGCGCCGTTTCATCAAGCACCCATATGACATCCATACCAAGTGTACGGTACCCTTTCGAGCGTTCGATGATGAGCATTGGAGAAATCGGAGAATATTGGATTTCGATGGCGCGCTTCCCTACAAGCAGATCTGGAATCTGTTCTATTTCGGGCAGATAATATTCCATTGCAGCAGTGTGATTTTTGTTGAGGCTCAAGTACAGTTCATGCTTCGCCGACAAGTGAGCCAATGATTCCTTTTTGTAGAGATGCCTGATGCAGTCTACTATGCGATGGTGGGAGAAATGGGGTGTCTTTACATTGCCTGATTTCAATACGACCCGCTCCAGGCAGACCGGACAGAAATATTTCCTGTTCTTGACCGCTTCACTTGCAGTGACGTTGCCACCAGTTTCATCGTGGGCTATAAACATAAAAAAACCTCCTCATCTATATATGGATGAAAAGGTTAAAAATGATTTATTTTAAATGCAGATAATTTAATTTTCTTGAAAAACTTTTCTTACTTTGCCCCTCACGTTCATACTCATGATGATATTGCCGTATTCTTCGACAATGAGGCTGGATGTTTCAGCAGGCGCGCTGTACTCGAGAAGTTTTGCTTCAATCCGTTCTGTATCCATATAATCCATACGGTAATCGAAGAATATCTGATAGTAATATCTGCCTTCATGGACAATCAGCAGATCTTCATACTGTGTTTCATCGACTTCGACTTCATAGGAATACTTGATGAGGTCTTCCAAGTCTGCGAACCTGACCATTACTGGCTCTTTCGTAACAGGCGTCGTCTGGTCTTTCTCGCCTGAAATATTTTCAAGGAATGATTCAACATCTTTATTATTTATATCCATAGGGTTCTGCTCCATTGAGAATGGTTTGTCATCCTGAGATTTGGACACGACCACTTCGATTCCTTTGTCATAGGCATGCACTTGAATCCATAGCGGCCCGTCCATTGAAAATTCTTCTTCGTGCTCGTGGTTCACTTCATCCATGATCGACCAGAAGAATTCTTCTCCACGTTTACGGTTCAACCACAGATCTTCTTTATCGTAGCCGCGTTTTTCAATATCCTGGTAGGTGATGAAAAATTTGATTGTAGACTCATCGATCCTTTCAATCCTCATGCTCCTCACTCCTCTCCATAAAGTATGGGCTTACTTATACTATACCTTAATGTGCCAGGGTAAAACCACTTTTGGAATTGTCATATCATTATACGCCAAAATACCCACAGTTTTCAAGCAATCTGCGGGCATAACACTTTAAGTATATGGCTGATCTCGGGTGCTCTTTTTTAGAGTTCGGCGAGACGTTTTGCTTCCTTGAGGTGGAATGTCCTTACCTTGCGTGGAAGGAAACGACGTATTTCATCTTCGTTATAGCCGACTTGGAGACGCTTTTCGTCCATGATGATCGGCCTTCTCAACAGTCCAGGGTTATCCATGATCAATGTGTACAACTCCTGCATCGGCATGGTGTCGATATCCACATTAAGCTTTTGGAACGTTTTAGATCTGGTGGAAATGATTTCATCCGTGCCATCTTCAGTCATGCGAAGAATTGCCTTGACCTCCTCCAATGTGAGGGGTTCAGAAAATATATTTCTTTCAGTGTATGGAATTTCATGTTCTTGTAACCATGCTTTCGCTTTACGGCATGATGTGCAGCTTGGAGAAGTAAATAATGTTACCATGGGGCTCACACTCCAATTTCAAAAGATTTGTAATGTTAGTCTTTACCCGGTTCCATCAATTTTTAATCCCGATTGGTTAAATTTAATGGAAAACCGACTTCAACTTCATCTACACTTTGTATTATACTGCACGAACATTAAAATAAAATGAGAATTCCTTAATAATCCCGCAAATTTTCAATTAATTTATGATATTTTTATATTTATACAAGGCTATCTGCTTTATTGCAAGCTTTCGGAAAGTCTATTATTATAGGAGTAATGACTAACTTAAAGGTGATGACACATGAAAACATTATTTTCCGGAGTCCAGCCGAGCGGGATTCCTACAATCGGCAACTACATCGGCGCCTACAAGCAATTCGTCGAGCTGCAGGATGAATACGATGCCTACTTCTGCATCGTCGACCAGCACGCCATAACCGTGCCCCAAGACCGTCTCAAACTGCGGGATAATACAAAAAAACTCGCAGCAATCTATCTGGCTTCGGGACTCGATCCGGAGAAGATCACACTGTTCATACAGAGCGAAGTGCCGGCCCATGCGAAAGCGGCGTGGATGATGCAGTGCGTCGGATATGTCGGGGAACTTGAGCGTATGACGCAATATAAGGATAAGGCACGTAAACAAAACCAACGCGACGGCATCAGTGTGGGTCTCCTTACATATCCTTCACTGATGGCGGCTGATATTCTGATCTATGGAACCGATATCGTACCCGTCGGCGAAGATCAGGGCCAGCACCTTGAACTCACCCGCACACTCGCGGAACGTTTCAACACCAAATACAATGATGTCCTGACCGTCCCTGAAGTCAAGCACCCGGAATACGGAGGCCGCATCATGAGCCTGAATGATCCCACCAAAAAAATGTCGAAAAGTGACGATAACCAAAAGGGGTTCATATCACTTCTCGATGACCCTAAAGCAGCTGCCAAAAAGATACGCAGCGCCGTTACTGATTCGGGCAGTGATATAAAATATGATAAGGAAAATAAACCGGGCATCGCAAACCTGCTGACAATCTATGCTTCCCTGACCGACAAAAGCATCCAGCAATTGGAGCGGGAATATGCAGACAGCAATTATGGTACATTCAAATCGGATCTTGGGGAAGTGGTGGAGCAGTTCCTCATCGATTTCCAGGAGAAGGTCAACCACTACCTTGAAAGTGGCGCACTTGACGATATCCTTGATGAGGGCGCCGTCAAGGCATCCCGCAAGGCGGATAAGATGGTCGCTAAGATGGAGCGGGCCATGGGGCTCGGCAGAAAGCGGAAATAGCTCTCATCCTCCCCATATAACAATGCTTCACCATCATAAAAAAGCGCCTCCCTTCATCGAAGGGAGGCGCTTTTACATTTGAACATCAATCTACATATTTTTTGAACACAAGGCTTGCGTTATGCCCGCCGAAACCGAAGCTGTTGGAAATTGCATATTCCAAATCTGCTTCCACCATGCCCCGAGAGACATAGTTCAAGTCACATTCAGGGTCTGGAGTGTCCAGATTGATGGTCGGATGGACTTTGCCTTCTTTCAGGCTGAGTACCGTAATGATCGCTTCCATACCGCCTGTTGCGCCGAGCAGGTGGCCCGTCATGGATTTTGTGGAGTTTACGAGCAGTTTGTCTGCGTGATCTGCAAACACCGTACGGATTGCCATCGTTTCGAACAGGTCATTGTATGGTGTGCTTGTCCCGTGGCCATTGATGTAGTCGATCTGCTCCGGTTTCAGACCTGCATCCTTCATCGCTTCCTGCATGGCACGCGCTCCGCCTTCGCCGCCTTCAGCCGGTGCTGTGATATGGTGGGCGTCGCCGGTCGTCCCGTAGCCGACTATCTCTCCATATATTGTGGCACCACGCGCTTTGGCATGTTCCAGTTCCTCAAGCATGACGACACCTGCCCCTTCGCCGATGACGAAGCCATCACGGTCCTTGGAATAGGGTCTGGATGCTTTGTCAGGGTCTTCTGCCGTAGTCAATGCTTTATTGGCCTGGAATCCGGCGATGCCCATACGTGTAATCGGTGCTTCAGTACCGCCTGTGACCATCGCATCAGCCTGACCGCGTGCGATGAACTTGAACGCTTCACCGATCGAGTTCGTACCTGTGGCGCATGCTGTGACCGTTGCACCGTTCGGTCCCTTCAAGCCATGCTTGATGGACACCTGGCCACTTGCCATGTCCGGGATCATCATCGGTACGAAGAACGGACTCACGCGGCGTGGTCCCCGCTCATACAGGACTTTGAAGCCATCTTCAAGGGCCTGGATGCCGCCGATGCCGGAACCGATCCAGACACCGATGCGTTCACGGTTGTCATCTGTAATGTCGAGGCCGCTGTCTGCGACTGCTTCATCAGCAGCCACCATGGCATATTGGGTGAAGCGGTCCATGCGGCGCGCTTCCTTTCTGTCAATATAGTCCTCGACGTTGAAATCCTTCAGTTCCCCTGCCACATGGACATTATACTCGCTGTTGTCTATCCGTGTGATCTTATCTATACCATTTACTCCCTTCAGGGCGTTCTCCCAGGTTTCAGGCGCTGTGTTTCCGATTGGCGTCAGCGCTCCAATCCCTGTTACAACTACTCTTCTCTTATCCATGAGTCTCCTCCTTATTGTCTCCCCAGGTCAGACAGATTGCACCCCAGGTCAGTCCGCCTCCGAAGCCGACCAGGACAAGGGTGTCTCCGTCCTTTATCTTACCATTTTTAACTTCATGATGGATACTTAACGGTATTGAGGCAGCTGAAGTGTTGCCGTACCTATCAACTGTCACACTCATACGGTCTTCAGGCAGCCCCATGCGCTCGCGCGCGGCATTCATGATGCGTATATTGGCTTGATGAGGCACCAGCATACCAATATCTTCCTTTGTAAGACCTGCTTTTTCTGTAACATTGACACTCGATTCGCCCATCTGCCTGACCGCAAATTTAAACACTTCCCGGCCGTTCATACGAATGTCGCCGGTGTCCTCATCGTCATACAGATAAGGCCCCCCTTTGCCGTTGCTGCCGAGTTCAAAGGAACGTATGCCATATCCTTCAGATACTTCTCCCATAACTACAGCCCCAGCTCCATCGCCGAAGAGCACTGCAGTGGAGCGATCATCGAAATCGGTGATGTTGGACAGCTTGTCCGCTCCGACTACCAACACATTTTTGTATGTGCCGGTTTGGATGAATTGGCTGGCTGTCACCATGGCATAGATGAAGCCGGTGCAGGCAGCGAGCTGGTCCATTGACGGCACTGCCTCGAGACCGAGCTTGTTTTGGATTGTCGTCGCTACCGTCGGGAATTTATGATTCCCGGTCGATGTCGCAACAATGACCAGACCGATATCTTCTTTGGCGACTCCGGAGTTTGCTATCGCTTCTTCCGCAGCTTCGTACGCCATATCACTTGTTTCCATGCCTTCGGCGAATCGTCGTTCTTTTATACCTGTCATTTCTGTAATCCATTCATCTGATGTATCCAAAATCTTTTCGAAATCATGATTGGTGAACACTTTTTCCGGTACGTAGGTTCCGAGCCCCAATACGCCAACATTTTTCATTAGACCACACCTTATACTCTCATATTATAACTAGGTACTAATTTATCACAATCGATTATCCTGTACAACAAAAATGCACCCATGCTATGCATGGGTGCAACTTGAGTGTACTCTTATTCAGTTACGCCCCATTTGTAAGGAAGCGTCTCTTCATCGTATCCAAGTTCAATGCCGAAGTTTGTCACCCTTTCGTTGACAGGTACGACATATGCTCTGTAAAGAGTCGGTACGACTGGCATTTCCTCGACCATGAGCGCCTGCCATTCATTGTAGATCTCTTTCCTCTTCTCTACATCTAGAGCCTCAGGAGAGTTACCCTTTTCCATCAATTTAGTGCTTTCTTCAGTGGCGTAACGTGGATAGTTGAATGCCACATCCGGGCCATATAGACCATATGGGTCTACATCGGAGCCTACGCTCCATGCGCCTTGGTAGATGTCGACTTCAGGATCGTCGTTTTCAAGCATATCGTAGAATGTATTGAATTCTATCAGACGATCGTTCGTCAGTTTGACGTTCAGGCCGACATCCTTCCAGGATTGGATGTAGTAGTTTGCAAGTGGTTCCGCAGTATCCCCACCGGACATTGAAGCGAAGTTCAATTCGAGTGGTTCGCCTTCTGGCGTTTCACGGAAACCGTCGCCGTCTGTATCTTCATAGCCTGCGTCATCCAGAATCTGTTTCGCTTTTTCCGGATCATATTCTGGTGTTTCGATGCTGTCATCATGCCACTCGGCGTGATAAGGCGTGATCAGTGTAGTTGCTTCCCAACGAAGACCGTTGTAGAAACGTTTACCTACAGCTTCGTTGTCCATCGCATGCCACATCGCGCGGCGCAGTTCTTTATCGCCGACTTTGGATTCTTCAGGTTTGTAGTCCACTCTGCCTTCTTCTGCGTTCCATTCACCTAGTTTGAAGCCGATGTAGGTATAGGCACCATCGATATTGGCAAGCCATTCGACGCCTTCCATCTCAGCTACGTCCGGATATTGGTCGGTCGGGAAGTTGATTGCATAATCCACTTCTCCTGTTTCCAGAGCATTCGCGATTGATGATGGTGATACGACGCTCAACTCGATGCCGTCAAGATTCGGTTCGCCTCTCCAATAATCTTCAAACTTGGTCATTACGACTGATTCTCCAGGTGTAACGGAATCCACTTTATACGGCCCTATGCCCAGCGGATTTTCACGTGTTTGAGGCGCTTCAGCCATATCGGCGATCTCAACACCTTCATAGTGGTGCTCAGGCATTGCATAGTACCAGAAACCGCCCGCTGTAAGTGATGGTGCAATTTCTTTATATGTGAAGACAGCAGTCTGGTCATCGATCACTTCGATACCTGAAATGGAGTCTGCTTCTCCCGCTTTGTACTCATTATACCCTTCAATCAGCGTGAATCCATCGGTGGCACCACGGATACCCGGATAGTCAGGATGGCCGATGACTTCATATGAGTATACATAGTCATCTATTGTAACTGGTTCCCCATCGTGCCATTTGACGCCTTCTTCCATTGTGAATGTCACTGTTTTGTCATCTTCATTGACTTCAAAGTTCAGTGCCCCATCATTTGTAAACTGGAAATCTTCATCCATCGTGAGCAATGGCTCATCGAACAGACTTAATACTTCGGCATCTGGATTACCCTGATACAGGTTCCAGTTCAGTGTGCCTTCAAAAGGCGTATCTGAAGTCAGGCCGACTTTCAGTGTGCCTTCCCCAGTTGCTTCTCCATCGTTGGAGACAACTTGGTTGAAATCTTCATAATTATATACTTCTCCAGACTCTCCTTCTTCCCCACCTTCATCTTTCGATTCTTCTGATGAGCCTTCAGAACCGGAGTCGCCGGAGTCTTCTGACGTTTCTTCTTCCGATGATCCCCCGCCGCATGCGGCAAGTGCCAATACAAGTACCAGCATCATGAAGAACATCAATTTGGACCATGAATATTTCCCCATCTTATTTCCTCCCTATTGATGAAATTAAAACACTATATACTCAGTTCAGCTCTCGGCTGAAACTTAGTATCAAAAAACGTCGCGCATTCGTGGATATGTAATGTAACATCCACAATATTATCACAATTATCTGAAATATCAATGGCTACCAGTTAAAGTTTTCCATCATAAGTGTATTATTGCATTATTTTTTCATCTTTTTTTAAAATTTTCCGTTAACTATTTGAAACCGCTTACATAGATGCTGGGGATAAACCCCCAAACCAATGGGGATTCAACTTAACTTATGCTTTACGCTGTCTTGCGTCTCCAGCGCGTCTCATTGCTTCTCCTATATTACGCACACAAAGCATGAGGACCAAAATCATGATGGCTGCCGGCACCCATATCCAAGGCCTGTGCTGGAGTGTCTGGGAGTTGGTTGCATAGGCCATCAGTGTCCCAAGTGAAGGGTAATCTTCCGGAAAGCCGAATCCAATGAAAGACAGCCCTGATTCTATTCCGATGTTTGCCGCCAGAGACAACGTACCATTGACGATGATGATACCGACAAGATTCGGAATCAGCTGGGTGAAGACGACTTTCATATGGGAACTGCCAAGTGTCTTCGATGCGTTGATGTAGTCAAGCTCCTTCTCCTGCATGGCCAATGAACGCACCAGCCTTGCTGTACCCGTCCATAAGAATGCCGCCATTATAAGGGAGAATGAAAAGATATCGTAGGATGGTGAGATTGTTACAAATACGATGATGATCATCAGGAATGGCAATACCATGAAAAAGTCAACGATACGCATCATGGCATTATCAATCTGTCCTGCAAAATATCCGGATACTACTCCATAGATGATACCGAATCCGACACTCATTAAGGTGACCAGCATACCGATCGCCAATGAATTTCGTGTGCCTATGATCAATTGGCCGAAAATATCCCGTCCACCATAATCTGTCCCCAGCCTGAATGTATCGTTTGGTGGTTCATTGATGGCGAAAAGGTCGACCGTGACGATTTCCTGACGGTCTAAAAACATCGTCAGGCCAAACACATAGGACGTGATGATGACGAACAAGATCAATGAGAAGAGTGCGAGTTTATCTGCAATCACTTCCTTCATGATCACTTTCCACCCTGGTGGACTCTTCGGCAGGTTTTTGGAATCCAGCGCACCATGTCCGGATGCGCCATGTGGGATGTCGGCTTTGACCGTCATGTCCATATCGCCCTTTTGGTCCTCATGTGGGCCTTCATCATGCGCTTCGAATGGATCGCCATGGATCGGCCGTTCTTCTCTTTGTTCATTATTCAAGCGGGACTCTTCATTTTCATGATCTATATTTTTATTGTAGTTATCTTTATTATCCAATTTTTACGCTCCTTCCTATTTTATTCGGATCCTAGGATCAACGATGCTCAAAATGATATCGGACAGCAGCGCACCTAAGATTGCCAGGATGCCGTAGAACAGGATCAGAACATTCGCTACACTGAAGTCGCGTGTCGAGATGGAGTCCAGGAACAGCCGGCCCATGCCAGGGTAGCTGTAGATCATTTCAATGAAGATTGAACCGCCGAGAAGAGCCACTATCTCATAGCCGAAGAATGCAGCGATCGGCAAGATTGAGTTTCTGAAGATGTGCCTGTTGTAGACGGACGATTCTTTCACGCCTTTCGCACGCGCGAGTATGATGAAGTCCTTCTGCTTCGTTTCTATGATGCCACTCCTCAAGTACTGCACCGTGCCGACAAGGCCGATCAGTGCTATTGCGAAACTCGGCAGTACGAGGTGGTTTATCTTGCTCAGTATATAATCTATCGAGCCTGGTTCAAGCCCTGGACCGACTGAACCGCCTGTCGGGAACCAGCCAAGGCTGTAGCCGAACAGCCACAAGATGACCAGACCGAAAATGAACTGCGGTGTAGCAAAACCAAGGTATGTATACCCGGTGATTGTATTGTCAAGGAGAGAGTCATTGTAGCGTCCTGAAAGAAGACCGAGCGGCAAGCCGATCAAGTAGATCAGGATGGTGGAGAACAGTGACAACCATACTGTGTTCATCAATCGGTCCCCTATGACGTCCATGACAGGTCTCTGGTGGAATATCGAAGTTCCAAAATCCCCCTGGAACATGGCGAATATCCAGTCCCTGTATTGGATGTACCAAGGGTTATCAAGTCCGAGCTCCTCCCTTTTGGCCTGGATCGCTTCTGCAGGAATGTTCGGGTCAAGCAGACCTGAGAGTGCATCCCCCGGCATGAGCGAACCAAGAAAGAATACTAGGATACTCAAAATGACCAGCTGTGGGAAAGTGATCAGCAACCGTCTAATTGTAAATTTCAGCATTTATTCATCAACCTTTCACCGGTAGCGCAACTCTGTGCGTCTTTGAAATCGATTGCAATGGGAATGCCCGACCTTCTTCGTCGAGGTTTTCATCGAAATTCTGATCGTACTCTTCTTTGATTTTCTGACGCAAAGCCAAATTCCTTTCCACTTCATCCACGTCCGTATCCGGAATTGCGGCAATCAGCCGCTTCGTATAGATGTGCTGGGGGTTGCTGAATATCTCTTCAGTCGTACCCTCCTCTACGAGACGGCCATGGTACATGATGCCGATATGGCGGCACATATGACGGACCACGCCCAGATCATGGGCGATGAACATCATCGTCAAGTCCATATCCTTTTGGATGTCCTGCATGAAGTTGAGCACTTGTGCCTGCACGGATACATCCAGTGCCGATACAGGCTCATCTGCAATGATGAGCTTAGGGTTTAATGCAATCGCCCGGGCCACACCAATTCTCTGGCGCTGACCACCCGAGAATTCATGCGGATACTTATAAAGCGAGCCTGGTGGCAGGCCGACCCGGTTCAACAGGCCGAGGACTTCGTTGATCAGTTCTTCCTTAGATCTTTTATGATAGTTCCTGATGGGCTCTGCCACTATATCGAAAACGCGTTTGCGCGGATTCAGTGAAGAGTATGGATCTTGGAATATCATCTGGATATCATCACGTACGTTCACTTTACGGCCTTTTTCGTTAAGTTTCTGGCCATTAAAATGAATTTCTCCGGCAGTGACATGGTTGAGCCCCATGACCGCTTTGCCGGTCGTGGTCTTGCCTGAGCCGGATTCTCCGACCAGACCGTATGTCGTACCTTCCGGTATGCTGATGCTGACACCATCGACTGCTTTGACATAGTCTTTGACCGTATTGAAGAATCCACCCTTTATCGGGTAGTGGACTTTCAGATCTTTTATCTCCAGTAGATTCATTACGCATTTCCTCCCCGGGTGGCCATTTCATACTCATGGGTATCGGCATCGATATAGGTCGTTTCTGCATCTTCCAGGCTGAAGTGCTTATAGCATGTGCAGCGTACATGATGGCCTGGTGCGATCTCACGCAGCTGTGGATTGTATTCGTGCTCTGAAGCGGGCACCCAAGGAATGCGCGGCGCAAACCGGCAGCCTGTGCGGTCCATCTTGTCGAGTGCAGGGACGACGCCCTGGATGACATGCAGCTTCTTACCGAGCATATCTTCAGTCGGCAAGGAGTTCAGCAGTGACTTCGTATAGGGATGCTGTGGATTCTTGAACAATTCCCTGACAGGTGCAACTTCAACGATTTGACCGGCGTACATGACCGCAACACGGTCCGCCATTTCTGCGACGACACCGAGGTCATGCGTAATAAGTAGGACACCCGAATTCAACTCCTCCTGGAGTTCCCTGATGAGATCCAATATCTGCGCTTGGATCGTGACATCAAGCGCCGTAGTCGGCTCATCCGCTATCAACAATTTCGGTCGGTTTGCTATCGCAATGGCGATGACCACGCGTTGGCGCATGCCACCAGATAATTCATGGGGATAGGCTTCCGCGACCCTCTTTGGCCGTGGTATACCCACACGATCAAGTAATTCTACCGCATAGGACTCGCGTTGGTCCTTTTGCTTGGTGTTATGTATCTTCAACGTTTCGATAATCTGCTGTTTGACCTTCATGAGTGGATTCAATGCCGTCATCGGATCCTGAAAGATCATCGCCATATCTCCACCGCGTATTTTATTCATCTTGCCGTCGCTTAGCTTCAGCATATTGCGATCGAGGAAATTCACTTCGCCTTCTATACGCGCCTTGGTATGGAGCCCCATAAGCGAAAACGCAGTCGCGCTCTTCCCTGAGCCGGACTCGCCCACTAGCGCGAGCACTTCATTAGGTTTGATATTCAATGAAACATCGTCAACTGCCGGAAAGTACTCTCCTCCTATTTTAAAGGAGGTTGTAAGATTCTTGACCTCTAGTAAATTTTCAGACATTCTATTTCACCCATTCTTTCTCTGTTTCATAATGTACTCCCTATCGTTTTACTGCTTTTGCGACTTTAATTCTTAGACCATTTGAGATAAAACTACAGTAGTTTTCATCAAATCTGTCGCTCACATGTCATTTTATTCCGAAAAAACGATGCACATGCTGTAACAGGAAATGGCTCTTTACTTACTACTATCACCATTGTAAATGGCGATATTTCAAAACGCAATAATCATTTTTTGAATTGTAGCAATTTTTAAGTATTTACAAGAATTAAATATACACTAGTAAATAATGCTTTTCAACTGTATTCAAGTGGAAAAAAGCTTTTTTGAAATCGTTTTCATTTATGTATGTTTTCAGCACAAAATTTACTTTTTTGAAAAGAAAATTCATGGAGTGTATTTTCGATCATTTGCCACTATACATGTAAATCTATTTAAGGTATCATTAAACTATATAAATTTGTAGTGGAGGCAGGACCATGAAGTATCTTATCAGTTTCATCTGGGCATTGATGCTGACCCAGATGGTTAACTTCGTAATCAACAGTCTTGGCGGCGGTGGCCCTCTGAATGTCTGGAGCGGTGTACTGCTCGCGGTGATCGTCACACTGACGATTTTCGTTCTGGATGCCATGCTCAAGCCTGAAGATACAGAGGAAGTACAGCATAACCATTAGACATTAAAAATGACTGGCCGCATGCGGCCAGTCATTTTTAATTCCTCAATTCAAATTTCAATATTGAATGTTTCCGTCTCCCCGACCAATTTTGCGATCAGGGACTTTACCGGCAAATAGCGTGCCATATTTTTACCCTGGCCGGCAAGGAGCATGGCATACTCTGTTGATCCTTCTTTCTTTGAGGCATCTTGAATCGGCTGAGTCAGTTTTCTGTGCACTGGATACTCGACCACATGCTCATCACGTCCAGTCATTTCCTGGATGAACCGATTCCTGACTGCGCGCGCCGCACGTCCTGTAAACAGGCGCGTCAGAACTGACGGTGTGTCGCGGTCTTTTGAAAGTGCCTCCTTGTGCACTTTATGCGCCCCACTCTCTTCTGTAGAGAGGAACGCCGTGCCGAGCTGGACACCTGAAGCGCCAAGAATACGTGCAGCCGCTATCCCCCGGCCATCCATTATGCCACCTGCCGCGATGAGCGGAATGTTTATGTGATCCCGAGTCTCCGGTATCAGGCTGATGAGGCCATTCAGGCTCTCTTCAACTTCCTGAAGGAAAGAGCCACGATGTCCACCCGCTTCTGCTCCCTGCATGACAACCGCATCAAACCCCGCCCGTTCGATGGCTTCCGCTTCCCTGACGGTTGTGGCAGTACCGAGCAGGACGATCCCAGCTTCCTTCAACCGTTCGATGTGATGGTTATCAGGAATCCCGAATATAAATGAGCAGACCGGAACCCGCTCTTCAATCACAGCATCAATCTGCTGTTCGAACCTTTCTTCCACTGTTTCCGGTGCCACCGGGGCGATTGGCTGCTGTTCAATCCCCAATTTATCGTAGACCGGTTTCAGCGTGTCAAAGGCGCGCGCCATGTCTGCGGTCGTCACTTCGAAATGCCATGGAACGAAAAGGTTCACTCCAAACGAATGGGAAGTCTTCTTTTTGACTTGCCGGATCAGCTTGCTGAGCGCCGGTGCTTCCAGGCTACCGCCGCCAATCACGCCAAGCCCGCCTGCATCAGACACCCCGGCCACCAGCTCCGCTGTTGTGATGCCTCCGGCCATCGGAGCCTGGATTATCGCATGTTTGATGCCAAGCATCTCCTTAAGCATCGCATTATCACGTGTGTCGATCATTTATCAGCCCTCCTGGCAGTTGCCTGAAATATCTTTCAGTCATACTTTGAATGTCTATACCCCGTTTTCCTATCTACTATACAATAGTGGGCCAATACTTTATCATTAATGCAATACCAATTTTTATTGAAGGGGGAAAATATGAAGATTCTTCCAGCAATCCGCTCCTTAAAAGATTTTGAAAAACTGATTGGAAGTCCCTATAGATCATGCGTAGTATTGGATATCCACATCGGTCATCTCGACAGTCATATCCGCACCATCAAAAGCCATGGCTTCGAGGTCTATCTTCATCTGGACCTCATAAAGGGATTGGCAGTCGACACCGCTTCCCTTGAATACATCCATCAGAAATATAAACCGACCGGCATCGTCACCACGCGAGGCAGGATCGTCAAAAAAGCACGGCAACTCGGCATGAAGACCATTTTGCGTGTATTTGCCATCGATTCCTCGGCCATAGAAAAGAGCATCGAACTCATCGATCAATGTCATCCTCATCTCATAGAGGTGCTGCCCGGCGTCGTGCCAAAAGTCATCCACCTCTTCAAGCAGGAGGTGGCAGCTGATGTCATCGCGGGCGGGCTGATTGAAACGCAATCCGAAGTGGATGATGCCATTATGGCAGGTGCCAGTTACGTCACGACAAGTAAAACTTCGCTGTGGTTCGATAATATATGAATACGGTACCAACAAATAAGTTGACAGTTCCTGTTCATTAGGGTAATTTTAGAAGTAAGTTAATATGACACGGAGAAAAAGAGCCCGCACTTGTAGCTTTCCACATAGCTACCAGTGTGGGGTTTTTTATGTTCTATTAATGAAATGACAGACAAAGGAGGGGAAGCAATGAATGAACTCGTTGCGGAATTTGTAGGGACAGCCATATTGATCATCTTCGGGGGAGGTGTCGTCGCCAACGTCACTTTGAAGGGGACGAAATCAAATGGCGCCGATTGGGCAGTCATAGCATTCGGATGGGGATTTGCCGTCACATTCGCCGTCTATGCCATCGGACAGTTTTCAGGAGGCCACATCAATCCGGCAGTAACCCTGGGCTTCGCCGTCGCCGGCGCATTCCCATGGGACCAGGTCATCCCTTACATGATCGCCCAAGTACTCGGCGGACTGCTCGGGGGCATCATCGTCTGGCTGCATTTCATGCCGCACTTCAAAGCAGAAGAAGACGCCATGACGAAATTGGATGTATTCTCTACATCCCCGGCCCTACCAAACTATGTCGCAAACTTTGCCAGTGAAATAATCGGCACTTTCATACTGGTTATGGGACTGCTCTTCATTGGAGCCAATGATTTTACAGAAGGGCTCAACCCGCTGATCGTAGGTTTCCTGATCACCGCAATCGGGCTGAGTTTGGGCGGTACGACGGGCTATGCAATCAATCCGGCGCGTGACCTCGGTCCCCGGCTTGCCCACCTGCTGCTGCCGATACCTGGGAAGCGGGACTCCAATTTCCGCTATGCAGCCGTACCGGTTGTTGGTCCGCTGGCCGGTGGCGCACTCGGAGCCGCGGTCTATAATAGTGTTTTCTTAGGAAAATCCGATATTTTTCTTTTCTTAGCCATTATTGCCGTTGTTTTGGTTCTCGTTTCAGGGGTATTTCTTAATAAGAGCATCCTTAAGGATGATGCAGCGAAGATGATGTAGTAGTACGCAATATATACTCATATAAAGGGGTTTTATAATGGAAAAGTATATTATGTCACTTGATCAGGGGACGACAAGCTCACGAGCCATCCTTTTTAATAAGGAAGGTGAAGTTGCCGCTACAAGCCAGAAGGAATTCAAGCAATATTTCCCGCAGTCCGGCTGGGTGGAGCACAATGCAAACGAAATATGGAGTTCCGTACTTTCGGTTGTAGCAGGCGTCCTGTCAGAAAACGACATCAAAGCAGAACAGGTTGAAGCGATAGGCATCACCAACCAGCGTGAAACTACAGTCGTATGGGATAAGAATACGGGTCGCCCCATCTATAATGCAATTGTCTGGCAATCGCGCCAGACCGCTGATATATGTGATGAGTTGAAGGCCGAGGGCCATGAAGAGCTGTTCAACCGGAAAACCGGATTGCTGCTCGACCCCTACTTCTCAGGAACCAAAATAAAATGGATATTAGATAATGTCGATGGCGCCCATGAAAAGGCTGAAAATGGCGATCTGCTCTTTGGCACGATCGATACATGGCTCATCTGGCGTTTTACAGAAGGCGAGACGCATGTAACTGATTATACAAACGCGAGCCGTACACTGCTCTACAACATACATGAGCTCGAATGGGACAAGGAGCTGCTTGATATACTTGAAGTGCCGGAAAGCATGCTGCCGGAAGTTAAATCTTCCAGTGAGGTATACGGCAAGACTAGCAAAAATCACTTCTTCGGTCAGAACGTGCCGATTGCCGGGGTCGCAGGTGACCAGCAGGCAGCCTTGTTCGGTCAGACATGCTTCAATAAGGGAGATGCCAAAAACACCTACGGTACAGGATGTTTCCTGCTTATGAACACCGGTACTGAAGCAATACAGAGTGACAATGGGTTATTGACCACCATTGCATACGGATATGACGGCGAAGTCAATTACGCATTGGAAGGTTCCATATTCGTTGCAGGCTCAGCCATCCAATGGTTGAGGGACGGCCTACGCATGTTCAGTGACTCCAAACAGTCCGAATCCTATGCAAATGCAGTGGACTCCAACGGCGGTGTCTATCTCGTTCCGGCCTTCACAGGCCTTGGCGCTCCTTATTGGGACTCGGAAGCACGGGGTGCTGTATTCGGACTCAGCCGTGGTACAGAAAAAGAACATCTTGTACGCGCCACACTCGAATCCCTCGCTTACCAGACGAAGGATGTGCTGGACGCAATGCAGAAGGACTCGGGCATCAATCTCGAAACATTGCGCGTCGATGGTGGCGCAGCAGCAAATGATTTCCTCATGCAGTTCCAATCTGATATTCTCGGCACCCCGGTAGAACGTCCGGAAGTGCTCGAGACCACTGCGCTCGGTTCCGCATATCTTGCCGGCCTCGCAGTAGGATTCTGGGATTCCACCGATGAGATCAAATCGGTTTCTGATACTGACAGCGTATTCGAACCTGATATGGACCAGGATGAACGTGAATCATTATATGATGGCTGGCAACATGCTGTTGCTGCCACTCAGGTATTCAAACCTAAACAAGGTACAGCAGAGGACGACACAGAGTAGAACAGTCACCAGCCTTTACTTCAATCAATATAGGAGGTAAATCAATGTTAAATACTTTAACGCGTAAAAATCAGCTTCAGCATATGGAAAAAGTCGATTATGACATCGTCGTAATCGGCGGTGGCATCACAGGGGCAGGCATCGCCCTGGATGCTGCCAAACGGGGCATGAAGGTCGCACTTGTCGAGATGCAGGACTTTGCAGAAGGGACAAGCAGCCGCAGCACGAAACTTGTACATGGCGGATTGCGCTACTTGAAGCAGTTCCAGGTCGGCATCGTGCGTGAAACGGGCCTTGAGCGTGCCATCGTCTATGAGAATGGTCCGCATGTCACCACACCGGAATGGATGCTACTCCCTTTCCATAAAGGTGGTACTTTCGGCAAGACGACTACAAGCATAGGCCTCCGAGTCTACGATATGCTTGCAGAAGTTAAAAAAAGCGAACAGCGTCAAATGCTCAGCGTCGAGGAAGTTCTGGAAAAGGAACCCCTTGTCAAGCAGGAAGGTCTGCTCGGTGGTGGCTATTACGTCGAATATAAGACAGATGATGCACGCATGACACTTGAGGTCATGAAGAAGGCGGCAGAATTCGGTGCCGATCCAATCAATCATGTCAAAGCGACAGGTTTTGTCTACGATAAGGGCAAAGTAGTCGGCATCCATGCTGAAGACAACATCGGCGGCGGCACCTATCAGATTCTCGGCCGTCGTGTAATCAATGCCGGTGGGCCTTGGGTTGACGAAGTCAGATCAATGGACACGGTTTCCGAAAAGGGCAAAAAGCAGCTCTATCTTTCTAAAGGTGTCCACCTAGTTTTCGATCAGGAAGATTTCCCGCTCCGCCAGGCAGTCTATTTCGATGCGAAATCCGATGGTCGTATGATATTCGCGATTCCACGCGACGGTAAGACCTACGTCGGCACGACCGACACCCATTATAAAGGGGATAAGCAGAACCCGGTCGCAGATGACGAGGACCGGAAATATGTTCTCGATGCTGCAAACTATATGTTCCCGGGACTTGACCTCGATGAGTCGAACATCGAATCCACTTGGGCCGGCGTCCGCCCGCTCATCCTCGAAGAAGGGAAAGACCCTTCAGAAATTTCTCGTAAAGATGAAATATGGGAATCAGAGAGCGACCTGATTACAATTGCAGGCGGAAAACTCACTGGATACAGGCATATGGCTGAGGAAATAGTCGACCTTGTCGCTAAGCGCCTATCGAAGGAATATGGGCTGAAGTTCAACAAGGCCGCTACCAAAAACCAGCCAATGTCAGGGGGAGACGTCGGCGGCAGTGAAGGTTTTGATGATTACGTCGCCCGAATTGCAGAACGTGCGCCATCCTATGGCCTCTCCATAACGAATGGACAGCGCCTCGCCCGCCATTACGGCAGCAATACAGAGCACCTCTTTGAAATTGCCGGTGGTCTTGGTGAATCATCCGAGCATTACAAACTGCCAAAAGATGTGCACGCCCAAGTCATCTACAGTATACAGCATGAGATGGCAAACACCCCTCTCGACTATTTTGTCAGACGTACAGGCGACTTGTACTTCGAGATTGCACACGTCGATAAATATAAAGAGGGTGTCATCGAACTGATGGCTGATATACTGGATTATGATGAAGACAGAAAGAAAGAATATGCTGAAGATCTAGAACAGGCTTGCCGCGAAGTAAGAGGCGAGACCGCTGTAGAAATGGCATAGCATAAATGGGGCCCGCCTTTTTGAAGGCGGGCCCCATTTACGTCTCATGCACAATTTCATCTGACCTTAGGATGTCCTGAAGCGTTTTAGGAAGTCCTGAAGTCTTGGATTTTCAGATTGGTTGATGACTTCTTCCGCGGTACCTGATTCTGCAATGACCCCGTCATCCAAAAAGAGCACACGATCTGCAATCTCGAGCGCAAAGTCCATTTCATGTGTGACGAGCACCATCGCCATCTCGTCATGCTCAGCCAGATCCCTGATCACTCCAAGCACTTCCCCGACGAGCTCCGGATCCAAGGCTGACGTCACTTCATCAAACAACATGATTTTCGGCTTCATGACCAATGCACGCGCCATCGCCACACGTTGCTTCTGTCCCCCTGACAAGTTTGCGGGATAAGCCTCATACTTATCTCCAAGCCCCACGCGGTCAAGCATCTTCTTGGCCTCGTCCTCTGCTTCCTTCTTCCTATATTTTTTAACTTTCACAAGAGGCATTGCACAATTGTCCAAAATCGTCTTATGGGGGAATAGATTAAAATGCTGAAACACCATGCCGATGTTTTTCCTGACTGAGCGCAGATGTTTTTCATTAGCCCGTTTCTTTTTTCCGCCCACTTCCATCTTCCAAAGATTTTCACCTGCCACGATGATATCCCCGTCCGTCGGCTCCTCCAAAGTCATAAGCAATCTTATGATTGTCGTTTTCCCGGAACCACTGGGTCCGATTATCGCAATTTTTTCAGAAGGGTAAATATCCAGATTGATACCTTTTAGAACGTGCGTGTCCCCGAATGATTTATGGAGATCATCGTATTTTACAATTGGTTCCATTACTCACTCACTCTCATTTTCTTCTGCTTCTTCTCAAATCGTCGATTCATTTTGCTCTCAAGTCTGTTTATCAGCAATGCTGATGGATAGCTGAGCAGCAGGAACAGAAGTGCCACGATGGTCAGTGGTTCAATGTAGGACCAAGTCTGTGCGCCATAGCTTCTTGCGATACTGAGTATACCGACTACTCCTATCGTTGCGGCAAGTGGCACTTCCTTGAACAGTATTATCAAATAATTGCCAAGCATCGGGATCGTTGGTGGCAATGCCTGGGGCAGGATGACATTCAACCACCTGTCTTTCGTTGAAAGGTTAAGTGCTGTAGATGCTTCCCGCTGACCTTTTTCCACACTGTCGATACCTGAGCGGTATACTTCACTGATATAAGTGGAAAAATGGATTCCCAAAGCCAGCATGGCGGCTACAAATGGTGTGAATGACATCCCTACATAAGGCACCATCGGCCACGCAAAATACAGAAAGAATATCTGCACTATGGGAGGTGTGGATCTTATGAATTCCCTGATCCAGTAAATGATGAGGTTAAATGGCCGCCACGGCGTCGATTCCAGCACAAGCCAGATGAAGCCGACCAGCATTGCCAACAGATAGCTTACAACAGTCAGGCCAAGCGTTATTTTAAGCCCTTCCAAGATAATCGGAAATGCTTCCAGAAATGTTCCCCAACTCCAATATTGTGAACTCATCAGCTCGCCACTCCTTTCCTGGCGATTTTCTCACCTTTTTTAGATAGCCAGATCAACGGCAGTGCAATGATGAAGTACATGATGAGCACCATGAAATAGGCGATTGGCCCTTCGGAAAGATTAGAAGATCGATAGATATCCCCATAGTAGAGAATGTCGCTCAAACCAATCAGTGAAACAAGCGCTGTCCCTTTGAGTATTTGAATCGAGTAGTTTCCAAACTCAGGAAGCATCAGCCTTAAAGCTTGAGGCAGGATGACTTGATCATTCTTTGGAATCTCGAAAAGTTCAAGGTAATTGATGCTTCAGCCTGACCTTTATCGATGGATAAGACCGAGCTGCGCACCACTTCAGACATATACGCACCGTAATTCAATCCGATTGCAATGACACCGACCCACCAATTGCTGCCGAGATCGATGTTGAAGAGCATCGGGACTGCGTAGTATAACCAGAATAGCTGCACAATCAGCGACGTACCTCTGAATATTTCCACATAGAGGGCTGTAAACCCTCTAAGCAGCGGGTTCGTTGATAGACGTGAGAGCCCGGCGATGAAGGCCATCACAAAAGAAAATAAAGCCGCCATAAGAAATATGCTGATTGTCGTCCATGCACCCTGGGACAGATAGGTCAGTATATTCACCCAGTTTTCAAACATATTTCCCCACTCCTCTATTATATTAAAGGCCCAGAGGGTTATCCCCACTGGGCCTGAAAAGATTATTCAGCTTCACAGAGTTCTTCAGTCGTCATTCCATCGACTTCAACTCTGTTGCTTTCTGCTTCAAAACCTTCGGCATCATCAAGGATCTGATCGATCGTACCGTCTTCTTTAAGTGTTTCCAGTGCTTCATTGTAAGCATCGCGCAACTCAGCATCATCGAGGTTGAACGCCGCAGCACCGAAGCTTGGAATACCTTCGATATCCGGCTGTTCGAAATCATCGACGATCTCTACATCATCACTGTCCAACGATTCATAGGCAGCTCTTAGAGTCGCTTCAGTCGCTGCCGTGACATCGGCGTTGCCTGATTGTACAGCAGAAAGTTGACCTGGGATATCACCTACCGACATGATCTGGCTCGGGTCTACTCCTTCCTGATCGAGGAAATCAAACTGTGTCGTCCCCTCCATCAAAGCGACCTTCACATCTGGATTATCTGCTATGTCAGCATAGCTTTTAATATTTTTCGGGTTGCCCGCTGTCACGACCAGACCCTCCCCATATTGCATTTCAGGTTCTGCAAATAAGGCGTTTTCACATCTGTCCGGCAAGATCGCCATACCAGCAGTGATGACATCGTATTGTCCAGCCTGCACGCCCGGTATCAATTCACCCCAGTCTGTGAGATGGCCTTCGACATTGTCGATGCCCATTTCAGAGAATACAGCCTTGGCGATTTCTATTGCTGCGCCTTCAAGTTCTCCGCTCTCTGAATTTTCGTAGGCATATGGAGGTTCATTTGCAAACCCGATATTTACAGTACCGCTTTCTTTCAGTTCATCCAGTTTACTTGAACCGGAATCGGATTCTTCCGAACCGCCATTGCCGCATGCACCCAATATAAGTATAAATCCAAGTACGAGTAATAGTGGAATCTTTTTCAATGAATTTCCTCCTAATAATTATTTGGATTATTCTACTATATAAGTTGTACATTTTTAGTATACAGAACTGAGTTTCCTGTCAAATTCAATAAGTGCTCCTTAAGTATCGATTGCCTCCTGCAGCAACTATCACTATTAGTTTTTCAAGGTGGAAATTTGTCATTGAAATTATTCCATAAAAAAAACGCACCCATCCGGGTGCGCCCTATTACATATCAAATTTAAGTCCGTCATCGCCGTAATCGATCTTGACATGAAGTCCTTCGCTCAAGTCGGCTGCAATGAGTTTTCTTGCGAGCGGTGTCTCGATATGCCTCTGGATGAAGCGTTTGAGCGGCCTTGCACCGAATTGTGGTTCATAGGCCTCCTCGGAAATCCAGTCTTTGACGGCTTCTGTGACTTCGATCGTCATATGCTGATCATCAAGGCGCCGGTTCAGATCGTCAAGCAGTTTCTGTGTAATCCGCTTCATATCTTCCCGGGATAATGGTGTAAAGATGACGATATCATCCATGCGGTTGATTATCTCAGGCTTGAAGTATTGATGCACCTCGCGCATGACGATCTGCTTCGTATCCTCTGAAATTTCGCCTTCTTCAACGACGGTATCGAGCAGATGGTTCGAGCCGATGTTCGAGGTCATGATGATGATTGTATTCCTGAAATCGACGGAACGGCCTTTGGAATCTGTGAGTCGGCCTTCATCAAGCAATTGGAGCAGAATGTTGAACACATCGCTGTGCGCCTTCTCGACTTCATCGAGCAATATTACAGAATAGGGTTGACGCCTTATTGCTTCAGTCAGTTGGCCGCCCTCTTCGTGTCCGATATAGCCAGGCGGGGCACCAATCAATCTGGAGACGGCGTGTTTTTCCATATACTCGCTCATATCGATCCGTATCATATGCTTTTCTGAATCGAACATCGTTGCGGCAAGGGTTTTTGCAAGCTCGGTCTTACCCACACCTGTCGGTCCGAGGAAAAGGAAGCTGCCGATCGGTCGGTCCGGGTCTTTGATGCCTGCCCGGGCACGGATGACTGCGTCCGATACGAGGTCGACCGCTTCGTCTTGGCCGACGACCCGCTCATGCAGTATATCTGCAAGTTTCAGCAGCTTGTCCTTCTCGGTTTCAACAAGCTTCGAGACTGGAATACCGGTCCATTGGCTGACGATATATCCTATCTCGTCTTCGGTGACGACCTCGCGGATGATACGGTTTTCGCCGGCACTTTCTTCCTGCAGCGCTTCTGCCAACCTATCGAGCTCCTTCTCGAGTTGCGGCAGTCTGCCGTGGCGGAGTTCTGCCGCTTTCTCAAGCTCGTAATTATTTTCTGCTTCTTCAAGTTCCTGGCGGACCCTGTCGACTTCTTCACGCTTGTCGTTCACTTTTTGGATCTGATCTTTTTCACGTTGGACGCGTTGGGCCAATGTCTGCTGCTCCTCGCGCACTTCCGACAGTTCCTTCTGGAGCTCTGTCAGGCGGTTTTTGGAAACCGCATCATCTTCGGATTTAAGTGCCTGTTCCTCAATTTCAAGCTGCATTACACGACGGTTGATCTGATCGAGTTCCGTCGGGTTAGAACCCATTTCAGTCCTGATTGTGGCACTTGCCTGATCCATCAGGTCAATCGCTTTGTCTGGCAGGAAACGATCTGTAATATAGCGATCTGACAGTTCTGCTGCAGCTACCAGGGCACGGTCTGTGATTCTGACGCCATGATGCACTTCGTAGCGTTCCTTAAGGCCCCTCAGTATGGAGATGGTATCCTCCACATCAGGTTCCGGCACCTGTACTTTCTGGAACCGGCGTTCCAGGGCCGAATCCTTCTCGATGTACTCACGGTATTCATTCAGCGTGGTCGCACCGATGCAGTGCAGTTCGCCGCGTGCAAGCATAGGCTTGAGCATATTGCCGGCGTCCATCGCCCCTTCGGTCTTGCCTGCGCCGACGAGCATATGGATTTCATCTATGAAGAGGATGATGCGCCCTTCTGATTCCTTCACTTCCTTCAGGACCGCTTTAAGGCGTTCTTCAAATTCACCGCGGTATTTTGCGCCTGCCACCAATGCTGATAAATCGAGTTCGAAGATCGTCTTGTCAAGCAGGCTGTCCGGCACATCCTTGCGCACGATGCGCTGGGCGAGGCCTTCAACGATGGCTGTCTTACCGACTCCCGGTTCTCCGATGAGCACCGGGTTGTTTTTGCGCTTACGGCTCAATATGCGTATGGAGTTGCGGATTTCCTCATCCCGCCCGATTACGGGGTCTACATTCCCGCTCCTGACTTCTTCGACGAGGTCACGACCGTATTTTTCAAGCGCTTCGTACTGCACTTCCGGGTTTTGTGTGGTCACGTGGTTTCCCCCTCTTGCTTTATTGATGATTTCCTTGATCACTTCCACCTTATTGCCGACCGCTTCTTTCAGTATCTGTTCCTTTTCCATGCCTGCGAGCAGGACGTGTTCGATGGAGACGTACTCATCCTTCATTTCCGTCATGATTTTTTCGGCGCGGTCCATCACTTGGGTAAAGCCGTTCGACATATATTGTCCGTACTGCACATTATCGCCTCTGACGACATTGTACTTCTTCAATTTTTCATCATACTGTGCAATGATTTCGCCGGTATTTATGGACGCCCGCTCCAATACATCCTTGGCCATGCTTTCGTCCACTGTGAGCATGGCCTTCATCAGTGCTTCCGTTTCAATCGACTGCAGCTTCAGATCGACCGAAATGGATTGTGCCCGCTCTATAACCGACTGCACGGTATACGTCATTCTGTTGATATCCATATTGTTCACCTCTCTAATAATAATTTGCAGTGATGCTGTACCATAAATGTGTTTGACCTTTTTTGACCTTAACTATATTATACACCTATGTAGTCCTTTTTCAAGCAATTGATGGCTTTTAAAGCAAATTTATTCTATATTATAGTATAGGAATTTTAGGAGGGACAGTTTTGGATATCATTGAACTTATACGCTATATCTTTCTGGGTCTACTTCAGGGTTTCACCGAGCCGATACCCGTTTCATCGAGTGGCCATCTTGTCATTGCACGTGAATTGCTCGGCGTCGAAGCCAAGGGACTTTCTTTTGAAATATTACTTAATACGGCCTCCCTCATCGCAGTCCTTTACATATACAGGGCGGACATCACTGAAATCATCGTCAATTTGTCACGCTTCATTTTTAAAGGGGCACGTGATGAAGAGGCGGCAGAAGATTTCCGCTATGTCATATATCTTATCATCGCCACCATTCCGGTTGGCATTCTGGGCATTCTCTTGAAGGATATCATAGGGGACAACGCCTCCATGCTGACAGTGGGCTTCATGCTGTTTGTCACAGGTCTTGCCCTCTGGTTCATCAAAAATAAGCGTGGACAGAAGAAGGATGGGGATATCCGTTTCCGGGATGCCATCATCGTCGGGGCGGCGCAGTGTGTGGCACTCATGCCCGGCATCAGCCGCAGCGGCGCAACACTTGTCGGTGCCATGGCGGTCGGTATGAACCAGAAGAATGCTCTGCGTTTTGTCTTCCTGCTCTATATCCCCGTCTCCCTCGGTACAGCGCTGATATCGGTCGATGACCTCGTCAACGATCCGAATCTGTCCGCATTATGGGTGCCTTACCTGCTGGCTTTCATCGCCAGTCTGATAGCCACTTATATTGCCTTGAAATGGCTTCAGAACATCATGGAGAAAGGCAATCTTGCACTTTTCAGCTACTATTGTTTCGCAATCGGTGCGTTTGCCATCATCTACCATCTTGTTGCATAAAAAAAGCACTCTGACGAGTGCTTTTTTTCATGCCTTTAGCTGACGCCAAGCGCAATCTTCGCGTAGCGGCTCATTTTATCTTTATCCCATGGTGGGTTCCAGACGATGTTGACTTCAGTCTCTTCCACTTCCGGCAATTCAGAAAGCGCCTGTTTGACTGAATCGACAATCTGAGGCCCCATCGGACAGCCCATTGAAGTCAGTGTCATCTCGACACCGGCATTGCCATCTTCATCGAGATGTACGCCGTAGACCAGGCCAAGATTGACTATATCGATGCCAAGTTCCGGGTCGATCACGTTCTCGAGTGCGCCCATCATGCTTTCTTCCATCATTTTATCCATTTATCTCACTCCTTCCAGAGTATATACTATTAATATATCAAAAAAACCGCACTAGATAAACATAAATGATATGATAGTTCTATGAATATTAACAAGGAGATTTTGCATAATGGAAAAACATCTTATATGTCTCGACCTTGATGGGACGTTGCTGACAGACGAAAAGGAGATCAGCCCGTTCACTAAAAAGGTCCTGCTCAAACTCAAGGAGAAGGGGCATGAACTGATGATATCGACCGGCCGTCCCTACAGGGCGAGCGAACCTTATTACAGGGAACTGGACATGGATACTCCGATAGTCAATTTCAACGGGGCGTTCGTCCATCATCCAAGCGACCTCTACTTCCGGACCGTCCACGAGGAACTTGATCTGGGAGTCGCCCAGGAGATCGTGCGCCGGGTGCCTGACCTCAACATCCAAAATATCATTGCTGAAGTCAAGGACAACGTCTATCTCCACTATCATGATGAGGTCCTCTTTGAAGCTTTCAGCATGGGCAACCCCGAGATAAGGATCGGTGATCTGACTCAGACAATCGAATCAGGCCCGACCACAATACTGATTCAGGCAGAAGAGCCTGAAGTGCCGAACATCAGACAAGCGCTGGATGACCTTTTTGCGGACGCCATCGAACATCGGCGCTGGGGTGCACCCTACCCTGTAATAGAAATCGTCAAAAAAGGCATCAACAAAGCAGTCGGCGTCAATTACGTCCGTGGCTACATGGGCATCGATCAGAAGAATATCATTGCATTCGGCGATGAGGACAATGATACCGAAATGATCAAATATGCCGAACATGGCGTGGCTATGGGCAACGCGATAAAAGAAATACAGGATGCAGCAGATTATACGACAGACACAAACAACAATGACGGCATCGGACAATTCCTGAACGATTTTTTCAAATTGCATCTATAAAAGGAAGGAGCGGTTAATATGAAATTATTAGTGGACAGCTGTTCGGACATCCCTGTGCAGCAGCTCAAGGAGATGGAGATCGAAATGATTCCGCTGCGCATCACCATCGACGATACCGATTACCATGACCAGTATGAAATCTCAAGCTCGGAAGTGCTGGAAGCCATCACGGAAGGCAAGCGTCCGTTGACAAGCCAGGCAAATCCGGAAGATTTCACCAATGTCTTCCGCAAATATGCAAAAAAAGGGGAATCCATCCTCTACATCGCATTCTCAAGTGAACTGTCAGGCACTTATCAGAGCGCCCTGATAGCCCGCGACACGATCATCGATGAGTTTCCGGAAGCGGATATCACGATCATCGACACCAAGTCGGCGAGCTATGGCCTCGGCATGATCGTGGAGAACGCGCATGGATACTTGAAGGACGGTATGGAAAAAGACGCCATGATGGCACAGATAGAACAGGATGTGAAGAATATCCGCCATTTCTTCACAGTAAACGATCTTGACTATCTTGCTAAGGGCGGCCGCCTGTCGAAAGGTCAGGCATTCCTCGGAGGACTGCTCAACATCAAACCACTCCTCCATGTCGAAGATGGGAAACTTGTGCCCCTTGAAAAGCACCGCGGCATAAAAAAAGTGTTCTCAAGCATGACCAAGCATCTTCTTGCCGACAATGTCACCCATGAAGTGCACCTGACCCATTCGAACGCGGAAGCCCAGGCAGAACAGCTGAAGCAGAAGATACTTGAAGACACGAATGTTTCCGATGTGAAAATCTCAACCATCGGCCCTACCATAAGCAGCCATACCGGAAACGGTACTGTGGCAATGTTCTATTTCAACGAAGGAGTGTAAAAATGACACAAGTCATCATCGTCGGAGGAGTCGCCGGCGGCGCCACAACTGCCGCCCAACTCCGTAGGCTCGATCCCGAAATCGATATTACCATCTATGAAAAGGGGCCGCACATCAGTTATGGGAACTGCGGGATGCCCTATCATATAGGAGGGGAGGTGGAAAAGCGCGATCAGCTCGTCGCCGCTACCCCTGAATCCTTCAAGGAGCGCGATGTCATCGTCAAGACACGGCATGAGGTAGTGGGTGTCGATCCTGACGGCAAGACAGTAAGCGTCAAAAACCTGGAAGACGGCAATACCTTTGAAGCATCGTATGACCATCTGGTGCTTTCTCCCGGAGCGACTCCAAGGATCATCCCTGCCCTTGAGAATGTCCCTCAGGCATTCGTCCTCCATGCCCTTCACCACTTGGACGCCATCAAATCGTATATCGAAGAAAATGATATTGAGCACGTGGTCGTCGTAGGCGCCGGTTATATCAGTCTGGAAATGGTTGAAAACCTCGTCCAACGCGGCATCCATATCACGCTCGTGCACCGCAGCAGGAATATATACAAACACCTCGAATCCGACATGAACGACTTCTTCCAAGAAGAACTTGACAGGCACGGCGTAGAAGTGAAACTCGAGGCGGAAATTGAAAAGGTCGAGGGTGATACCGCTACGCTAACGACCGGCGAGGAAATCTTCGCTCCAATGATCATTGCAGGCACCGGCATCACTCCATCGACTGGGTTTCTGGAAGATTCGGGCATCACATTGAATGATTCCGGCCATATATGCACCGATGACCGCGGCCGGACGAATAAAGATTGTGTCTATGCGCTCGGAGACTCAATCGAAACATTCTATCAGCATGTGAAAGACCGGCGCGTAAACGTCGCCCTGGCATGGGGGGCGCATCGCTTGGCCTTCGTCATCAGCAACCAGGTCAGTGGCAATGGATCAGTGCGCTTTGAGGGGTTGCTTGGCACCAACATCATGCGCTTCTTCGATTATGATATTGCAAGTCTTGGCTTATCTGAAGAAGAACTGGAAGACTTCCCTTATTTTGTTGTCGATCACACCCAGAAAAACAAAGCCGGCTACATGGCAGACAGTAGCCCGATACGGGTCAGGATATATGCCCATAAAGAGGATGGCCGTATATTACGTGCCTCAGTCGTCGGCACTGAAGGTGTCGATAAACGCATCGACATCCTTGCCGCCCACATCAGACTTGGTGGGTCCGTCACTGATTTGACCAACATCGAAGTCGCCTATTCGCCGCCATACTCGAGCCCTAAAAGCGTCTTGAACATGTTGGGATATAAAGCCATCGAAAAAATGAATGAATACCGCTGAAAACAAAGGCCAGCCGACTCCATTTTAGGGAGCCGGCTGGCCTTTTCCTGATTTATTTTCCATTTATTTCCCATGCTGATTACTTTCTTTCATTTGGCCGGCGCTTTCTTGCAACCAACCAGACGAAGATGCCGAAGCCTCCGAAGATAAGCAGGCCTACGTATATATAGCCGTTGTTCATCCCGGTTTCCTCAATGATGGCATAGAGTTCACTCTCTTCCCGATCCAATACCGCAAGAAACGCATCATTTTCCATGTCACTGCCACGGATCAGGTCGCCGATGAGCATACCGCTGAGCATCTTGCTTTCATCTTCACCCTCAAACGGCACTTCTACATTTTCAGTCACAGAGGTGCTGTTTATGTTCAATACAAAATCCACATCTGATGTATAATAGCGCTGCACGAAGTGACCGTCCTCATTTTTGATCACTTCGGTCTCCCCCTGATAGATCTGGGGATGTTTTTGCGTCACTTCATTGATCGCTGCAATTTCATCCACCAGCTCCTGGTCCGTCCATAGATCCATCTGCCTGTGGACAATCGGGATTTCATCGCCGTTCAATGCGATTTCAGTACCATATTGAAACGCGATAGGCCCCTGATAGGCATACAAGTAAGTGGTCAATTGATTGATGCGCGTACCGGGGAACATATTTGCCTCCACTACATTATGGGTGAACCGCTCACTGAACCAATGGTCTGCAAGAAGCAGGGTGCCATCTGTCGGATAGGCAGGGGTTTCACGGTCAGGCTTACTGAAGCCATATGATAAAGCCTCCTGCAGATCGTTTGGAGCAGCATGGTCGAAGCCTTCCAATGAAATATCATCGTCTCCACTTATTCCATAGGTCGTGACATCTTCAGGCAGAAATTCCTTGGCGTCTATGCCATCTTGGATTACTGTCATGCTGAGTCCATCGATATTATATTCCCCAGTGAATTCACGCGCCATTTCCTTGTATCGTTTCTGGTTGTCAGCATTGCTCAGGTCTATGAATTCTGCATCGATCATGCCGTAATAGTCCTGTTGGATATTATTCAATATGGGCCTATCCAAAGCTGTATAGCCTTCAGCCAAAGTGGCCGGCATATCGACGATGACATCCATCCCCCGCTCATGCGCGGCATCTATCAGGCTTTGAAACGCTTCCGGTCCCCCGAAGGCTTCTTCAATCTCACCATATTCCCTAACGGCATAACCCAGATAATCATCTTCGGCCCGGTCGAATACAGGAGACAGCATCAAGGCGTTGAACCCCATATCCTTTATGTAGTCCAGATTGCTTTCGATACCTTGGAAATCACCGCCGAATGGCAACGGTGTTTCTTTCTCATCAGTTACATTTATGTCATTTCCGTCATCCCCACTCATGAACCGGTCGACAACGATGGTATAGATTCTGGTGTTGGTCGTTTCTGCAGATGCCGTGTCATAGGTCAAACCGAATGCCATCAACAGCATCGCCATATATATCATAGTTTTCTTCATTGCGATCCTACCTTCTGCTTTTATAGGTTCAGTATACTAGATAACGTTTTAAAAAAGGTTCATTTCAATAAACGTTCACAAATTTCCATGAAAAAAGGCACCCCTAAAGGAGTGCCTCTGCCATTACTGGAACATTGCGCTCAAAGGACCCATCGGCAAGTAGATGCCGAGTGCAATCGTGATGATCAGGAATACGATGAGTCCGATCATAAGATTGCGGCCTGTGCCTTTTTTACGCTGCTTGATGATGGCCATTTCCATCAGGCCGATCGTCACCAATCCAAGAAGGAATTTGATGCCGTAGAGCATCTGGTTGCCGCTGCCGAAATCGAGGAACAGCATGAGGCCACTGAATAGGATGATCAGGTAGACCAGCCTCAACACCATGTGCAGCGGCTTCGAGTATTTCGATTCGCCATCCGGATAGTCGATTGAATTATAAGTGATGAAAAACAGGATGATCGCAAGGACCAGTGCCGTCAAGTGCAGATGTATCACATAAATCTTCCTTTCAAATATGAATCATCAATATTCTATCATATTTAAGAGGAAATTACTTCCCAATATGTGTCGTGAGGGTGCCGATGCCATTGATTGCGATGCGCACCTCGTCACCCGGCTTGAGGAATTTCTGGGGATCCATGCCGGCACCGACGCCTCCCGGGGTGCCCGTTGCGATGACATCACCCGGCTCAAGCACGACAAATTTGGAGATTTCCGCAATGAGTTCGTCCAATTTGAGGACCATTTCCTTCGTGCTGCCGTCCTGGCGGATTTCATCGTTCACTTTAGTCACGATGGATGTCTCTTCCGGATTCGGAAGTTCATCTTTAGTTACAACGAAGGGCCCCATCGGACAGCCGCCCTTCAGACTCTTCGACAAGAAGGCCTGCTTATGCTGCTTCTGAAGGTCGCGTGCAGTGATATCATTGATGATTGTATAGCCATATATATAGTCAAGCGCCATTGAACTTGGAACCTTCTCGGCACGTTTACCGATGACTACACCGAGTTCCCCCTCATAGTCGAGTTGACTCGTGATGTCCTGATGGTTCGGTATCGTTTCCCCATCTCCCACCAGACTCGTCGCCGCTTTGGTGAAGACATAGAGGCTTTGTACCTCATTGTTCATTTCGTCAGCATGGGACTGGTAGTTTCGCCCGAAAGCAATCACATTATTCGGAGGGGTTACAGGCGCTTTGAATGTAATTTCATCGAAAGGCGCTTTATATTGGTCCGGATTTTCGGAAGCTTCCGCTTTTCCCACGAGTTTACGGACTAATTCCTGGAAGTCGAGTGTGTGATACTTTGAGATGCCTTCCAGAAGTGTTTTTGGATATGCCTCCTCCGAGCCGAATGCCTCAAACAATCTTGGCAGGATCCACGCACTCTCTTCACGCTTTACTTTGACGCCGTAATACGTATGGTCCTGGTAATAGAATGTTAGAAATTTCATGGAATACGCTCCTCTTATTATGTGTATTTATTATATTATAACATGTCTCTCTTGTTTTTCATGTCATTTTCAGAATTATTCGCAAACAAATGCTCGATTCCTTTCACATTATACTTTTCCATGACAGCAGAGAGCACGAGGAGAAAGATGTAGGCTGCTGAAGCAAGCCATATCATGGAAGATATCTCCATTTCCCCATACATGCGCATGCCAATACCATAGAAGACAAGCATGAACAAGATATTCGATAACACATAAAGCGTGACGATGTATCTACCGGCACGGCTGAACACGCCGATGATCCTCCCAGGCAGGACTATAGTGGCATATGCCAGCAGGAAGAAATAACCCAGGGCAAGGACAGGGCCCCCGAAGTTTTCGGCAAGCAGCCGTCCGCTGTAACTGCCAAGCGTCAGTACTTGGGCCATCTTCATTGCGATGCCACCGCCTGCCAACACGACGAAAAGTACGATGGCCATCACGGGGCCATCAGCAATCATCCGGACAACATCAAGCTTTCCGAAGGACAGCCCGATGAGCAGCCATGGCAGGACGGTGAATATAAGGCCATACAAACTGCTCAATGCATTCTGTGAAAATATTTCAATATTCATCGCGACAATCGCAAAATAATCCGTGTCACGGAAGACGGAGGTATACTCGGTCACATCCTGCATCGCCGTATAGATGATATCTGTCGGAGACCCTATATTTGTAAAGAAACCGACAAGTACATTCGTTGTCAGATGTACAGCAAACAAGGCTAAGCCGCTAAACAGCGGTGCGCTCCAGTGCGCCCTCACGAATAACACCGTCACCAGGCCCATCAGCGCCAGTCCGGGAAGGAAATCGAATGCGTGGACGAAAAACGTATGCACTATCCCCAGGGCCAACAGAAATCCGAGCACCTTGGCCAGGTTCCCCACCCCGATCCCGCTATAGGAGTGGATGAGGTAACCGCCTACAAGCGCAATCAGAGGGACGACTGCCCCTCCGATGAAGATATCGAGCGCCAGGAAAGTGCTGAGGTTGATTCCGTGCAAGTATTCGTATGGGTTCACTGCATCATAGGGCATCATGAAATATAATCCGTTCATCAGGAGGGCAAGGAGCAAGGCAAAACCAAGTATACTCCTGGCCCTCATATTATCAGTCATCAATTTTAACCGCTCCATACTCAAAGAAATATAGGTATACAGTAACATTTTTGCTTAGGGCCTGCATGATGGATCGCCTGTATATATCCATCTGTGTACGGTAACGGTCGATCAGATCGTCCACTTCATCACCCGGACGCAGCCGGTCCGTCTTGTAGTCGATGATGACATAGCCCTCCTCCATCTCAAGCAGTACATCGACGATCCCCTGGACCATCTGGCTGCTGAAGTCCGAATATCCGATTGCTGCCTGGTTCATGATGAAAGGCGTCTCCGTATATATCTCCAGGCTGTCATCCAAGAGCTGGCGCATATCATCATCAGACATGAAGCGCTTCATGTTGATCATCATCTTGTCGCGGTGGGTATCCGTAATCAGGGGATCTTCTTCAGTATGCACCCTGATCATATCGAGCATGAAATCTTCAAGCGGGCCCTCTTCGGCTTTATCCAGCCCGCTTATTTCATCATACCGGTTCAGAAGATGCATCATCAGTTCGTGCATCATGGTACCAAAAACAGGCGCTTCCATCGAGCTGCTCCTGAAATTGGGGGCTCTCAAATTCGGCGTACGGTCATGCCGGATGACCGCACTATCGTCTGGAGGCGTTTCATTCCGCCTTTTTATTTCCGTTACCGATTCCTTATATACAGTATGCGTCGCTGCCCGATCTGGATAACGGTAAAGGATGCGTTCCTTAAGCAATTGGTTTTCGTTTGTCTTCAACTGTTCGATGTCATCAAGCGTAATATGCTCCCTCGATTGCCTGACTTCCTTGATTTCTCCAATCTCCGCCATTTCAAGTGTCTGGCTTGGGATCTGATCCAGTACCGGGGCCAGCAGGTCCCTGATGTTCTGGATGGCCAGACGGTCATCTGCATGGACCATGCCGCCTTCATAGCTGAACTTATCCTTCCGTTCGTCTTTATAGACAAGCGGGATGATGAGCTGGTGGACTGCCCGGGTCAACGCCACATAGACGAGGCGCATCTCTTCACTGATCCGCTCACGGCGGACCATTCGCCTGAGGACTTCCGAGTGGATGCTTGGAAGCACTGCCTGATGTTTTGGCATATAGCGTTTGAATGCTATCCCCGCGTCAGGATGCACTGCTGCTTTCCTTGACAGGTCCATCATATTAAGCTGACGATGGAGACCTGCATAGATGACATAGCCGAACTCCAGACCTTTCGATGCATGGATGGTCATGACGCGTAATGTGTCATCTCCGTCTGAGACTGTATTCTCCTCACCGAAATCCTGCCCATCCTGGATCATGCGATGAATGTATGCAATAAAGTCGTAAAGTGACAGATGCGACATCTTTTCAAATTCCATGGCTTTTTCGATGAAGCCGTTCAAGTTCGCCCGCCGGGTCAGGCCGCCACGCATCCCTGCGAAGTATTCCAGTATATTAAGTTCGGCATAGATTTCATCGATGAGTTCCGGCACGCTCATATACCGTGCGTGGGAACGGAACATTTCAAGTGCCTCACTCAGAATCCCTATCTTCTTCATGACGACTGCAGACCCTTCGTATGTCAACACCGCCTCATACAAGTAATCCTCGTCCGAACGTGCCCGGATTTCAGCGATGTCATCTTCCGAAAAGTCGAACATGGGCAGCCTCATTACACCGACGAGATGGTCATCCTGCAGCGGGTTGTCGATGATCGACAGCAGGCTGATCATCGTGCGGATTTCAAGGGTATCCAGATAACCGGAACGGTTGTTGACAAAAACAGGCAGCTCAGCTGCAGACAGCAGTTTGCGGTACGCTTCATTATCCCGCGTATTGCGGGTCAGAATCACGATATCCTGATAGTCGACGCCTTTCTTCCTGAGCTTGCGGACGATTTCTGCAATATGGAGGATTTCTGCATCACTCCCCGCCCCTTCCGCATTTTCTATAATGTGGCATTCCGACGCAAGCGGTGGGGCATCCAGATAATTCCCTTGAACAAGCCGATGGGTTTCGTCGTAATCCACTTCCCCGACCTCCTTGTCCATAATGCGTCCGAACACATCATTCGTCACATCAATGACTTCCCTCCGTGAACGGAAGTTATGGTTCAGACTGATCAATCTGCCGCTTCCAGGATTTTTGAAGCGTTCCGCCTTCTCGATGAATAGTGAAGGGTCTGCCTGCCTGAATTTATAGATGGACTGTTTCACATCCCCTACCATAAATAGGTTGCCGTCCTGTTCGTCCCCCGACTTCAGCGATTGTATAATCGCTTCCTGCACACGGTTGACATCCTGATATTCATCGATCATGACTTCCTTGAACTGTGCACGGTAGCGGCGTCTGATGTCACCATCTTCAGCCCCCAATATGGCCAGGGCATAATGTTCATAGTCCGAAAAGTCCATTTCATTACGCGCACGCTTTTCGCTCTGGAACCGTTCGAGCACTTCCAGTGCGATTTCAATCAATGTGTTCCTCATGCCATTGAGGGGCGATAACTCCTCCTTGACGAGGGAGAAGGTATAGGCAGGTAGTTCACGTATTTCCTGATACCGTTTCTTGATCCGGTTCTGGACGTCGAGCAGTCGTTTTTTCTCATCTTCATCTTCGATATTGCGGATGAACGCCGAGCGACCGTCTTTGAGCATATAGGGCGGCAGCTCGACCGGATCACCGTTGCGGTTGGTCTCCATCGCTTGGCGCACGCTTTTCTCAAGTGTTTCCAGGCCGTCAAAGGCATCCCGTACCTGCGTTTCTTTTATGGATGTGTGTACTGCTGTCCTGTAATGCTCAAAAAGCCGTTCGATATCCGGGTACAGTGCCGCGAGCTTCAGCCTGACATCGTGGTTGTGGGAGGCTAATATGCCCCCGAGATAACCTTCATCCTGGTACCGATCGAGGTTCTCCTCCAGATACCCTCTCGGATCTGGACTCGCCACAGCGGTATGGTACAGATCCCGTATCGTGTTCTGGAGCCCATCATTGCTCTTGTCGGATGACAGCATCATGGCCAGCTGGTTGAAATCCGGATCCGCTTTTTTATAATAGGTTTCCAAAACATTCGAAATGGCCTGCTCAAGCCTGATCTTCATTTCGACGTCACCCAATGTGCGCATATCAGGCGGCAGTCCGATTGCATTATAATGCATCTGTATAAGATGCAGGCAAAAGCTGTGGAGCGTCTTGATATGGGCTTCCTTGAGCTTCAGGATTTCTGCATATATGGCCGGATCGCGCTTATCATGGTAGGCGGCCTGGAGTGCCGCCTCGATTTTATCCTTCATGTCACGGGCGCTCATATTGGTGAATGTCGCCACGAACACTTCATCGATGCTGTATTTTCCGCTGAGCACCTTACGGATGATGCGTTCGACGAGGACGGTCGTCTTACCGCTTCCGGCTGCCGCCGCCACCAATACATCAGACCCCTCATATTCAATTGCCTCGAGCTGTCTATCCGTCCACTGGACCATCTATGGCCACCTCGCTTTCAAATTCACCTATCGACTCTTCATCATAGGCGCTGACTCTTATATCTTCACGGTTCATCAGGGCATCGATATGGCATGCCGACTTGAAGTCGCACATCTCACAAGGCAGCCGCCCACCGTCCATCTCCATCGGGGAGACGCGGACGTCACCGCTGTAGATTCTGTCGGTGGCCTCCCGGTACATCTCCAATACGTGCGTCGCATAATGGGTGAACAGATGGGGGCTCATATACCGGTGCCGGGTCCGCCCATTGATCTTCCCGTTTTTCGTGACTGATACAGGGAGATAGCGGCCGTACTCCTTGAAATCCTCAAACTCGGACAGCATGCCCTGGATGCCGATGGAATGCTCGTCGATGATGCCGTCATATTCCGGGTGCTCGTTGATGAATACGCCGTCCGGGCGCATGCGCCTTCGGCGTTCCGCTTCGACCGTCTCGAGCGATGCCTCATCATCAAGCGCAATGAGCGGATCCCGCACCGGGAAGAACAACATGCTGTTCGGCATTATCTTTTCTTTACCGAAATAATCGGGACCGTGCTTCATCAGCACGTACATATAGGTGATCATCTGAAGCTCCAGTCCGTTCAAAATGCCTGCACGGGATATGCTCCTCGTACTCGACTTGTAGTCGATCAGATTAACGTATGCAGAATCCCCGATGTCATACATGTCGACCCGGTCGATCTTGCCGCGCAGAAGGATGCTGTAGCCGTCATCAGACGTCAGCGTCACCGCTTCCATTTTACTGTCCCTGAAGCCGAACGACAGCTCTGCATCCTTTATGTCATATTCTCCACTCGCTTCCATGTCCTTCATGAAGCGCAATAGGCGCATGATGGCATCGCCGGCGCGCTTTTTTAAGGACTGGTAGTAGCCCGTGCGCTCGAAGATGCCGTATTGGATTGCTTTGGAAAACCGTTCTATCCCTTGGGCCACGGCGCGTTCTATAGTCTCTTCTTCATGCAGCAGCGTATAGTCCAGCTGCTTCACGACGTCATACAGCACCTCGTGGTACAAGTTGCCGAGCTCAAGTGGTGCCACCTCATATGGCTTGCGTATCCTAAGCTTCAGTCCATAGCGGCTGAAATGTTGGAATGGACATCTGAAATACGATTCGAACCTCGACACACTGGCCTTCATCTCATTGGAGTAGAGCGCTTCCGCCGTTTCCCGTGAAAGCGGCTCTGCCCGGTTGTCATGGGTGAGGTTGCGCCTGAGGCGGGGGTAGACATCATGCCAACGTTCCTTGGCCACTATCTGATAAGCCTCGATCCACCCCCTGTACTCCGGCAGCGAAAGGAATGCTTTTGGCCCGTCGACCGGAGCCGTCATCATTTCACGCATCTTAAGATGCAGTAAGGGCTCCATGCTGTCGATCGAAGTGATCAGGCGGCTTGGTGCGAAGCGGTCATATTCATTGGTCTTCCGGTATTCATAGTGCCTGACACCTGTTTCCCCCGGCAGCAGTTCCGCCATGAAGGGGCTTATCTTGGTGCCGTCCCCTGACGGCAAGGTGCTCGACCAGCTCAAATACAGCCCTTCAGTCGCCCGTGTCACGCCCAGGTAGAAGACGAAACGCTCATCTTGCGCCAAAGTCCGGGAGCTCGGTGACAGTTCGATATCAGCATGCTCAAACACCACTTTCTCCTCATCTGTAATGATGTCCGTGCTTGTCGTCTCACGTGGCATGACGTCACGGTTCAACCCGATCATGAAGATGTACTTCTTGTTCTCCACCTTGGAGAGGTCGAGTGACCCCACCATCACCTGGTCGATGGTGGAAGGCAATAGACTGAACTCGGCATTCTTCAGGCCATCGATGAAAGTTTCATAGAAGATGGTGAAGGAGACTTCTTCGTCATCAAAGACGACGTAGGCGTCATCGAGTAGGCGGATGAACATATTGTAGGCCTGTTCCGTCTCGTCCCGCCTTCCGACTTCACCTGCTGCGTCAAGCTGCTCCATCTCGCCGACCAGCCTGTCTGCGATTCCTTCATCAACGACGAAATCATAGATGATGCCGATATAACCGCGTACTGTATCCGCCTCCCTGAGTGCCTGATAAAGCGTTTCAAGCCGTGTCAGCATACGATTCTTGAAGTCGATCATGCCAGCATGTTCTTCCCCTCTATCGACGCGCCGCACCCCAAAGTCGGTAACTTCAGTCTGATAGCGGAAATGGTCGTCATCAAACAGCTGGAGCCCTTCGATGCCGCGTTCCAATATAAAGTTCTCAAGCAGGTCGACATAACCGCGCTCAACGTCTTCATGCAGGTATCCTGCCTTCAGCACGTTCATGAAGGCGGAAGCTTCGTAGTGCTTCATGTAGCACTCGAGAAGCCCCATCACAAACTGGATGAATGGGTGCTTATACATTGGTATCTTGCGGTCCATATGATAGGCGATATCGTAGCGCCTGAACACAGACTGGATGACTGGTTCGTAGTTGGGATCCCGGTGGAGCACACCTATATCGCTATAGGCCGCTTTCCCCTCAAAGACGAGATCCTCTATTTCACGCGCCACATCGTTGACTTCCTCGGTCACCGTCGGCGCCTCGGTAAAGATGACACCGTCATAGTCGAACAGCTTCTGACCCTGATCGAAGTAGCGCTCCATCTGGATCAGTCCAGCCTTATCCGAGCGTCTGAAATCTTCACCGAAGTGCGTAAAATCAAGCTTGGCATCCCCCATGTAGTAGCGTAGGCGCTCGATCACCGCATCAGTTTTACGAAAAAGCTGTTTATTCGTGCCTTCGTGTGTAAGCAGCAGATTGATCGTCCGCACCCTTGTCTCAAGTGCCTGGATCAGCGCAAATTCACTTTCTGTAAAGTTATGGAAGCCATCTATATAGATGACGGCATCTTCAAGTGAACGGATCGGCACATCTGAATACAACAGTTCGATGAATTGATCGGCTATGTTGATATCCTCTATCTGGAGTTCGTTGATGCGGCCTTCCCATCTGCGGTAGATCATCTCCAAGTCGTGCATCTTATCGGCGACACGGCCGGCCGGTGCATCTATCCGCTCGAAATCATCAGGCGCCACGCGGTAGGCCCGCAATTCACTCAGCATATCCAGAACCTTATCCGAAAACTTTATGTACTGTGCGCTGTTTTTATAGAAGCGGAGCGCCTGCTTCATTTCATTCATCATCTTGTGCAGGAGCATGATGTGCCCGCCTGACGATAGGGCATCACGCGTCGAATGCCCCGTTTCATTAAACACATGCCACATGAGCCGGTTGAAGCTGAAGACAGCTGTACGCAGGCTGCCGACGCCTGGATGCTCCGCTGTCGGATTGGTGATGATGTTCTCATACCGCAATGTATTCTGGGTAGGTGTCACTATATATATACTGGAGCCAAGAGGCGCCTTCTCCGTAATCTGCCCGATTTCATCGAACATCTGCCTGGTCTTTCCCGTACCGCTCACTCCAGTCCAGATATTGATTCCCATATACTCACTCCTTCAAGTAGACAAAAGACACCCGAATAAGGGTGCCCATCAATCGAAATTAGTGCCAAACCTGTTCAGTGGCCAAAAACGCAACTGTACTTCACCTATAATCTGTTCCCTATCGACCATCCCGAAGTCCCGGCTGTCACGGCTGATGGGACGATTATCCCCAAGTACGAGGAATTGATCTTGCGGAATCTCCCCACCTTCCACGCCGAGATCGGAAAGTGTAAAATTATCCATATAGGAATCCCCGGTATTCACCACATAGTCCTCTTCAAGGGGCTCCCCATTTACATATACCTGCTTGTCTTCCATCTTCACCGTATCCCCCGGTGTTCCGATGACCCTTTTGACATAGGCTGGCCCCACCTCAGAATTGAAGACGACCACATCCCCAGTTTCATATCCACCGAAGTATTCCACGATTTTATTGGCTACGACCCTATCTCCGTCTTCGAATGTCGGATCCATACTCAGGCCATCGACCGAGTAGGATACGAAAAGAAAGGATCGGATCAGAACAATCAGGATGACTGATACGAGGATGGCCATCAGCCATTCTCCAACTTCCTTCTTCATCCGCTTCCCTCCTATTTCTCCAATTTACTATTGATATACCTCTGGTACCATTTTGAAAAGAAATACAGCACCACAAGGAAAATGATTGATAGCGTCAACTGCAGCGGCGAAGTGAAGAATGATGTAATATCATATCCGACGATGGACATAAGCAGTATCATAATCGCCTTGGACACCAGCAATATATATAAGTATACGACTTTTCTTATGTTCGATAAAGCAGCTATAAGATTGATGACTGAACTTGGCGTAAAAGGCAGGGACAGGAGGATCAGCAGAAAGGAGAACCCCTTCAGATCGATGAATTCAAGCATCCCCTCCAACCGCTTATGCCTGTGGATATATCTCTGGGCAGGCGCACGGAGGAAGTAACGGATCGTCAGAAAGACAAGGTAACTGCCACCGACCGTCCCCGAGTAGCTGAGGAGGAAGCCGATTATGAAACCGTAGGAATTGATGTTTATGATGACAATCGCAAAAAGCGGAAGGAACGGCAGGAACGATTCGATCAGTGTCAGAACGAACCCGACTAGCGGCCCGAGTGCTTCCACTTCAGCAAACAGGGATTCCAGACCTTCCTGGGTGGTCAAATTCTTGAGTAGGGTTTCGAGTTCCAATACGCATAACCTCGCACATTTAATAAAGGCTATATTACCTTGTAATATAGCCTGATCTTCCCTTGATTATATAGTTTTTATCGGAGTCTGTCATTCAATTGTTCTCTCAATGAATCATAACCTGATTTGCCGAGCAGCGCGAACATGTTCTGCTTGTATGCTTCAACACCTGGCTGGTTGAACGGGTTGACCCCAAGAAGGTAGCCGCTCATCGCACATGCCACCTCGAAGAAGTACACCATGCTGCCGAACGTATAGGCATCAAGGCGGGGCACTTCCACCATCATGTTCGGCACGCCGCCGTCGACGTGGGCCAGGATGGTCCCGCGCATCGCCTGACGATTGACTTCATCGACGGTCATGCCTGCGAGATAGTTCAGGCCATCAAGGTCCTGGGATTCTTCTTCGATGGTCAGTTCGCTGAGGGGAGTCCCGATGCTTATGACGGTCTCCATGAGCGTGCGCCGGCCTTCCTGGATATATTGTCCCAATGAGTGCAGATCAGTGGTGAAGTGGGCACTGTGCGGCAATATGCCTTTGTTGTCCTTCCCTTCACTTTCACCGAACAGCTGCTTCCACCATTCCGCAAAATACTTGAGCCGTTCATCATAGTTGATCAGCATCTCCACAGTGTAGCCTTTGTCGTAGAGGGCGTTCCTGACCACAGCATATTGGTATGCAGGGTTCTTTTCAAGCGCCGGTTCAGCCAGTTCCTCCATGGCATCGGCAGCGCCCTGCATCATGGCATCGATGTCTATGCCTGAAGCGGCGATCGGCAACAGACCGACTGCAGACAATACCGAGTATCTGCCACCGACATCATCCGGGACCACGAACATTTCATAGCCTTCTTCACGGGCGAGTGTATTCAAGGCACCCTTCTCCTTGTCCGTAGTGACATAGATGCGGCCCTTTGCATCCTCATGTTTTTCCTCAAGGAGCTGCTTGAAGATGCGGAAGGCGATTGCCGGTTCCGTCGTCGTGCCTGATTTGCTGATGACGTTGATCGAGAAATCCTTGTCTTCGAGATAGGTCTTCAATTCATTCATATAGTGGCTGGACAAGTGGTGGCCGGCAAATATAATTTCCGTCCCTTCATGTGAAAATGTCGGCTTCAACATTTCAATTGCAGCTTTGGAACCCAAGTATGAGCCGCCGATGCCGATTACGAGCAGGACGTCGGAATCCTTCCGGATCTTCTCGGCAGACGCTTTGATGCGTGAAAATTCTTCCTTGTCGTAGTCTTTCGGCAGCCCGACCCAGCCGAGGAAGTCACTGCCCGTCCCCATCTTGTCATGAATCATCTCATGCGCTTTTGAGACGAAAGGGGCAAGGTTCTCAATTTCTTCCTGGTTCATGAACCCTGCAGCATTGGAATAGTCAAATTTGATATGTGTCATAGTAGCCTCCAGAATATTTTATCCTTCGCTACTATTGTAGATAAAACACAGCGCGCTTTTCAATCAATTTGTCGCACCTTTTCGATTCCGGCATTTTCAGGGATCAGGTCGGCTATCTCCTCGGCCTGCCCGGCATGCAGGAGTTCGACGATCCGGCTGCCGACTATGACACCATCGCAATGCGCACCGATCTCTCTAGCCTGCTCCCGCGTCTTGATGCCGAAGCCGGCACACACAGGGACCGGGCTCACTTGGCGCACAGCTTCCAGATGCGCACCCAATGAGTCATCAAAGCCGTCCCTGATACCGGTTGTACCATTGACCGTAACGGCATAGACGAAGCCTTCCGCCGTCTTGAGCACTTCTTCCATGCGTGCTTTTGAACTGGTCAGCGTGACGAAGCGAATCAGTGCAATGTCCACATCCTTCAATGGAACTTCGAATTCTGCCGATTCCTCATAGGGCACATCCGGAATGATCACTCCTGATATGCCCGCTTCTTCACACAGCGCGGCGAAATTCCCGACACCAAGCCGCAATACCGGATTCGCATAGGTCATGATGACGATCGGAATGTTTATCTCATCCTTGAAGCCTGCAACTGCCGTAAGCACTTCCTTCAGCGTGACGCCTTCGGCCAATGCCCGCTTTCCGGCTTCCTGTATCGCCGGACCGTCCGCCACCGGGTCGGAGAAGGGGATGCCGAGTTCAACGATGGATACACCAGTCGATTCGAGCTGCAGTATCTGATCTTTAAGATTCGCCAGCCCGCCGTCTCCAGCCATGATATACGCGATGAAGGCCTTACCTCCGGCTGATTCCAGATTTTCGAATTGTTGTGCGATGCTTTTTCTGCCCATTAGGCTTCACCTTCCTGACGTGCTTTGATTTCCGCTACATCCTTGTCGCCACGCCCGGATAGGCAGATGACGAGAATTTCATCACCGGTCATCTGACCGGCCATCTTGATTGCATGTGCTACCGCATGGGCACTCTCAAGTGCCGGTATGATGCCTTCTTTATGGGATAGTATCCTAAACGCCTCCAGTGCTTCCCCGTCCGTGATATGTGCATATTCTGCACGGCCGATCTCCTTTAGATGGCTATGCTCGGGCCCGATTCCGGGATAGTCGAGGCCTGCTGAAATGGAATAGGCCTCCTGCACCTGGCCCGCCTCATTCTGGAGCAGGTGCATCTTGGCACCGTGCAGGATGCCGACACTGCCTTCGTTTAAGGAAGCCGCATGGCGGTCCGTCTCTATGCCATCACCGGATGCTTCCACACCAACAAGGCGGACATCTTCATCGTCTATGAATGGATGGAACATGCCGATTGCGTTACTCCCCCCACCGATGCACGCCACTATGGCATCAGGCAGGCGCGCTTCCTTATTCAGCATCTGGCGCTTCGTCTCCTTGCCGATTACGGACTGCAGGTCACGCACGATCATCGGGAATGGGTGCGGCCCCATCGCTGAACCTAAGACGTAATGGGTATCTTCTACATTGGCGACCCAGTATCTGAGCGCTTCGTTGACCGCATCTTTAAGTGTCCCCCTGCCCTGATCGACACTGACGACCCGGGCACCGAGCAGTTCCATGCGGAAGACGTTCGGTTCCTGGCGCCGTATGTCTTCTTTGCCCATGAAAATGACACAGTCCAGATCAAGTAGTGCACAGACAGTCGCTGTGGCGACACCGTGCTGGCCAGCGCCCGTTTCTGCAACCACCTTCCTTTTGCCCATCCTTCTGGCAAGCAATGCCTGACCGATCGTGTTGTTGATCTTGTGTGCCCCGGTGTGGTTGAGGTCTTCGCGTTTAAGATAGATCTTCGCCCCGCCTGCATATTCCGATAGCCTTGCGGCATGATAGAGCGGCGATTCCCGTCCCACATAGTTTTCCAGGTAATGGTTCAGTTCTTCACGGAATGCTTCATCATGCTGCGCATCCTCATAGGCTTCCGTCAATTCTTTGAGCGCGTGCATAAGGGTCTCCGGCACATAGCGGCCCCCGTATTCTCCGTAGTGGCCGTCAGCATCGGGCTGAGTATAGATTTTTTCCACTTTCCTCTCCACCTTTCATTGTTCTGATCAATTCAAATATCTTATCTTTGTCCTTCACGCCATGTGTTTCGACGCCACTCGACACATCGACGGCTGCAGGTGCAACCAGATGTTTTGCTTCCCTGATGTTGCCTGCATTGATGCCACCGGCCAGCACCAGACGGGAATGGTCGAGTGCCCTACCCTCGAGTGCCGACCAGTCAAACCGCCGTCCGCTGCCACCGCGGTATTCTGCCGGTGGACTGTCGATGAGTATGTGGCGGGCATCATACCGGAACATTTCCGCAATGGGCATGCTGCCGATGGAAAACGCTTTGATCACCGGCATTTTCAAGCCTGCCGTATATGCGCGCGACTCATCCCCGTGCAACTGTACATAATCGAGGCCGACCGCCTTATGGACATATTCGACATCTTCAGCCGGTGCATTGACGAAAACACCCACACATTCGACTTTTCCTCTAACTGCTTCTGCCATTCTTTTGGCCGTGTTAACGTCGACCTTCCGAGTACTGGGTGCAAATACGAACCCGATCATATCGGCCCCTGCTTCTGCAGCCCATCCGGCTGCTTCGACCGTCTGGATGCCGCATATCTTAATCTTCATCTACAGCACCCCTTTTAGGGCGCGGATCGTTGCGGCCGGGTCTTCTGCAGCCATCAACGTCTCCCCAACGAGCAGTGCTGCGGCACCGGCCACCCGCATCCGCCTGCCGTCTGCTGTTGTACGTATGCCGCTCTCGGCAATGAAGTGCACCGGGTGATGGCCATATGTTTCAAGCAGTTTTTCTGTATCACCCAAATCCACTTCAAATGTCTTCAGGTTGCGGCTGTTGATGCCGATAAGTGCAGGGTGAAGCTTCAAAGCACGCTCCATTTCATCTGCAGTATGTACCTCCACTATGCATTCAAGGCCATAGCTGGAGGCATATGCGAACAGTCGCTCCAGCGCTTCGTCGTCCAATGCTGCCACAATCAGGAGGATGACATCTGCTCCATGCCGGTATGCCCGGTCGATCTGCCGCTCGTCTATGATGAAATCCTTGTTCAGTACAGGCAGCGCGACTACTTTCCGGACCGCTTCGAGATCCGCCATTGACCCTTTGAAATATTTGTCATCGGTCAATACTGAAATGGCGTCAGCACCGCCTGCTGCATATTTCTCTGCCTGCTCATCAGGCTCCATTCCGATGTTGATGTCCCCCTTCGACGGAGAAGCCCGCTTCACCTCCCCGATGATGCTTATCGTTCCGGCAACGTCAAGCCTATCCTTCAAGGAAATGGGCGTTCTGTCCGGCCCTTCTTCCTCTGCTGTGAGCCGTGTCACTTCCTGCTGTTTATATGCAATGATGTCATCTAATATCGTAGTCATTCAAAATCCCCCTCTTTTTGAATATGCGACGAGCCGGTCGAGTTTGGCCAGGGCTTGTCCGGATGAAATGCTTTCCTGCGCCATTTCAATGCCTGCCTGCACGGAGTGGGCCTGTTTGGCGCAGTATAGCCCGATGCCGGCATTCAACAATATGGTGTCGCGCTGGGCTGGTGTCGCTTCGCCAGTCAATACATTCTTCAAAATCTGCGCGTTCTCTGCGCTGCTGCCACCGTTGATTTCTTCCCGTGTATAGGAGGGCAGGCCGACCGACTCCGGAGTGAAGGTCGCATCTTCAATTGTTCCCTCATCGAGTATGGTCATATGATTTTCACCGAGCAGCGAGGCTTCGTCCATTCCGCCCGCTCCATTGATGACCACCGCCCGGCTCCTTCCGAGCCTTTTCAGCACTTCTGCCATCGTTCTCAACTTATCCTGCCGATAGACACCGAGAAACTGGTAATCGAGTGCCACCGGGTTGATGAGCGGCCCTATCAGATTGAATATCGTCGGTACTTTAAGGTCGTTGCGCACTTTCATGATGCGCTTTATTTTTGGATGGACATGGGGGGCAAAGAGAAAAGTGATGCCATTGTCATCCAACAGATGATCGATATCACTCGGCTGAAAAGACAGTGATACACCAAGTTCCGCCAACACGTCAGAGCTCCCGGTCCTGCTTGTAACGCTTCTGTTGCCGTGCTTTGCAACTTTTATGCCTGCCCCTGCAAGGACGAAAGCGGAGGTCGTCGAAATGTTGAAGCTATTGGAACCATCCCCGCCTGTCCCGCAGTTATCCATGACACCTGGAACATCGCGCAGTATGGGCATCGCATGCCTCCTCAACACCTCTACAAGCGCTGTGATCTCGGCCACGGTCTCCCCTTTGGCCTTCAAGCCCATCAGAAAGGCGGCTATTTCGCTGTCGCTCACTTCGTCCGTCAGCAGTATGGAGACTGCCTCCGTCATTTCCCTGCCGGTCAGATCAGCGCGTTCCGATAATTTTGCCAAGTGTGGTTTCATACTGCCGTAATCTGTTCTTGCCAGTACTTCTGCCGTCATATTTTTCCCTCCTTGAAATAAAAAAACTCCATAGACCTATTGTCTATGGAGGACGATTCACCGCGGTGCCACCTCGCATTGGACGGACTCGCCGCCCCTGCTCTTGCCGCGTAACGTGCGGCGGACGGATGCATGCTGATCAGGCCCATTCATCGACGTTGCACGGACCGGTTTCCAGCTCCCCCGGTTCTCTGTACCATGCAATACGCCACTACTTGTTCTGATATACATCTTCTTCAATTTTTAAATACAAAAAGCTCCCCTGTCACTGTAAAAAGGACGGGGAGCCGTGGTGCCACCTTTATTGATCGGCTAAGCCGATCCGCTCAAGATGCAGCATAATGCCGCATCGTCCATGTAACGTTGGAAATACGCCGGGGATTTAATCGTCCACCGGTTGCACAGAAGTCCATTCACACTGCCATTGCACCGGTTCACACCACCCACCGGCTCTCTTTTGCAATTCGGCAATTGCTACTTGTCTTCATCAATCAAAGTGATTCATTTAATTGAAATTCATGTTACTACAATCAAATTATGATTGCAACCCTATTTCTGAATTATTTTATGGGTCCAATTATTTCTCCACATCTTTGAACTCATCTTTTATGCGGTTCATCGCTTCCTCCAGGACAGATCTCGGAGAAGGGACGCATATCCTCTGGAACCCTTCCCCCTCCTTGCCGAAATTACTGCCGTCCTGCAGCAGGACATTAGCCTTATTGTAGATGCGGTCATGCACTTCTTCATCCGATAGGCCATAGCCGCTGAAATCCATCCACAGCACATACGTGCCGGCAGGGTGTTCCACTTTAACGGTTGGCATTTCCTCTTTCAGGAAATTGATGACAAAATCTATATTGCCATCGATATATTCCCTCACCTGTTCCAGCCATTCATCTCCCTCATTATATGCTGCAATCAAAGCAGATACAGTGAATGGACTCGGCATGCTCGTCCCCTGCGCCTCCTTGAACTGCTGCCTCTTCGCCTCATCGGTGATGACGACATTGGTGCAGTGCAGGCCGGCCAGATTGAATGTCTTGTTTATCGCAGTCATGGAGATGATGTGATCTGTATGATCGGACACTTTCGCAATCGGCGTGAATGTTTCCCCGATGCGTATCAGATCTCCATGGATCTCGTCGGCGATGATGATGATGTCATTCTCCCGGCAGATTTCAGAGAGCCGCTTAAGATCTTCTGGACTGAATATGTTGCCCGTCGGGTTATGCGGACTGCATAGGATGAACATGCTGACCTCACTCTTTTTGGCCAAGGCTTCGAAACCATCGAAGTCGATATGGTAATGTCCCGCTTCATCCCTGATAAGCGCATTGTTCTCCACGACACGTCCATTGCCTTCAACAGCAGCAGTGAATGGTGGATAGACAGGCCGTTGTATGATGATTCCGTCCCCTGGTTCAGAATAGGCTTTGACGGCGACATTCAACGCATGGACCGTACCCGGGGCATAGATGATTTCTTCTTTGTCTATAGTCCAGTCATACCTATCTGAAAACCATTTCTGTATCGCTTCATAATAGGCATCCGGCGCCAGTGTATAGCCGAATATTTTATGGTCGACGGTCCTGTGCAACGCCTCGATGATCGGCTCTGCCACCTGAAAATCCATATCAGCTGTAAATAGCGGGATGGTATTTTCATCATAGTGGTCCGTGAGCCCCATTTCCTTGAGCAGTTCGCCACCGTCCCATTTAATGGCATATGTTTCCCTTCTGTTTACAGGTGTATCAAAATTATATTTCATCAAAATCGCTCCTTGTTGTAATTCTAGTAATTCTTTTATCACTCATCTTGTAATTATAACGCTTCAAAAGATCAGTTTGAAACAATTGAACTGAAACCCCACAGGCTTGTCACCTGAAGGGCAGGTTGAAATCAAACTGACTCGTCGACTGCCTTGATCAACTGATTTTCCGCATCACTCAGCATGCTCAGTTACTTTTCAACGAAGTAACCATCTATTCTACAGATTTGTCTGTTCATTTGGTATAATGGGAAATAATAGTTACCTCTACTTAGATTACAACTCTCTGTTGCTGTATCCTTCTATACTGAATGAAAGCACCTAACCGCTTTTTTTCGCTGCTCTGAACATCTCGGTTGTAATTCTCATCACACCTTCATTGAAGACACGTTCATATATCATGCCGAGCCTCTCTTCAGTGATGTCCTCTTCATTTTCGACCCAACGCTGACAAATGCCGATCATCCCAGATACCTGGTATTCAATGATGTATTCATAGTCTGATAGCTCCTGGATGCCGATATCGTCTGCAAAATCCAATATCACCCGCCTGAAGCGCGCCTTCAGTTCATACTGGAAGCCGGGGTCCCCCTCCGGCCCCAGCAATATGGCGATGCGCGCCCTGTTTTCCCTGATGCAATGGGAAACATCCTCGAACGACCCCTCAAGCGGAGCCTGATCATCACTGAGCATCTTCAGACGCTCGATGATGGTTTCCTCACTTGGGAGGAGCAATTTCTTCTCCGTCTCCAGCACTTCGTAGACGTCTGCAAAATAAGTGTAGAATGTGCCACGGTTGTATCCGGCGAGGTCCGTGATTTCCTTGACGGTAATCTTATCAAGAGGCTTCGAGACGTACAGGGTCCAGAATGCTTCAACGAAATTATGGCGGGTTTCTTCTTTACGACTTATTTTGGACATAATATTCCCTCCTTTCCAACACTCCACATTGGATTGTAGGTTGAATCATATATATAATTTAACTAATATTGTCATAGTACAACACGTTGTCGGGTTACAATATACATCTCATATTATACAGGAGTGAAGCCACTTGAAGCTAGCCGATTTTTCAATAAAAAGACCAAAATTCACCATCGTCATCATGATCATACTCATCCTCCTCGGAGCCGTTTCCCTGACCAGGCTGCCGCTGCAACTGCTGCCGAATGTCCAGCCGCCGATCGCTGCGGTGGCGACCAGCTACCAGGGGGCTGGACCTGAAGAAGTGATGAAGGATGTGACGAAGCCGCTCGAAGCAGAACTCTCCACAGTCAGCGGTTTAACCAATATATCCTCCCAATCCCAAGAAAGTTCCTCGGTGATCCTTCTTGAATTCGGATATGACATGACGATTGATGAAGTCGAAAATGAAATCGTCCGCACGATAGAAAACACAAGTCTGCCCGAGGAGGCAGGGGACCCATCCTTCCTCGAGTTCGACATCACGATGCTCCCGAGTCTGACGCTTGCCGTATCTTCCGAAAACAAATCAGTCAGTGAATTCCAGGATCAGGTCGAAGATCTCATCAATGAACTCGAAAACATCAATGGTGTGGCCTCGATCAGTGAGACTGGCAGCATCACAGAAGAAATTTCCGTGGCACTCGATACTGAGGCACTCGAAGAGTATCAGCTGAGCCAAAGCGATGTGGCCAACATCATTGAAGCCAATAACATCTCCATACCAAACGCCACAATCGTCGATGAAGAAGAAAAAGAATCCATCACAACCCGGACGGTAAGTGAGATCGACGGAGTGGAATCACTCGAGGAACTGGTCTTGGCGGATCTGCCCGAGGGTGCTGGCACGCTCACTCTCGATGATGTGGCAGATGTCGCCATAACGGAACAGGATGACGCTGTCATCAGCCGTCTGAACCACGAAGAAGCCATGCAGATTGAAATGAGCCTCGCGTCCGATGCAAACGCATCGACCGTCAATGGAGAATTCCAATCTGTCCTTGACGAGCAGCTAGACAAGGAAGAATTTGAGGATCTCACTGTTGAAACGCTATACGATGAAGGGGAATATATAGACCTCGCCATCAACAGTGTCTACCTATCATTGATAAGCGGTGCGATACTTGCGATGATCGTCCTTTTCGCATTCCTGCGCAACTTGAAATCACCACTCATAATCGGTATCGCCATACCGTTTTCCGTCATCACTACATTTGCCCTCTTGTTCTTTACGGACATCAGCATAAACTTGATGACGCTTGGTGGCCTGGCACTCGGCATCGGTATGCTCGTCGATAACGCCGTCGTCGTCATCGAAAATATATACCGCCATCTGTCGATGGGCAAAACACCGAAACAGGCGGCAAGTGTGGGGACGAAGGAAGTGGCGGGTGCCATCACCGCTTCTTCAATGACTACAGCAGCAGTCTTCCTGCCTGTTGTCTTCGTGAGCGGCCTGGTCGGCCAACTGTTCACGCCATTTGCTGTAGCCGTAGTATTCAGCTTGTTGGCTTCACTTTTTGTCGCCCTGACCGTGGTGCCTATGCTTGCCAGCCGCATTCTGGAAGCACCAGATGACAACGAAGAAGAGAAGCGACGGGACCGTCGTTATATGAAGGGGCTCAGGAAACTGTCGCACTGGACACTCACACATCGCCTGACTGTCCTTATATTGACCGCCCTGATTCTTATAGCCGGTGGCGTAGGCATCTATATTCAAGGCTTGGATCTCCTGCCTGAGAGCGATGAAGGGACGCTGACTGTTGAAGTGGAAATGCCGCAGGATGCGATCCTTTCCGAAACAGAAGCGACCATTGCCCGAATAGAAGAGAAATTTGAAGATTATCCGGAAATCGATACCTACATGAGCACCATCGGCTCCACCTCCACGATGAGCCCGGTCGACGAGAGCAATGTAGGCAACATCATGGCTACATTGGTTGGCCCGGGTGAACGTAGCGTCACGACCAATGAATTCATTGAAGATATCGAAAATGAAATTGAAGGTGTGGAACCCTCTGCTGAAATCAGCGTCAACCCGATGTCGCAGGCAGGCACAGGTTCCGACCCGAACACACTCGCGCTGAATATTGCAGATGAAGACCCTGAGAGGCTCGTCGAATCCGAAGAAATCATTATAAAGGCTTTGGAAGATGATGCAGATATAGACAACGTCACCTCAAGCCGCGAGGACATGACCCAGGAGCTCCAGGTGCGTGTAGACCGCGCAGCTGCCAGGGAAAATGACCTACAGCCTGCAGAGATAGGCTCAGCAATCTACGAGGCGACTAACGGAGTCCCGGCCTCCACTGTCGACGAAGGCTCCGAGTTCCTGACGATCAATGTCAAATATCCGGATGAGGTCACAAGCAGCGTCGAGGCCTTCAAGAATATCCAGATCGCCAATGGCCAAGGCGACTACGTCACAGTGGAAGATGTCGCTGAGCTGGAAGAAGCTGAGATGCTTTCGCTCATCAACCGCGATGACCAGAAAGAAACGACGGAACTTACTATTTCGTACAAACCTGAAATGAGCCTCAATGAGGCGGGCAGTCACGTTGAAAGCATCATTGAAGATACAGATTTCGCAGATGAAACGGAAACGTCGATCGGCGGTGACCTGGAAATGCTCAGTGACGCAATTCCTCAGCTGTTGCTTGCGATAACACTCGGCATCATATTCATCTATCTCGTGATGGTTGCCCAGTTCGAATCCTTCAAACACCCATTCGTAGTCATATTCTCATTGCCGCTCAGCATCATTGGGGTGATGTTCTCATTGATCATCACAAATAATCCACTGAGCGTCATCGCTGTAGTCGGCGTCATCCTGCTGCTTGGCATAGTGGTCAACAACGCCATACTGCTGGTCGACTACATCAATCAGCAGAAAGCCAAAGGCATGACTACGCTCGAAGCGATCGAAAAGAGTGTCCAGGACCGCTTCCGCCCGATAGTCATCACCGCGCTGACGACCGCACTCGGCATGTTGCCGCTTGCACTTGCCATTGGTGAAGGTGCAGAACTCATTGCACCGATGGGCATTGTAGTGATAGGTGGTCTGATCAGCAGTACGTTCCTGACGCTGTTCATCATTCCAATCATCTACAGCTACTTTGATTCTGAAACACGCAAGATGAATAAGAAGTACATGACACCGGATGGTGAAATCATCACCCAAAGAGAGATTGACGCGCAAAAACGTAAAGAAGAAGCTGCTTCACCAGAAGATGAATATGGCTATACTTCTGATGACGATGTTCCAGAATACGGCGATGAAGCGCCGAACGTCCAGGAAGATACCCCACCGCAGGATACTTCCGGAAACGATAGGGACTATATCAAAGAGATGGAGTCGCTCATCAACAGGATGAAAAATGACAGACGGAAATAAGCATACGAAAAAACGATTGCCTGTTTAGGGCAATCGTTTTTTTATTGATGATGTTCAGGCCCACCCCCTGAACCTTACTGCCTCTGATACACGCTTTATGCCTAACGTGTAGGCCGCGAGCCTCATATCCATCTGACGTGATTGGTGCAGCTTGTATATGGCTTCGAAAGCGGCTGTCATCTTACCTTCCAGCAGCTCTTTTATTTCTTCTTCTTCCCAATAGAAACCTTGCTTATTCTGAACCCACTCAAAATATGACACGGTCACACCGCCGGCTGAAGCTAGGACATCCGGAATGATCAGCACACCTTTTTCAGTCAATATTCGCGTTGCTCCCTCCGTAGTGGGGCCATTGGCCGCCTCACATATGATTTCCGCCTTAATATCCCAGGCATTGCTTTCAGTAATTTGATTTGCGATTGCTGCTGGAATGAGGACATCGCAGTCCACTTCGAGCAGTGCTTCATTTGTAATGGATTCTGCAGGTAGTTTTTCCGCCAGATTAACTTTCCCCCGGTTTCTCAGTACATAATCGATGTCTATCCCTTCAGGGTTATAGAGGGCGCCCGAAGATCTTGATATACCGATGATCTTTGCCCCCTTATCATGCAACATCTTTGATACGTAACCTCCCGCATTACCAAATCCCTGTATGACGATGCGTGCACCCTTCATGGATATACCCACTTTCTCCATGGCCTGCTCGACACACATCACCGCTCCCATTGCGGTCGCCGTTTCGCGTCCTTTCGACCCTCCGACTGCAAGTGGTTTGCCTGTGATGAATTCGAATGGATCATCAGAGTGCTTCACACTGTACTCATCCATCATCCACGCCATCGTCTGCGCATCGGTATAGACATCAGGAGCCGGAATGTCCTTTGTCGGCCCTGCAATCTGAGAGATTGCCCTGACATATCCACGCGAGATTTCTTCTTTTTCCCTACTGCTCATACTCCTCGGATCGCAGACTACCCCGCCTTTACCACCACCGTATGGTATATCGACAATTCCTGCCTTTAGTGTCATCCACATCGCAAGGGCAATGACTTCTTCTTCCGTGACATCAGGATGGAAACGGACGCCCCCTTTAGTTGGACCCGCGGCGTCATTATGTTGGGCACGGTATCCGGTGAACACTTTTACAGAACCGTCATCCATTTTTATGGGTATACACACTTTGAGCATCCTGAGCGGTGCTTTAATCAATTCGTACATTCCTTCATCGTATCCAAGATTATCCAATGCCTTATGGATGACTGATTGTGTTGATGTAATCAAGTTCGAGGTTTCTGTCATGATCAGTTCTCCTTTTTCTCTTTCACCCTATTTTATGGCAAACTGAGCTAGCCCCTAGCCACACATATTTCAAGTGAATATTCGAATATTCATAATAATACAAAAAATTAAGTAAATCAACATGTTTATGAATATCCATACAAAAGAGGCCGGACAGATAATCTGTCCGGCCTCTTCCTTTGTTCGCGCCTATTCTATGCCCAACCTCTGTAGCGCGCAGCCTCGGCTGTTCGTTTCAGACCTATGATATAAGCTGCAAGTCGCATATCGATATGGCGGTTTTCATGCAGGTCATAGATATCATTGAATGCTTTTTTAAGCTTGATTTCAAGCTTTTCATTGACTTCATCTTCATCCCAATAGTAGCCCTGGTTGTTTTGGACCCACTCAAAGTAGGAAACCGTAACACCACCGGCCGACGCCAATACATCAGGCACGATGAGCTTACCGTTATCAGTCAAGATTTTCGTCGCTTCTTTAGTGGTCGGGCCATTGGCCGCCTCACAGATGATCTCCGCTTTAATATCGTCTGCGTTGTCTTCTGTGATCTGGTTTGCGATCGCAGCAGGTATGATGACATCACAATCGATTTTGAAGAGATCTTTACCAGGCAATGCGTCATCGAACAGATTCGTCACTAGGCCAAAGCTGTCGCGTCTGTCGAGCAGATAATCGATGTCAAGGCCCTCCGGATCGTGCAACGCACCATTGGCATCCGACATGCCGACGATTTTAGCGCCCCTGTCAAACAGGATTTTTGAAAGGAAACTTCCAGCATTACCGAAGCCTTGGATGACTACGCGAAGATCTTTCATCTTCATGTCGCGTTTTTCCAAAGCCTGCTCAAGACAGATGATGACCCCCATCGCAGTCGCACGGTCACGACCTTGCGAACCACCGAGGACGATTGGCTTACCGGTGATGAAGCCAGGTGAGTTGAATTCGTCAATCATGCTGTATTCATCCATCATCCACGCCATGATCTGCGAGTTCGTGAATACATCAGGTGCCGGAATATCTTTTGTCGGCCCGACAATCTGAGAGATTGCACGGACGTAGCCACGGCTTAAACGCTCTACTTCCTGGATGCTCATCTCACGCGGATCACACACAATTCCGCCTTTACCGCCACCATAAGGTAGATCGACGATGCCTGATTTCAAGGTCATCCACATTGAAAGTGCCACGACTTCCTCTTCATTAACATCCGGGTGGAAGCGTATTCCGCCCTTAGTCGGTCCAACAGCATCGTTGTGCTGGGCACGGTAGCCGGTGAATACTTTAACTGAACCATCATCCATGCGCACCGGGATGCGCACTGTCAAAAGACGCATCGGCTCTTTGATCAGTTCATACATACCCTCATCAAAACCGAGTCTATCCAAAGCCTCATGGATGATCGCCTGTGTGGAAGTGATAAGATTTGATTTCTCTGACATTTTTATCCGCCTCTTTTTTTGGAACTGTTTTCATAATCATTGTATCACATTCGTTACTTTTTAAAAGCGTTATTTCCAAGTACTATTTTGCAAGCACTTTTTTGATTTGAACGATGGCCCAGTCGAGATCTTCCTGGGAGATGATCAGTGGAGGCGCAAAGCGGATGACTGTTTCGTGAGTTTCTTTGCAGAGCAGTCCGAGTTCTTTCAGTTCTTCGCAATATGGTCTTGCTGCTTCAGTCAGCTCGACACCGATGAAGAGTCCGCGACCGCGCACTTCCTTGATTACAGGGTTATCGATCTTTTCTAGTTCTGCTTTGAAATATTCACCGAGTTCACGTGATCTTTCAACGAGGTTTTCATCATTCATGACATCAAGCGCCGCTTCCGATACTGCACAAGCAAGCGGGTTTCCTCCGAATGTGGAGCCATGGGAACCTGGGTTGAACACACCAAGCACTTCTTCGTCAGCCAATACGCAGGAAATCGGGAAGACGCCGCCACCGAGTGCTTTACCGAGGATATATACATCCGCATCCACGTTGTCCCAATGTGTTGCAAAAAGCTTACCGGAACGGCCAAGGCCTGCCTGGATTTCATCTGCCACAAAAAGTATATTGTTTTCATCGCAGACTTCGCGTACCGCCTTCAGGAAACCTTCAGGTGGTATGTTGATACCCGCTTCACCTTGAATCGGCTCCAGCAGGATTGCTGCCGTGTTTTTGGTGATCGCTTCCTTGATCTGGTCGATATCGCCGAAGTCAACGAGTTTGATGCCGTCAAGCAGCGGACCGTAACCGCGACGGTACTCCGGTTCAGAAGAAAGCGATACTGCTGCCAATGTACGGCCATGGAAGTTCTGGTTCATGGCGATGATTTCCGCTTTATCATCTTCCACACCTTTTACATCATATGCCCACCGGCGTACTGCTTTGATTGCTGTTTCCACAGCTTCGGCACCCGTGTTCATCGGCAAAGCCATTTCCTTGTCAGCGAGCTTACATACTTTTTCATACCAAGGTCCGAGGCGATCTGAGTGGAACGCGCGGGAAGTGAGCGTCAACTTATCCGCCTGATCTTTTAGGGCCTTGATTATCTTAGGGTGCCTATGCCCCTGGTTGACTGCGGAGTATGCACTCAGCATGTCCAGATATTCATTGCCCTCAGGGTCCTTCACCCATACGCCTTCAGCTTCTGAGAGTACGATTGGCAGGGGGTTGTAGTTTGGTGCCCCGTATTGTTGTGTCTGCTTGATGATTTCCTGTGATCTAGTCATTCTATCTCCCTTTCTTAAAAAGGCGGGTAAGCGTCCCGCTCGCTTTTTGTAATCTTTATGATCATGCTGTCAAATTACATTATAACATTTCAGAAGTCGTTTTGCCTTGCATATGGAGCGTCAGGTAGTCCGGACCACCCGCTTTGGAATCCGTACCGGACATTTTGAACCCACCAAAAGGCTGGTAGCCGACGATGGCTGCAGTACATCCGCGATTGAAGTACAGGTTCCCTACGTGGAAATCTTCACGCGCCTGTTCGATGTGGTGGCGGTCCGTTGTGAATACCGCTCCTGTCAGGCCGTAGTCTGTTGCATTGGCATATTCGATGGCCTGCTCGAAATCCTTGGCTTTTGTGAATCCGACCACTGGACCGAATATTTCTTCCTGCATGATGACCGCATCATGCTTAAGGTTTGAGAAGACCGTTGGATGGACGAAATGTCCTGTTTCATTCTCAGTTTTGCCGCCGATCTCCAACTGCCCTTCTTGCTTACCAATCTCGATGTATTTCGAAATCTTTTCAAGGGAGGCATCATCGATGACTGGTCCAACATTGACATCTGTTTCCGGATTACCCACTTTCAGATCCTTCGTTTTGGCTACAACCTTCTCAAGGAGTTCATCATGTATATCTTCAAGAGCAACTACACGGGAGCAGGCGGAACATTTCTGCCCGCTGAAACCGAATGCAGAGTAGACGATTGCCTCTGCTGCCTCTTCAAGGTCCACGGCGGAATCGACGACTATCGTATCTTTACCGCCCATTTCTGCAATGACGCGCTTCAAGTGCGTCTGGCCCTTTTGGACGACGCCTGCCTTTTCGTAGATTTTCGTGCCTACCTCACGGGAACCCGTGAAGGAAATGAAACGCGTATCCTTATGTTCGACAAGGTAGTCCCCGATATCCTTCGATGATCCTGGGATGAAGTTCACGACGCCTTCAGGCATACCTGCTTCTTCCAGCACTTCAATGAACTTGTATGCCACTATCGGCGTTCTTGAAGATGGCTTGAGGAGCACTGTGTTGCCTGTCACCAGCGCAGCAGCTGTCGTGCCCGCCATGATTGCGAAGGCGAAGTTCCAAGGAGAGATGACAAGGCCGACACCAAGCGGAATATAATGGAATTGGTTGTACTCGCCAGGGCGTGATTCCACATGTTCGCCATCTTTTATCTTAAGATGATTGCGTCCGTAGTATTCCAGGAAGTCGATGGCTTCCGCTACATCCGCATCCGCTTCCTTCCAAGGTTTTCCTGCTTCTTTTATAAGCAGGGCTGTAAATTCATACTTGCGCCTGCGGACGATCGCCGCTGCTTTGAACAGGACGTCGGAACGGAACTCGAACGAATATTTCCTCCATGATTCGAACGTCTCCAGTGCGGTGTCCATCGCTTTTTGTGCATGCTCTTGATTGGCCTGGTACATATAGCCGATTGTCTCCGCTTTATCAGCAGGGTTGTAGGATTCTTTCTTGTCTTCGGTAGTGATGCGTTCCCCGCCGATGATCAACGGATAATCCTGACCGAGATAGTCTTTGACTGTAGCCAGACCTTCTTCCAGTTTTTTACGGTTTTCTTCTTTCGAGTAATCCATAAAAGGTTCATGCTTGTACGGTATCATCTAAAGATGCCTCCTTTAATATTAAATGCCTATCATAATAATGGACTTAAAGCAGGACTTTTTCAACCCTTTTAGAGCCTATTTTAAAAGCGCTTACACATAGCCTGCAAACGTATTCACCACCACGTATAAAAATACTCGGATAAGGTCCATTACAGCTTGGTGCTGTTGGCCCAACCAAAATATGGATGTAAAGGTTATACAGGTTAAAATGTAGGTTTCCACAAAAAAATGTCCGGGCCACTGCAGCAGAAGTTGCAGTGGCCCGGACATGCTTCTTCTAGGCCCTTCATTTGTCCTTCAAATGTCTTTTCGCCGTATCTATCCATTCCGGCATCTTTTGTCTAATGGACTCGAAGCCATATTCTTCCGTGTCCTTGATCTGATCCAGGACAGAACGTCTATCCCGTTTCCGCTCCTCGTTTTTGAAGTATTCATTTTCCTTCAATGTAAGGTTCAGCTTCCCATTCTTGTCCACGCTGAGCACTTTGGCCCTGACGATCTGGCCCTTGGATAAAAATTGGTTCACATCGTGTACATAATCATTCATCACTTCTGAAATATGGATGAGTCCTTCTTGATTATCAGGGGTTTTGACAAAAGCACCATATGGCTGGATACCAGTTACTTTGACTTTGATGAACTGGCCTTTCCGATATTTCTTTGCCAATTGGATTACCCCACTAACTTTTCAGTTATCATACGCATGAACCATTTTATCACAAGCAACCGTGTTTATCGAATCAAACACTGCCAAAATAAAAAACCACAGGATAGAACCTGCGGTCATGCATCATTATAGAGTCGTTTGAGCACCAGGGCCTGTTCAGTCATCGGATCGATTTCCGCCAAGGGTATCACGGTTTCAAACGACTGGTTGAAGATCTCCTGGATCGCCCGGCTCACAACGTGTACATCATCACTTTCATATATGGCGGATATGGCGTCATATATTTCCGGGTCATAATCAAAACCCGCTTGCAGTTGAAGCGGGTTCCAGTCTGAAATAAGTCTGTAGAGTTCAATACCTGCTTCCGGGCTCATCGCTCTCCTGCTCCATCCGCTTCATCACCTGTTCTTCGAACTCCTTCATCTTCTGTTCCTGTTTCTCGGAATACCGCTTGATCAGGCGATATGCCAGATAGGCCAGAAGCATGCAGATCGCCAAAGTGATGAAGGCGGGTATATATTCACTTTTATCTTCAGGGAAATATAAAAATGGCATCATAAATATTCACTCACCTTTGCTCCATACAGTATAACAAAGGTCTATTATGAATCGAGACCCTTTTAGTGACTATTTTGTGAGCGTTTATAATAAACGTCTTCATGGGAACCTAAGCCTACTCTGCCACTTCGATTGTTTCTATCTTGACGTCTTCTTTCGGCCGATCTTGTGCACCTGTCTCGACATCTGCAATCTTCTCCACTACATCCATGCCTTCAATGACATGGCCGAAAACCGTGTGGCGCTGATCGAGCCAAGGTGTACCGCCTTTTTCCTTATATGCTTCGATGATCTCAGCCGGATACCCTGCACCTTCAAGCTGGTTGATCATCTGCGCCGGCACTTCAGATGCCTGCACAATGAAGAACTGGCTGCCGTTCGTACCAGGTCCTGCGTTCGCCATGGATAGGGCGCCGTAGAGGTTGAATGCCTCTGTTGAAAACTCGTCTTCGAACGTTCCGCCGAATATGCTCTCCCCACCCATGCCTGTGCCGGTCGGATCTCCGCCCTGCACCATGAAGTCCTTGATCACACGGTGGAAGATTTGACCATCATAATAGCCGTTCTTTGCATGTGTCGTAAAATTTTCGACTGTCTTCGGGGCGATGTCGCCGAACAACTTGACTTTAACGTCCCCATGATTGGTGCGGATGATTGCGGATGTTTCGTTATTGCCTACCTCTGTCGTCAATTGTGTAAATGCCATGAATAATATGCCTCCTGATTTCATTTATTGCAATTTTAACATTGAAATTATGAAAATATAAAATGAATTTTCTATGAAAAATATTCCCTTTTTTCCTATTTAACACTATACAGACATTCTATATTTTTTCAAACCCTATACATTTATTTAGGTGCCGCATTGCTGTATAATTGCAATATATATTGTAAAAATGAAGGAGGATATACTTTGACGCTGATACATATGGCGATATTACTGCCCCTGGTCGCTGCTGTGGCGATCGGCATCATCTATAAATATTATAAACGCATTCATCTGGGCTGGTTCGTATTGCCGGTCCCCGTAATAATTGCCATCTACCTGGCAACATTCATCCCGAAGGTAAGCAGCGGTCCGATACTTGAAACTATGCAGGTGATGCCCCGCATAGGGATGAATTTCGATGTCTACATAGACGGCCTCGGCCTCCTGTTTGCTCTACTCATATCCGGGATAGGTGCGCTGGTTGTACTCTATTCGATCGGCTATCTGTCCCACCGGGAAGACCTGGGCAATTTCTACATCTACCTGCTCATGTTCATGAGTGCGATGCTCGGTGTCGTCCTGAATGATAATGTTTTGATGCTTTATCTATTTTGGGAATTGACTTCCATATCAAGTTTTCTTCTGATCGCTTTCTGGTTCATGAAGGAACGTTCACTATATGGCGCACAGAAGTCCATGCTGATCACCATGTTCGGAGGGTTCATGCTGCTTGGTGGATTCCTTACTCTTCATACGATTACGGGCACCTACAGCATCCGCGAGATGCTGGCACAGGTTACGCTCATCCAGGAAAGTCCGGTGGCACCGACCGCCATTGTACTCATCCTGCTCGGTGCTTTCACCAAGTCGGCACAATTCCCGTTCTACATCTGGCTGCCTGACGCTATGGAAGCACCGACGCCCGTCAGTGCCTATCTGCACTCAGCCACGATGGTCAAAGCCGGCATATATCTCGTTGCACGCCTGACGCCATTATTTGCATTCTCCGAATTATGGGTATGGATAATCCTGCTCGGCGGGTTGATTACACTTGCCTGGGCATCCTTCAATGCAGTGCGTAAAGACGATCTGAAAGCAGTACTGGCCTTTTCCACCGTCTCCCAGCTCGGCATGATCATGTCGCTGCTTGGTCTTGGTGCATTGAGTGTGGGCACCGGTGCCGGTGAGACATACTTCTCGATTGCCGTTGTGGCGGCGGTATTCCACCTCATCAACCATGCGACCTTCAAAGGTGCACTCTTCATGGTCACTGGAATACTCGACCATGAGACGGGCACAAGAAGTCTGAAGCGCCTTGGCGGCCTTTTGACCCTTATGCCGATCTCATTTACGTTGACTTTCATTACAGCGTTATCGATGGCAGGACTGCCGCCATTCAACGGGTTCCTGTCAAAGGAACTTTTCCTTGAGGCGATGATCCATGTGACGGAGGCTGATTTCGCTTCACTAGCGAATATCGCTTTCGTATTCCCTCTGCTTGCAATAGTCGGAAGTATATTCACTTTCATCTATTCCATACAGATCATCTATGGCGTCTTCTTCGGTAAACGTACCCATGATACACCGAAGGAACCCCACGAAGCGCCTGCCCTGATGTGGATATCCCCGGCGATACTTGCTGTACTCGTCATTACATTCGGACTGTTCCCGAACGTATTGTCAGGTTCAATAATCGATCCGGCCGCCATGAGCATAATGGCGACTGATGCGCCGCTCGGCACCCATATCTCCATGTGGCATGGGTTTGCGAATCCTGCTCTGTGGGCGACGATTGCCATCGTCATTACCGGTTCATTGTTGTTCTATTTCCGGGACAAATGGATGTTCATATATGATTACCATAAAGAGCGCTTTACCTTGAACTATGTCTATGACCAAGGGCTCATGCACAGCAGGTTCGCTTCAAGGAAAGTGACCGACAGCTACATGACAGGCTTCATCCGTTCCTATCTGGCCTATATCTTCATGTTTTTCGTCGTGTTGGGCGCCATCTCCCTATGGAACACGGGTATAGAGCTCAACTTTTCGGATATGGCACCTGTCGGCATCCAGGAAATGATTCTTGTGATGATTGTCCTGATATCGATTACGGTCATACTCGCCACCAAATCCCGTATCGTTTCAATCATCATGCTCAGCGCGATCGGTTTCGTGATGGCCCTGTTCTTCGTGTTCTTCAGGGCACCTGACCTTGCTTTGACACAGCTGGCCATCGAAACGGTAACGACGGCGTTGTTCCTCGTATGCTTCTACCATCTTCCGGCAAGAAGCAAGCATCCGGAACGCATGCGCTTCAAGTTCACCAATTTCCTTGTGTCCCTTGGGGTCGGCATCATCGTCATCATGATCGGCCTGATTGCATACTCCAATCAACTGTTCGACCGCATCAGCCAGTTCCATATCGATAATGTTAAAGAACTCGGCGCCGGCGGCAACATGGTAAACGTCATACTCGTCGATTTCCGTGGCTTCGATACCTTATTTGAAACATTGGTATTCGGCATCGCCGGAATCGGCATCTATGCTCTGATGAAATTAAGACTAAACAGAAAGGATGAGACAGATGAAGCAGACCCTGAAGAAAACCGGGCATGATAAAGCGGATAGACAGATGAACGACGTCTTTTTGCAGTTCACTGCGAAACTGGTATTCCTCATCGTCATCATGTTCTCATTCAACCTTTTCTTTGCCGGCCACTATACACCAGGCGGCGGTTTTGTGGGAGGATTGCTTGCTGCTGCAGCATTGATATTGCTGTTGATCGCATATGATAAAAAGACACTGCAAAGGATGGTTCCGATCGACTTCAGGCTGATCATCACATCCGGATTGACGTTTGCAGTCGGCTTGCCTACGCTATCATTCTTCTTCGGCACGCCGTTTTTCACGCACCAGCACACTCATATAGAAATACCCGTATTCGGTGATGTGGCCCTCCACTCCGCCGTCCTGTTCGACCTTGGGGTGTTCCTGACAGTGGCTGCGACTGCGCTCTTGATCATAGTACTTGTCGGGGAGGCGGAAAACTGATGGAACTGATAACAATTCTACTGAGTGGCATTCTGATCGGTTCTGCCGTCTACCTCATGCTATCAAGGAGTGTCATCCGCATCATCATCGGCACAGCTTTGTTGAGCCATGGGGTGCACCTCATGCTGTTGACGATGGGTAAACTCAAGCGCGGCAACGTGCCTGTGCTTGATGAGGCAGTCGAAAACTATACCGATCCCCTGCCGCAGGCGCTTATATTGACCGCGATAGTCATCGCCTTCGCGCTGACTGCATTCATTCTGGTCCTTGCCCTGAGAGCCTACGGAGAGTTGGGGACAGATGATGTTGAAGAAATGAAAGGAGTTCCACATGACGACTAACATATTGCCATTGCTGCCCATCATCATTCCCTTCTTCACCGGGATAGTGATGCTGTTTACAGGCAGACGTCCTTTGGCACACAGAGTAATGGCGGCAGTAGGCAGCCTGCTTGCCCTCATCGCCACCATCTGGCTTACAATCCATGTTTACCAGAGCGGCACGATCGTCACCTACATCGGCAGCTGGGTCGCCCCGTTCGGCATCAGCGTCGTCATCGATATGGCTGCTGCCCTGCTGCTGTTAACGACGGCTATCATCACCATGTTCACTGTCATCTACTCATTCCAGTCGATCGGCATCGAACGGGAGAAGTACTATTATTATGTCATGGTAATGTTCATGATCACGGGAGTGAACGGTGCATTTTCCACCGGGGACATCTTCAACATGTTCGTCTTCTTTGAAGTGTTCCTTCTTGCATCTTATGTACTCATCACTCTCGGCGGCACAAAGATTCAACTTCAGGAAGGCTTCAAATATATACTGGTCAACCTGATTTCTTCGAACTTCTTCGTCCTTGGATTGGCGTATCTCTATTCTGTGACCGGCTCATTGAATATGGCGGATATCTATAATAAATTATCAGCTTTTGAAGGGAACTACAGTATCATGACGCTCGTCGCCGTCCTGTTCATCTTCGTATTTGCGACAAAAGCCGGTGTATTTCCGCTCTACTTCTGGTTGCCTGGCTCCTATTACGCGCCACCTATGCCAATCCTCGTCCTTTTCGGGGCACTTTTGACCAAGGTTGGTGTATATGCCATTGCACGGACATACAGCCTATTCTTCATCGACAATGTAGATTTCACAAACCAGATACTGTTGCTAATTGCTTTAGCGACGGTTGTAATGGGGTCGATCGGTGCCCTCAGCTACACTGATATGAAACGCATCATCATCTATAACATACTTATTGCCGTCGGCGTCATTCTTGTGGGCGTGGCAATGATGGATCAGACCGGCCTTGTCGGGGCCTTCTACTACCTCATCCACGATATGCTCATAAAAGCGGCACTTTTTATGCTCGTGGGTTATCTGATCTACCGCACGGGTGAGACCGGCATCCAGAAACTTGGTGGTCTGATCAGGCTGCATCCGTGGACTGGATGGATGTTCTTCATCGCTGCGATGGGGCTTACCGGAGTCCCACCGTTATCCGGATTCTATGGCAAGCTTTTCATCGTCCAGTCGACCTTTGAAAATGACCATTACATTTCTGGAATCATTGTACTCCTATCGAGTCTTGCCGTACTGTACTCCGTAATCAAGATTTTCATCGGGGTATTCTGGGGCAGCGACATGGACTTCTCGAAGCTGCGCCCGATTAAAAGCGATAAGATATTATTTGCATCCTTCGCAATGGTCATACTGTCGGTTGTATTCGGACTTGCTGCTGATGCCCTCTATCCGCTCTTTGATATGGCTGCGCAATCTTTCTATGATCCGGCTTCTTACTCCAACTACTTGACGGAGGTGGAATAGATGGCTCTACAGATACTCATAAACCTGGCACTTGCTTTCCTATGGATGTTCATCGGTTCGAATTTTACCGTTCCCGCCTTTACGACCGGCTATCTGCTTGGTCTATTGTCAGTCTATATACTGAGGGGATTCCTTCCGGGTTCGTTCTATCTGAAGCGGGTATATGCGATAATCCGCCTCACCTTCATCTTCATCATCGAGTTGATCAAGTCGAACATTGAAGTCGTTAAAATCGTACTGCGTCCAAAAATCGATGTGAAGCCTGCATTTTTTGCCTACCCATGCGATTTAAAGGATGAATGGGCAGTCAGTCTGCTATCGGCTCTCATCACTTTGACGCCCGGCACACTAGTCGTTGCAATTTCAGATGACCGTTCCATCCTCTATATCCATGCCTTGGACATTGAGGATGCAGAGTCCGAGATCAAATCCATCAAAGAGAGCTTCGAGCATTCGATAGAAGAGGTGAGGAAAGCATGACAACTTTTTTGGACATCATCATAATTATCAGCATCATCATCCTAGCTTTCGCCATGCTCGGTATGATCTACCGTATGGTTAAAGGACCTTCGCTGCATGATAAAGTGGTGGCGCTCGATGCGCTTGGCATTTTGCTGATGGCCATGATTGCACTAATGGCTATGACGCTGCGCACCACCTATCTGCTCGTTGTCATACTATTGATCGGCATTCTCGCCTACATTGCAACAATCGCGTTTGCGAAATATCTCGAGAAAGGCGTGATCTTCGAAAATGATAGACATGATAATGACTAGCATCATCGCCTTCTTCATCCTGGGTGGCGCCTTCTTTGCAGCGGTCAGTGCCATTGGGGTCATCCGCCTGCCTGATGTGTACTCGAGGCTGCACGCAGCTTCGAAGAGCTCCACTCTTGGAGTGATGATGATGATGACCGGTACTTTCCTGTACTTCTGGTATATAGAGGGTCACGTGGACAGCAAGCTGTTCCTGGCAGTATTGTTCGTCTTCATCACCGGCCCGGTTTCGGCGCATATGCTCTCCAGAAGCGCATTCCATGCGGATGTGGAACCTGCCGAATCGACTGTATTGAATGAATTGAAGCGAGATGAAATGCGGGAGGAATAATCCGCACAATAAAAAAACGATGGATAAATTATCCATCGTTTTTTTTTATCTTTTCTTTTTGACTGCCATCGTACACCTTGATAGGCAGACAATTTCATCTACTTCATCGGTGATTTCAATTTCCCATATTTGGGTCGTCCGGCCTTGATGCCGGCATTTGGCTTTTGCCGTGAGCGTGCCGGATTGTTTGGTCTTCATATGATTGGCGTTGATCTCCATACCAAACGTTATTTCATCGTCTCCGACAAGGGAGGTGGCCCCCATACTCGCTGCGGTTTCGGCAAGGACGACACTGGCGCCACCATGCAGGTAGCCGAAAGGTTGGAAGACCTTTTCGGTAACCGGCATCTCCATGATCATCAAACCAGGTTCCTCATGCACCGTTTCTATCGACAAGAGCGCTATCAATCCGCTATTCATGTATTTCCCCCGTTTCAAAAAGTTTAACGATGGTACGTATCATGACCCCAGTGGCCCCTTTCGGACCGAACGCGGTCGGTGAATCTACAGTGCCCGTCCCTGCTATGTCGAAATGGATCCAAGGTGTGCCGTTGGCGAACTGTTTGATGAAGCATGCTGCGAATGAAGCCCGCCCCGGCTTCTCAACATGGTTGGTCAAGTCAGCTACAGCTGATGCGCGGACATTGCGCTCTTCCACGTCAGAAATCGGCAATTGCCATACTGCTTCACCGGTCTGTTCCGACACCTCCATCAGCGGTTTTAGGAATTCATTCGATTTATTTGTAAATATCCCCGTCCGTTCAGTACCGAGCGCTGCCACCACCGCACCCGTCAATGTGGCGAAATCCATAATGATTGATGGGGAATACTGTGAAGCATGGAATACTGCATCGCCCAGCACGAGTCGGCCTTCCGCATCCGTATTCTTCACTTCAACCGTCTGGCCGCTATAGGAAGTGTAGACATCATCAGGGCGCATCGCATTGCCATCAACCATATTTTCAGCCAGGGCCACGACGGCTATGACGTGGACCGGAAGCTTCATTTTAGAAATCGCATGAATCATGCCGATGACATTCGCAGCGCCGCTCATATCGTACTTCATTTCAGGCATCCCCGTCTTGGATTTGATAGAGTAGCCTCCAGTATCGAACGTGATACCCTTGCCGACCAATGCAACCGGCTTATGGTTTTTCGCCTCAGGGTGCGCATATTCGATCGTGACCAGCCTTGGCTTCGCCTCGGAAGCCTTACCTACGGCCATGATCAGACCATACCCTTCCTCTTCCAGCACCTGCTCATCTTTAATTTCTCCGGTGACATGTTCATGGGTACTGAAGATATCCGCAATCTTCCCCGCCATGTGTTCAGGCGTCATGATGTTTGGCGGTGTTTCACTGAAATTGCGTGCCAATGCTATACTTTCCCCAACAGTGCTGTAGTACGCGACATCATTTTTGATGTCGCGTGTGCCGGTCAATGAGAAATGGGCTGTCTCAGCAAAACCCGGGCCTGCATTTGTCTTATAGGAATAGAACTCATATATGCTCGCTTCTGACATTATTGCAAGCGCCTCTGCCGAATTCTGTCCCTTAACCTCGAACGTGTCCATTAGAATCTGTCCTTCGGCGATGTCACACTGCTTCAGATATTGGAACAGCGTCCCGAACACTTCCAGCATCCCTGTACCTTCAGAGGCCTCCTGATCGCCTAGGCCGATTGCGACTACCTTTCTGTAGTCCTGCTGAATATGGACGCCTGTCGCGGTGATTTTCTTGAATTCTGCAGACAGGATGCCCTTCTCGACCATCTCTTCAAGCTGGCCATTAAGTAAGGTATCCACTTCTTCAAAATTCAACAGTGTTGCCGGGTCCTTCGGCAGGCCGATGATGATCGGCTCATCCGTAGCGATATATTTATCACGATATTGAAATTTCATTTTATCCCCCCTAGAACATCTGATACCCGGCGTTGCGCAGATAACGTATCGTCATTCCTGCAAGTATGGTCCCGACAAGGCCGCTGCCAAGCATCAGTATATCTGCAAGCTGCAAATTCACGAGGTGTTCCCCAAGCGTACTGAACGCCCCCGCAGTATTCGTCAGATACTCGGTCGTCGATATGCCATCGACGATGAGCAATACAATGATTGGGTAGATCCCCACCATCAACCATGTCATTTTCAGGATCATATTGAGGATGAAGCTTATGCCGTAGAACAGCACAAAAAATAACAGCATGGATATGGCTAGCTGTATTATTGACATTTATTTGACCTCCAACTGAAAAAGGCATGGGCATAAAATACCCATGCCTGTACTATCGATTTATCAGAACATTTTACCTTTCGAATACGCGAGGAGCGGACCGCCGATTTTGAAGACTGCCCTTGTATCGACTACGCGTTTCATGAAGGCTGCTTTCTTGCCTTTTATCTCGCGTCCCAAAACAAGGCCTATGCCATCGTTCGAACCGAGTGAACATACCGTGCCTTTATCGGAAAACACGAATGGTTCCTTCTTCTCGCCCTTCAATGTCAATTCGATGTTTTTTGCAGTGTGTTCCCCAAGCTGCATCGCGATCTGCGCAGTAGTTGGGTAAGGACGCGCATTTTCACCTTCACCGTTCATGACAGCTGCAACGTCACCTATGACATAGATGTTGTCGTATCCTTTTGCCGTCAGGTCAGGTTCCACTACAAGACGACCGCGCTTTACGCCTTCGAAGGTTTCATCCATGAGCTTACTGCCGCGTACACCTGCAGTCCAGATGACACTATTCGCTTCAAGCTGCTGTTTTTCGTCATTCACTTCAACTACAAAGCCATCTTCGTTGGCAGCGACGATAGGTGTATTGACCATAAATTTGACGCCACGGTCTTCAAGGAATTTCATTGCATACTGTACGAGATTTTCCGGGAACATCGGCAGCATTTTCGGTGCCGCTTCAACGCAGGTGATATTGACTTTGTTGTAGTCGACGCCGTATTTCTCACACAGTTCCGGTACACTTTCAACAAGCTCGCCCAAGTATTCGATGCCTGTGAATCCAGCACCCCCAACCAGTATGGAGAGATCCTTCTGGTCATTGGAACGCTTATAGTTGGCGATGTTTTCTTCTATCTCGCGGTAGGCCTTGACCGCAGTCTGAGGATTGACGATGGAATGCGCATGGTCTGCCATGCCATCGATGCCGAATGTTTCGCTTTCGAACCCAAGTGCGACCACGAGAATATCATAATCGAAATTGCCATGTGTCGTTTCGACGGTCTGTTCATCTTTATTGATGGCAGTCACTTCAGCAGGTACGAAAACCACTTTCTGGGCATCAATCACCTTATTTATAGGATAGACGCCGTCCTGCCACTCCATGGTGCCAGCAGCCGTCTCGTGTAGCCAAGTAGATTCATAATGATACTCATTCTTGTTGATCAGCGTAATGTCGGCATCTTGGAAGGATAGCTTCTTCTGCAAGTCCGAAACCATCTGCAATCCTGCATAGCCTGCACCCAACACAAGAATCTTCTTTCTTTCAAAACTCATTGTAACGTCACCTTTTCTCTCGTTATTTATTCCGATAAACATTGCCACAACTAAAATCGCTAATATTATTCTTATATAATATTAGCGATTTCTTTCACATATTTCAAGTGATTCAGTGCAGATTCTAACAATCTCCCGGTTCCCCGGCAACTTCTTTGGTGCGGAAGGAGGAACCGCATCCGCAAGACAGCGTGGCATTTGGATTTTCAATCGTGAAGCCGCCACCCATCAACGACTGTTTGAAGTCTATTACCGTCCCGTCGATTACTGGGATATCATATTTGTCCACAAGCACTTTCACGCCATAGAATTCGTATACTTCATCTTTATCAGTCTGCTCGGTTTCGGCACCCATGCCATAGGTCAAGCCTGTACAGCCGCCACCTTGCACTTTGAATCTGAGGTATCCGTCTTCCATATCGTTCTGCTCGAGCATATCCTTCACTTCGTAGGCTGCGCTTTCAGTCAATGTTATATGAGACATACCGTCACCTCTTTAGTTTCTATTATATTATACTGTTGATTATAAAGCACTGGGGCGATCAACTCAAATCATCAAATTCCTTTTCCAGCTTTTCATTGTTCTTCTCTATGCGTTTATATATCTTCTCAAGCAGCTTATCTGCCGTCATTGCACTGACTATCTCGCCATCAACCAAGACGAAGAACGCCTTACTGCACAAACCGCAATTGTTGAGGCAGCCGTAGTCGAGCACGTCTATGCCTGGATCTTCATCGAGTTTTTGGTAGATGTCTTCGGTGCCCTTCAGCATATTGGATGAGCAGAATTCGACGAGAGTGAACATTATTATCCTTCTTTCCACTATATATTAGTTCCATTCATTGTAGTTTATATACTTAACTATTATAATGGATATACTAGAATTTAAAAACAAGGCGGTACTGACTATGAAGAATATCGTTTGTCTTGGGGGCGGTTACGGAAATATGCGCTTCATCCAGCGTATAGCTCCTAAGCTCCCTTCCGGATATACCATCACATTGGTGGATGTGAATCCCTTCCACGGGATGAAGACCGAATACTATGCGCTCGCGGCGGGCACCAAAAGCGAGACCAAAGTCCGGATGGACTTTCCTGACGACAAGAACGTCAAAGTGCTCTTTGATACAATAACCGGCATCGATCTCGAAAAGAAGGCTGTGACCCTTGAAAGGGAGACGATCCATTATGACATGCTCGTCATCGGCCTTGGCTGTGAAGATAAATACCACGGGGTGCCGGGGGCTGCTGAACATACGTACAGCATCCAAAGCCTCAGGCAGTCCCGTGCCACCTACGAGAAGATCGGCGACTTGGAACCCGGCTCGAAAGTGGGCATCATCGGTGCCGGCCTAAGCGGCATCGAGATAGCAAGCGAACTTCGTGAAGCACGTGAAGACCTCAAAATCCGGCTTTTCGACCGGGGAGACCGGATCTTGCCGATGTACCCTGAACGTCTCAGCGCGTACGTCAAAAGATGGTTTGACGATAATGACGTTGAAGTCATCCCGAATTCCAACATTGTTGAAGTGGCAGCCGATACAGTCTACAACAATGACGCCTCCCATGCCCTCGACATGTCGATATGGACTGCAGGGGTCCAGCCTGTTGAAGTCGTGCGCAACCTTCCTGTAGAGTTCGGGTCTGGGGGGCGTGTGGTATTGAACCAATATCACCAGATACCAGGTTTTGAAGATGCGTATGTCGTGGGAGACTCGGCGGCACTCAAGCACGCACCTTCGGCTCAAGTGGCCGAAGGCCAGGCAGAGCAGATTGCCGAAATCATCGAGGCAGTCGTCAAGGATAAGCCGTTGCCAAAGGAAATGCCCGACATCAAAATGCAGGGAATCCTCGGCTCGCTCGGTTCAAAAGAAGGCTTTGCCTACCTTAGGGAAAGGACCGTCACCGGACGTATCGCCCGCATGCTGAAAAGCGGTGTGCTATGGATGTACAAGCTCGGGGTCTAGACTCATGGACAGCTAAATGAAACAACAGCCCCCGCGAGTGCAGGGGCTGTTGTTATTTTAAAAGACCTGTTCCACTTCTACAAATCCTGGAACTTCTTCAAGGAGAGCACGCTCGATGCCTGCCTTGAGTGTGATTGTGGAACTTGGGCATGTGCCGCATGCACCCAGAAGGCGCAATTTGACGATGCCATCCTCAACATCCACAAGTTCGCAGTCCCCACCATCCCTCAGCAGAAACGGACGCAATTTATCCAGTACTTCATCTACTCGTTCGTACATTGTATCTTGTCCTGTAGTCATTCCATTCACTCCTATTCTTCTTACGCAATTAACTTATATATGTATTATAATGGATTTGGAAAGAAAAATCCATCATCAGAAAGGCGGATGTTATTCAATGAAATATGCTATCAACGTCTATGGCCGCGATGTCATCTGTGCCAGCTGTGTGAACGCGCCGGGGTCGAGGGATACCTACGAATGGCTCCAGGCGGTGCTGAACCGCAAATACCCAGATCATGACCTCCACTTCAATTATATAGATATGGACCATGATGAAAACCTTTCGGATTATGATGCTGACATCATCGAACGGATAAACGATGATGAGCTGTTCTATCCACTCGTCACAATCAACGATGACATCATCCAGGATGGCCATGTCCAATTGAAGCCGATCCAACGGGCAATCGAACAGAAATGATGCTAGAACAGGGTGCCGGAGCGGCACCCTGTTTTCTTATATTGCAATATTCAATCCACGACTTACTAATGCCTTCGCAAATAGGAACGTCGCCGCCCCAACTGCCAAATCTTTCAGGATGAAAGGCAACACCGCCAACTTGAAGGCTTCGGCTGCATTCACCGGAGTCTCCAAAAAGATGTTCATCGCGAACATGAAATACAATAACCCACTCAAAAAGATTATCAGGATGGCTGCAAATGTAAAGCTGAGGCTTCTGAGGGTGGTTACTTGATGGACACGGCCAAACCCTGCACACCAAGCGGCGGGTATGTATCCCACTATGAAGCCGAATGTGGGCGAAAATATGCTGCCGATGCCTCCACCCCCGGCGAAGACCGGAAGGCCAAAGAGACCCATGAGCATATAGACGAAGGCGCTCAAAGCTCCTAATTTCGGGCCGAGCAGCAGCCCCCCGAGCAGAACCATTGGAACTTGGAAAGTCAGGGGCACCGGCCCCAATGGGATGCGGATTTGGGCACCGATTGCGATGAGTGACGCGAAGACTGCGACATAGACAAGATGTTTTGTAGACATGATTCCCTCCTCTTCTTTATGAGTATGATACCACTTCCGCCGAACAATTGTTACCCTTTAATTAAAATTGGTTGACGATATGTCTAAAATAAAAAGCCCACAGGCTTTTTATCTTACTGGGGTGATCGGTTTACCGCCATTTAACACTTCCATGATGTTGTTGACGCATAGGTTCATCATGTTGTTCCTCGTGTCTACTGAAGCGCTGCCGATGTGGGGCAGGAGTGTCATGTTCGGAATGTCTGTAAATGGATGGGCGTCACTGATCGGCTCATTCTCGAATACATCCAATGCTGCGCCTTTGATATCACCATTTCGGACAGCCTGAGCCAAGTCTTCCTCCACTACATGCGCGCCCCGGCCGATATTGATGAAGAAGGCGCTGCGCTTCATCTTATCGAAGGCCGCTTTATCGAAACGATGCCTTGTTTCTTCGGTGAGCGGTGCTGCACATAGGACGAAATCGGATTCTGCCATAAGTTCTTCAAAAGAGACCAGCTCAGCCCCCAATTCGTCGGCTGCTTCTGAACGGCTGCGGTTATGGTAGATGATCTTGGTACGGAAGCCACTCAGGCGACGTGCAAAAGCAGCACCGATCGAGCCCATCCCGAATATGCCAACCGTTTTGCCGAAGACATCTGTGCCTGCCATATGATAAGGACTCCATCCCGACCACTCCCCGGCCATCAGCTCGCGGTTCGCCTCCAGCACGCGCCGTGCCGAAGTCAATATCAACGTGAAGGCAAGCTCTGCCGTCGTCTCCGTCAAGACGTCAGGGGTATTGGTGATGATTACACCATGGGACTTCGCAGCTTCGAGATCGATGTTATCATAGCCGACCGCCAAGTTTGCGACGACTTTCAAATTCTGGGCGCCGTTAAGCATTTCTTCATCGACTTTATCGCTCAGCATGGTCATGACACCGTGAGCGTCCTTCGTCTCCTCCAAAAATCTCTGCCGCGGCATCGGTGTGTTGTCCTCGTCCCACACCACCACTTCAAAGTCCTTTTTCAGCTTGTCGACCATAGCCGGATTGATCCTTCTTGTAATGACGATCTTCTTCATCTATTCAACACTCCATCCCTTGAGATTTTCAATCATGAAGGTCGGTTGTATGGGCTGTTGCCTGACCTGTTCGCTCGAGGTCACCCCTGTGTCCACGTGGAGCGTGTCCACACCACCTTCCAGTCCTGTCTTGATGTCTGTATCGTAATTGTCTCCAACGAGTAGTACACGCTCCTTTTGAAGCCCCAGTGCCTTTATCGCCGCTTCCAGTATAATTCCTGATGGTTTGCCCACAGTGACTGGTTCTACGTCCGTCGCACTGGTGAGTACAGCAGCCAAAGCGCCATTCCCGGGCACAAGACCTCTTTCCGTTGGAAATTTGCGGTCGGGATTTGTGGATATGAATGTTGCGCCTGCAGCAATCAACAAGGCGGCTTCCGATAACTTTCCGTAGTTGATGTCTATATCCAGGCCCATGACGACGTAATCGGCATGCTCATCTGCCGATTGGATAATCTTGAATCCGGCTGATTCCAGTGAATATTTAAGGCTATCTGAGCCAACAACATAAACCGCAGCCCCCGGGTGGGCCGCACTCAGATAATCGACAGTCGCCATGGTTGAAGTGTATAGCGTTCGGGGATGAATATCAAACCCCATGTCAATCAGCTTCTGGGCAGCCTCTTCCTGTGTCTTCGTCGCATTATTGGTCAAAAATACATAAGGGATCGAGGCTTTGTTGAGCCTGTCTACAAAATCGATTGCACCTTCTATGACCGTTCCACCATTATACATGGTGCCATCCAGGTCAATGAGGTAGCCTTCATACGTCATGGTCATCCCCCTTGAACGCTGTAATAGCCTGTCCTTCGTTTTCAAAGAAGTTCAGGACATTCTGCTTAAAATCACTGTATGCGGATAGATTACTGGCGAAATCCCGTTTCATCTGGTCATGGTTGAGCCGCGTATAGTTACGTGTCAGCTCGCTCCGCCATTCGAACGTAGCACGGAAACGTTCGTTATCTTCTTTGGGGATCACGCCTTCGTTTTCCATTATATCCATGACATCCTGGTAACTGCCGGGGTCCCTCAATATAAAAGCGTCAATGATCATATTACCGACATCGACCGACGCTTCGATCAGCATATGGCACGTGCGTTCCAATGCCAGCCCATCTACTTTCTCGAATGTTCCAGTCAATTCCTCTACGTACATGAGGCGTTCGTTCAGTATATCCTTATCTACAAAATACATGTTCCAAGCCACTTCCAATCACGATAATTTTGTAACGTCCTTATTAATATGATAGCATAATCCCAATAACTTTAACTGGAGGATACCCCTTTGATCGACTTCTTTCTTTATGATGATGTAGAAGATACCCAGACGCGATATGTCAGTTTCGTCGGTGAGCATGGCCGTTATGACCTGGCCATTATACAGACAGGCCGCTATTTCGGCAAAAGTCTTGTGCTGAATACCCAAAGTAGCCGGTTTGGAATAATCGGCAGTGATGACCTCGAGGAACCGGGATATATCGCCCATATCCTCGACTATGATGACGATCAGGCGGCTGAGGTCGAGTCTTTCCTGTCGGAAGTCATCGTCTAAATGCCTGCATTGCCTAAAAAAGCCTGCTTATCCCCTAAGGGAAGCAGGCTTTCTTGTTGTCTGTCTCATTCCTCAGGCGTCAGGTGGCCTGCCAATGTCTTTTTATCCGTCTCATTTTCTTCAGGGTCTGCGGGCCCAACATCATTTCCCTGTTGCCCTTCCTCCACCTGCTCCTTCAGTTCGGACTTCGGCACTTTGCGGAGCACGAAGTAGGCGCAGCCGAAGTTGCAGTATTCACTGATGTAGTCTTCAATGGCACTGAATTTCTTGTCAGGCTCAACCTTCTTTTTACTGTCCCGATAAAAGCCGGTCAATCTCAACTTCTCATAGCCGATATCCCCTACTATATAGTCGTATTTGTTCAGGACCTCGCTGTATTTCCCTTCGAATTGAGCCTCATCGAATGCTTCACGGTAATCTTCTATAAGTTCAAAATGCATATGATCGATTGTAATCATTTGAATCACCCTTCAATACTTCATCACTTTCGGCTTGCCTCGGCATCACCTGGCCATCCATATGATGAACAGAGCACACCGCTTGTCCTGCCTGACAATACTTGCACGCTTTTCAGAGAGCCGTGCATCCTCCTTATAATTCAAGCATTAAATTCATATTATCATATTAAGCGGGACTTCATGTGATGCTTCAGGATATTTTACCAGATTGATGGAATCCTCTTCTTCAGGCTGAAGACGGGGATTTTTATGTGCTAGACTTCAGAGCCCCTTTCTTCTATTGGTGAATTGGTCAACTTCGATACGGCCACGACCAGTATCAACAGTACTGCAATGACTCCGAGTGATAGCAGTAGACTCGATGTGAATCCGAGCACCAGGTAACCCACTGTCGCAATCAATGCAGAACCGATTGCATATGGCAGCTGGGTGAGCACATGGACGATATGGTTGCATCCGGCACCGGTCGAGGACAGTATGGTCGAATCGGATATCGGTGAACAGTGGTCCCCGAACACGGCACCTGCCAGTACAGCCGCGATGCTCGGCAGCAACAGCTCTGTTTCATTCAGGGAGATCATGATCTCACCGGTAATCGGAATCAGTATTCCAAAAGAACCCCAGCTCGTACCGGTGGCCAATGCCATCAGGCATGCCACAATGAAGACAACCGCCAAAAGTACACTGGTCGGCATATTGGAACTCTCAACCATGCCACCAAGCAATTCCCCTGTACCGATTTGACCGATCAGATCCCCTATCATCCAAGCGAGTGTGAGGACCAGAATGGCTGGAAACATCGCCATGAAACCCGTTTTGATGCCCAGCCAAATTTCAGTTTTGCCGAAATGTTCGTCTTTTCTTGTGTACCTGAAATAATAGAACAGGCTGAGCACAAGCCCGACGATTCCCCCGAGGACGAGGGAGTGTGTCACCATAGTGTTCTCGAATATGCTGAAGACGTCAAATGATCCACCTGCGATCACCCCTGTTATGAACATGAATACGATGACTGTCGCAGCAAGACCCAATATCGGTACGATGAGCGCCTTGGCCGACCCTTTCTCATAGACCGGCAAGTCTTCATCCGTCTCACCCGGAACCTCACGTGTACTACCGAACAGCTCTCCATCCTGGATCGCACGGGTTTCATGCTTCCTCATCGCACCGATGTCGAACTTGACAAAGATGACGATGAACATCATCGCAATTGCCGTGATGACATAGAAATTCATCGGGATCATATAGATGAACGCTTCAAATGGCGTGACACTGACCATCCCGGCTGCAGCTATCAGGGGCGCCACAAGTCCCATTATGCCTGCCCCCCAACTGGAGATCGGTGACACAACAGAAACGGGAGAGGCTGTCGTGTCGATGAAATAGGCCAATTTCGCGCGTGAAACCTGATATCTATCAGTGAGCGGCTTGGCTACCTGACCCACGATCAATGCACTGAAATAATCATCGATGAAGACGATGATCCCAAGTAGCGCTGTAGCAAATGTCGCCCCTCTTCTGGATTTCACTTTCGTCAATGCCCAGGCCGTGAAGGCTTTCGCACCACCGGACATGTTCATGAAGGCAGTCATGATGCCAAGGAGGCTTAAGAATATAAGGATGAAAGCGTTCCACGTATTAATGCTGCCTCCGTCTATGAAGATAAGCAGAAAAGCGTCCCATATGACACCTAAAGTGCCGGTCACGTCAGCACCTGCCACGACAAGTGCCGATGTTATTATGCCTATCCCCAGACTGATGCCCACCTTACGCGTCAACAAGACCAGCAGTAATGTAAGTAACGGGGGAATCAGTGATATGTACTCCCAATTCAATATGCTCTGCATATTTTTAACCTCCAATTAAAAATGTGAATGTGATTTTACGATGATAAAGAAAAAGACGCCACAGCAGCATTACAGAATCAGCCACTGTGACGTCCCTCACAATTACGTAGCGCATCATCGTAATGATAGTACCTGGTCTATTGAACCGGATCCCAGAATACCCCCCTACCAGGCGGTTTCTTCGGCAACTTCCCCTTTCCCGGAACATCAAAGCATGTCTGCTCCTTTCCGGTACTATTGGTCGTTGCAACCTCTACTTTCGGTTATTAAGTTAATACATGACATTATAGCACATACACATCATATTACAACTACAGTTTATCGGCATACATCTTTACGATGTCCCTCAGGAATTCAGGCATCTTATAGACTTTATTGGAATAGCGGAACTGGGGGAATATCCTGCCGAACGTATACATATCCAATGTTCCAAGCTTGTAGGTCTTACGGTCCTGTATTACTTCACCGTTGATGTAGTATTCCCGTTCAGATTGTACGTATCCGATGTTATCCATGACGAAACAGCCGAATATATCCCCCCTGAAGCCAAGGCCACGTACTATTTCATCCTTGAATTCATTTTGGGCGGCCTGGTTGAACACTTCCTTCAGCTCACGCCCAGTCAATTCGATCTGTACAGCATTAATGGCATGGGGCAATACTTTATGCAGATCGTATTCGGTCAGATCACCGCCGGCAAACGATTTCGCAATCAACCCCGTATGCAGAAGACCGACATCACTATCTGTGAATATCCGCAGCATTTCGGCAAGTCTGGAGATGAATCTTCCTGTCGAATAGAGCCGCCTTTCTATAGGCGCCACATCATGCCTGACGACTGTCGACAACAGTTGGCGCCCCCTGTCATAATACTTATCTTCCGTTCCCGTCAGAAGGTCAGTGCTATACAGACGAGCCTGCTTATCCACCAATTTGCCTGCTTCAAAATCGAGCGTAACTTCTCCGACGTAATCACCGAACCGTCCGGCAGCCGCAAGCAGCGTATCGCCGACCCACTCCCCTTCCTCAAGGTGGTGATGGGTGTGGGAACTTAATATCACATCGATTTCAGGGAACATCATAGCAAGGGATTCATCATCGTAACGGCCAAGGTGACTCATCATGATGATGCAGTCGACTTCAGTGTTCATTTCCCGGATTGCATGGAGGATCCAGTCGAAGGCTTCGGACACTTCCCACCCGAGTGCCTTATAGAAGGGCGTGAATTCAACTGTAGCCGCGATGAAACCGAATTTTATCCCTTTAATTTCCTTGATGACGTAAGGTTTGAAGTAAGGGTGGGCACTGCCCACTTCCCGCAAATTGGCACAGATGACGTCGAAGGTAGCATCATCATATAGCGTCTTAAGTTCCTCTTTCTGCAAGGTGATGCCTTCGTTGTTGCCGATCGTCGCCACCTCGCAACCCGCTTCATTCAGCAGCTCGACATTTCCTTTGCCGAGTGTCGCTTCGGTATATGGATGGGCCCGATCGGTATGGTCCCCAAGATCGACGTAGACCATGTGATCTTTATATTGTTGTTTTTTGTTGATCAGAAAGTCACTGATCTTTTTATAGTTATATAAGTTGCTGTGTATATCATTAGTATGGAAAAGTTTCAATTCCATTGAATCACCTCTATAGGATGGTCTTTAGAATCATGTAGACACCAAGCAGCAGCAGCACTGTACGTAGGACGACAACCAGCGAGTCGGAGTTGAAGTGCCGATTCGCCATCACCCCGATCTTGGCACCGAGGAAGGCAGCAGGTACGATGAAGGCAGCATACCAGACATCGACGTTGCCCTGCAGTATATGGCCGAATGCGGCCGCACTTCCAGAGAAGAACACCATCATCATGCTGGTCCCGATTGCGATTGTTGCCGGCATACGGAAAACAAGAAGCATCAATGGCGTCATGAGTGCACCTCCACCGATACCGAAAAGGCCGGTGAAGAATCCTACTATGAAAGTTGAAATGATTGCGATATAAGCCGGAAAACCATAATGGTGCACATCCCCCATATTATCCACATGTGGTTCCATGTAACGTTCATCCTGAAAAATTGAAATTGGCTTGATGCGGTCCCTGACGATAAGTAAGGTGCTTAAGAAGATGAGAAAGATGCCAAAATATAGGTTGAAGCTATCCACTGTGAAGAAACGACTCGCATAGGAGCCGATGAAGGCTCCCGGCATGATGCCGATCAGGAACAAGCCGCCGTTTTTCTTATCCACCTGATTACTCCGTCCATAGGAAATCATCGCCGACAAGCCGATGACGATCAATATTATGCTCGAAGTACCAACGGCACTCTGTGGTGTTATCCGGTCAAGGATACCCATATTGATGCCGAAGAAAATGAGCAGCGGCACTATGATGACACCACCACCGATGCCTACAAGTGCACCAAGGGCAGAGGCCATCAGACCAATCATTATAAGGATGATATATTCCATAAGCATCACTCCTTCAAGGGCCCGAAGGGCAACCTTGGGCATTATCATGACATGCTTGCTCCAAATCAACTAGAACAGTTTCAGCTGCCTGGGGGAGAGTCCCTCGTAGCGTATTCCCATCAGTTCCATGAACTGTTGGGCGTTTCCGGCAGCATGTCCGCCGGAGTTATTGTTGAAAATGATATGGATCTCCCTCGTCTTGTGGCGCAGTATCTCTACCTGCCTTTTCAGCCACTCAAGTTCTACACCGTTATAATTATAGAGGTAGCGTACATTGCGCCATTCCTCACTCGAGCGGTCCTTCTGGGTCCACCCGTGTACATTACGGCCGTGCAGACGGATGAACGCTGTCTCATCCGTCACCCGGTTGACGAAGGGTATGCTGCCGATACCTGCCTGCGGTTCATCACAGATTGTATGGATGGCTTTATTGGCATGCAAGAATGCCAACGTATCCTCCTTGAATTGTTCCGTAAACCAGGATTGGTGCCTGAATTCGACAGCAGTTTTATAAGGGGCCAATTGTTCTTTGGCATACTTGACGTATTTAATGTTTCTGCTGGTGCAGTCAAACCATGGCGGGAACTGCAGCAGGACAAAGCTGAGCTTACCAGCCTGCCCCATCGGCCTCAACATGTCACGAAAGGCTGCAAATACATCTTTTATGGAATCGTAATGATCGCGGTAGTCACTGTGTCCTGTCATGTACTGGTGTGCTTTGACGATGAATTTGAAGCGTTCCGGGGTTTCATTGCACCACTTCTCAATTGTCGTATGGCGTTGAATGGCATAGTATGTAGCATCAAGTTCAACAATGGGAAAATGAGAGGCATAAGCCGTTAATTTATCTTTTTTATTTGTCAGGTCGGCATATAGGCTATGATGGTCGCCCCACCCTGTCAAACCGATATAGATCATAAAATCACCTTACCTCATTATACCATATCCCCCACGCATAATTATATTAGGCGTAAGGTGAAAAAATTCAATACCGACATTTATAATCACAGCAAATCATGTTATCATTTATTTTATAATGATTATAAATAACAACGGTGCTTCACTAAGTTGGCGAAATCCAGTACCATAAAGTAAACTGGGAAACTGTTCTGTCACCCGACGATAATAACAAGATACCGCCATATCTGCCCGACGCGCGGTCCAGTCTTTTCTTCATGATAATGATTACGGTTCATAATTCTATAATACAAGGAGCACAATCCAATGAGCATAATAGAATTCAGCAACGTCAGCTATAAGGACATTCTGCATGACATCACCGGCCACTTCAAAGAAGGGCGCATCACCACTTTCGTCGGCCCGAGCGGCGCCGGCAAAACGACGTGCCTGAAACATATAAACGGATTGTTGTCCCCTGACTCAGGAGAGATATTCTTCAGAGGCGAAAACATCCGTAACATGGATATGATAGAACTCAGGAAGAAGATAGGGATGGCTTTCCAGAGCGCACCGATGATCGGTGGCACAGTGTACGATAACATCAACCTCCCTAAAGCGATATTCAATGAATCCCTGGACAAAGCGTACGCCACTGAACTCCTTGATGGTGTCGATCTCGGCGATATTCCGCTGGATCAGGACATCCGCTCCTTATCAGGTGGGGAGAAAAGCCGCATTTCGATTGCCCGTACATTGGTCAACCAGCCGGAAGTTCTGCTTCTCGATGAAATCACCTCAAGCCTCGACTACCGAATGGTGAAAGAGGTCGAGCGCATGATCATCAAACTCCAGCGGAAACATGATGTGACCGTCATATGGATCACCCATGACCTGGACCAGGCAAGGCGTGTCAGTGACGATATGTGGTTCCTCCGTAAAGGGGAACTCATCGAATTTGGCGATGCTTCATTCATCGACGAATCCAGCAATCCGCTGGTACAAAAATTTGTGGAAGGGGAGGAATTATGACATTCGCCCAGCTTTCTCTGTCCCTGGTCTTTATCGCAATCCCTCTAGTTCTTACGCTTTTCCTTAAACTTGGATTAGAGAAGGATATCATAATCGCCACCATCCGTTCGATCATCCAACTGCTGATCATCGGCTATATATTGACCTTCGTTTTTGAAAGTGGCAGTGTCATATTCATCATTCTGATGATCATGCTGATGATTGCGGCCGCAACGCAGAACGTCATCAAAAAAGGGGAAGGGATACCAGGCATCACCTTGATGATCGTCATCACGCTCGTCCTGGTCGAACTGGTCACGATGGGAATCATGCTCGGCTTCGGCATCATCCCCTTTACTCCTGAAGAAGTCATTCCAATCAGCGGAATGGTCATCGGCAACTGTATGGTACTGTCTCTCCTATTTTTAAATAAATTTAAAGATGAAGTCGAACGCAGCGATGAAACAATCGAACTCATCCTTTCAATGGGCGGGAAACCTAAGACGGCTATAGACAAAAGTCTGAAATCCGCCATCCAGACAAGCATGATCCCCACCATCGAAGCCCAAAAGACCATGGGACTCGTCCAATTGCCGGGCATGATGAGTGGACTCATAATCGGCGGCGCCGATCCGATAGAAGCGGTCATGTACCAGTTGCTGGTCCTGTTCCTGATATTGACTACAGCTTCACTGTCTTCCGTCATGGTAGGCTATATGTCCTATCCGAAGCTGTTCAACCAGAAGATGCAGTTCATAGGTCTCACATACAACTCGAAATAAACGTAAAAGGGCACACCTAGTGGGTGTGCCCTTTTGTCATCATAAGCTCTTCTGCAACTCTGCCTTGATGCTGTCATATGTGGCGTGCCAAAATTCAGCATCAGAAGTAAAGCGTTCTGTAAGCTTGGTGATGAGGCCATGGAAGGCTTTCTCATGTTCTGGGTCATCTTTATCCGGAAGTTGGCTTTTCATCTCTGACACTTCCTGTTCCACCGCTTCTGCCCGCGGCCCCCAATGTGTCACTTCCTGACCATTCTCGTCGATGAAGATGAATATCGGAATCGAACGCGACTTTCCATTCGTCAAATATTGATCCATCAATTCAAGGTTCGAGTCCCTCAGTATCATCTTGACCGGCATATGACTCTTCTCGGCTAAATGCATCAATATCGGTATGTTCATCATCGCGTCCCCACACCAGTCTTCGGTGATGGCGATCACCCGTAGATTCTGTTTCTCCAATTCCAGGAAAAATGACGCGTCATCAGGTATGTCGAAGGCATCATATACCTCCTGCAGGTTCTCTCTATGCTTCTGCATCTCTTCAATATAGGTTTCAGCTGCAATTGCCTGGCTGAACCACTGATCAAGTGCCATGTTTACCCCTCCATTTTAAATGATATATCTGCAGTATATCATTTAAAATGCTTTTCCTATTGAATTTGGAAAAATGTTGGACTATGCTTTGCATAATGCAAAAGGAGGCAAGTGTAAATGGATTCAGAAGTAAAACATATAAGAGGTTTAATATTTGTTCTGATCGGGGCCGCTTTATGGGGGCTCGGTGGCACGGCCGCAGACTACATATTCAGGAACACTCCGGTTACGGTGGAATGGTATGTATCATTCAGATTGACTGTAAGCGGCATCATCCTGCTTAGTGCCTATTGGTTATTTTCGAGGAAGCATCAACCCGTAAGGCTTGATTGGAGAACATTGTTGATGCTGATCATTTTCAGTCTATTCGGGATGACTATGGTGCAGTATTCATTCATGGCGGCAATCGGTTACGGTAACGCCGCTATAGCGACCGTCCTTCAATACACCGGCCCCATCTACATCATAATGTGGCTGATCATCAGAAAGTATGCCAAGTGGACAACGGCAGATGCCTTCATCATTATTGGCATGATTACAGGTGTAGTACTGATTGCCACAAACGGTGATTTGACTACACTCATCGTACCGCGGCCGGCACTATTTTGGGGCATCGTCTCCAGCATCGCGCTCGCCTACTACACATTGCATGCCCAAGTGCTGCTCTATAGGCTGCACCCCCTGCAACTGGTCGGGGGATCAATGCTCATCGGCGGCATAGCGATGAATTTCATCCATCCTGTATGGGATTTCGACTTCAGCTTTGATTGGACACCTACTCTCATGATCATCCTCCTGCTCTCCGTCCTTTTAGGCACTACCCTTGCCTTCTTGCTCTATATCAGCAGCCTGAAGCACCTTTCTTCGAAGGAAGCGGGAGTCCTTGGCATAGTGGAACCTGCTTCAGCTGTGGTGAGCTCGGTCCTCTGGCTCAACATAAGCATGGGCTGGTACCAGGTGGCTGGCATCATCATCATACTAGGGGTCGCCATCTACATTTCCACAGGGAGAAAAGAGGCAGCATGAACGCCCATTACAGCTTGAAGAAAATCGGACCATCAAGGTCCGATTTTTTTATGTCCATACCCATAAGGCAGAGCAGCTGCCGATGATTCGTTATCTTCCATATATCAATAGAATATTCCCAACCATACCGCAGTGCTCATGGCGAGCAGAAGCAATACCTTTTCACGTTGCGTAACTTGTTCGATATCTTTTACATCCATGCTTAAAATCAGATAGATGGCATACCCGAGCATCAATAATGCACCAACTGCCCCAATCGGCCGACCTGATATCATTGTCGTGACGATGATGAAAACCAATATGAGATAAATCAGGGCAGGAAGTCCCGCCCGATAAAGGCCATAGCGTTCGACCGACCAGACGACCGACGTCCGCTTCTTTGGAACAGCATTCCTGTCAGCATTCAAATCAGGGATGTGGTGGACCATCACCCATGCCATGCACCAAAGCGCGTTTATCGTGGCATTCTGCCAAGCCCATAATGGAACGGAATCCAGCATGATCCATGGCGCTGCAAAACCAAGCAGCAGCATGGACGGGAATAGGCTGACCCATTCTCCAAGGAACGGCCGATAGGCAAAGATGAACGGTCTGGTTGAATAGGTTACAGCACCCCAGATGCCGATGAGCGTCAAGATGACAAGCTTGAATTGGCCCAGCACCATAAAAAGGAGCCCGGCAGATAGAAGTATGATGGTTGCTAAAACCGCCATCCGCCTCAGACTCCCAAGAGACATTACACCATCCTGGATGACGCGGCTGCCACCGGACAACAAGGCAGGACTGGCCTGATCGGTACCTGATTCGAAGTCCATCAGATCATTCAATACATGGGCCAGCACACCGTGTACGAGGAGTGCACCTGTGACAAGCAGCAGGGATAGACCAAATAGGCCGAGTACCGTGACATCATAGCCCAGCAGAAGCGGCAATGCTGTAGAGATGATTGCTGCTATGCTTGAGGTCACCACTGCTATTGCTCTGACCACCATTTTAAGTCCTTTGAGACTGAAGCCCCTTTGCGTCATCTGAGTTCCCCCTTTATTTTATCGAATCACTGAACCTGCGGTGGGTGAGCGCCTCCTCTATATGCTTTTTCCATCTCTTCCTCCCGTTTACTACGAATTTCAGATCTCTCCCGTCTCTCAGTGTGATCTGCAGGCCATTAGTGATCGGTATCAGCTTCAACACCCTAAAGTTGATGACTTCCACTTGCTCTATTTCATCCAGCATTATCTTGGTCTCTTTACGGTCCAGATTCATTGCCTGAGGAATATGATAAATGGCTTCAGACGTCAGGTGCAGCTTGCCGGTGGTCGGCACATCATTTTTAAAAAGGTTGCCGTTACCACTCTTTAATGCCTTCTCCTTCATTTCCCTACCTCCCATTCCTTCATGATATATCTGATTTCGGCCATCACATCTTCTGGGGTCACGCTATAATGGGATAGGCGGATGGCTGCTGATTCACCGGCTGTTGCATGAAGGTGGACAGCTGCTGTCATGGCATCCAATAGGCTGGCCCCCTGTCCAAGGAAAGAAGCGATCATACCAGTCAGCACATCACCACTCCCCCCTTTAGCGAGGCTGTCATTACCATTTTGATTGATCAGCAGGGCATCAGGTGTCGCAATGACGGTACGATGGCCCTTGAGGACCAGATTGACACCATATTTTTGGGCAAATTCATGAGCGATGCCCAACCTATCAGCTTCTACTTCTGAAACTTCCTTGCCAAGGAGCATGGCCATCTCCCCCGGATGCGGGGTCAGGACGACCTCGCCTGCGTATTCGGAGATTCTACCGAGCTGATCCTTTATATGGTAGAGACCATCGGCATCGATGACGATAGGCTGTCCTGTGCACCCTTCCATTAGACGCTGTAGAAATTCTTGTCCACCAGTAAAGCGGCCAAGGCCAGGACCGACCGCCAGGACGTCCAGATCTTCGAAGGGGATACCTTCCGTAACGGTACTGCTGAAATGGCCGGCTTCACTAGGTAGTGTGCGGAGCAATGCATTCTTGTTCTGACTGGCTACGGCCGTATATATATCCTCAGGCACAAGCAACGTTACAAGCCCGGCACCTGTCATGAAAGCACTCTCGGCACTGTGCAAGGGGGCTCCGATATAGGGCTTTGAGCCGCCTACAACAAGCACATGGCCAAACGTCCCCTTATGTCCAAACTGATAACGTGCCGGCAGTGCCTTTTGCGCGCGTTCGGGGGTGACGACTTCAGGCAGATTGGATTTGACGGTTTCTGCAATGGAGCAGGGGATGGAAATATCTTTCACCTGCCATCTGCCTATAATGGACGGTCCCTGTTGCAGAAAGAAGCCGCGTTTTGGAAAACCGAACGTATATGTAATATTTGCCTGTATGGCAACATCCGTTACCTCGCCCGTGTCGCATGACAGGCCCGATGGAATATCCACTGCAATAACTTCTCCATCCACTTTATCATTCACCGCTTCAATGACATGTTTGATCGGCTCGCGCACCGGGCCTTCTCCACCTGTACCGAGCATCGCATCGATGACGACTTCAGCTTTCCTCAGGTCCGCCCCCATACGCTCCTCTCCGTCTTCCAAGTGGTGTAGGGACAATTCTCTCGCTGAATAGACCTTATATTGTAGATGGGCATCCCCCTTAAGCTTTTCGGGTTTCTCGAGAAGCCATACCATCGGCTCATATCCTGCATCAAACAGGCGCCTGGCAATGACGAACCCATCGCCGGCATTGTTCCCTGAACCAAGCAGTATCATGACGGAAGTGTTCTGGTCGGGATAGGCTGACTCTATTTCTTCAGCGACATGATTGCCGGCAAGCTCCATCAGCACCTTACCCGGCAACCCTATATTTTCAATGACGTGGCGCTCGATTTCCTGCATTTCCCTTCTGCCTACTATCTTCATCAGATCCCTCCTCCATCTTATATGCCATTATACACTCCTAAAGGGAAAATAAAAATTTACATATAATCTGAACTCATTTAAGTTTTCCAATAGCAGTATTTCAGCTACCATTACATTTTCATTACAATTCTATATAATTTATCAGAATACATTGAAATCTCCAATCACTATGTTAACGTAAGAAAGGATAAACAACTAAACAAAGGAGAATTACACTTTTATGAGAAAAGGCATCAGATCTTTGTCATTTGCGATTGCGTCACTTTTTACCATCACTGCATTTTTACTTAGCGCCCCATCAACAGCATCTGCTGAACAGTGGCAGGAAACAAGACAACCTCAAGGCTTGCATCCAGTAGTTGCAGAGCACGCAGAGCTATTGAGGCAGCACGCTGCTGCACGCGGCATCAACATACGCTTTACAGACGGTTTCCGGTCATTTGAAGAGCAGGACAGACTCTACGCGCAGGGACGTACTACAGCAGGCTACATAGTGACTAATGCCCAGGCCGGGGAATCCTACCACAATTATGGTTTGGCGGTCGATTTCGCGCTGGAAGTCGGTCATGATGTCATCTGGGATTTAGAATATGACGGCAATGGCAACGGCTACCCGGATTGGTTCGAGGTCGCACAGATTGCTAAAAACCTCGGGTTCACCTGGGGCGGGGACTGGGAATCTTTCAAGGATTACCCGCATCTCCAGATGGACTTTGGATATTCCATCCATAATCTGATCAATGGCAACCATTATCTATTCTAATGATATTGAAGAAAGCATGTAACCATGCTTTCTTTTTTTGTACTGTATTTGGTAATATGGAGAGCGTATGTCCATCCTTCCAATGGTGGTTGCTGTTATAATGGTATGGAAGGTCATCAATATATTATTTGCGAGGGAACTTGTTTGGAAGATAAAACATTAATAAAAGATCGGAGCTATACATACCAGCTCCTCTCCTTTTTTTCTGATCTGAAATATCTGCTTAAAGGTAAAGTGCTTCTGGCTAATGTGCTCCCTGTTTTTACTGCATATTGGCTCGCGCTATACTTCAATGGAGAACATTTCATAGATCATCTGGGCATATTTTTTCTGATGATGATTGGCAGTACGCTTGTCATTTCGGGCGCGTTGATGCTCAACAATTGGTATGAAGCAGATTTGGATCGCGTAATGGCCAGGACACAAAACAGACCAACTGTGACAGGTGCTTTTACATTAAAAGCAGTCCTATGGTCGGGTATCATTTCCACTCTACTTGGTTTGGCCATCATGTCTGCTACAACGGCTGAAGCCTTCATCTATTCGTTTGCCGGCTGGTTCTTCTATGTTGTGCTTTATACATTCTGGTCGAAACGCAGATACACGATGAACACGATCGTCGGCAGCATTTCAGGTGCCTTCACCCCAATGATAGGCTGGGCTGTAATCGCCCCCGCCTACCATATTGTACCGTTGGCATTGTTCTATCTCTTGCTCATCTGGCAGATTCCACATACTTATGCCATCGCCATAAGAAGATTAGCTGATTACTCACGCGCTGGCGTACCGATGCTGCCGGTAGTGCGGGGGGTGGATGCCACCATCAGACAGATTGTGGTATATGTCATTCTGCTCCTGCCCTTCCCCGTTATCCTTCTCGATTCGATGGGATGGCTTTTCTCCATATCGACAGCAATACTGACCTTCTATTGGATTTTCATCGCTTCTCGGGGGAATGTATCAGAAGATAAGAAGATCTGGGCTAAGATGAACCTCCGCTACTCCATCCTCTATCTTGTCCTGATATTGCTCATGATGATTATCCTCACTTCTCCGTTGGTGCAGCCTTTCGTCTAAGAAATTTGCATAACAAAAAGCCTTATCACCGATGTGATAAGGCTTTTTTGAATTGTTATTGGTATTAACCGATGGAACCTTCCATTTCGAATGAAATCAGACGGTTCATCTCAACTGCATATTCCATAGGCAGTTCTTTCGTGAATGGTTCGATGAAGCCCATGACGATCATCTCTGTCGCTTCCTCTTCTCCAATTCCGCGGCTCATCAAGTAGAAGAGCTGCTCTTCGGAAACTTTGGAAACTTTAGCCTCATGCTCGAGGGAGATGTTATCGTTCAGGATCTCGTTGTAAGGAATTGTATCTGAGGTGGACTCGTTATCCATGATGAGTGTGTCACACTCGATGTTGGAACGTGCACCAGTGGCTTTCCTTCCAAAGTGGACTTGGCCACGGTAAGACACTTTACCACCCTGTTTTGCAATCGATTTGGAAACGATTGTAGATGATGTGTTAGGTGCCAGGTGAATCATCTTAGCTCCGGCGTCCTGCAGTTGACCTTTACCTGCAAGCGCGATGGAGAGCGTCATTCCACGTGAGCCTTCGCCTTTTAGGAAGATTGATGGATACTTCATCGTGATCTTGGATCCAATGTTGCCATCTACCCATTCCATCGTGCCATTGGCATCGACGAATGTACGTTTTGTAACAAGGTTATACACGTTGTTAGCCCAGTTCTGGATTGTAGTATAACGGCAGTAGGCATCTTTTTTGACGATGATCTCAACAACAGCTGAGTGCAGGGAGTTCGTCGTATAGACAGGCGCTGTACACCCTTCTACATAGTGGACGCTCGACCCTTCGTCACAGATGATCAGGGTGCGTTCAAACTGTCCCATATTTTCAGAGTTGATTCTGAAATAAGCCTGGAGTGGCGTATCGAGTTTGACGCCTGGTGGACAATAGATGAATGAACCACCTGACCATACTGCAGAGTTGAGTGCCGAAAATTTGTTGTCTGTTGGAGGGACAACTGTCGCCCAATATTCCTTGAAGAGTTCTTCGTTTTCACGGAGGGCAGAATCTGTATCTTTAAAGATTACACCTTTATCTTCCAGGTCCTGCTCCATATTGTGGTAGACCACTTCTGATTCATACTGTGCAGAAACACCCGCAAGGTATTTCTGTTCTGCTTCTGGGATACCAAGTTTATCGAAAGTACGCTTGATTTCTTCTGGAACTTCGTCCCATGAACGCTCTGACTGTTCAGATGGTTTCACGTAGTACGTGATTTCATCAAAGTTCAATTCTGAAAGGTCTCCGCCCCATGTCGGCATTGGCATCCTATAGAAATGTTCCAATGATTTGAGACGGAAGTCCAGCATCCATTGCGGTTCTTCTTTCATGTTCGAAATCTCTCTTACTATTTCTTCTGTCAAACCGCGGTCCGAACGGAAAATGGAGACATCTTCATCATGGAAACCATATTTATAATCTTCCATTTCTAGCTCTTGTTTAGCCATTCAACTCACTCCTTCTCATAGTTTGCTGTCAGAGGATTTGACACCTTTTTCAAGGGCCTTCCAAGATAGTGTGGCACATTTGATGCGTGCCGGGAATTGGGTGACTCCGGACAGCGCTTCGATATCCCCCATATCTTCAGTGATATCATAGTCTTCACCCAACATCATCTTGCTGAATTCATCCCCCATGGCAAGTGCTTCATTAATATTTTTACCGGTGATCGATTCAGTCATCATAGACGCACTGGCCATTGAAATGGAACAGCCCTCGCCGTCAAACTTGACATCCTCGACTATTTCATCGACGACGTTCAACGTCAGGCGAATGCGGTCTCCGCATGTCGGGTTGTTCATGTCTACCGTCATTGTACCGTTTTCAATGACCCCTTTGTTGCGTGGGTTCTTATAGTGGTCCATTATGACTGACCGGTATAGTTGATTCAGGTTATTAAAATTCATAAGAGAAAAACTCCTTCGTACGCTTAAGGCTTTCGATCAAGCTGTCAATCTCTTCTTTCGTGTTGTATATATAGAAACTCGCGCGTGCTGTAGACGATACGCCCAGCCATTTCATGAGTGGCTGTGCACAATGGTGTCCCGCTCTGACTGCAATCCCCTCTGAATCAAGGGCGGTCGCAAGATCATGTGGATGCACATCGGTCAAGTTGAATGTAATCAACCCGGCACGGGAATCCGGACCATAGATTTCTATGCCCTCCAATGACTTCATCTGCGAAAGGGCGTAGTCTGCAAGTTCTTTTTCATGAGCCAGAATCGTTTCCGGACCGATTTCCCTTATATAGTCGATAGCAGCCGCCAAACCAATCGCTTCAGCAATCATTGGCGTACCGGCTTCGAATTTTACAGGTAAATCTGTCCAAGTGGATGTTCTGAGATCGACGAAATCGATCATATCGCCACCATATTCTATAGGCGGCATTTCGTCAAGGAGTTCACTTTTGCCGTAAAGGACGCCGATGCCGGTTGGACCAAGCATCTTATGCCCGCTGAACGCATAGAAGTCAACATCCAGATCCTGTACATCAACTGTCATATGGGGCACTGCCTGCGCACCATCAACTACAATATAGGCACCGTTATTATGAGCCGTTTCAGCGATGCTTTTGATGTCGTTGATCGTCCCCAACACATTGGACACATGGGTGACTGCGACAATCTTCGTCTTATCGCCGATAGTAGCTTCGATGCTGTCTTTAGTCAATGTGCCGTCCGCTTCCATCGGGATGAAGTTCAGTTCAGCCCCTGTCCGCTTTGCGAGCTCCTGCCATGGGACAATATTAGCGTGGTGTTCCATTTCAGTCACTACAATTTCATCACCCGGTTCAATGATCATATCACCGAAGCTCCGTGCTACAAGATTGATTGCTGCAGTCGTGCCTCTAGTGAAAACAATCTCTTCGAACCGTTTGGCATTGATGAAGGATTTCACTTTCATCCTGGCCTGTTCATAACCTTCAGTTGCATGAGTCCCAAGTGTATGGACACCCCGATGAACATTCGAGTTATATGACTGGTAATATTCGGTCATCGCATCGATGACAACCAATGGTGTCTGACTTGTCGCTGATGTATCCAGGTAGATGAGGTCTTTGCCGTTGACCTGCTGATCAAGGATTGGGAAATCCTTTCTGATATCATTCACGTTCATTCGGGAAAACCCCTTTAAAGCTTATTTTGAAAGTACTTTCAATTCAATAACATCCCTGAGCTGGTTCTTGACGGATTCTATCGGCAAGGCGCGTACGACTGGATCCAGGAAACCGTGGATGACGAGCCTTTCAGCTTCCCTTCTGGAAATGCCACGGCTCATGAGGTAGAACATCTGAAGCGGATCTACACGGCCGACAGATGCCGCGTGGCCTGCAGTAACATCGTCTTCATCTATCAGGAGGATCGGGTTCGCGTCACCCCTTGCACGTTCACTCAGCATAAGCACCCTTGATTCCTGCTGTGCATCACTGCGTGATGCGCCATGCTTGATGTACCCTATGCCGTTGAATATGCTTGTTGCACTATCTTTCATTACGCCATGCTTCAATATATGGCCCTCTGAGTCTTTGCCGTAATGGATGATCTGCGAAGTGAAGTTCAGTATCTGTTCTCCGCGGCCAACGACAACAGTCTTCAGATCTGATTTTGAGTTGTCTCCCATCAAGTAGGTCGTGTTATCTATAATGACGTTGGAGTCATTCATCTGGCCCAATGCCCAATCTATATATGCATCTCTTCCAGCTACACCACGACGGTTGTTGTAGCCTGTAAACCCTTCAGGCAGGAAATCGACTGCACCGTACGTGATTTTGGCATTATCTTTAGCGATGACTTCAGAAATGATGTTGAACTGTTCATTGGAATGTTCGACTGTAGACAGGTAGTTTTCAACATAGGTCAGTTCCGAGCCTTCATCCGCCACAATCAGTACGTGGTTGAAGAGGGAGGCTGATTCATCATCATGGAGGACTACCATCTGCACAGGGTCTTTCACCTGAACATTCTTTGGAATGTACACAAACAGACCGCCATTCAACATTGCTGCATGGTAAGCCGCGAGTTTGTGTTCATCTATTTTGACCCCTTCGGTCATAAAGTACTTTTCTACGAGTTCCCTATGGTTCTCGCTCGCTTCAATTATATTTTCTACAATGACGCCCTGATCGAGCAGTTCGTCAGAAACCTGGAGGTAGGCAGGGGTATTATTGTGCTGGACATAGATGTTTTTAGTGTGTTCCTTGTCCAGAAGGTTTTTGACTGATTCAGGCAGCTCTTCAAGTGAACCATAGACATCACTGTCCACTACCGGCTTCGAGTTCGTGAAGAAGTCCCACCTGTTGATTTTGGTCTTGTCCGGTTTTGGCATTTCAAGCGTTTCAATCTTATCGAGTGCTTCTTTCTTCTTGCTGATCAGCAGTTCAGACTCACCGCGTTCCTTTGCACGTGAAAGAACTTCATCAGCATTGATAACATATTCATTCAAATCAGTAGCCATGGTCATCCTCCTGTCTTATTCTGCGTCTGCAGCAATTGTTTCATCTTCGATGCCGAGTTCTTCCTTGATCCAGTCGTAACCCTCTTCCTCAAGACGTTTCGACAGCTCCGCGCCGCCTGACTTGACGATACGGCCTTGCATCATTACATGAACATTATCTGGTTCGATGTAGTTCAATAGGCGCTGATAGTGTGTGATGATCAAAGCACCGAAGTTTTCTCCACGCATTTCGTTGATGCCTTTAGATACAATCTTCAATGCATCGATATCAAGACCGGAGTCTATTTCATCCAGGATGCCGAATTTCGGTTGCAGCATCATGAGCTGAAGGATTTCGTTGCGTTTTTTCTCACCGCCGGAGAAACCTTCGTTAAGGTAGCGTGTGGACATGTCCAGGTCCATCTCTAGATGGTTCATGTTTTTGTCCAATTTTTTGATGAACTGCATCAAATTGATTTCATCGCCCTCTTCACGTTGGGCATTGATTGCAGAACGCAGGAAATCGGAGTTGGTCACACCGGAAATCTCGGATGGATACTGCATGCCGAGGAAAAGGCCTGCCTGGGCACGTTCGTCCACTTCCATCTCAAGTACGTTTTCACCATCAAGGAGTACCTCGCCTTGAGTCACTTCATACCTTGGGTGGCCCATGATCGCCTGGGCAAGCGTGGATTTACCTGTACCGTTTGGCCCCATTACAGCGTGGATTTCACCTTGCTTCAATACAAGATCCACACCTTTGAGAATTTCCTTACCTTCGATTTCAACATGCAGGTCCTTGATTTCTAGAACAGATGCCATTTATATTACCCTCCAACAGATTATTTTATAATTTATTTCTCCTTACTAGTTTATAATAATTCCAATTAATAGTCAAAGACTAGCAAGGGTTTTCCAATACTCCTATATTATAACGTAAACTTACCCGACTTTAAACCTTTGCACCCTCCCAAACATGCATATGGGCAAAAATATCCCCCACGACCGATGCGGATCGTGGGGAATAAGCAGAACGACTTCTATTTTATGATGTCCAAGGTGAATGGCGGCTTGTAGATTTCCCCTTCATTTGCTTTAATGGCCCCGATTACGATGAATACATAGAATGCGATGGTCAAAATAGGGCCTAGGATCAGACCAATCAGGATGAATGATGTCAACCAGGCTACAAACATATAGATCGTGTATGAAAGACCGAAGTTGGCAACTACCCTCAATGCCTCTCCCGTCGCTTCATCCTCATCCTTCTTCAGGACCCATAGGATGATCGGGCCGATTACTGCTGTAAAAGCCGCGACTAGAAATGAAACCATGACGATGGATTTGTCGAATACTCCCTTTTCTTCACCGTTCATTTTTACCCCTCCCTGTAGAGCGTATTTTATTCAGTATACTTTTACCCTTATTCTTAATATATGTAACATCATATGCTTTATACATGTTTCTGCTTCATAAAAAGCTTTCCATTGAAAATGAGCAGGGTATTTTCTCAATTAAAAAAACGACAGTCTATGCTGCCGCGTCTGTGTTTATTCTGCCGGAATCACTGCTCCTTCATAGTTGTCTTCAATATATTGTTTGATTTCTTCTCCTTGCAGCACTTTAATCAATTTCTTTATATCATCGCGTTCTGCATCCCCTGAACGTACTGCCACCAGGTTTGCATATGGAGAGTCACCCTCTTCAATGGCGATTGAATCATCCACTGGATTCAAGCCTCCGTCAAGCGCAAAATTCGAATTGATGATTACTGCGGGTGCTTCATTATTATTGTACATTTCAACCAACAGTTCTGGTGCTGTCTGGTTGTTGAATTCGAAATTCTTTTCATTTTTGGTGATGTCATCAAATGTTGCATCTTCGATATCGATGCCTTCTTCGATTTCGATCAATCCTGCATCTACAAAGAATGACAGGAAACGTCCCTCTTCAGCCGGGTTGTTGGAAACAAGGATGGTTGCGCCATCTGGTAAGTCTTCTAGGGCATCATAGTCTTTCGAATAGACGGCCATAGGTTCTATATGGACATTCCCTGCACTTTCTAGATCATAATCGTGGGATTCTTTTTCCGTTTTAAGGTACGGTGTGTGCTGAAAGTAGTTTGCATCGACTTCCTCATCCGCTAAAAGACGGTTTGGGGTAGTGTAGTCATTGACGATTGAAATATCAAGTTCGATTCCTTCTGATTCAAGCAGGCTGGCTGCCTTTTCAAGAATTTCGGCATGTGGGGCGGGAGAAGCGGCTATCGAGAGTTTTCCGCCAGCCTCTTCAGTTTCTTCGTTTTCACTTGTTTCAGCATTCTCTGCACTTTCCTCGCTGTCATCTGAAACGGCATCTTTGGAACCACCGCATGCTGTCAGGAGAACTGCAAATGCCAACAGGGTAAAAAACAATAGATATTTTTTCATGATCAATTCCTACTTTCCAATTGTATTTATAATGAGGGCTATCTTTTATCCACAGTTTTGGCGGTGAAGTCTCCAATGAACTGGATGATAAAAACGATCGCCAATATTATTATCGTTGCGACCAGAGTGACATCGCTCTGGCTTCTGGTGAAACCGACCATGTAGGCAAGGTTGCCCAGCCCGCCGGCTCCGATGACTCCTGCAATCGCAGTGGACCCGACCAGCATGATCGCCGTGACTGTGATTCCTGATATCAATGCCGGCAGAGACTCCGGCAGGAGCACTTTCCTGATGATTGTCCAAGTGCCTGCCCCCATGGACTCCGCTGCTTCGATGACACCTTTGTCAATCTCTTTCAGTGCTATTTCCACAAGTCTTGCATAGAAGGGGGACGCCCCAATGATCAATGCCGGCAAGGCACCTTGGGAGCCCATGATGGTGCCCATCAACACTTTAGTGAATGGTATCAGCAATATGATTAATATGATGAACGGTATGGCCCTGAACAAATTGACGAGGAAAGCCGTTACGCCATAGATCGGCGCACTTGCTGCATGCTCTTTCTTGGATGACAAGAAGAGTATGATGCCTAGCATCAGGCCGAAGATGAAGGTGAACGCGGTTGAAACTACCGTCATATAGAGGGTTTCCTGTGTAGCTGTCCACACATTCCCCCACCTGACATTCTCAAAAGAGAGCATTTCCTGGAATGCTGCCACAAAATTCATCATTGCTGCTCCACCTCCACTGTTACATCGTGCTCGGCAAGCTCCTCACCAAGAAGTCCCAACTTCTCTTCGTCCGCTTCTATGGCAACGTAGAGGTGCCCGTAGGACTCGTTGTTGGTCCGCTTGATGTTGCCAGACAATATGTTCAAGTCCAAGTTGTATTTTTTGATGACTTGGGAAACGATCGGCGCCCTGGACTGGGACCCGACAAATCCAAGCTTCAGAACCTTTGAAGCTGGGAACATTTCTTTCACCTCTTCAAAAGACAGTGCTGATTCTTCATCATTGATATCGTCTTTGACAAATCGTTTCGTCACGCTATGTTCAGGATTCTGGAACAATTTTATGATCGGTCCTGTTTCGACTACCTTGCCGTTCTCCATGACAGCGCCTCTATCACAGATTTTACGGATCACATGCATTTCATGGGTAATCAGAACAATAGTCAAGTCCATTTCATCCCGAATCCTGATCAGCAGATCCAACACCTCATCGGTCGTTTCCGGATCGAGCGCGCTTGTCGCCTCATCGCACAGCAACACTTCGGGCCGATTGGATAATGCGCGGGCGATCCCCACCCGTTGCTTCTGGCCTCCAGACAATTGGCTCGGATGATTGTCTTCTCGTCCCGTCAATCCGACCAGAGCAATCAGTTCAGCGACTCTCTTCTCACGCTCCTTTTTAGGCACACCGGCAATTTCAAGCGGAAAACTGATGTTTTCAGCGACCGTCCTAGACCAGAGAAGATTGAAATGCTGAAAAATCATAGAAACTTTCTGGCGTTTTTTCCGAAGTGCAGGGCGTGTCATCGAAGTAAGGGTATCTCCGCTGATCACCACGTCACCTGAAGTTGGCCGTTCCAGACCGTTGAGCAGCCGGATCAGTGTGGACTTCCCAGCCCCGGAGTAGCCTATCACCCCAAATATCTCGCCCTGACGGACATGCAGATCTACCTCATCCACTGCTTTTATATCTGCGGCTTTAGTCTTAAATGTCTTGGTCGCTTTTTTTATATCTATCATCATGCTCCACTCCTGCCTATAAAAATAAGAAAGCCTACTCAAAAAATGAGTAGGCTTCTGGTATCATCCGCAGCCTCTCATCTTCGATCCTAGGATCTAGTGAATTAGCACCTTGTCATAATGACGGTTGCCGTGGCTTCATAGGGCACTTCCCTCCACCACTCTTGATAAGAGTCTTGTTATTCGATTGTTAACCATGATAGCACCAGTCGGTCTAGGCGTCAACAAAAAATTCTTCTAATTTTTCAGTTAAATGGGGGACGGATTGAAATGCATAGATTTCTTCCTTCAACTTCCCATTTTTAAAAAGGAGGAGTGCGGGTGCAGAACGGATCTGATATTTTTCAATCAATTCCTTTTCATAATTCAGGTCCACTGCTGTATAGGAAAAACTTTTCATCTCCGCTACTACATCCAGCATCTTCTCAGCAATCCTGCAATTGGCGCAGATTGGCGCATAGCAGTACAGGATAAAGGTGTCTTCAGCTTGAATATGGCTGATTATATCGATTTTTTCGGAGGATTTCTTCATTTTCGAACTTACCTTTCATGAGCAGTCTTTCATCGACGTAAAATCCATGATGGGCGAGCAGCATCGCAAGATAATCGAGGGGACACCGGCTCACTTCACCATAGTTAGAATCTATATAAACGTGCGTGCCCTCACTAATGTGCCTTTTGAACCACTGTCTGATCTTTCTGCCTTCCCTGTCTGAATCGGTCAGGATATAGACCTCAGAACCATTTGATTCTTCCAGGATTTCATCCAATTTGGAGATTCCCATGGTACCATGCGTACATATTATATGTACAGGCTCCACCAGTACTTCTTCGATGCGGTGCTTATCTGTTTTTCCCTCTACAATGAGTATCTTATCAGAAACATGCATAGCCATCACCTCTGGTCCATGATAGATTTTAAAAAAACTCTGGACAATGTCCAGAGTTCAAGTATTCTATGCGTCCACCATTTCATCATAAGCATCCGCATCCATCAGCTTATCGACCTGTGAATCGTCGGAAAGTTCGACAACAAGCATCCAGGCCTCTTCATAAGGAGATTCATTGACGAGTTCAGGGCTATCTTCCAGCTCTTCATTTATTTTTACTACTGTACCACTTACCGGCGCATATAATTCAGATACGGTCTTAACTGATTCTACGCTACCGAATGATTCCCCAACTGTAATATCGTCACCTTCAGCAGGGAGCTCGACGAATACGATGTCCCCGAGTTCTGATTGTGCAAACTCAGTGATGCCGAGTGTTACCTTGCCATCTTCCACCTTGACCCATTCGTGATCTTCTGAATACTTGAATTCTTTTGGTGATGCCACAATAAAAACCTCCTTTTTCTTATACACATATATATTCTCACATACTTTGCCATTTAAGCAAGGTTAATCATTCGTATCAAAGGTTCTCCTATACTCTGCCTCTTTAAAACCGAGCAGTACGGTTTCTTCGCGATAGAGCAACGGTCGTTTTATAAGCAGCCCGTCAGCTTCCAGCAAGCCAAGCTTCTCATTGTCGGATAAAGTATCAAGACGTGTCTTAAGTTCCAGTTCCTTGAACTTTTTTCCACGTGAATTAAAGAATTCATCCAAACTTCTTCCGGATTTCTTGGCCATCTCTGATATTTCTTCTCCGGATGGAGGGGTTTTCACGATATCGATGTCCTCAAAAGGAATGTCATTCTCTTTCAGGAAGTTTTTGGCCTTACGGCAAGTCGTACATTTTGGATACCCATATAATATAGTCATCAATTTCCTCCAGTTTAATTATAAGGTGATTCTTCAAGTTTTCCATGGATGTTGGGGTCTGGCATATTTTCATATTATAAAAAAAGATGGTAGACTGAAACATATCGATATATAAAGGAGTAAGATTATGAAGCCGATTACTGCATATGATGACTACAGCCAAAAGATTCAAGGTGATGATAAGATCATCATCAAGTTTTTCGCAGACTGGTGCCCGGACTGTACGCGCATGAACATGTTCATCGATCCCATCCTGGAAGAATACAACCATGTTGAGTGGTATGAACTGAATCGTGACGATGTGCCCGAAGCTGCGGATGAGAATGATGTCATGGGGATTCCGAGCCTGCTCGTTTTCCAGAACGGCAAGAAGCTCGCCCACCTGCATTCTGCAGATGCCAAGTCACCTGAATCCGTCCAGGAATTCCTGAAATCAAACATATGATCAAGTAAAGTGCCCTTCTGCGGCACTTTTTCTATTTACCTTCCTCAAACAACCCAAGGTTTTCCTTCAAATCCTCTGCAAGGATTTGTCCAGGTGCAGCTTTGTGAAGTATATAACCGTAGGTCAGGCATGAACCGAATACTCCGCCGGCTACCCTGGTAATCTTTCCAAGCTCCCCCATTGCGATGCCGACCACCCGGCAATCAAACTGTTGACGGGCATCATGGACGGCACTCAATATGCTGAGGACGTCACGCCCCCCGGCCGGTTGGTAGGCCAGCTTTAAAATGTCTCCGCCACTTTCGAGCATATCTCGATATGTTGCCATCATTTCGTCAAAGTGGGGAGTGTCCTGAAAATCGTGCTGACTGAGGATGACGCCTATCTCCTTGGATTTTGCGCGCGCGACGAGGTTATCGATGATGTCTTCATACATGAAAAATTCAATATCCACCATGTCGATGCTGCAACGTTCCATCACATCAGCAAGCAATGATTCATATTCAGCTGCCGTCTTTTGGCCTTTCCCCCCTTCTTTCAATGTCCGGTACGTATAGATGATCGGATACCCGGCCATATGGCTCGTAATATATTCGACCATTTCTATATGGTCTTCACGGCTCAACGCATCAAATGCATCGCTCCTGATTTCAAGGATATCGAATGCACTGGTATTCATCCTTGCCGCTTCCATTTCTTCATCAATCATTTCCTTTGAATTACCCGAGAAGGATACAACCACCTTCGGCATGCCCGCTCCGATATCTACACCTTTAATATTCATAGTAATCCCCCACGTTATCTTCATTTACCTATACATTAAATAAAATGCATAAAAATTTCAATTATATATCCATTTCATTTTTTATTTGTTTGCCCCCATACAATAAAGGGCACGATCATAATGAGGTGATATCATGTTGAAAACAAAAAGGGTGTATGACGATTCTTCCTCCCAGGATGGAAAACGCATTCTGGTCGATGGAGTGTGGCCAAGGGGCATCAAAAAAGAAGATCTCGACCATGATGAATGGTACAGATCACTCGCTCCTTCAAATGACCTTCGGAAGTGGTTCAACCACGACCCGGAAAAATGGGAGACATTCAAGCAAGATTACTTCAAAGAACTCAAAGAACACAAAGAGCTTCTCGAAACACTCCGGGAAGAAAGTGATGGTCATAATGTCACCCTGCTGTACAGCGCAAAGGACACACAGTACAATCAGGCTGAAGTCATCAAGGAATACGTAGAAAATATGCGATAGGCCCTTCAATGGAGGGTCTATCTTTTTTTATTCTACTTCCCGCTGATATATTTTGAAATGAACTCCCGATCATCATGCGCCACCATGGCGCCCCGGTAATTCTGGGGCTCGTTGATCCCTGTCAATAGAATCAGGGTATCCTCTCCTGCATGTTCAATCGCCTGCACAATACCTTCCTGCCTTGAGAACGCGGTGATTATTTCCATATCCTTGTAGCTTTCCGGCAAGTGCCTCTCCATCATCTGGACAATCGTTTCCTCATCTTCGTAGCCGACTTGCTCTGCTGCCAGGATAAGGCAAGGGACATTTTGCGGCACCATTTCCATAGTCTTCTTGATTTTATCCTGCCCCCTTAATCCGATGCCCGTCACCATGACCATCAGATTTTTGCCCTTTGCTTCTGCATACTTCATCGCATTCGATATGGACTCATTGATGGCGACGGGTGTATGGGCAAAATCCAGGATGAAGTCATAACGCCCTTCTGAAAACATTTCGAACCGATGCACCGGTGCCTGGATGCCTCTTGAAGCGCCTATGACAGCATCAGCTGAAAAACCTGCCTCCACAAGTCCGAAGATAGCAGTAGCCAGATTGATGTAATTATGTTCTCCAATGAATCCTGGTGAAACCGTGTAGCTCAATCCGCCGATGTTTAGATTGATGTGGTCAGGCTCTGTCCGATAATGATAATAGGCGCCTCCAAGCTTGGAAAAATGCCTCCCTTGGCGCGTCAATGAAGCATACTCCGGTACATCGGCATTCGCCATGATACATGTACTCCGTTGAGCCAATTTCAACTTCGCTGCCAAATATTCCTCTACAGTTCCATGATATTCGAGGTGTTCCGGACTGAAATTATTGAATATGGCCATATCATTCCAGATAAAATCAGTACGCCGCTGCTCCAGGGCGATTGACGTCGCTTCATAGACGATGTAGTCATAGTCACGATCGGCGAAATGTTTGATGATTTCAGCGAACTCCAGATGCATTGGTGTGGTTGGAGTAGTATGTCGAAACGGCACTTTCTGATAGGCATCGTCAAATATTCCAAGAGTACCCACAGTTGCCGTTCTGCAACCGAGGTTGGACAGTAGCCTGCCGATGAAGTGGCTGACTGTCGTCTTTCCGTTCGTACCAGTGACTGCTATATATTTAAGTTTTTTTATAGACTTACCATAAAAAAATTCTGCCATCTTATTCGCGGCCTTCATGAAGTCTTCGACATATACTACAGGCACGTTTCTGTCATCAAAACGGCCGACCTCAAAATCCGTAATGATGAAGGCAGGAGCATTGGCTGAAGCAGCATCAAAATAATGCTCTGAAGTTGCAGAGTTTTTGAGCATGAATACATGACCCGGTTCAATGTCCTGGTACATTGATGTAATCCCCGAAACCGACTTCTCCACCCTATCCTCCATATTTATACTTTTTAACAATTGACCCCCTAAAGCATCGACTATTTCATTTATCTTCATCTAAGACCCCTTTGTCTTTCCTATTTACTCATTTTACAACAATACCCCACTTCGTATTGGCAATAAACGGAATTTGCTCAATTGGGGGCTGGAAACAGCAATGTGGAATCAAGCAGATATTTCTGTTGATGAAGAACCGCCAACGACTTCAGATGGTCCAGCATTTCTTCTTTAGGAAGATTGCCTGCCTTAAATTCCTGTTTCATATTTGCATAGCGGTCGCGTTCTGCATTTGTGCACCCCTTTGTGAAATATCCCCAAATGTGGTCGAATGCATTCATCATCGACCCTTTGGTCGGGGGGATGGCTATTGCGTCTTCTATCAATCCCTTCACTTCCGCAATTCCGGCATCTCTCTTTAATGCTTCCCTTAAACGATCATAATGCTGTTGGCTATGATACATGACCCGATATTTTTCACGGGCCCACAGCCGCTCGGTTTCTCTCCTTTCCTTCATAACGCATCACCCTCCATAGATTTTGGAAAAATAAAAGCCTGCCACATATAGTTGACAGGCTTTTAAATGGTTTTCCCGGCTTTTTTAAGCCTTCATTTTACAGTATGGATCATTTGATGATCAGCACTGGCGTGTTCACGCGTTTGGCTATCTTATGGGTAACGTGGCCGAGGACATGCTTTATATCCCGTTTAGAGCGCTTGTTGCTCATGACCACTACTTCATAATCATTTTCTTTTATTTCTTCGAGCAGTTCATGGATGATCCGCCCTGCCCTGAATGTCGTGGTATAGTTCAAGCCACGCTCATCCAGCTCTTCCAGGAAAGGCTTCAATGCCTTGATTTTATCTTCGGTGATTTCGTCGAAATGCTTACCATGATATTTCACATTATCTGCCATTTCACTATCGGGGATCACATTGAATATTGTAATGTTAGCGTCTTCACTGTTGCCCGTAAGTTTCGTCAACTGGTCAGGTACGTTATTGAAAGAGTTTCCAAAATCATACGGGAGCAGAATTTTTTTATACATGTTCATCCACCTTTCTGGTATATCAAGAATGACTTCTTTATTATAATTTACCAGTTTTCATCAGATTATTCCAAACATTCCCCACTATTTGCGCAATGTAATTTTTTGCAGGCGTAAAACAGCAGTTTCCGACTATGATATCCATCATTTAAGAAGAAATATATTTGATTGATTAAAAAATGCTTCTACCTCGTTATAGGCAGAAGCATTGCTTCAGTGTATTTCCAGATATGGAGACGGCGGGAGTCGAACCCGCGTCCAGGGACCTTGGCACAACTCTTTCTACGTGTGTAGTCCATTTCTTAATTTCGCATGGCTGTTGGTAATGGACGGACCACAGATCCATGCTAGCCTGATTGATCTCTTCACCGGGTTCTCCAGGCGGAAGAACCAGATGCGTATCCTGTTAAGGTTGAATCATCCAATCAAGACGCACAGGAAACGTCATGGGATGATGCAGTGTGCTCTTAGGCAGCTACTGCGAAGTTGTCTTGTTTGCCAGTTATTATAAACTGTGTATCGTTGATGACGGAGCCGAAACCTCCGACACGCTTAAGTTGCTCAAACAGCCCCTGTCGAATCCGGAACGTCCCCGGATTTTAACAGTTCGCCTTCATCAGACGTATACTATATAATATCAGAATCCATACGTTTTTTCAAGGATATCACTTCATACGGTCCTTCAAGGCACGATCTACATCCCGCTTCATCTGTTTACGTTTAAGGTCTTCCCTCTTATCGTACTTCTTCTTGCCTCGTCCCACTCCAAGCAGGACTTTACAGAAACCATTCTTGATATATAATTTCAGTGGAATCAAAGAGTAGCCTGTTTCCTGTATTTGCCCGGCAAGCTTATCTATCTCCTTTCGTTTGAGCAGCAGCTTGCGCGAGCGGAGCGGGTCATGATTATGGCGGTTCCCTTCTTCGTAGGGGGCGATGTGCATATTATAGACATACATCTCCCCCTTGTATACACGCGCATAGGCATCCTTCAAGTTCGCTGAACCGCGTCGGATGGATTTGATCTCTGTACCCTTGAGCTCTATACCCGCTTCTATCGTATCTTCGATATGATAGTCATGGCTGGCCTTCCTATTTTGGGCTAATGGTTTATCATATGTTTTATTCATGGCTATTTCTTCTTCCTCTTACTGTTTTTTGCGCCTTTATAGAATGGTTTTTTATTGGTCCTGCCCTTATCAAAGTGCTTCTTGCCATCCTTACCTTTTTTCCCGTTTCGTTGACGGTTGCCGGATTCGGATTTCGCCTTGATCTCAACCGGTCTGCCTCTTCTCTCGCGCGGTTGGCGAGCTGGCATTCCAACTATCTTGAAATCAATGAGACGCTCATGAAGGTTGACATCCAGCACTTCCACCTCAACGGGATCCCCGATGCGGTATACTGTGCCGGCACGGTCACCGATAAGCGCCATATGGCGTTCATGGAATTGATAGTGGTCATCCGTCATATGGGAGACATGGACAAGCCCTTCGATTGTATTCGGCAGTTCAACGAACATGCCAAAATTCATGACGCCCGAAATGACACCTTCGAAAGTTTCCCCGACATGCTGTACCATATACTCTGCCTTTTTAAGGTCGTCCGTATCCCGCTCTGCTTCCTGTGCCCGTCTTTCCCTGTTCGAAGTATGTTCAGCGATATCAGGGAGTTCTGCCTCCATCTGCCTTTGTGTCTTCTGATCCGTCTTGCCTTCAATCAGATATTTACGGATCAGCCGGTGCACAACAAGGTCGGGATAGCGTCTGATCGGTGATGTGAAGTGGGTGTAGAAATCAGCCGCCAGACCGAAGTGGCCCAAGTTATCTTCTGCATAGCGAGCCTGCTGCATCGAGCGGAGCATCAGTGTACTGATCACCATCTCTTCAGGACGCCCTGCGACTTCCTCAACTATCTCCTGCATGGCACGCGGATGGATTTCATTGCCTTTCCCTTTGACTACAATACCGAAATTCGTGATGAATTCGAAGAACTGACGCAACTTCTCCTCTTTCGGGTCTTCGTGTACCCTATAGAGGAAAGGCACTTCCATCCAATGGAAATGTTCAGCTACAGTTTCATTGGCGACAAGCATGAATTCTTCAATCATGCGCTCGCCCACTGAACGTGTGCGGAGGACGACGTCGGATGGCGTGCCATCTTCTGCGACGAGCACCTTTGCTTCATTGAAATCAAAATCGATGGCGCCGCGTTTTTCACGTCGCTTGCGCAATATCATGGCGAGCTCGCGAGCTTTCTTGAGCATAGGATAGACATCCGGAAATTCTGAGATGACCGCCTGGTCTTCATCATCAAGCATCCGGTTAACTGCATCGTACGTCATGCGCCTATCGGAATGGATGACGCTTTGGAAGATGTCATGGTCAACCACTTTACCGTTGCCATCGATTTCCATCCTGCAGCTCATTGTCAGGCGGTCTGCACCAGGATTCAGGGAACAGATGCCATTAGACAGACGATGTGGAATCATCGGTATGACCCGGTCTACCAGATAGACACTTGTGCCGCGTTCATAGGCCTCTTTGCCCATCTGGGATGCCTCATCGACATAATAGCTGACGTCAGCAATGCTGACTGTCAGTTCGTGGTTACCGTTATCCAGTTTTTTGACGGCGATTGCATCATCCAGGTCCTTCGCGTCTGCCCCGTCTATGGTGATCGTAAATTCATCACGCAAGTCACGCCGGCCGTCCAGTTCATCCTGACTGATGGTATCCGGTGTCGCTTCTGCCTCCTTCATCACTTCTTCAGGAAACTCGATCTCGATGCCATGCTGATAGATAATGGAGAGTATATCGACCCCTGGATCATTCTTATGTCCCAATATCTGGATGACATGCCCCTCTGGCTTGTCATCGCCCTCCCGGTATTTAGTCAGCTCAACAAGAACCTTATGGCCGTCTATGGCACCCAGGTTATGATTTTTCGGGATGAAGACGTCGTCTATCATCTTTTGTGAATCCGGTTCGACGAAACCGAAGTTCTTGCTTGCATGATACTCGCCGACGACTCGTGTTGTACCCCGGGTCAGGATAGTGGTGACCTGACCTTCCTGGTTATCCCCTTTTGAATGTTTCTGCACTTCCACCAGCACTGTATCTCCATCAAGGGCACCATTGATTGAAGTGGGTGGAATGAAAATATCCTCCATATCGCCTTCTTCGGGACGCAGGAAACCAAACCCGCGTTTGTGCATGGAGAGCTTGCCCTTGAGCATGTCTGTTTCACTCATCTTGATATATTTGTCTTTTTTCGTCCTGTGAATCTCACCTTCTTCTTCAAGGGCCACAACGGCTTTCACCATTTCCTTGAAGTCGTCTGAATCATGAGCTGAAAGTTCCTGTTTGAACTCCTCCATCGTCATCGGACGATAATCGTCAGCTTCAATAACATTTAAAATGCGTTCTCGATAGTTACCCATTACTTATCCCCCTATTACTCATTCCAATCCAGCTGATCCATGAAGGCATGCATATCCTCAAACAATTGCTGCTTTTCTTTATCGATCGTCAATACATGCCCTGATTCTGGATACCATTCCAGTTTCTTTTCATCACTTTCAGTCGAAGTTTCATTAAAGATGATGTTTGCCGAGTCTGGATTGATCATCTCATCCTGTTCCGACTGAGCCACAAACAACGGTGCATATACATCCGGGAGATGGTCACGGACCGCTTGAATCACATCCCGCACCTCGTCCAGCATGCCGGTCGGGCGGAACGCCTCCATTTCATTTTCTATTTCTTCATGTGTCTTGCCTTCCATTTTCTTGAATCCCCGTGCATATTCCAAAACGCCCTCATACATTGTCTCACGATCTTTGAGGTACATCGGACTGCATATGGTGGCGACCCCTACTACATCCCGAACAGTGGCCAATTTCAGGGCATAGACGCCACCAAGAGATAGGCCTGCCACAAAAATCTTATCGTAGCCTTTAGAGACCAGGAAATCGTAGGCTTCAGTCACTTGCTTCCACCAGATATGTGGACTTGATTCCAAAAGATTTTCAGGAGGCTCTGCATGCCCTTCGTAATGCGGCGCATAGGAAGTTATGCCGTGTTTTTGGAGATAGCGTCCAAGTTGCCTGACATCTGATGAGTTGCCTGTGAACCCATGCAGCAACAGGACTGCCTTCTCGCCTTCCTCAAAAAAGAATGGTTCTGGTAATTGTATCTTCATTATTTATACCCTACTTTCTGCACATTAATTTCATTGTACGACAATTTAAGAACATAGAAAAATAAAAAGAAACCTCCTATCAACAATAGGAGGCCATTATTTCTAATTTAGATATGTCAGCAGTAGCATGATCAGGAAGAACAGTAACGAAAGTATGACTGTTGTCCTATGCAGTACAAGATCCATGCCCCGCGCTTTTTGTTTACCGAATAATTGCTCAGCACCGCCACCGATTGCACCTGAGAGGCCGGCGCTTTTCCCTGACTGTAGCAATACCACTGCAATTAAAGATATACAAACGACAATCAACAATATGACGAGCAGTGTTTGCATGTGGTAATCCCTCCGAATATTAGTAACACAAGCATTTTATCAGATTAAAGGGGGGATTGCAAATGCTGTCCCGACTAAAAAGCCTCCCTTAGGTCAAGGGAGGCTCGTGGATTATTTTAGATCCAGATTATAGAAGGATGCAAGCCCTTCATATTTTGCCGTTTCAAACAGCTCATCTTCAATTCTGAGCAGCTGATTGTATTTGGCGACACGGTCTGTACGTGATGGCGCGCCGGTTTTAATCTGTCCTGCATTAACAGCTACCGCAATATCTGCAATCGTCGTATCTTCCGTTTCTCCGGAACGGTGGGAGATGACTGCAGTGTAGCCTGCACGCTTCGCCATTTCGATTGCTTCGAATGTTTCAGTCAAAGTACCGATCTGGTTGACTTTGATGAGGATGGAGTTTCCGACGCCTTCTTCAATTGCGCGTGCCAGCTTCTCAGTATTGGTGACGAAAAGATCATCTCCGACCAATTGTACTTTAGAACCAAGCTTTTCAGTAAGGAGTCTGGTACCTTCCCAATCATTCTCATCCAGCCCATCTTCGATGGATATTATTGGATATTTTTCAATCATTTCAGCATACCAATTGACCATGTCTTCAGAAGTATAGGATTTGCCTTCTCCTTTTAGTTCATACTTGCCTGTTGAGGCGTCATAGAATTCACTCGAAGCTGCGTCCATCGCCAAACGGATTTCTTCACCTGGCTTATAACCTGCTTTTTCAACCGCTTCAATGATTGTCGACAAAGCCTCTTCATTGGAACCGAGGTTCGGTGCAAAGCCCCCTTCGTCTCCTACACCAGTATTATAGCCTTTTTCACTGAGTACTTTTTTCAGGTTATGGAATATTTCCGTGCCCATGCGCAGTCCTTCCTTGAATGTTTCAGCACCCACAGGCATAATCATGAATTCCTGGATATCCACGTTATTATCTGCGTGCTCGCCTCCGTTGATGATATTCATCATCGGCACTGGGAGTTGGACTGCGCTGAATCCGCCTAGATATTTGTAGAGTGGCTGCCCCATGAAGTCGGCAGCTGCTTTTGCTACGGCCATAGAAACGCCCAGAATAGCGTTTGCACCCAATTTACCTTTATTGGTAGTGCCATCAAGGGCAATCATCATTCTGTCGATCGACACTTGTTCAAGGACACTGAAATCACCCTCTACAAGCTCAGGCCCAATAATTTCATTAACATTTTCAACTGCTTTTTCGACACCTTTGCCAAGGAAGCGCGCATCATCCGCATCCCTCAACTCAACTGCTTCATGCTCTCCCGTTGAAGCACCGGAAGGTACAAGCGCACGGCCGAAGGCACCGCTGTCTGTCAATACTTCGACCTCAACTGTCGGATTTCCTCTTGAATCAAGCATTTCACGTGCGTACACATCTATAATTAATGGCATAACGATATCTCCTTTTTAATTGATTTCTATTTTTATCATTTTCAATCTTATCAGCACAATCTACTCCAAAAGGCTTTTGCCCGTCATTTCTTCCGGCTGTTCCAATCCCATCAATTCAAGTAGGGTCGGCGCCAAGTCAGCCAGTCGTCCACTTCCAACCGTAACATCTTCTTTCGTTACGATGACAGGAACCGGGTTTGTAGTATGGGCAGTCATCGGTTCACCGTCCAAAGTGATGACTTCGTCCGAGTTGCCGTGATCGGCGGTTATGATGGCTGTACCGCCCTGCGCGATGATTTCATCTACAATAGGCCCAAGACATTCATCCACTGCTTCTATTGCTTTGACCGTCGGCTCCATTTTACCGCTATGACCTACCATGTCAGGGTTTGCAAAGTTCATGAGGATGAGATCAAGGTCTTCTTTTTCGAGTTCTTCAAGACAACGTTCCTTCACTTCATACGCGCTCATTTCAGGCTGTAGGTCATAAGTTGCCACTTTAGGAGAATCTAAAAGGGCTCTACGTTCTCCCTCAAACTCATCATGCTGCCCACCGCTCATGAAGTACGTTACATGCGGATATTTTTCTGTTTCTGCAATCCTCAGCTGCTTCTTGCCTGCTTTGGAAACCACTTCGCCTATTGTGTTGATTATGTCTTCTTTTTCAAAGACTACATCTGCATCCACTTGGTCACTGTATTTGGTGAAAGTGACGAATTTCAAATCTTTGATTCGCTTTTCAATATCAAAGCCCATGAATTCCTCATCTGTATATATTTCAGACAACTGGGCTGCACGATCCGGACGGAAGTTATAGAAGACGATCGCATCTCCGTCGACCACTCCTTTATCATAGCTTTCTTCTGTATCGGATATGATGAATGGTTTGACGAATTCATCATATTCGCCCCTATCATAGCTTGCCTGGATCCCTTCTTCAGCTGAAGCAAAGCGGGGGGCTTTTCCGTATGTGATGGCATTGTACGCCATTTCTTCACGATCCCATCGCTTATCCCGATCCATGGCATAATACCTGCCGCTGACAGTCGCAAATTCCCCGATGCCGATCTCTTTGAAACGCTTCTCCGATTCCCGTACATATTCGAGTGCTGAATCTTGCACAACATCCCGTCCATCCAGAAATGCATGTACATAAACTTGTTTAAGGCCTTGTTTCTTAGCGATCTCCAGTATTGCGAAGAGGTGTTCATAATGGGAGTGTACGCCGCCATCACTGAGCAGACCCATGACATGAAGGGTACTGTCGTTGGTGTTTACGTGGTCCATCGTATCCAGCAGTACCTCATTCTCATAAAAATCCCCATCTTCAATGGATTTATTGATTCTTGTAAGGCTTTGATAGACTACGCGCCCCGCGCCAATGTTCAGATGACCGACTTCAGAGTTGCCCATCTGCCCTTCAGGCAGACCAACGTCGAGACCGCAGGCGCTGAGTGCATTATTTGGGTATTTCTTGAAAAAGCGGTCATAGTTCGGCTTATGGGCTGCTTTAACAGCATTACCTTTCGTTTCGTCCCTGTTGGCAAAGCCATCAAGTATGATGAGAGCAACTGGTCTAGTCATTTTTGGCACCTTCCAATAGCTGCACAAAAGATTCAGGTTTGAGTGACGCGCCGCCTACAAGAGCGCCGTCAATATGCTCCTGCGCCATGTACTCTTTTATATTTTCTGGTTTGACTGAGCCACCGTACTGGATACGGATTGCTTCTGCAGTTTCTTCATCATAAAGTGATGCCATCGTCTGGCGGATGACACCGCACATCTCATTTGCATCATCGCTTGTCGCGGATTTCCCTGTGCCGATCGCCCAGATAGGTTCGTAGGCGATAACAGAGGTTTTAGCCTGTTCCTTGCTTAGACCCTCAAACGCTTTGGAAACTTGTTGTTTCACTTTATCTTCTGCCTTGCCAGCCTCGCGTTCGTCATCCGTCTCACCACAGCAGATGATCGGCACGATGTCTTTTGAATGGAGCGCATGCGCTTTTTTGTTGATTGCTTCATCAGTTTCATTGAAGTGTTCACGGCGCTCCGAGTGTCCGATGATCACATAATCGACTCCAAGGTCTTGGAGCATCAATGGGGAAACTTCTCCGGTGAAGGCACCCTCATCTTCATAATGGCTATTTTCAGCACCTATGCCGAGCGCCATACCTTTTGCCTTTTCCACGAGCGACGGCAGATGGATGAATGGAGCGCAGATTGCACTCTCCACTTCAGTTTTGTTTGGCAGTTCGCCGAGTGCATCTATAAATGCCTCACCTTCTGAAATGGTTTTATTCATTTTCCAGTTTCCTGCAATAAATGGGGTTCTCATAATATTCCTCCTTGTTTTTGTATAAGGCTCTAAACATTACTTCTCGTCAATTACAGACAAGCCTGGCAATTCCTTGCCCTCCAGATACTCGAGTGAGGCGCCGCCACCTGTTGAGATGTGGGAAAAATCCTCAGCATAGCCAAGATCCATTGCTGCAGCTGCGGAATCGCCTCCACCGATGATTGTCTTCGCATCTTCAAGTTCAGCAATCGCCTTGCATACACCAATCGTGCCGTGTGCAAAGTTCTCCATTTCAAACACACCCATCGGTCCATTCCATACGACTGTCTTCGCGCCTTGCAGCACTTCTTTAAAGGCAGCGATTGTATCCTCACCGATATCAAGGCCCTCCATGTCGGATGGTATTTCATCGACACCTACGGTTTTATGTTTGGCATCTGCGGCAAACTCTTCTGCGACGACTACATCCTTTGGCAGAACAATTTTATCTTCTGATTTCTCAAGAAGTTCCTTTGCCAGCTGCACTTTATCTTCTTCAAGGAGCGAGTTGCCTATTTCTTTGCCTTGCGCTTTTAGGAAGGTATACGCCATGCCGCCGCCTATGATTACTTTGTCAGCTTTTTCGAGCACATTTTTGATTACGCCGATTTTATCCGACACTTTGGCGCCGCCTAAAATGGCCACGAATGGACGCTCCGGCGAATCGATGGCACCTCCGATGAATTCAATTTCCTTCTGCATGAGGAATCCTGAAACTGTTTCGATATTGGATCCGATGCCCACGTTTGAAGCATGGCTTCTATGGGCTGTACCGAAGGCATCGTTTACGAAGATATCACCAAGAGAAGCCCAGTATTTACCCAAGGATTCATCGTTGCCGCTCTCCTTTTTGCCGTCGACATCTTCGAAACGTGTGTTTTCAAACATCAGGACTTCGCCCTCTTTCAAATCATCGATGGCACCTTCAAGCATTTCACCTCTTGTGTGGGGGATGAAATTGACATCCTGCCCAAGCAGTTCCGATAACTTATCAGCGACTGGTTTAAGCGTCTTATCTGCCTTATCCGCTTCTGTCTTCACTTTTCCCAGGTGGGAGAAAAGTATCACTTTCCCTCCAGCTTCAATGATATGCCTAATTGTAGGCAACGCCTGGACGATACGATTGTCATTGGTGATTTCGCCCTCTGACATCGGAACGTTCAGATCAGCGCGCAACAATACCTTGCGCCCTTTCAATTGTACATCTTCTACAGTTTTCTTCATGGCTGCGCCTCCTATACTTTTCTGCTCATTCCCATTATACCCATACCACTGTACGAATAAAATAAAAACGGGCGGAAAGTCCGCCCGTTCATCTATGATTTACTTCTTATTGGTTGCCATGTGATGAAGTGTTCTGACCAGTTGGGCAGTATAGGACATTTCATTGTCATACCATGAAACGGCACGTACAAGCTGTTTTCCATCCACATCTACAACACGTGTCTGCGTTGCATCGAACAGGGAACCTTCTTTGATGCCGATGATATCGGAAGAAACGATTTCATCTTCAATATAGCCGAATGATGGGCTCACCGCATCCTTCATCGCCTGGTTCACTTCTTCAACTGAAACATTTTTGCCGAGTACTGCTGTAACTTCTGTAAGGGAACCTGCCTTAACCGGTACACGCTGGGCACCGCCATCAAGTTTACCATCGAGTTCAGGCAATACGAGACCAATGGCTTTAGCTGCACCTGTAGAATTCGGTACCACGTTTTCAGCTGCTGCACGTCCGCGGCGGAAGTCACCTTTAGCATGTGGACCGTCCAGTGTGTTCTGATCAGCTGTATAGGCATGTATCGTCGTCATGAGGCCGCGTTCAAGTCCAAACTCATCATTGAGTACTTTAACGACAGGCGCAAGACAGTTCGTCGTGCAGGATGCAGCTGATACTACTTCCTCTGACCCATCAAGCACATCTTCGTTGACACCGTAGACGATTGTTTTCATATCGCCTTTACCTGGAGCTGAAATCAATACTTTTTTGGCACCTGCTTCGATATGCTTCCTTGCGTCTTCTTCATTTGTGAAGAGACCCGTACATTCGAGAACGATATCGATATCCAAGTCTCCCCATGGGAGTTCCGCAGGATCTTTGGTGTTGAAGGATTTCACTTCGTTGCCGTTAATCTTCAATCCACCGTCGATCGCTTCAACATCACCTTCGAAACGTCCTTGGCTCGTATCGTATTTTATGAGGTGTGCAAGAAACTCGTCATCTGTAAGATCATTGACTGCCACCAATTCGATATCTTCATAATTGAGGATTTCCCTGGCTGCGAGTCTACCTATACGTCCAAAACCGTTGATTGCTACTTTAACCATAATTTATGGCCTCCTTGAGTTTATATATATTGAATTAATCAATCATTCTTCAACAAAAATTCCCCGATGGCTTCATCGATGAACAGAATAGTATTCTTCGGAGCCATCTTCATATACGCACGGACTGCTTCCTTCTTGCTGCTTCCACCTGCCACTGCAAATATTGCTTTTTTTGATGCGAGATCTTCCAACTGGATACCGATGGTTTTGACCTTACGCACGATATCCCCTTCAGCATTGAAATAGTAGCCGAAGGTTTCGCCAACTGCGCAATCGGCTTCCAGTTGGGAGAGGGCGGCAGCTTCCACATTTCTGCGACGCGCCATCATGAATGCTTCGCCGATGCCGTGCATGACATAGTCAGAACGGCGGTTGAGTTCAGTAATTTCTTTAATGGATGGCTCATCCTTCAAAGATTCATATACCGAATCTCCTACACTATCAGGTGCATAGAGGACCCGGTGCTCACCGCCCGTCGCTTTTGCAAGACGACTCGCAATCGAGTTCGCCTGGTTGCCCACTTCTTCACCGAGCCCACCCCGGGCCGAAACGAACAGGAGATTCTCCTCCGCTGGTTTCAGATATTGGCTCACATTGGCCATCGTCGAACCACCTGCCACGGAAATAATGGCATTGTCGAAGATCATTTTCTGGAATTCTTCGGCCATGAGCTGGGATAGCTCCTGCTGGAGCTCGGGATCTTCATCAGCATCCCCCCGGATGATATGGCAACCTTGCAGATTATATTGCCGCTGAAGCTTAAGGGCCAGTCCGGAACGCCGATCAAGTGTTGTCATGAACGGTGAAAGTTCATCCAATACTTCAATACCCGTTTGGGAAATCGATATTCCTTTTTTATCGATATCGATCAGATCCAAATCATGTAATGCATCGACTTCCTTACGTAAAACCCTCTCGGTCATATTAAGTTGCCTGGCAAGTGGCCGTCGACCTATCGGTTGGTAGGTCCTGATTTGTTTCAGGATGGTTGAACGCTTCTGCAATTCCGACACTACTTCCGGTGCGATACGCTTTTGGATGTCTAAAAGTTTTTGCCACATGAGTTTCGATACCTCACCATCATGAGACGTATTGCGTCCCACATGGGACAAAAATAATTACATTCTAAATATATCATAAATATTCAAGAATGCAATTATTCGGCTTCAGCTATTTTATTGTACCCAGATACTCCTTAAGGTAATCATAGACATAGACAAAATCAATGATGCCTTCTTGAATCACCTGACTTTTATGGCACAAGACCGGGACGCGCATCATATACGCCTCCTGCAGGGCATCGTCTTCATCGATATCTATCGCCGTCATCTTGACATCGCTATATCTCAATTCAGACAAGGCAAGCTTGATCTGCTCCATCCCTTCATCACAAAGCGGACATCTATTCCTCGTATAATATACCAATTCGAGCATACTCATACCTCTTTCTTCAATTTCTTCCTTATGGTCTGCAGAACCTGATCCGCCATTTCTGTACTGATGATGCCGGTTGCGATCGCCAAGGAAATAAGCGCAGCTTCAAATCCATATTCGAGGGCCGTCATATACTCCTGCAGCACAATCTGCCGCATTGAATCGTACGCCATGCCTCCTGGGACAAGTGGGATGATTCCACATGTAATGTACAGAATGACAGGCATCTTCTGACTTCTCGAATTCAAGAGTGCCGCTGCCGATAGAACGAGAGCGCCGATATAAGAGGCAAGAACAAGGTCGGCGCCCCCTTCCCTCAATATATAGAACACCATCCAACCGACTGCGCCGGTCAGCCCACATCTGATGATGGCCGCCCGTGGCGCATTGAAAAGTACGCAGAATCCTGCAGAAGCGAAAAAGCTAAGGATGAATTGATAGACATAAATCATCAGCAGCCTCCTAGATCATCAAAAATACAAGTCCCACACCAGCACCGATCGCAATGGCAGTCAGTGCTGCTTCAGTGCCTTTCATGATGCCGGCCATCAAATGCCCCCGGATCATCTCACGTATTGCATTTGTAATGAGGACACCGGGAACAAGCGGCATTACACTGGCGATAATGATGGTATCAAGCATAGTGCCAAAACCCGTATCGACAAAAAATATAGCCGTCAGCGCGATATATAAGGCGGCAAAAAATTCTGTAAAGAATTTAACTTTAGTGTAGCGGAGGATACCTTCCATTACAAAGACTCCCCCTGCGCCCCCGACGAAGGCGGCAGGCAGATCAGCCGCCACACCGTCGAACAGCAGCAAGAACATCATCCCTATGATGCCGCCCGATAATATGGTCAGCCAGAACGGGAAGAACCTGCTGTCGTGAATGGCCTCCATACGCCGCAAAGCCTGATCGAGGGGCATACCGACGGAAATGCGCCTCGAAAGTTCATTCACTGCCACAACCTTCTCCAAGTTGTTTGCCCTTTCTTCAATACGCAGCGTCTGGGTCAATGCATAATCATTCAAGGAAAAAATAATGACCGTGGGGGTCGCGAACACTTGAGCATTCTCTATACCATAACTGGATGCGATGCGCAACATCGTATCCTCTATACGGTAAGTTTCCGCTCCACTTTCCAACAGCATCTTGCCACAATTAATGACGATATAAAAAACATCGCGCACAAAATTTTCGCTAAGGACTTTTTCTGGAGCTTCTATGATCTCAAGTTCGCCACTCACACGGCCACCTCTATTTACACCCCCGGAGAGGATCGAACTCCCATCTCAAGAACCGGAATCTTACGTGTTATCCATTACACCACGGGGGTATGATAAAATTAATATCATTCTTCATAAAGCCTTATTCAGTATAGCAATAAACTTGAATAAATTAAAGGCCTAAATTAATCTTTATACCATAAACGTTTTCTTTTGACCTTATTTGACTAATGTGGTATAAATGAATTAGCCAATTAAGAGTACTATAATATCAGGAGGTAACACAATGAATTTAATTCCTACAGTTATTGAACAGACGAACCGCGGAGAACGCGCCTACGACATCTATTCCAGGTTGCTCAAAGACAGGATCATCATGATTGGTACGGGCATCGATGACAACGTGGCGAACTCCGTCGTCAGCCAACTGCTTTTCCTGCAGGCCCAAGATCCAGATAAAGATATTTTCCTCTATATCAACTCTCCTGGTGGCAGCGTGACTGCAGGCATGGCAATCTATGATACAATCCAGCACATCAAACCTGATGTACAGACCATCTGCCTTGGCATGGCCGCTTCAATGGGGTCATTCCTGCTTGCAGCAGGGGCAAAAGGCAAACGCTTCGCCCTGCCGAACGCTGAAGTGATGATTCACCAGCCACTTGGTGGTGCGCAAGGTCAGGCTACAGAAATTGAAATAGCGGCCAAGCATATATTGAGAACACGCGAAAAACTCAACAAGATCCTTGCAGAGCGCACGGGCCAAACGCTCGATAAGATTGAAACGGATACCGATCGCGACTTCTTCATGACAGCGGAAGAAGCCAAAGAATATGGTTTGGTTGATGACGTAATGGAGCCTGAAAAATTACAGGGCTAAAATTATTGGAAAAGGGATGGAATATCGATTCCATCCCTTTTTCTATTTTCCCATTGCGTAACCCTCAGGCAAATTTTAAATTTCCGGATTATCATCACTACAGACAGGCTATAGTGGTATTAAGGAGCGTGATGACATGAATGTATTAATTACAGGTGGATCTGGTTTTGTAGGTTCAAGACTGACAAAAATTCTCCGGGAGGAGAATGATCATGTGTATATATTGACACGAAGCGACAGAAAGTCGGAACATCCTTTTGTACACTTCATCAAATACAATCCTGACGACCCGTCAGACGACAGGTGGATGCAGGAGTTGCCATTAAAAGTTGATATCATCTATAACCTGGCGGGAGCCTCACTCCAGGAGAAATGGACGGATTCCCACAAGACGGCCATTTATGAATCAAGGATGAAAGTGACCCGCATGTTGAGGATGTGGGCTGAGCAGGCTGAAATTACTCCTCAGGTTCTTGTAAACGCCAGTGCAATCGGCTATTATCCAGTCAGCGAGAAGGTTCAATATGACGAAGGCGATGCCTTTGCCGAACATGATTTCCTATCTGAAGTGGTTGTGGCGTGGGAGGCTGAAGCCAAGAAGTTTGAAGATCTCGGAACCCGTACCGTCTTCACGCGATTTGGCCTGATTCTCGATAAGGACGAAGGCGCCCTCCCCCAAATGGCCCTGCCATATAAAATGGGAGTGGGCGGCCCCATTGGAAGCGGAAACCAATGGTACAGTTGGATCCATATAGAGGATCTGTTGAATGCTCTGCTGTTCGTAGGCGTGCATTCGGAAATTTCAGGCCCGGTCAACCTTACCGCCCCAATGCCACTCAGACAAAAACATTTCTCCAAATATTTGAGCACTGCACTCGGAAAACCCGACTTTTTCCATACACCTTCTTTTCTGATCGAAAAGCTTTTGGGTGAACAGTCCATGCTCATATTGAAAGGGCAATACGTGCTCCCGGAAGTACTGATGGAAAATGATTTTAAATTCCTCTTTCCTACACTGGAAATTGCACTTGAAGATCTATATGGCCAATAGAACGAAGAAAGCGTGCACTTTGGTGCACGCTTTCTTCGTTAAAAAGTGATTTCTTCACCGCTTCTCACCTGCTCCGCTATCTTATCCAGTTTCCTTAGGCGATGATTCACCCCGGACTTCGATATCGGACCTGTCGACATCATCTCCCCTAGCTCCTTCAGGGAGACTTCCTGGTGCTCAACCCTTAATTTCGCGATTTCCCTAAGGCGTTCGGGCAGCTCTTCAAGCCCTATTTCTGAAGCGATGAAATTGATGTTCTCAACTTGACGCATTGCAGCGCTGATTGTTTTATTCAGGTTTGCTGTTTCACAGTTCACCAGACGGTTTACAGAATTGCGCATATCCCTGACAATCCGTATATCTTCAAATTTCAAAAGTGCCTGGTACCCACCGATCAGGCTAAGGAATTCTGCAATCTTCTCGGCTTCTTTGAGATAGGTGATGTAGCCGCGCTTTCTTTCAATGAATTTCGCATTCAACTCATAACCATTCATTAACTCAGTCAGATTCCTGGCATGCTCCTCGTACAAGGAGAATATCTCCAGATGATAAGCTGAGGTTTCCGGATTATTCACCGATCCGCCTGCAAGGAACGCACCCCTCAGATAGCTTCTGATGCAGCACTCCTTCTCTTTGATATCTTCACTTATGGCATGTTCAAGCAGACCATCCTTCATGATTTCCAAGTCTTCCAGTACTTTCTTACTTTCTTTCTTTATCCTTGAAATATAGACGTTGTTTTTTTTCAGTTTCATTTTCTTACGGACCAGAAGTTCTATCTCAACTCCATACGTAGTCCGAATCAATGAGAAAATCCGGCGCGCAATCGCCGCATTCTCAGTCTGTATATTAATAATCCATTGTCCATTGGAATGGCTGAGTGCCCCGTTCATTTTGATGAGCGCTGAAAGCTCACTTTTCATACAGCACGTATCCACTTCGATTCTGGTCAATTCATTCTTCATCTCAGAAGCAAATGACATGCGATCACGCCCCATTCTATTTTTTCCTATACTGCAACGTACTGATTTCCCTAAGCGCAATGTCATAGATCATCTGCGCCAGTATTTTGTTGTTGTGCCGTACTGCCCCATCTTCATCGATCTGGACAAGGCGGTGGTCTGTCATTACTTCAACTTCCATCTGTCTGAGCCTCTCTCTGTCACTCTCGACGATCTCCATATCATTTTCATGGTAATAATTAGATATGCGGCCTTTGATATCTTCCTCATTCAAAATAATGAAGTCTGCAATATTCTGGCCGACGTGGTGATGGATGGCTTCAAGATGATCTGCAGCGCTGTAATCTATCGTTTCGCCAGCCTGAGTCATGATGTTTGAAATATAGACCTTAATGCCGCGCGCTTTAATTATCGCTTCCTTCATGCCCTCAGGTATCAGGTTGGGGATGATGCTCGTATACAGGCTCCCCGGTCCAAAGACGATGACGTCAGAAGACTCGATGGCTTCTATGGCCTCGGGGGTTGCTACGGTATCGTCCGGAATCAAATACATTTCCTCTATCTTCTGTCCAACTTCCGGAATATAGCTCTCTCCGACGATAATCGAGTTGTCAGCCATACGTGCAGCCAGCTCCGGACTGATATTGGTCGACGGAATGACGGTACCCTTGACGTTCAGTATCTTGCTTAATTCCTTGACTGCCACGGCAAAATCACCGGTCATATCATACATCGCAGCCAGCATGAGATTGCCGAGTGCATGACCATCGAGTGCATCTTTATTGAAGCGGTAAGAAAAGAGATTATCCAATTTCGTCTCCACTTCACTAAGTGCACTCATTACATTTCTGATGTCCCCTGGTGCCGGCATATCAATCTTATCGCGGATAAGCCCGGTCGAGCCGCCGTCATCTGCTACAGAAACAATGGCGGTTATATCCACCGGGTATCTTTTCAGGCCTCTGGCTAAAACACTCAGCCCGGTGCCGCCCCCGACTACTGTAATCTTAATCTTCTTCATGTTCTGCACCTTCTACCGGTGCATCTCTGTGGACCGCCCGGATGGTAAAATTAAAGTCTTCACTCAGGTCTTCTGTGAGCTTCTCTGCAAGCGTTACAGACCGATGCTTGCCACCTGTGCATCCGATGGCGATGACCAGTTGCGCTTTCCCCTCTTTTATATATTGGGGGATCATATATTTAAGGAGATCATACAGTTTTTTATAGAACTTTTTGGTCTCCTTCCATTTCATGACGTAGTCCGAGACCGGTTCATCGAGTCCTGTCAAAGGCCTCAGGGCATCAATATAATGGGGATTCGGCAGAAAACGCACATCGAACACCAAATCCGCATCGATTGGCAGGCCATGCTTAAAGCCAAAGCTCAGCACATTTATATTAAAGGCTGGACTGTTTTCTCCAGAGCATTTTTCGAACATCAGGTTCCTTAATTCTTTTGGAGTCGTTTCGGTCGTGTCGATGATATGGGAGGCATGGCCGCGCAGAACACTCAGAAGTTCACGTTCCTTCATGATTGCGTCCAACAAGACCATCTCTCCATCGAGCGGGTGTGCCCGTCGGCTTTCCTTATAGCGTGAGACGAGGCGGTTGTCATCTGCATCCAGGAATATTATTTCCAGGGCAATATCCGGATGATCCCTCAGCTGTTCTATTTCAACAAGTAGCTGGTCAAAGAACTCTTTGCCCCTGAGGTCTATGCCCAAGCCGACCTGGTCCATCTGTCCTTCTGTCGTTTCCATCAATTCCAGGACTTTTTTGAGCAGAATCGGGGGAAGATTATCAATGCAGAAATACCCCATATCTTCAAGCGCTTCAATCGCTACAGACTTTCCGGCCCCGCTCATGCCCGTCACTATACTCAGTTTTTTCATAGATCCACATCCTCTTAAGCGTTAATTGCCTCTTTCAATTAAACCATCTCGCATCTTCTCCCGCAACACTCAGTAAGTTTCCTGCCTCTAGGACTCTATTAAAAAAACCCAGGGTGACGTGGCCAATGGCAGTTGGATAAGACATCCTACTGCCATTGGCCCAAAACCCTGGGGTAACATTCCTATTTGCTTTCCTGCATATCTCCAAGCTTCTCGATATAGTGCTGGGCGTTCTGGGCAGCTATACTGCCGTCCCCGGTTGCTGTGACGATCTGACGCAGGGTCTTGTTACGTACGTCTCCAGCTGCAAAGATGCCCGGGACTGATGTCTCCATTTCATCATTGGTGACCACATATCCCATTTCATTCAAGATGCCCAAACCTTCAAATGGTGCAGTCAGTGGCTTCATGCCCACATAGACGAAGACGCCATCTGCTTCATAATCGTACGTTGAGCCTGTATTCTTATCAAGCAGCGTTACGCTCTTCACTCTACCCTCACCGTTGATGGACTGGATCTCAGTATCCCAGATGAAATCCATCTTGTCGTTTTTGAACGCACGGTCTTGGAGGATTTTTTGAGCCCGCAACTGATCACGCCTATGCACTACAGTTACTTTGCTTGCGAATTTCGTCAGGAAGACCCCTTCTTCTACTGCAGAATCCCCGCCGCCGATTACGACGAGTTCCTTCTCCTTGAAGAAAGCGCCGTCACATACTGCGCAATAGCTCACGCCGCGGCCGCCGAGTTCTTCTTCACCCTCGACTCCGACCTTCTTATATTCGGCACCTGTCGTTATGATGACAGTGCGCGTGTAGATATCCTCATTGCCCGTTTTAAGCACTTTGACATCTCCCTGATCTTCAATGGATTTAATGTCGCCATATTTATATTCGGCACCAAACTTTTGGGAGTGCTCAAACATTTTGGTGGATAATTCAGGACCTGTTATGAAGTCAAATCCAGGAAAGTTCTCAACTTCTTCCGTATTTGCCATTTGTCCACCCGGCATACCGCGTTCAAGCATCACTGTCTTAAGGTTTGCCCGGGAAGCATAGACGGCAGCTGTCATTCCTGCCGGCCCTGCACCGATGATGACGACGTCATAAATATTTTTTTCTTCAGTCATGGTCAAAACTCCTTTTCCGTATTATCAGCTGTTAAATATTATAAAGGGATATTTACATTATTTCATCATTTCTGCTCGATATGCCCCAATGCCTTATTCAAACGGTAGAGTGTAGTGCCGAATGTCTCGACGAGATATTTTTTGGTGAATTTCCTTTCGCGCTTATGGAAATACATTGCCGCAGCTGCAAAGGCATCAATATCTTCCAGCTCCACTTTCTGCTCATACAGTTCGTGAAATAGTTCTATCCAGGACATCTGGTCCTCTTCATCCGTAAAACCGGCTTGCGACAGTGCCTCAAGTCCTTTATGCATCCGTCCCAGCCTGACCAGCTTAAGCCCCTGGAAAAGGAATGAGATATACAATTTCTCGTAATCTTCCAGATTTTCAATCGTGTCCCACACATCATGACCCAATATGACGTCCCTCGGAACGACATTGTAGATCTTATAGAGGCCTAGAAGACGTCTGTACGGATCGTCATCCTTCAAGTAGGCAGTTTCTATCTCTGTTACTTTCTCAGATGCCCGATGACGGTTCCAAGGGCTATATATTTCCTTTACCTGATGAAACGTCTGCATACGATTCCAGAACATCTTGGATTCTTCCGCACGACCAGTATGATAGCTTGCATGGCTCAATGCATGGAGCAGCTGGAAACTGATGAACGACTGTTTTTTGAATAAAGGATAAAGAAGCTCGTATGACCTTTCGTACTTCTGAAGGAAATTGAGCACGAGTCCCACTTTGAACCGGGCATCATCATCCAATGGTTGCACCACTTCCAACTTTTTAAGGAATTCATTGAATTTATCCTCTTCCCCCGTATGATAGTACAAGAGTGTCATATGGCTCAATGCATGCATATCCGTGCGATCTTCCAGAAATAGCTGCTCCAATAGTTCGTGCGCTTCATCATAACGGTTCAGGAATAGGAGCGCCATGGCCTTCTGATTTCTGAATTCGCGTTCCTTCCGGATGTCTTCAGGTACTGTGAATAGAAATTCCAGAGCCTCTTCTATCCTGGCGTTCATAAAGAGATGCTGGAACAGATGCTGCGCTGTAAATCTCGCCGCTTCCCGCTCCACCTCTTCTTCATCATGAATACTCACTTCGAACATCTCTTCCAGTTCCTCATCATAGCCGGAGTCCGGCTCATATTTGACATACTGTACACCGAACAGAAACGCCTTATTCGCATCATTGCTGATGATGTAAAGCTGACTTAATATAAAATAAAATTCAGCATCATACTGATGCTGAATGAATGCGTTGATCAATATATGTTCAGCTTCTGCACCGCGGCCATTTTCAGCAAGCAAGTATGCATACTGGGACAGATATGCCAGATTATTCCGGTCAAGTTCATAGGCTTTCTGAAAGCTCCTGAGCGCCTCCGGTTTTTTATTCTGTTCTGTTTTCTTCAGACCTTGATTAAAATGGAATTCTCCATTCTGATCGAACGGAATCACTTTCCTAGTCATTATCCATACTCCTTATTATAAGCGGATTACCGTAAGCTGCCGAGTGGTCGGGGACATCTTTTGAAACGACGCTTCCCGCCCCTATTACAGCATGATTGCCGATACTCACCCCCGGCAAAATAGTGACGTTTGCACCCACCATAGTATCATGCCCGATGTACACATTCCCGAGACGATACTCATCCACGAGGTATTCATGAGTCAATATCACTGTATTATACCCGATTATACTGTTTTTGCCAATGTGGATGCGCTCTGGATGCATCAGGTCCGGCATGGCTTTGTAGGCAAGAGAAACGTTCTCCCCAAGCTTCATACCGAGCCCTTTCCTGTATAGTACGTGCTTCCATCTGGTCGAGGGACAAAACCGGCCAAGTTCTATTATGATGAAGTTCTTGGCAACTTTAATGCGTGAGACTGTCCTATATAGATGCCACAGCGGATTTATCGCACCCGCCTTGAATTTTTCAAGTTTCCTCATTTTCGTCTTCCTTTATAGATGCCTTGTACCTCCCGGTATTTCGGCAACTTATATTTCATTTCCCTATAGATCCAGACACCCGCTGCCACAACAATCAGGATGATTGAAATCAGCTGTGCGGTACGCAGCTGTTCTCCTATCATCAAACTATCTGTGCGCATTCCCTCTATGAAGAAACGGCCGAGGGAATAATACATCAAGTATAGAAGGATGGTCTGGCCCACTTTCAGTTTTTTACGGAGCATGAGGAGAAGGATGAAGCCTACTATATTCCATACGGATTCGTACAGGAATGTAGGGTGGTAATACGCACCGTCTATAAACATTTGGTTGATGATCCAGTCTGGGAGCATCAAGGATTCCAGGAAGTTTCTGGAGACCTCTCCCCCATGCGCCTCCTGGTTCATAAAGTTTCCCCAACGGCCTATAGCCTGTCCCAAAATAAGGCTCGGGGCCGCAATGTCCGCCAACTGAAAGAAACTGAAGCCTTTAACCCGGCAGTAGACGATACCAGCGATGAAGCCACCGATCAATCCTCCATGAATCGCCATACCCCCTTCATTGATCAGGAGTATGGAAAATGGATTCTGGCTATAGTATTCCCATTGGAAAATAACATAATATAATCTTGCACCTATAATTGAAGCAATGATGATGTAGAACATCAAATCCATGAAAAGTCCTTCAGGAAGACCTTTTCGGTTTGCTTCACGGTCTGCTATGTAGTATCCAAGCAGCATGCCGGCTGCTATGATGATGCCATACCAGTGGATTCCTATCGGGCCGAGTTCAATTGCGATCGGGCTGAACGGTGCGCTATAGATCATCAATCATCCCTCCGTTGATTTGGATTTGACGGTTCAGACGATCATTGAATTCCTGGGCTGCATCATATCCCATATACTGCATGCGATAATTCATGGCAGCCACTTCAATGATGCCCGCCAGGCTACGCCCCGGACGGATGGGGATGGTCTTCTGGTCGATCTCAGTATTCAAGATCTTCAGCTTATTCTGATCCAGGCCGAGACGTTCATAAGTTTTTCCCTTCTCCCAGGCCTCAAGATTCACATTGAGCATGACGCGCTTCTCCTCCAGGATGCTCCCCGCTCCAAAAAGCGTCATAACATTAATGATGCCAAGGCCGCGTATCTCAAGCAGATTGCGTATGATCGGCGGCGAAGCACCAATAAGTACATTCTTCGACACTTCTTTTATCTCAACATTATCATCAGCTACGAGCCTATGACCATTCTTGACAAGTTCCAGCGCCGTTTCGCTCTTTCCTACGCCACTTTCTCCGGTGATCAGGACACCAATCCCATATATATCCACCAGTACACCATGCATGTTGGTTTCTGGCGCTAAAGCTTTTTCCAGATGATTGGAGATTCTACTCGTAAAATTAGTCGTGTTGTCCTCAGTGACCAGAAGAGGAATTCGGCTTTGGTTGCACGCTTCTATAAATTCAAGCGGCGGATTCAGATTACGTGTGATGATGATGCAGGGCGTTTCTTTACGGCACAACTTTTTCGGCCGATCTTCCCTTTCTTCTTCCGTAAGCATTCTCTCAAAGAATGAAATTTCCGTCATCCCAAGTATTTGTATGCGATCGGATGAATAGTGGGAAAAATAACCTGCCATCTCAAGGCCCGGACGCGAGACATCGATATTGGTGATTTCCTTGTTGATGCCATCATTCCCGGAAATCAATTTCAGTTGAAATTCGTCTATGATCTTTTTAACTGTGAGCATTGGGTCACCTCAGACATTTAATAATTCAACTATAAAGAATCGAGCTGCCCTTTTCAATGAAACGGAACTTGATTACATGGGGCAATTTTTCAACTATATACAAAAACACACTATAGCCCGGCAATTGCTGGACTATAGTGTGTTCTTTAACTGCGGTGCAGTGTAACACTGCCAAATTTGGTTCCCACTTCAAGAAGCAGTGCTTCTTCTTCCGTATCATTGAGGAGCATCAATTCCTTGAACCCGATATCCTGCGATTTCATGAATCTGACATTCAGGTCCGGAGGATAATTGATCTGCCCGATGACGGTGCTCAAGCGTCCTTCCACAGCGCGTGCGTGCGGGATGTTTATATTGATGCTGCCCATGTTGGCATTGACTGTGGCTGACTCGGTCCCTGGCTCCAAGGAAACATTCACTGAACCATTTGAAGATATTGTAATATCTTTTGCATTCAACTTATCGGTGTTGATTGTCCCAAGCATGGAAATCATCTCTATCGATCCATGGGAACCTGCTTTAACGGTTATATCGCCCCTTGATGTTCTGATGAATGCATTGCTGCTCACTGCATCTTCGATGGAGATATTGCCATTCAAAAGATCGATGGTAAGATCATTGAAGGATTGGGATTCAATCTGAACATTGCCGTTAGACCCTGAGATGATGAGTCGTCTGAGCGTTTCCCGATTCACCTGGAGTTCAATATTCACCCGGGCTGTACGGATGTCTGAGACGATGAGAAGTTCTTCATTCTTGACTTCACAGATGATGTCCTGGAAATAATTACGTTGCTTATCAAGTTTTCTGTAGAAAGGAGTGACTTCAAATCTCGCTGTAGTGGAGCCATCTGTTGGCACAACCTTGATATTGCCGTTCGCAATATCGATTGATACATTCGAATAGTCGTCCTCGACCGTTTCGATGAGACGATTTTTTGAACCTTGTGTAAACATTGCATCAATGGAACTGTTTTTGACACTGTCGAATGCCTTCTCGAAAGTGCGGTAGACTTGTGCAGTCTGCTTCTGCCCTTCCATTTTGTTTTTGACTTGATTCAATGCTTCATTTGCCTTTTCAGGGTTTACATACTTCTGAAATTCATCCATGAATTGGTTGAGGATATCCTTCGATCCATTTTTAGTCGAGCGGTTCCGATTGCTTCTGTCTTCTTTTGTGTCCTGTACTGGATCATCCTGTTTCTCTTTGGATTCTATCGCTTCCATTAAACGGATTGCTTCTTCTGACGTAATTTTTCCTTCTTCCAACATTTTCAGAATGCGGTCTTTGTTATCCATTTCAATCCCCCTGATGGTTTCTGTCCAACCATTTTTTTAGGTGCTGTCCCGTATAGCTTTCCGGTTCTGCCATTACGTCCTGGGTTGAGCCGCTGACTACGATGGTCCCTCCCCCATCGCCGCCTTCCGGGCCAAGGTCGATGACATGGTCGGCCACTTTTATGACATCGAGGTTATGTTCGATGACAATGACGGTATCCCCGTTATTGACAAGACGCTGGATCACAGTAATCAATTTGCCTATATCCTCCGAATGAAGGCCAGTAGTGGGTTCATCCAATATATACAACGTTTTCCCCTCAGATCGTCTGTGCAGTTCGGAAGCGAGTTTGACTCTTTGTGCTTCCCCGCCTGACAATGTCGTAGCAGGCTGACCCAATCGTACATAGCCAAGCCCCACATCAAGCAATGTTTTCATCCTGCGTTTGATCTTCGGAATATTTTCGAAGAAATAATACGCCTCTTCCACTGTCATCTGCAGGACATCTGCAATGCTCTTATCTTTATATTTAACTTCCAGAGTCTCTCTATTATAACGCTTTCCATCACATACTTCACATGGTACGAATACATCGGGCAGAAAATGCATCTCTATTTTGATGATGCCATCGCCTTTACAGGCTTCACACCTTCCCCCTTTGACGTTGAAGCTGAACCGTCCCTTTTGATACCCTCGCACTTTTGCTTCATTCGTCTGGGCGAAGACATCCCTGATTGTATCGAATACGCCTGTATAGGTTGCAGGGTTGCTGCGTGGTGTACGGCCAATCGGCGACTGGTCGATATCGATTATCTTCTCGATGTTTTCTGCGCCTCTTATCTCTTTATGGTCCCCGGGTATCTGCTTTGATTTATACAGTTTGGTATGAAGTCCTTTATAGAGGATTTCGTTGATCAGGGTACTTTTACCTGACCCCGAGACCCCGGTGACCACATTCAAAACTGACAGCGGAACTTTAACATTGAGATTCTTCAAGTTGTTCTCTTTGCCTCCGCGTACTTCCAACACCTTTTTCATGTCAGGTTTGCGGTACTCAATCGGCAGTGGAATTTCCTTCTTGCCGCTCAAATATTGACCGGTGATCGAATCTTCATTCGCCATCACTTCTTCCGGTGTACCTTGAGCCATTATACGTCCACCATGCTCCCCTGCCCCAGGGCCGATATCAATGAGGTGGTCACTTGCAAGCATGGTGTCTTCATCATGCTCCACCACAATCAGAGTATTACCGAGGTCGCGCATATCCTTTAGTGTATTGATCAGGCGATCGTTATCCCTTTGGTGGAGTCCAATCGAAGGCTCATCAAGTATATACAGCACTCCACTGAGCCTTGAGCCAATCTGTGTCGCAAGACGTATGCGCTGGGCTTCACCCCCAGAGAGTGTGCCGCTTCGTCTATTTAGCGTCAGATAGTCCAAGCCGACATTATGAAGGAAGGACAGGCGCTCGTACACTTCTTTAAGGATCGGTGCAGCGATTTTTCTGTTTTGTTCAGAGAGGGAGAGTCCATCAAAGAAATCTATCGCCTCTTTGACCGGCTGATCCACTGCCTGGCCTATATGCCGCCCCTCTATCCTTACAGCAAGGGCTTCTGCATTCAACCGGTACCCCTCACATGTCTTACATGTGATTTCCCTCATGTATCTGCTCATTACATCCCTTGTGTAATCAGATGGGCTCTCCTTGTAGCGCCGTTCGATATTATTTATGATTCCTTCATAAGGCATCTTGCGATTGCGGACTATACCGTTGCTTTGGGTGAATCTGTAGCTGACCATCTCGCCTTTAGATCCATGCAGTATCAGGTCTTTTTCTTTCTTCTTCAGGTCTTTAAAGGGGGTGTCCATATCTATACCAAAATGCTCGCAAGTCTGTCTGAGCAGGGTTGGGTAATAGTCGGAGCTGATTGGTTGCCAAGGGAGAAGCGCCCCCTCCTTTAATGATAGTTCTGCATCAGGGATGACGAGGCGTTCGTCCACTGCCATTTTCATCCCTAGGCCATCACAGTCCGGACACGCTCCATACGGGGCGTTGAAGGAGAACAGTCTAGGTTCCATTTCGGATATGGTGAAACCGCATATTGGACAGGAGAAATGTTCGGAGAAATGCATGTCTTCCCCATCGATGACATTGACGGTGATGTTCCCCTCCCCTTTTTCAAGTGCGGTCTGCATCGAATCGCTCAAGCGCGCTTCAATGCCTTCGCGAATGGCAAGCCGGTCGACGACGACGTCCACATCATGCTTTTTATTTTTGGAGAGTTCCGGTACGGATTCGATGTCATACATTTCGCCATCTACGATGACCCGGGCATACCCTTCCCTAGCCAAATCTTCAAACACCTTTTCATGCAACCCTTTACGACCCTTTATGATAGGGGCAAAAAGCTGTACTTTAGTCCTTTCTGGGAGCTCCATGACCCGGTCGACCATCTCTTGAACTGTCTGGGACGTGATTTCGACACCATGGATTGGACAGAACGGAGTGCCCGCCCTTGCATAAAGCAGTCTGAGATAATCATATATCTCAGTAATCGTAGATACGGTCGATCTTGGGTTGTTGCTTGTTGTTTTCTGATCGATGGAGATCGCAGGTGACAACCCTTCTATCGAATCTACATCTGGCTTCTCCATCTGTCCCAGGAATTGCCTGGCATAAGAACTCAAAGACTCCACATAGCGTCGTTGACCCTCAGCATATATGGTATCAAACGCCAAGGAAGACTTCCCGGAACCGGACAGTCCGGTCATAACCACCAGGCTGTCCCTTGGGATGTCGACATCGACGCCTTTTAAGTTATGCTGTCTTGCACCCCTTACACTGATATACTTGTTCTTCAAAATATCACCCTTCTGCTTTCAATTCGAATAGTGCGTCCCTGAGTTCTGAAGCGGTTTCGAAATCGAGATCCTTGGCAGCCTGTTTCATATCTTCTTCAAGCTGGACCATCAATTTCTCTTTGTCCTTTTTCGTCATCTTGGTCTTGGTACGCTTATCCGATCCGTCACTTCTGCTTTCTGTCTTAACTTCCACTTCCGCACTGATCGAATCTCGTACTTCTTTCTGTATAGTCTGAGGCGTGATGCCGTGTTTTTTGTTATATTCAATTTGAATTTCGCGTCGTCTTGCGGTCTCTTCAATGGCGTAGTTCATCGAATCGGTCATTTTATCCCCATATAAAATCACATGTCCTTCACTGTTACGGGCTGCGCGACCGATTGTCTGGACAAGTGACCGACTTGAGCGCAGGAACCCTTCCTTGTCGGCATCCAATATTGCGACCAGTGAAACTTCAGGGATATCCAGACCTTCCCGGAGTAGGTTGATTCCAACCAGTACATCGTGGACACCCATCCTGAGTTCCCTGATTATTTCAATACGCTCAAGCGTCTTGACTTCGGAGTGCAGATATTGAACCTTTATTCCGGACTCTTTTAGGTAGGCAGTCAAATCTTCTGACATTTTCTTGGTCAGTGTTGTGATCAGGACACGCTCATTCTTCTCGCTCCGGGTCACAATCTCTTCAAGCAGGTCATCAATCTGATGTTCCGTCGGTCGGACATCGATAGTGGGATCCAGCAATCCGGTCGGCCTTATGATTTGTTCGACCATCTTCTCAGTATGCTCCATCTCGTAAGGTCCAGGCGTTGCTGAGACATAAAGCAACTGCTGTGTCTTCGCCTCAAATTCTTCGAATTTCAAAGGCCTGTTATCGAGTGCACTCGGTAATCTGAATCCATGGTCCACCAAAACTTTCTTTCTTGCCTGGTCTCCGTTATACATGCCTCTTATCTGCGGTACGCTGACATGGGACTCATCTATCATGACTAGAAAATCATCGAAATAATCGAGCAGTGTGTATGGTGTCGAACCCATAGGGCGCAGCGTCAGGTGGACAGAATAGTTTTCTATCCCTGAGCAGAAGCCCATCTCCCGCATCATCTCCAAGTCATAGTTCGTCCGCTGTTCGAGACGTTGTGCCTCAAGCAGTTTGTTATCATCGCGCAAAATCTTAAGTTGCTCTTCAAGCTCTTTTTCTATGCGGCCGATGGCCACTTTCATCTTTTCCTCGCGCGTGACGAAGTGAGAGGCGGGAAAGATTGCGATATGCTCGCGCTCTGCCAACACTTCACCAGTCAGATAGTCCACTTCCCTGATGCGATCTATTTCATCGCCAAAGAATTCAACGCGCACGCATTGCTCATCGCGTGAAGCTGGGAATACTTCGACAATGTCTCCCCGCACCCTGAAAGTACCCCTTCTGAAATCGATATCATTTCGTGAATACTGGACATCCACGAGCTTACGCAGAAACTCATTACGGTCCATCTGCATTCCAACCCGTGCGCTCACCACCATATCACGGTATTCTTCCGGGTTACCAAGACCGTAGATGCAGCTGACAGATGAAATGATGATCACATCGTCGCGCTCAAACAACGCACTCGTTGCAGAGTGCCGCAATTTATCTATTTCATCATTAATCTGTGCATCCTTCTCTATGAAGGTATCCGTTTGAGGGACATAAGCTTCAGGTTGATAATAATCATAGTAACTCACAAAGTACTCTACCCTGTTATTCGGGAAGAATTCCTTGAATTCGCTGTATAGTTGTCCTGCCAAAGTTTTATTGTGTGCAATTATTAAAGTTGGTTTCCCCACTTTTTCAATCACTTTACTCATGGTATATGTTTTCCCGGTGCCTGTCGCACCAAGTAGTGTCTGATGTCTATTTCCGGACTTGATCTGGTCTGTAATCTCTTCTATCGCCTTTGGCTGATCGCCGGCAGGCTCAAATTTGGAGACCACTTCGAATTTGGCCATTCATTCTTCCCCCATTAATATGTTCGTAGACTATTTTACAAAATAAAAATAGAAATGGCAAACATTTGTTCGGTTCTGGCTAATCGTCTTCTTCTTTATCGACTTGGTAAACTTCCACTAGCATGTACCCTAAGACTATCGACAGCGAGTCAATGAATATCACCCATTCAGAATGATAGAAACCACGATAGATGGAGACTCCGAAGATTATGAAGGTCAGGAATACTGCGACGAACTTGTTGCGTGTCAATCTTGAAAAAATCACCACTGTAAGAGCCGGGACCACCATTCCCATCATGTACCAGTAAAGGGACATTCATCAGAGCTCCTTTTCCATTATGGCTTCAGTAATATCCATTAGTTCCGTTTTCGGTATGAACCTCTCCCGCAACATATCCGGAAGTATGTTCTCAAGGAAGTCGGTTACACATTCCAGATGGGAATATTTTCTGATGGTCAGTAGGGACATTTCGTAGATTTCAAAAAATAGAGGCTCGGGATTACGTTTTTGTATTTCACCGAAGGATTCATATAACAAGTCGATCTTATCCGCTACGGCCAATATCTCACCTTCCACAGTACCATCCTTGCCCTCTTTGAAACGCCTTAAATAGGTTTCCTGATACTCGACTGGAAATTCTTCCATCACAAACCGCTTAGTCATGCTCTCTTCAACTTCTTTGAACAGCACATTGAGTTCATCAGAGGCATATTTGACAGGTGTTTTGATATCACCTGTGAATATTTCCGGATAATCATGGTTCAACGCCTTCTCATAAAGGCTTTTCCAGTCAATACTCGTTCCATTATGTTCTTCTACAGTGCCTAGGTACTGGGCGATTTTAGTCACTTTAAAAGAATGGGCTGCCACATTATGGTCCTGGTATTTAAATTTCCCGGGACACCTCACGAGTTTTTCCAGATCATTTAGACTTTTAAAATATTGGTGGACTCCCATAATTATTCCTCCTTGACGTAGTTGATGTAATCTTGAAGCAGTTTACGCTCGACCTCCCCGACATATGCTCTGATTATTTCTCCTTCAGAATCCACAAAAAATGTCGTAGGCATCAGATGGATATTGAAGGTCTGGAGGGCAGAATCTTCATCCGAAAACTCATAGACTGGGTAGGAGACTTTGAATTCTTCCAGGAACTTATTTCTATTGGATGCCTTATCGTCTACATTTATTCCGATGATGCCAACGGCTTGGTCCTTATGCGCCTGATGGAATTCATTCAATTCAGGTGTCTCGCGACGGCATGGGTCACACCATGAGGCAAAAAAGTTGATGACAGTCACTTCATTATCTTTTATGATCGCCTTCATTTTTTTCCCATCATTCCGTACACCCTCCATTTTCTCATCGATGATGTTCATGCCAACTGCATGATGGTTGTCCTTACCTTCCGACTCCTGGAGTGTTTTTAAAGATTGTTCTTTCAAGCCCTCTTCCGACATGTTGATGACAGCAGTGACGCCTGCCCCGACTGTCAAAAAGAATAAGCCCAATATGATTATGATGACGATGTTTTTAAGTTTCATATTTCAACAAACCTTATTATTTATTTAGATTAGTTTAACATAACTTATAGAGACTTACATTTAATAGAGCATGCTGAAGTGCATGAAAAAAGGCCAGGACCGAGTCCTGACCTAACATTATATTGATTAATATCTGAAGTATCCATCGATTGAACCGTGCACATAACTCACAGCACGCTGTCCTACACCTTCAGATGGATTCAATGCGTCGACCATTTGGCCATTGCCGATGTAGATACCGACGTGTGAACCACCATTGAAGAATACAAGATCTCCCGGTTGAGGGTTGGACACTTGTGTACCTGCTGCCATTTGACCTGCGGCAGTTCTTGGAAGGTTAACGCCCTTAAATGCTTTCATGAACTGTTGGGAAAGGGCTGAACAATCTACTGCTGTAGAAGTATTTGCACCGTATACATAGCTCTTGCCTGCTGCTACCGAGTGTGCAACAGAGGCTGCATTGCCACCCACATTTGATACTTGCTGGCTTTGAGCTTGTTCAGCTTCCTGCTTTTGTGCTTTTGCTTGTTCAGCTTCCCTTTGCTCAATTCTTTGCTGACGTTCTGCCTCAGCTTGTTCCGCTGCACGATCATTGTTCTGTTGTGCCGCTGGTGCAGAAGGCTGCTCTAATGTCGTTTGTTCTGCTTCAGCCTGCTCTGCCGCTGCTGCCTGTTCTGCTCCAGCCTGCTCTGCCGCACGCTGTTCCGCTGCTGCCTGATTCGCCTCAGTCTGCTCAACTGCAGAAGATGTTTGATTTTCAACGGTTTCTTCTACAGCAGGTGCTGTCTCGACAACTTCAGTCTGTTCTTCTACAGCAGGTGCAGCTTCAACGACTTCAGTTTGTTCTTGTACAGCAGGTGCAGCATTACCGGAGACGATCAATGTTTTACCTGCAAAGATAAGATCGGAAGATAGGTTATTCCATTCCATAATCTGTTGGTAGTCGACATTGAATTTCTGTCCTATTTTAAAGAGGGTATCGCCTGGTTGGATGACGTATGTGCCATCACCAGCCGTCTCATCTTTTTTAACTTCTTCTTTCTCATCAAGGCTCAGCTGCTCGCCTTCAATAATAAGGTCGCTAGAGAGTCCATTTACTTCTTTAAGCGCAGAAACTGTTGTTCCGTGTTCAGTTGCAAGGCCCCAAAGCGTATCTCCACTCTCTACCGTGTAATCTGCTGCAGATATATTGCTGGATGCGACACCTGTGAGTGCAGTGACTGTTGCGACTGATAATAGCGTCTTTTTCATAAGTAAATAAATCCTCCTATTTTTTAAATCTATATGTACGTGTTTATGTTTATATCTATCCCACTCAGGGTAGATTTAGATTGTGGCTTAATCTTGAAAAGTTTCTTGGTGACTACGTTGCACACTATAGCACAGAATATCAGCCATTTGTGCCTTTGTAATACACTTGTAATGTAAAAGAAATCACTGAAATACAACATAATATAATGTTAAGCAGTAAAAGCGCCTGAC
>NZ_JBHMAH010000010.1:187304-199892 GCF_042429615.1 Salinicoccus siamensis
GTCAGGCGCTTTTACTCATAGTTCTATGTTTTGGGTTTTTAAGGCAATATCACTGCACGTCACCTTCTATGCGATGATCGAACAGCCTACTCACCTGTTTGGCTGGACAACCATTTTACAATGGCATCCATTTCCTCTTCATCTGAAATGAGGCCAGCAGGCATGCCGTCGCCACCTTCTTCAATCTGTGTACGTATCTCGTCTTCCGACAGCTTACTGCCGACATCTGTAAGTGCTGGACCGGATGCGCCTTCAAGATTTTCACCGTGACAGCTCATACAGTTATTTTGCTCATATGCTTGCTTGGCAAGTTCTGTATCTCCGGAATCTGCACTGCTTTCCTCTGCACTACTTTCTTCCTCAGTACTTGCTTCACCAGTCGATTCTTCTGTGGATTCCTCATCTCCAGACCCTCCACAGGCGCCGAGAACGAGAACCAATGCAAAACTCATAAGTAACCAGATCTTTTTCATTACACTGTCTCCTTTACATATGATATAGACTATATAGGTCTCTTACCCTCTACAAGAGTGAGATAAACATTAATTGAATATTTAAAAACGCCCATACTGTAGGGTATGGACGCCGGAACTTAATTTTCATCCATCGTCATGCGCAGGTAGGCATTGATGAAGGGACCGATATCCCCATCCATCACCTTTTCGGTATTGCCCACCTCCATGTTTGTGCGGTGATCCTTTACCATGGAATATGGGTGGAATACATAGGAGCGGATCTGACTACCCCAGCCTATTTCCTTCTGTTCTCCTTTGATGGCATCCATCTCCGCGCGGCGCTCCTCAAGTTCTTTTTGGTAAAGTTTGGACTTGAGCATATTCATCGCCTGTTCCCGGTTTTTGATCTGGGACCGTTCATTTTGACAGGTCACGACGATTCCGGTTGGGTGGTGCGTGATTCTGACAGCTGAATCGGATGTATTGACATGCTGTCCCCCGGCCCCGCTGGAACGGTACGTATCCACATTGATGTCATCTGGTTTAACTTCAATCTCAATATCCTTATTGTCGAATTGTGGTGTGACTTCACAGGAAACAAAAGAGGTGTGCCTCCTTCCGGATGAATCAAATGGGGATATCCGCACTAGCCTATGAACCCCTTTTTCAGCTTTTAGCAGCCCATAGCTGTTCAACCCTCTGATGAGTAGTGCCACACTTTTCACGCCAGCTTCGTCCCCTGACTGATAATCGAGCGTCTTGACTTTGAAGCCCTGTTGGTCGGCATACCGCTGATACATCCTAAGCAACATCTCGGCCCAATCCTGGGACTCGGTGCCTCCTGCGCCGGGATGCAGCTCGAGAATCGCATCCAGTTCATCATGTTCATTGTTCAGAAGCATGTTAAACTCAAATTTATCGATTTTGGCGCGTACTTGATCAACATTTTCTTCAAGCACCTGATACATTTCCTCATCATCTTCTTCTTTGAGCAGCTCGTGGGATACTTCCATATCCTCAACGGCTTCCTCGATGGCATGGAACTCATCTACAACTTTCTTCAAATTGTTGTTATTATCTATGACTTCCTGAGCCTTTTCCTGATTATCCCAAAAACCCGGGTCGGTCATCTGCTCTTCATACTCTTTTATCTGCGTTTCTTTTTCCTCTAAGTCAAAGAGACCCCCTAAAGTCATCTAATTTACCGTGCATCTCCGTAATGAAGTTCCTGATTTCATGTATTTCCATAATTACCCTTCTTTCTCTTATTTGCCGTGACAATTCTTATATTTTTTTCCTGATCCACAAGGACAAGGGTCATTCCGACCCACCCTCATCTCTTTCTTTACTGGGCCTTTTTTCGCTTTTTCCTTACTGTCCCCTGCATGCATTTCATTTTTTGCAATGACTTGTTCACGCTTGATCTCCTCATCAGATTTGACTTCCGTCTTCATGACATATCGTGCTGTATCGTCCTCTATCGCGACAAGCATGTCTTCAAACATCTGCAAGCCTTCATTCTGATATTCCCTAAGAGGATTGATCTGCCCATATGAGCGCAGATGGATGCCCGTCCTCAACTGGTCCATACTATCTATATGCTCAACCCATTTCTGGTCGATTGTACGCAACATCATCATACGCTCGAATAGCCGCATCTTTTCTGAGCCGAGCTTCGCTTCCTTCGCTGCGAGATCCGCCTGTACTTTTTCCAGGATAAGGGCTGTGATTTCTTCATTTTCACGCCCACGTATTTCATCAACAGTAATCTCTTCTTCCCACAGATACATATCGGCGACAGTCTGGACAAACTGCTGATAATCTATAAGCTCTTCGTCTTCCAGAATATAATAGTCTACGGTACGTTCGACGGATGATTCAATCATCCCCATCAACTGGGCGCGCACATCTTCTTCATCTATCACTTCATTACGTTCTTCATAGATGATTTCCCTCTGACGGCGCAGTACATCGTCATACTCAAGCAACTTCTTACGTGCATCGAAGTTGTTGCCTTCTACACGTTTCTGCGCCGATTCGACTGCCCTGGAAATCATTTTGGAAGTCAATTCCTCTTCGGCCATACCCAGTCGCTGCATGGTATTCTGCATCCGTTCAGACCCGAACCGCTTCATCAAATCGTCTTCTAGGGATAAGTAGAATGTGCTGACTCCAACGTCCCCCTGACGGCCTGCACGGCCACGCAACTGGTCGTCGATGCGACGGGATTCATGCCGCTCTGTCCCTATAACGGCGAGTCCACCCAGTTCAGTCACACCTTCACCGAGTTTGATGTCCGTACCACGTCCGGCCATGTTCGTGGCGATTGTTACAGCGCCTTTTTTACCTGCATTGGCGATTATTTCAGCTTCCCGCCCGTGGTTCTTCGCATTAAGTACGTTGTGCCTGACTCCTTTTTTGCGGAGCATCTCCGAGAGGTACTCACTTGTCTCGACAGCGACCGTACCTATCAGGACCGGCTGCCCTAATCGGTAGCGTTCAACCACTTCTTCTATCACATTCTTGAATTTGAATTCCTTGGTCGAATATATCTTATCGGTGCGGTCAATCCTGGCAAGTGGTTTGTTGGTCGGGATGACCGTTACTTTCATGTTGTATATATTGAGGAATTCCTCTTCTTCCGTTTTGGCTGTACCGGTCATGCCTGAGAGCTTGTTGAACTGTCTGAAAAAGTTCTGGAAAGTGATCGATGCCATCGTTTTTGATTCATTTTGGATATCGACACCTTCCTTGGCTTCGATGGCTTGGTGCAGCCCATCGGAAAATCTGCGTCCCTTCATCTTTCTTCCTGTAAACTGATCGACTATGACGATCTTTTCGTCTTCGACCACATAATCGATATCGTTTTGCATTGAGAAGTGGGCCTTCAATGCCTGATTGATATGGTGCAGAAGGTTAACATGTTTGACATCGTACAGGTTGTCGACTTTAAACCATTTCTCGGCTTTTTCCATACCTTCATCATTCAATTGGATGTTTTTCGATTTCACATCATATGTGAAATCTTCATCTTCCTTCAACATCTTAACGAAAGCATTGGCCCTGATATATTGTGTATTCGACTGGTCAGCTTTACCGGAGATGATCAGTGGTGTACGCGCTTCATCGATTAAAATGGAGTCGACTTCATCGATGATCGCATAATTCAGTGTGCGTAGGACACGGTCTTTCTTATATGTCACCATATTATCCCTTAAATAGTCGAAGCCAAGTTCATTGTTTGTCGTATATGTTATATCGGCATTGAAAGCTTCCCTTTTTTCTTCACTGTTTTTGGCATTCATGTTCAATCCTACACTCAGCCCGAGGAAATTGTAGAGGACGGACATTTCTTCCATCTGGGTGGCGGAAAGATATTCGTTGACAGTGATTACATGAACCCCTTTTCCGGTCAGTGCATTCAGATATACGGGCATCGTTGCTGTGAGTGTTTTACCTTCCCCGGTCTTCATTTCAGCGATATCGCCTTTATGAAGCGTCACGCCCCCCATAATCTGTACTGGATACGGCTCAAGGCCAAGCGTCCGCTTTGAAGCTTCCCTGACTGTTGCAAATGCTTCAGGAAGAATTTCATCAAGCATCTTGTCTTCTTTATCATCTTCAACTTCGGAAAGCCTTGCTTTGAATTCATCCGTCTTCGCCTGCAGTTGGCTATCCGACAATCTGGCGAATTCTTCTTTATACGCCTCGACTTTCTCTGCGATCTTCTGGAGAGAACGCAACTCCCGTTTATTGCCGTCAAAGACTTTGTCCAAAATACCCATGGATTTCTCTCCTCACTAATTTCACTCTATATTCATTCAATAATAATAGCACTAAATGGGCTAAAAATAAAATGAAGGAATCAAAAAGGATCCCTGGCCGACTATAGCCGGGGGATCCTTTTCAACAGGTCTCAAAAAAACATGGAACCACTCTTTAATTGGTTTCGATAAGACCATATTTACCGTCTCTGCGTTTATAGACAATGCTTGTACCATCAGTTTCCCTATCGTTGAAGATGAAGAAATCATGGCCGAGCATATTCATCTGCAACACTGCCTCTTCAGAATCCATCGGTTTAAGCTGGAATTGCTTTGAACGTACTATTTCAGATGTCTCTTCCGCCTCTTCATCACCGTTATCTGCCGCTTCAAGTGTTGCCAGGAAATCCTGCTCCGGATTCTTCTCCCTGAACTTACGGTTGATTTTGGTCTTATGTTTCCTGATTTGCCTTTCCAGCTTGTCGATGATCAGGTCGACGGCTGCATACAGGTCATCATGGCTCTCTTCCGCCCGCAGAGTCAGGTCTTTCATAGGAATTGTGATTTCAACTTTAGCCTTCTTGTTATTATAGGTCTTGATGTTGACATGAGCGTGTGTATTGGGAGCATTGGTGAAGTAACGTTCCAGTTTGCCCACTTTTTCCTCTATGTGGCTTCTGATGGCGTCGGTTACTTCAATGTTCTCTCCTCGAATTTCACATCTTATCATGATGAAACCCCTCCTTGAGTACGTTATTCTTACTACTTTCATTATATCAGAATGTTCATGCTTTGGAAAACGTTAGCACATCAACTGAGGATGGGGAAATGGTGTAGAGTTTCTCGAGTGCATGATGCACTGTCATGCCGGTCGTATATACATCATCGACCAGCAGAAGGCGTCGGTCGCGGAATTCACTCCCGTTCAAGACACTGAAAGGGTTCTCCCCATTGACCCTCAACACCTTACTCAGTTCCGATTGTCTCGCTCTATCGGTGGTGGCAAGCGCTTCTTTATAGACTATCCGCTTCTGCTCAAGCACTGCTGCCGTCTGATTGTATCCGCGTTCTCCAAACCGATTTTCAGACAACGGGATGGGGATGACGGCATCGTACCCCTGCAGATCTATATCCAGCAGCTCCGCGAGAACTTCTGACAGTGCGTAATCGCCCATGAATTTATATCTATGGAACAGCATTTTAACCGTTTGATTGTATTCCAAGAGGCAAGTAATCTTGGCGGGTGGCGTGAAACGCCGCTTCAGAAAGTCACAATCCATGCATTTATGCCAATCTTCTTCCATCAGGCGGTGGCAGAAGTCACAGCGCAGACCGGTACGCCATTCTGTCAGCAGTTCCCGGCAAACGAGGCATAGAGGGCTGGGTTTCTTGAAAAGGGTGATTATATCAGGCTCCTCCTGGATGTTTGAATGACAGTATAGGCAGATCATATCTTGATGCTTCCTGCATTGAAGGATTTGAGCATCTTCTGTGCAGCCGTGATGGAAGAGGTCCTATAGGCAGCCATGAAGCAAATATTACCGATTGGATCGGTCCGTTTCCTTCCAACCCTGCCGCACATCTGCACAAGGCTCTCTTTACTGAATCTTTCTGCATGGATGATGATTATATCCAGCCGATCGAACGTCACGCCACGTTCCAATATGGTGGTCGTAAAGAGAATATCAGTCTCCCCCGCCCGCATACGGGCCACTTTACCGTCGCGGTCAGGATCAGCACTATACACTGTCTCGATTGTTGGGAATTCGCGCTGCATCAGCTGATGCATCTTCTTCATCAATGCAATGTCCGGGAAGAACACCATCACTTTCCTCCCGGCATTCAAGACACCTTCCAGTTCTTTTATGCAGACGGCGGGCACCCTGTTCCTGTAGACACCCTTTCCAACGTCGATATACCGAATATTCGGTATGGCGAGCTTATAGCCATGATAGCGTTCCGGTAGAATCACCACGTTTTCTTTACCGACCCGCCTGATCAGTTTTCGTGACGGGGTCGCAGACATATAAATGATCGATGCCCCCTCCCTGCACGCCCGGCTGATCGATTGCATGAGCAGCGGATCTTCCGGCAAGGGGAAAGCGTCAGTCTCGTCGACGATGACAAAATCAAAATGATCGATATAGTTATAGAGCTGATGGATGGTACATACGACGAAATGATGACCGCGCACCTGTTTGACGCCATCATACATGAGGCTGATGGCACTGCCCGAAAAGGCCCGCTCCAACCGGATGTATACTTCTTTTACCACATCGATTCTCGGGGAGACAAAGGCAACATTCATCCCATTCTGCCTTGCCCGTGAAACAGCCGCAAACGTCATCTCAGTCTTGCCCGCACCAGTCACTGCATATAAAAGCAGATGGTGACGCCCCTCCAAGGCCCCGATGATCCTGGCTGAAGCATATACCTGCTGTTCCGTCAGTTCAAAATCCAAAATGTACCCGGCACTGTCGCAACGGTCTACGGATGTGCTGCAGTATAATGGTGTCATTGTGTCTGCACGCCCTAGATTCACGCATTTCAAGCAGTAGGATACCTCTTTTTCGTGCAGAGGCGATCGATATGTGTAAAAATGCTCACGTCGCCCATTGCCACAGCGATGACACTTTGGAATGGTGATGTCGACACCTTCATTTTTAAAGAGTATTGTACCTGTCCGCTCCAATATCATTTATCCACTCCCTTTCCCATTAAAAAAAGACGCAGTAAACAAACTGCGCCTTCTCACTAATATTCTGTATCCACCTCAAAAGTGGTATAACCCAAGCCCAACGCACCCTCACCAAGGTGCGTCGCAATGACAGGGCCAAAATAACTCAATCTAAACGTAACATCCGGATACTCCGACTGGAGCTTCTCCATCCAACGCCTACCCTCTTCTTCTGCGTTGCTGTGGATGACCACAGCAGTCACCGGTTTACCTTTATGCTTTTCCATTTCCTTCGCAAAGAGTTCTTCTACGCGTTTTAAAGCCTTCTTTTTAGTTCGTATCTTTTCGAAGGGTACGATCTTCGCATCTTGGAATTCCAGTATCGGCTTGACCTGCAGCAGGCTGCCTAACATTGCTTGGGCGTTCGATAGGCGCCCTCCCTTCTGAAGGTTCGTCAATGTGTCTACTACGAAATAAGCATTCGTATGCTTTTTCCGCTTCATGTCCTCCAGCCGATCCATCAAACCATCCAAGGGCATGTCGTCCTTATGCTGAGCCGCATAAAGAGCCATGAAGCCCTGCACATAGCAGGCAATCTCTGTGTCGACGGCATGGACTTTGATTCCATCGACACTCTCTCCGGCTGCCATGGCGTTCTGATAGGTTCCGCTTATCTCACTCGACAGATGCACACTGATGACGTCTGTATATCCCTCGCTCCTCAAAGCTTCAAGGAGCAGGATGTAGTCGCCTATCGACGGCTGACTGGTGCCAGGCAGGTCGGCCATCTCGTTCATCTTTTCAAAGAATGCGTCTGCATCTATATCTTCATCTTCCCTATAGGCTGTATCTCCAATGACTACATTAAGAGGGATGGTACGGATATCATACTTCTTTTTTAGCCCTTCGGGCAGATAGGACGTAGAGTCCACAACCACCGCTATTTTCATACTCGCCCCTCCAATTACCGATTCACACTTGATAACAGTTTACTACATTCCAATCGCTTTCGTCCATGTGTTAATATATTTTTAAGAGGTGAAATGGATGGAACAAGAATATATGAACAGAACCGATGAATCTGTTGAAACCGTCATCAATAAATCACGCTTCATCACATACATTGCACGCACCGATACAGAAGAAGCAGCAAAGGCATTCATCGCTTCAATCAAGGCAGAGCATAGGGATGCGACCCATAACTGCAGCGCATACATCATTACAAAGAGTGCAATGGTCCAAAAGGCGGATGATGATGGTGAACCTTCAGGCACAGCAGGCGTCCCCATACTGGAAGTGTTGAAAAGAGAAGCTCTTTATAATGTCACGGTGGTAGTCACCCGCTACTTCGGCGGGATAAAGTTAGGGGCTGGCGGACTGATACGTGCGTACTCCGGAGCTGCAGCCAAAGCAGTTGAGGCAGCAGGCAAAGTGATCGAAATCGATGTAGTGCCATGCAGAGTGACCATGGATTATACCTATACCAGTAGGTTCGAGCACACAATTGCTGATACGGATATTGAAATCAAGGACATTTCATATACCGATAAGGTTGCATACCTACTCCACGTGAAAATTGATGATATGGAGTTTTTCCGCACCCGTCTCAAAGAAATCACAAAAGACACTTCCAACCTGGAAGAGATGGATATCATCCAAACTGAAAGTGCCGTCAGCTGATTATGGCAGTATGCGGTGGAAAATCTTTCTGGCAAAGTTAAGGACCGGCTTCCAGTCACTGTCCACCAGATTGATCGCCTCAACGATTATCTCGGTTGTGAGGATCAAAAGCAGCGACATGATGATGGCACCAGGTATCGTAGAAAAATAGAGGATGATGCTTGCACCGGAATAGAGGAGCGCGATGAAATAGATCAACACTACACTTTCAGCATGCGAATACCCAAGATTCTGCAGCCGGTGGTGGATGTGGCTACGGTCTGCTTTGACCAGGGAGACATTACTGCGATACCTTCTTAACGCAGCGAAGAACATGTCGATGAAAGGAACTGCGAGAATGATGATCGGGAAGAACAGTGAAATGAGGGTGATGTTCTTAAAGCCCATCAACGATACCACGCTGATTATGAAACCAAGCAGCATCGCCCCGTTATCACCAAGAAATATCTTTGCTGGATGGAAATTGTAGACCAGAAACCCGATACACGCTCCGATAAGGATTGCGCAGATCATCATAACAAAAATATTGCCCTGGAGAATCGTGATGAACGCGATACTTGAAAGGGCGATTACGGAGACTCCTGTAGCAAGCCCATCCAACCCATCTATCAGATTGATCGCATTCAGGATGCCGACTATCCAGATGATGGTTATCGGAATGGAGAATATACCGAATTCGATTTCGATGCCAAATGGAGTCACACTGTCGATCACCACATCATAAAATACCGGGACCAGACTTGCTGCAATCTGCCCTACTAGCTTAAGGCCAGGTTTAAGATCATATTTATCATCAATGATGCCTACAATCACGATGACGATTCCGCCGAATATGATTGCCTTGTATTCAGCTTCTATCGGACGTGAGATGATGACACCAATAATGAACGATATCAAAATCACCACACCCCCAAGGTATGGAATTGGGGTCCGGTGGACTTTTCTGTTGTTTGGATAGTCGACAAAACCAAATTTACGACTAACCCATATGAAGAGCGGTGTCAGAATCAATGAAATAAGAAACGAAACCGTCAATAAAAATAGAGTATACATTCCATCACCATCACTAGTTATCTCCAACCCACTATATCATACTAACCTTCAATTATGTATCGGTCATCAATCTTACTACATATATAATTTTAATTACACTCAAATTCATTGTATAATTATCTTAATCAAGAAAAAGGAGATCTAATATGAATAGAAGAACAGGCGGGATGCATCCCGTCCTCAAAATATTACTTACTCTGCTCATAATCTCAGTCATCGTATTGATCGGTATTTTCGCTTATGTATATCTGCAGTTGAAAGGTGCTGCAAATGACATGTATGATGATGAGTTCACATCAGAAACCTCAGACCTCAGGGAGACGGATGTAAGCTTCAAAGACGGCGACCCCATCTCCGTCGTCCTCTTCGGAACCGATGATGATGAGTCGCGGAATGCAAGTGGCATGGGCCAACGTTCCGACACCATCATGGTGGTGACGCTCAACCCGAACACTGATGAAGGCCGCATGCTCAGCATACCGAGGGACACACGTACAGAGATTGTAGGCCGCGACACAGTGGAGAAGATCAACCACGCCTATGCCTACGGTGGCCCTGAGATGGCTTCCCGTACAGTGGAAAACTTCCTCGATATGCCGATAGACCATTTCCTCTCGATAAATATGGATGGGTTCACCACCATAGTCGATGAACTTGGTGGCATCACGGTTACAAGCGAAGACACCTTCGAACAATCCGGCTACCAGTTTACAGCTGGCGAAACCTATGAGATGGACGGGGATATGGCTCTCGCCTTTTCCAGAAGCCGTAAATCCGAAGGTGCGGGCGGCGACTCGGGGAGACAGAAGAGACAACAGCAGGTAGTTGAAAGCATCGGCCAGGAAATGCTTAGCCTTAAAACAGTAGCAAACTTCGGTTCAATCCTGGATGTCATGGGTGAGAATGTCCGTACTAATATCCCGTTCAAGGAAATGAATGCTCTTCGTTCCAACTATCAGAAGGCTGCGCAAAATATAGAACGTCTGACTCTTGAAGGGACGGATCAGAGGCTGGACGATGGTCTATGGTATTTTATTCCTGACGATTCTTCATTTAATTCGACTAGAAATGAATTACGTGAAAATCTAGATCTGGAATAGTTAAGATTTAGGAGGGACAGGCATGCTCATCGATTTCGTACTCAATATATCCATCACGATCAGTGGTATCTACCTGTTCCATCGCCTGCAGTATATCGAAGATCGCAAATTCATGGATTCCGATGTTTTCCAGGCGCTGCTGATGACCACCATAGCTGTTCTGCTGTTGATGGTGCCGCTGCACTTGGCGGGGATGACGTTCAGCCTATATTTCATACCTTTGTTGATCCTGATCAAGTACAGCGCCACACACCTCATCATCGGCGCTGTCGGGGTCGTCTACCTCTTTCATCATATTATCTTTGATTTCGAGTGGCAGATCTATCTGATATTCTTCATCCTTTATTTTTTCATCATGATGATTCTGCCTTTCGTCCGTATCCGGAAACTACAATCACTGACAGCAACCACCGTCATCTTTACGCTGTTTTACGTAATCAGCATTCATATGTTCGTTCAGCCCCTTACCTTATGGCAGATGTTTCTGTTCATCGGGGCAAGTACGGTGGTGATGTTTACTGCCGTGATGATGTATGAAGACGTAAATGCCATCCTTGCCCTTTTGAAACGGTATGAAGAAGAAGAGTACAAAGATTTCCTGACCCAACTCGGCAATGTTAAATCCCTTGATAATGCGGTCACCGAACTCATGGACGAATCCGATACACTCAGCCTTCTGCTTATTGATATAGACAATTTCAGTCTGATCAACGATAAATATACCCATACTTCTGGCGATGCCCTGATTAAACAGATGGCCCATCTACTGGATAATCATGTACCGAGTGGCGGCACTTTATACAGGAGTAGCGGAGAAGAGTTTTCGATGGTGATGAAAGACCTCTCATTCGACCGTACGGTGCGCCTGGCTGAAGCGATTCGCAATAGCGTAGAGCGGGCGCGTTTCCATGTCAGCGAAACCGAGAATGTCCGGCTGACGGTGTCCATAGGCATCGCCTATCAACCCGTGATCCCGGAAACGAAAGGCAGGTTGTTCAAGGAGGCAGATGATATGCTTCACGCCGCGAAGAAACAGGGAGAGAATAGAGTGATGTTCAATCCATTATAAAAAAACCAGGACATTGTCCTGGTTTTAATCTTCAACGGCAGAAAGGTTTTTAAGTGTAATGTTATTATGCGAATCTTGCCATCTCACTTCTTCATCCTCAAAATAGAACGCCTGCGGCGATTCGTGTTTTACGTTGAAGTTCTCTGCAATATAATCGGAGAGATCACGGTTATTTTGTACGATAAGATAATAGCCGTCCATATCCCTTTCATAATGGAATTTTTGGAACTCTTCGAAGGCAGCTGCTGAAATTGGACAAGTACTGCTATGCTTCATGAAGAAAAAATTCTTTTTTTCCTGCAACAACTTTTGAAATGACTCAATCGATGTTGTCTTGGTTATCATTTCATCACCTTCTCATTAACTTCTCATTAAGCTCTTAATAACTTATCATTTATGCTACTATTTGGCAAATCCGATTATGGATTATGTTATAATGACTTCGATTGGAGGATTCATATGAATAACAAACCACTGAAAAGATGTACATTTCTGGATACTATAAATGCATCTCTTTTGATCATCGTCCTTTTGTTCATGCTTGATTTTGAAAATAATGCGACTGTTACAATCATTCTTCTTGCTGTATTCGCTTTCTGGATTGTTACGGTAATCCTACGGAACATCTTCATTTCAAAGATTGAAAAGGATCCGAACCATCCTATGCATGATAACCAGTCTGAAGAGAATAAGAAATAGAAGACGGGCTTTTAGAGCCCTTCTTCTATTTCCTTCAGACCTTTCCAGTACTGGTCGTCCAACTGACTGTAGGTGCTCTTATAAGGTAGGA
>NZ_JBHMAH010000009.1:0-79632 GCF_042429615.1 Salinicoccus siamensis
TAACTTGATTCTACAAGAAAAGGGCTCCCTTTTTCTATTTATTCATTTACACAAACTATTTTACGCTCTCCTTCGTTTCAACAATTAACATAAAAGGCTAATTTAGAGTATAATTCAACGAGAAACATAATCCTAAAAAGTGGAGATAGTACAAAAATATGATTTCATTCTTTTTAACCGCACTACGCTTATTGAAAGCCATTGGTAAAGCATTATCCCGTCCTGCATTCAAGTCGCTGTTATTCACGTTGTTTGTGATTCTCTTATCGGGGACGTTATTTTATACGAGTGTAGAAGGATGGGGTGTGCTGGATACCATCTATTTTGGTGTCGTCAGCCTCATTCCGAGCAGTGTCGAAACGGGCCTGACGCCTGTCACCAACGCGGGAAAGATATTCACCATGATGTATTTGGTCGTAGGGGTTGGCGTAATGGTCAGTATGCTTGGAATGATCGCTAAAGAGGTCATTGACTTTAAACCTGAGCAAAATAAAGGCAACGATAAATGATTGGATTTCTAAGTATACGAAAGCACCCCTAAAGTTGAGTTCTGGCATTCAACTTCACGGGTGCTTCTTAATATCATTAATTTTTTAGAAAGCGTAATTCTAAAGAAGTGGGGATACTAGCTGCGCGAATCCTTCTTTTATTTTAATCCAGTTGCTGCGGGCTTTATATTTTTCTTCAGTAAGCAAAGTGGCATCCTGAATATCAGCTTCGTATATCTCACGGTAATGCTTAGCCTGTTCTTTATCATATATGAAGGCATTGACTTCAAAATTCAAGGAGAAGCTTCTGACATCGACATTTGTGGTGCCGATGCTGAGGACTTCATCGTCCACCATAACGATTTTCTGGTGATTGAAGCCTTTTTCATAAGTGTGCACGATCGCGCCCATTTTGACCAGTGTGCCGGCATTGGAATATGTCGCCCAATAGACGAAGGGATGGTCTGGGAAGCTCGGAATCATAAGGTGGACCTTGACCCCACTTAAAATGGCAATTTTCAATGCTTCAAAGAAGGCTTGATCTGGGATGAAATAGGGTGTTTGGATATATATGGAGTCTTTAGCGCTGTGTATCATTTGCATATACCCATATTTAATCTGCTCCCATTCTTCATCGGGTCCACTGGTGACGATCTGGATTGGTTTCTCGCCGTGGGAGGGTACTTCAGGAAAATAGCGATCTTCATTTTCTATGCGATCGCCGCCAGGCTGGGAATTCCAATCCAGCAGGAAGCGAAGTTGTAGCGATCTCACCGCATTACCCTGTATCTTGAGGTGGGTGTCCCGCCAGAAGCCGAACTTCTTGTCCCGTCCCAAATATTCATCGCCCACATTAAATCCACCAACGTATCCGATGTTCCCATCAATCACGACAATCTTCCGGTGGTTACGATTGTTCACACGTGGGTTGATCAATGGAAATATGCTGGAGAAGAATGACTTGGCGTCCCCGCCTTCTTTTTTGAGCGTGCTGAAGCTTTTTAGGCTGAGACGCCGGGACCCCATGTCATCATACAGGATTTTAACCGTAACGCCTTCCTTCTGCTTTTCGAGCAGCGCATCATAGAGCGTCTGACCGATCCCGTCCAATTTTAGAATGTAGTACTGGAAATGGATGTGATCCGTTGCGTTGCGGATATCTTCAAGCAGGGAATCGAATTTATCCCGTCCGTTTGTAAATGTCTGGATGCTGTTGTTCGTCGTCAGGAAAGACTGGTCGTTATAGAGCAGCATGTGGATCATCTGGTGATATTTTTTTGTGGTTTCGTTCGGAAACTTAAATGATCCATCCTCCAGGGATTCCAGTTGATTTTCAACAAGATGGGACATGCCCAATTTCTCATCTTCTGGAATGGCGAATATGCTTTTCCTGTATATGGTGCGGCCAAACAGCATGTACAGGATGAACCCTATGATGGGCAGGAAGAATAGAATCAGCAACCATGCCCAAAGGCTTTGTGCATTGCGCCGTTCAAGAAAGACAAGGCTGATCGCCAGCAGAATGTTTAAAATGATGATGACTGTAGTGATGATGCTGAGAATATAAGTATCAAATATATAATCGAAGAAAAACCAGTCCATTTATCCACCTCGTAATCATTTTGATGTCACTGAAATCCTCTGCGCATTATACCATAATAAACTGTAGAAGAAACTGCATAGTGCATCGAAAGCGATGGCGTCACGTCTCAATCAACTGGAAGATAAGAAGCAGCTGGTTGATCTGCAGAAATAAAAAACAAATCTCCCCTAATCTACAAAAGTAGGTTGGGGGAGATTCATGTTTGATGATTTTTTTATATTGGAACAGATTCAGTTTTTTAAAGCATGGAACCGAGATCAGAAGCAGCGGTAGGATAGGCATACGTCATCTGTTTAAGGTCCTCTGTCTTCAGCTTGAACTGGATCGCTGTGGCGAAATGATTGATGAGTTCATCCGCTTCCCGGCTGAGCAGGTGGGCGCCGAGCACCTGATCGGAATCTTCATCGATGATGATTTTAACCATTGCGTACCTTTCATTGGTCCGCTTGTAGGTGTACCATTCCGAAGTATCAATTTTATTGACTCTGACGTTGTACCCTTGTTCTCTGGCCGCTTCTTCCGATAACCCCACTGCCGAGAGTTTGGGCAGTGAAAATACAACACTTGGCATCACGTCGTAGTTTGGTGTGCGCTGATTGCCGCCGAGTAGATTGGCAGTCACGACTTGTGCTTCCATGGAGGCGACCGGAGTCAAGGGCAGCCCTTTTGTCGCGGCTGCATCTCCCGCTGCATACACGCGGGGGTTGCTGACACTCTGTAGATATTCATTGACGGAGACGCCTTTTTTCTCCCAATCCACATTTCCCTTTTCAAGGTTCAAATCATCGATTTCAGGGACACGGCCTGCGCCATGGACGACGAGATCGCCGTCCAGTTTGAAGGATTCGTCCTCTTTAATGCCTTCGACCGTAAAGGCCGCCCCTGTCTTTTCAATGGATTTGACTTCTGTGTCCAGGTGGATCTGAATACCGTTTTCTTCAGAACTTTTCACCAGCAGGTCGACAAGCTCCGGATCAAAGTTCTTAAGTGGCTGCGCCCCACGTTGGATGATGTGCACTTCGGCGCCGGCACGGGCTGCGATGTGGGCAAATTCGAACGAGATATATCCGCCACCGACAAAAATTATTTTTTTAGGCAAGGCATCGAGTTCCAGAAACTCATCACTGTATGTCAGATGCTCAATCCCTTGGATTGGCAGCTCGACCGGCTTTGCACCGCTCGCAATCAGAATGTGCTTGCCTGTAAGCTGATCTTCTCCAACTTGAATCGTTTCTTCATCTGCAAATGATGCCCGTCCGTGGAACGTATGGATCCCTGCCTTATGCAGCTTTTTGACTGTTCCGTCGGGCACCGGTTCTGTAAATGTCCGCTTGAACGCCATCAGTTCGGACCAGTTGATGGTTGCACCGGGCACCACGCCTTTGCCGCCCATTCGTTCCATACCGTCAATCATCTCTGCCGCCCCTACCAGAACTTTTTTGGGGTCGCATCCTCTTAAAGGACAAGTGCCTCCGTAGGGCCGAGAATCTATCATGGCCACTTCCCATCCCGCTTCCCTGCATTTCATTGCTGTAGAGGATGCAGCGGGCCCTGTACCGACTACCACCAGATCAAAATTCGTTTTCATTATCAGACAGCTCCTATTCGTTTTAAATGATTTCCTACACATCTTCTCTAAAATCAGGGTGTTTAAACTTATATGCCTTCTATTTTCAAATCGGCATCATCGTATCCAATGGTCAAAGAGTGGACCGTCCTGGCCGAATACGGGGTCGTCATCGGGGAGTGGGACGTGTGCGATATTTTCGATTGTTTCAGGCCTTTCTTCCTGTTTACCGTAGCACATATCAAAATCGGCACCGCCCGGATAGGCACCGTAGTTGGCATAGTCATCACTTGCTTTGATTCTTTTATGGCCATAGCCGGCTGGCAGGATGATGACGTCGCCTTTCTCCGCTTCAATCGTTTCACCTTGCGCACCGCCCAACTGCAGTGTGGCATGTCCTCCTTTGACCGCAAGCACTTCATGGGTGTTGCTGTGGTAGTGGTGGAAAGGGTGGACGGACCCGAGCCACTCCCCGGACCAATCATTGGAGTTAAGTGTGGCGGGAATGTCGTCACCATCTTCAAATACGCTTTTATAGATCAACAGGGGAAAGTTGGGGTGGTTGGGTATCTTGCCATCGTCTTCTAACTTTATCGGAATGACTTCAATAGCTTCAGCACGTTTCATCTTCATCCCTCCATATACTGATTACTATCCTTTTACCGCTTCTGTCTGAAAATACCCCTTCCCTCTATTTATCAATCCATTTCACAGTATTCCATGCACCAGTCGCGCTAATTTATTATTGTCTTGCCAGGCGACTGACTCGTAGAAATCGCTGTTGATAAACGGGTAAGTTTTGCTTAAAAACCACATTTTGTTATATAATAAAGAGTATTGATAAAGTCTGTTTAATATTTGTAAAATTCTGATATTTTAGCGAAACGAATGAAATCATCTATAGAGACTCTACATAAGGGATAATGCTTCGTTGAAGTGGATGAAGTAACTGTCCATATATTGGCGTTAAGTTATCGCAACTCTTGATATTAAAGCGTTTCAACTTTATTTAGTGCCCGTCATCCCCCCTCGACGTTATTTGCGGGATAATCTTATATTCTACTCTATCTTAATTCGCTATGAATCATCTGTATAGAACCTTTATGATTCATTGGAGGTTAAGGGACAAGGTAGAGAATGAGGAAGTGAAAACATGTCAAACATAAAAGAGTTATTGAATAGACGCTATGGATATTTCATCCTATTCCTTTTTCTATTCTGGTTGAAAACATACATGGCTTACTGGATTGAATTCAGTCTGGGCGTATCCGGTATATTCGAACACATCATTTTGTTCATCAACCCGATTGCGACGGGCGTCATATTGTTGTCCATCGCACTATTTTTCAACAATCCTGTGTTAAGGAAATGGGCAATGTTCACAATACTACTGCTCATGTCCGTATTATTATATGCGAACATACTATATTACAGGGAATTCGCTGACTTTCTGACGTTTAACATCGTATCGGGCACCAACAATGTGACCGGCGCCTTATTCACTTCCACATTTGAAATGATGCGGGTCTGGGACGTGTTATATTGGGTCGATCTCATGTTGTTTGGCTATCTATTCTTCTATAAAAAGGAGGCACCGCTCGCCGAAGATAGGAAAGAACAGAAGAGGCGTACCAAAGCCTTCGTTACATTAGTGGGTGTCCTGCTTTTGGCAGGAAACCTGATATTGGCGGAGATCGATCGCCCTCAATTATTGACGCGCACTTTTGACAGGAACTATATCGTCAAATATTTAGGTTTGAATTTCTTTACCGGTTATGATGTGTTCCAAGCATCGCAAAAAAACCAAATGCGAGTGAGTGCCGACGAGTCAGATTTAGCGAAGGTGTTTAACTTTTCGGCCGAAAACCATGCAGCGCCAAATCCAGAATACTTTGGGGCGGCAGAGGGCCGCAATGTCATTATGATTGGATTGGAAAGTGTGCAGCAGTTTTTAATTGATTACAAGCTGGAAGATGAATATGGCAACACTCAAGAAGTCATGCCATTCCTTTCCAGCATCTATGACAATGAGGCCTCATATAGTTTTGAGAACTTTTTCCATCAGACCGGCCAGGGCAAGTCATCGGATGCTGAAGTTTTAGGGGAGTTGTCATTGTATGGTCTCCCTCAAGGCAGTATGTTTCAATCGTTGGGAGCGACAAATACATTCCATTCAGCACCAAATATTTTGGCGCAGCATGGGGGCTATACTTCAGCTGCTTTTCACGGAAATGTCGGCTCTTTTTGGAACAGGACGGATACTTATCAAAGTTTCGGCTATGATTTCTTCTTTGATTCCGAGTTTTATGATGTGTCTGGAGACAGATCAATGGAATATGGCTTGAAGGATAAATTGTTTTTCCATGACTCGGTGGAGTATCTTGAACAGCTGCCTCAACCATTCTACTCCAAGTTCCTCACTGTCTCCCATCACTTCCCTTACCCTTTGGATGAGGAAAATGTGACGTTTCCAGCGGCCCGAACAGAGGATGACACAATCAACAACTATTTCGTCACCGCACATTATGCGGACCAGGCGTTGGAGGAATTTTTCAATTACCTGAAGTCAAGTGGCTTATATGAGGATTCGATCATCGTCATGTATGGTGACCATTATGGTATTTCCAACATGAGAAACCCGACATTGGCACCGTTGGTGGGGGAAGAGTCGGGAGAGTGGAATGAATACAATGATACGCAAATGCAAAGAGTGCCGTTCATCATGCATGTCCCCGGCGTTGAAAATGGTGAAGTGTTCGACACATACAGTGGTCAGGTGGACATGCTTCCAACCTTAATGCATCTACTCGGCGTGGAAACAGATGGCTATCTATTTATGGGACAGGATATTCTATCAGAAGAACACGATAATACCGTCCCACTCAGAGATGGACGTGTGGTGACGCCGGAATATACTTTCTTGGGAGAGGAAATCTATGATACAGAGACAGGGGAGGAACTGCAGGATCAGTTTACCGAAGAGGAATTGGAAGCACTTTATCGCTATAGAGATAATGCGAGAGAAGAGCTGAATCATTCCGACGAAGTTTTGATGAAAGATCTACTGCGTTTCTATAACCCTGAATCTCTGGATGGATTGAAAGAAATCGATTATTTATACCGTGATCAATTGGATATTCTCAAGGATCACCCAGAGAAAGACGAAAGCCTGATTGAACAAAATGGTGGAGCATCGAGCGTGCATCTGTATGAAACAGATGCACCGGAGCTCGAAGGATCAGAAAGTGGTGCACCATATGAAGGTTATAATCCACCAAGTCCGCCGGAGTGAAGCAGGTCAAAACTGAAATAAGAATATTGAAGCTTAAAAGACAATATATTAGTCTTTAAAAGCCTCTTCAGAAAAGTATGGACTGGACACATTCAAGTAGACAGTTAAAAAAGAATCGGTTATGGTTGGCACAGCTCATCGGAGCTGTGCCATTTTTAATGTGATGCGTTCGGTGTTGAAGAATGTGATGAATCGGTCGATATCGCGCTTCAAGGCATCGAACGTCTGATACCTTTTGAAACATTGAAAGAAGTCAAAATTAAAAAAATCAAAAAAGAAGACTTGGTTACATGATTCAAACGTCTTTAGGGAAAGAGAGGAATAATTACAGTTATTTCTATTATTTCCAATACAAATTATAAAAGGAGTGTAGGTTATGTATTTGATGCATCGTATCAGTCATGAAAATAACGCTTCGGTAAAGTTGCTTAAAGAAGAGAATTTGCTTCCTATCGGTTGGTCTATGTTGAAAGGCGAGAAAGCCGAGAGGGTCTTAAGAAATGCAAAAGAAATGGAACAACATGAATTTAGAGACGATTTTGTAGAGTTGGGCAATGAAATCAACAATGATTGGTTGACTGCAAGGAGAAGCAATTACCTGTACAGGTTTTTGAAGTTGGATAAAGGAGATAGGGTGCTGATTCCGAAATCTGGTGAACTGGATCTTTGTGAAGTGACCGGGTCCCCTTACGCCTACGATAATCCGGAAGATATAGATATAGGATTTGTAGTCCCGGTTAGAATGATCAGTACGGGAATAAGCAGGCATCGATATGTCCCAGCTGATTTAGCGTCCAAGTTGAAATATAGAGGAACTAACCTATATCTTAATGATAGGGATATAGATACAATAGAGAAGATGATTATAAAACATGGAAATAAAGTCCCGGTCTATGACTTCACTCCTACAAGAGATAGCATCGTAAAGAAAATTCATGACTATCTCACTCAATTAAATGATCAGCATTTTGAAGAGTTAATTAAAGCCTACATGGTATCCATTGGTGCAGATGTTACTGTCATACCACCTAAAAATTCGAACTCCCAAAAGAACAGTAGCATCGCAGATGTAGATGTAAAGGCAGCTTTCACTACTTTAGATATAGTTATATATGTACAGGCCAAGAGGCATACTGGCAAGTCTGATGACACGGGAATCAGACAACTGCTTGCCTATAAATATGAAGAAGACGATAGATTCGAACATCTGGAACCTTTCAAATGGTTCATCACTACAGGTGAATTCGATAAAAATACAGCGGACATTCCACAGGATGAGCAAGGGGAAAGAATAAGGGTGATTCAAGACACAGAATTTGCCTCCATGTTGGTTGATTCGGGATTTGTGTTCAAAGATGATATATTCAATAAAGGTTGAATAAAACAATGTTGCCAATTGGATTTTAGGAACAAAAATAAAAGCTTTGGAATCATCTTTTTGATGAATCCAAAGTTTTTTCTTATTATCCCTTTAAATATAAAAGAGTTTAAAGTGAATTCAACCAACATGTTCTTTTCGGAGGGGCATCTATAGTATAATGGAAGCAACTTCCAATAGATAAGAATGGGTGAATGGCATATGGGATATCAAAGTGAAGCGGCTCTCGAGCGCGATGTCATGAATCAGCTCGAAGCAATTGGATATGAGCGGGCACTTATACACACTGAAGATCAGTTGAAGGAGAACTTTAGGAACCTGTTGAATGAGCGGCACACGAAGCTGAAGGAGGAACCGCTCTCCGACAAGGAGTTCAGCCGCCTGATGACGCAGATCAACAATAAGAGTGTGTTCGATAGTGCAAAAATCCTCAGGGACAAGTTTGTCCTGAAGCGGGACGACGAGACAGAAGTCTATCTTGAACTTTTTGATCAGAAGAATTTTTCCAATAACATATTTCAGGTTACCAACCAGGTGAGTGTGAATGATGAATTTAGTGGACGTTATGATGTGACGATTCTCCTCAACGGCCTGCCAGTGGTGCAGATTGAGCTGAAACGTCGGGACGTTTCCATACATGAAGCCTTCGATCAGGTCGGTAGATACCAGGATCATAACTTGAGAGGATTGTTCCGGTATGTACAGATGTTCATTGTAAGCAATTATAATGACACTCGGTATTTTGCGAATAGTGACAAGGCCTTTCTTAGAGGACTGATGTTCTACTGGACGGATGAAGAGAACAACCTCATCGTAAATCTCGATGATTTCATGCAATCTTTCCTGATAACAGGACACTTGGCCAAAATGATTTCCAGATACATGATCATCAATGAATCAGAGAGAAAGTTGATGGTCATGCGGCCATATCAGATATATGCAACGGAAGCATTGATTGAAAGGGCACTTACTACAGATGGAAATGGCTATGTCTGGCATACAACGGGAAGCGGAAAGACGCTTACATCGTTCAAGGCAAGTCAGCTTCTGTCCTATGAACCTGAAATAAGTAAGGTCATATTCCTCGTCGACCGTAAGGATCTGGACGCCCAGACACAGGAGGAATTCAATAAATTTGAACATGAATCGGTGGATGAGACCAACAGCACGAAACAGTTGATCAGCCAACTTGAAGACAAGAGCAGGCCAATGATCATCACAACAATACAGAAGATGTCTAATGCGATAAGCAAACATCAGCATGTCATGGAGCAGTATCGAAAGGACAAGGTGATATTCGTCATTGATGAATGCCATCGTTCCCAGTTCGGGGACATGCATATGAAAATAAAAAAGCATTTTGAGCGGGCACAGTATTTCGGGTTCACCGGTACGCCAAGATTTGAAGAAAATCGAAGTCAGGATGGCCGGAGTACAGCAGATATATTCGACAAATGTCTGCACAGCTACCTTGTCAAAGATGCCATACGAGACGGAAATGTGCTTGGCTTCTCCATAGAATACATCAATACGTTCAAAGACAGGATAAGAGAGCAGAGTGGAGAATATGTGGCGGGCATCAATACGGACGAAGTATGGTTGGCAGATGAACGGATTGAGAAAGTAGCCCGACATATTCATGGGATACACAATAATAAGACCCATAATCGAGCATATGTTGCACTCATGGCGACGCAAAGCATAGAAATGGCGATGAAGTACTATAGAATGTTCAAAGCAATCAATGCGGAGCCCGGTGTGCGCCCACTGAAAGTAGCGACCATATTCACTTATCAGCCCAACCAGGATCGGAAGGATGGGGATGTGAAGGTACACGCGAAGAATGAGTTGCAAAGTGTCATAGAGGACTACAATGAAATATATGGACAGAACTTCTCGCTGGACACATACAATGCCTATTTCCAGGATGTCTCCAGCCGGATGAAAGGGAATAAGGCTAAAGAAAAAATAGATATCCTAATCGTCGTCGATATGTTCCTGACGGGATTCGACAGCAGAATGCTGAATACACTTTATGTCGACAAACATCTGAAGCATCACAATCTGATTCAGGCATATTCGAGGACGAACCGTGTGGATAAAGGTAAGAAGGTGTTCGGCAATATCGTTGTATACCGCAACCTGAAGAAGGAAACGGATGAAGCCTTGAGAATATTCTCCGATACTGAAAATACAGATGTTGTATTGAGTAAATCCTATGAAGAGTATCGGAAGCGTTTCGCCGGATACCTAGAAAAGCTGCAACAGATTTCCTCCACACCAGCATCAGCGAAACGACTGGAGGATGAAGAGGATATCAAAGAATTCATTCTGACATTCAGGGGACTCGCCCGCACCCTTGCAAGACTCAAGACATTTGAAGCTTTCGAATTCACTGAAGAAACCGTTGGGATGGATGAGCAGGAGTACAAGGATTATGAGGGCATCTATAAAGGGGTCTATTATGAGCACATCAAGCGGGAACGTGAAGGGCAGAAGGTCTCCATTTTGGATGAAATCGACTTTGACATAGAAGTCGTACGAAACGACCGCGTCAATGTGAACTATATCCGGCGGCTGATTGAAAATATTGAGCTCAAGGACAAGAAGCAGCAGGCTGAGGAGAAAAGACAGATCAAACTGCTGCTGGAACAGACGGATGATCAGCAGCTCAGGAATAAAGCAGAACTCATCCGGGAGTTTCTGGACAAGGTGGTCCCCCACCTTGAGAAAAACGATAAGGTTCGGGAAATCTACTTGAATTTCGAAGAGGAAAGAAAGCTTGAAGAAATCAATCGATTCTCTGAAGAGATGAACTATCCGAAAAGCAAGCTGCAGAAGCTGATCAGTGAATATGAGTTCAGCGGACATCTATATAATGATGATATAGAAGCGGGGATTTCTGCACCTTTCCTCGAACGGATAGAAAAGTTGGATAAAGTACGCAGTTTCATCGAAAGTCTATCTGATAAATACGGCTTTGTTGAATAGGGGAGTATAATTGATTTATAGCGTAGTCAAGTAACAGGAGGAAACATATAAATGATGACAGTAACAGAAAAACAGCGCCAGCAGCAGGCAGAGCTGCACAAAAAACTCTGGAGCATTGCGAACGATCTCAGGGGAAATATGGATGCAAGCGAGTTCAGAAACTATATACTTGGTCTCATCTTCTATCGATTCCTGTCAGAAAAGACAGAAGAGAAAGTGGAGGAAATGCTCGGAGACGAGATGACTTTTGAAGATGCTTGGGAAAATGAACAATATAGGGAAGCGTTGAAAAAGCAGCTCACGACACGCATCGGCTACGTCGTCGAGCCGCGCTATCTCTTCAGCACGATGATCAGGGAGATAGAAGCGGGAGACTTCGACATCGAGAAGTTGTCAGAAGCCATCTCGGCAGTCGAAGCATCGACGCTTGGAGAGCAGAGTGAAGACGACTTCACCCATCTCTTCGATGATATGGACCTTACATCCTCACGCCTTGGCAATAGCGTATCCGCCAGAACGAAACTCATCTCCAAAGTCATGTTGAACTTGAACACATTGCCTTTCGTGCATAGTGAAATGGAAATCGACATGCTCGGTGATGCGTATGAGTACATGATTGGGCAGTTCGCCGCCACAGCCGGCAAGAAGGCAGGGGAGTTCTATACACCACAACAGGTGTCCAAAATTCTTGCTGAAATCGTGACGACCGGAAAGACAGACCTCAAGAACGTCTATGACCCGACATGCGGTTCCGGATCCCTCCTGCTCCGTGTCGGCAGGAATGCCAATGTCAGACACTACTATGGCCAGGAATACAACAGCACGACATACAACCTCGCCCGAATGAACATGCTTCTGCATGATGTGAACTATAAGGCATTCTCCATCGAGAATGGCGATACACTCGAAGAGCCGGCATTCGGTGACATGAAGTTCGAAGCCGTCGTCGCCAATCCACCATACAGTGCCAAGTGGAGTGGAGATGCTTCATTCCTTGATGACGATCGGTTCAGCGACTACGGCAAGCTCGCACCGAAATCAAAGGCCGACTTCGCCTTCATCCAGCACATGGTGCACTACCTTGATGACCACGGCACGATGGCCGTCGTCCTGCCGCACGGTGTCCTCTTCAGGGGCGCAGCAGAAGGTACAATCCGCAAGTATCTCATTGAAAATAAAAACTATCTCGATGCCGTCATCGGATTGCCGGCTAACATATTCTACGGCACCAGCATCCCGACATGCATCCTTGTTTTCAAGAAGAGCCGGCAGGCGGATGACGATATCCTGTTCATCGATGCCTCAAGTTCGTTTGAGAAGGGCAAGAACCAAAACCATCTGCGGGACGAAGATGTCAATAAGATTCTCGAAACATACCGTGGTAGAGAGACAATAGATAAGTACAGCTATGTCGCGACACTCGAGGAAATTGAAGAGAATGATTATAACCTGAACATCCCAAGATATGTTGATACGTTCGAGGAAGAAGAACCCGTCGATCTCGAGCAAGTCCAGAAAGATATTAAGGAAATTGATGCAGAAATCGAGACACTTGAGAAAGAAATAAATGGATATTTAAAAGAACTGGGTGTGTTGTATGATAAGTAAACAGAATGTGCCTGAATTGAGATTTCCTGAGTTTAGTGGGGAGTGGAATACGAGAAAACTCAATGAAGTATCTTATAAAGTGAGAGAAAAAAATAAGGATACGAGGGTTACTGAGACTTTTACTAATTCTGCTCAATTTGGTGTTGTCAGCCAAAGAGATTATTTCGATAAAGACATATCAAATTTAAAAAGTTTAAGTAATTATTATATCGTAAATCCAGATGATTTCGTTTATAATCCTCGAATTTCAAATCACGCGCCCGTAGGTCCAGTAAAGAGAAACAAATTAAACAGAGTAGGAGTGATGTCGCCTTTATATTATGTTTTTAGGGCTAATAATATCAATAAGGCTTTTTTGGAACATTACTTCCAAACTACAAAATGGCATAAGTTTATGTATTTTAACGGTGATAAAGGAGCACGTTCTGATAGGTTCTCAATTAAAGACTCTGTTTTTCAGACTATGCCAATACCTTACCCAGAAATAGAGGAACAACAAAAAATAGGTGACTTTTTCAGCAAACTTGATCGATTAATTGAACTGCAAGAGAAGAAGCTTGAGTTATTGGAAGAACAGAAGAAGGGGTATATGCAAAAGATTTTTTCTCAAGAATTAAGGTTCAAAGATGAGGATGGTAATGATTATCCAGAATGGGAAGAAAAACAGTTAGGAGAAGTGTGTAAGATCGAGACTGGTAAATTAGATGCGAATGCGATGGTAGAAGGAGGAGAATATAATTTTTACACTTGTGCAAAAGAAGTGTATAAAACAAATATATATAGCTTTAATACAGAGGCCTTACTCATATCTGGAAATGGTGCTAATGTGGGATATATACATTATTACAATGGGAAATTTAACGCCTATCAAAGGACATATGTATTAAGTGGTTTTCAAGAAAAAAATACAGTATGTAAGATTCTTTCTATCACATAACTTAATGAAAAGACTGTATTCAGAGAAACGAATAAGCAACACTCCTTATATTACATTATCAACATTGAGTGAAATGACTATAAGTGTTCCTTCGAGAGAAGAGCAAATTAAAATTCTGAATTTATTTAAGAGTTTTGATAAAATTATTCAATTAGAGGCGTCTAATCTATCTAAGTTATATGATATGAGGCAAGGGCTTTTAAATAACCTATTCGTTTGATTATTATTATAAAAGTTGAAATTATTCGGCTTTCTTAGTTTGCGAAAAATTTTAAATTAGTACTGCAAAAATGTATCATATCTTGCAGTACTAAACCTCTACATATTTTCTTTTAAACTCTTGATAGTTTATTATTGAAAAATATTTTTTTTATGTTACTTGTTAAGTTAAGCGCTGAATTTTGGTAAATATAAGTATGGTGTGATTTGATTATGAGGTGTTTTTACACTAATCAAGGGAAATGTGATATATTTTTTGTTCACTTGTCCAAAAAGCTGGGAGATAGACATTTTTAAATAAACATTTACTCTTCTTATGATATTCGTTGATTAACTTTTCAAATTCATCAATTTCTTCTTTATCGCTTATAAAACTTTGTAGATATAAATTCAATTCTTCAAATTGCTTATACTTCTTTGCTTTTTCTTCTTTATCCTTTACTGCCTGTAACATCATCTCTGGAAGGGGTCCGACCCATTGGGCAGGAGGAACAACTAATTTTATATTATCTTTTTCATCTAATTCAAATTGATACTTAGAATAACTAGTTAAGTATATTTCTTGTTTTGGTCTTAAATCCTGAATTTCATCCCGTGTAGTAACGTGATGAGCTTTACCATTCTTATCGTATACGGGCTTAGAATTAATAATTTCTTGTAAAGCTACATCATTGTCAGTAACCTCCAGTAAACCTTCTAACTCTTTCTTCTTAATCTTATAGCAGTTAGTCATTTTAAGAAATTGGAGAAATGGTGCACCAAATAATTTATCTAAAAATAAATTCTCTTTAAAATCTACGACAACAACTTCGACTCCTACATTAGTAATATCATTTTGTATATCTGGCATTTCAGATTTGTAGGCATCTTTATACTTCTTGCTATCATACTCTTTAAGGAGTTTTAAGGCTTTGATTTCTACATCTTCTTTCTGAAAACTTATCATGGCTTCTATCTCCTATATAAATTTAATTAAAATATCAAAACATTTTTAATAATCGCCGATTGTAAAATTAAGCTAGACACATAAAACGGTCACACATGATACACTCAAAATGGTTTTCCGACAAAAGAAATCATAGGAGTGATCATGCATGACCGACACCCATATTACCACGGATGAATTAGTATTCATAGAAGCCTATTTCCGACACGGAACTACCGTGGCTCAGATTGCGAAACGGCTCGGACGTGCCCGGCAGACTATCCACAATGTCATCAAGCATTTCAAGGCCGGGCACACCGCCATCGACTACTATCAGCGCTATAAAGAAAATAAGAAGCGATGTGGTAGAAAACAAAGTGTCTTGCCGACCAGTCAACAGAAGTACATCGAAGAGAAGGTCGCTCAGGGCTGGACACCGGATGTGATCGTCGGCCGGCAGGAGATGCCAATTGACTGCTCGGGTCGCACGCTGTATCGGATGTTCAAACGGGAAACCTTTGATGCGGCCAAGCTGCCAATGCAGGGCAAGCGAAAACCGAATGGCCGTCAGGAACGCCGGGGCAGACAAGCCTTCAGGCGTAATATCTCTGAAAGAGTGGATGACTATCCCACTTTCAATGAAGCGTTCGGCCACCTCGAAGGCGACACCCTTGTCGGTGTCCGTCACAAGAGTGCGGTCATCACGCTGGTTGAGCGTCTGTCAAAAGCCATCATCACATTAAAACCCAAAGGCAGAACCGCACTGGATATTGAGTCTGCCATTAATACATGGTGTCAACAGATGCCTAGAAACCTATTCAAATCCATCACCTTCGATTGTGGCAAGGCGTTCTCCAACTGGCAGTCGATGAGCAATCGAAATGATCTATCCATCTACTTTGCCGATCCGGGCACACCATCACAGCGGGGATTAAACGAACATTCCAACGGCTTGCTCAGAAGGGATGGCCTGCCTAAAGATATGGATTTCAACACGGTCGACCAAGCTTTTATCTCATCGGTTGCCGCCAGAAGAAACCATATCCCAAGAAAATCATTGAACTATCGTACACCATTGGAAGTCTTTTTGGGTTACATGGGTGAGAAAGAACTGTCTAGCTTATTTTGACAAACGAAAATATGATTTCCAAAGGGCAATCGCGTTTATACGTAAAGAATAAAATGCAATATCTTGCCAAAATATGATTTGAATAGAGAAGGATATTTAAATTCGTATACTTCTCCGCCTAAGTGTGAGAGTCCATGTATAGGTTAGTGAGGTTTTTATGTGAGGAACTTTCCATAGAACATACACGATCAACTATAAATCGTGTGTTTTAGTAATGTCTTCTGACTATGCTCGCTAAAACGGGACTAATCAGCTGTATTAAATTCAACCAACATATTCTTTTCGGAGGGGTGTTTATAGTATAATGGAAGCAACTACCAATTGATCGCGATGGGTGAATGGTATATCAGTTACTAAAGTGAAGCGACTCTCGAGCACGATATAATGAATCAGTCCGAAGCAATTGAATATGAACTGACGCTTACTACAGATGAGAATAGTTATATATGGTAGACGATGGTAGAAGGAAAGACTTTTACGTCGTTCAAGCCCTCAAATAAACTAAGTTTTACTTCATCTTGATTTATTGAGTAGCTTACAATGTACAAACATATTTTGTTCTTCACTATAAATATTATGTATTTTAAGATTATAATTTAAGTGAGATGAAAATTAATTATGGATAAAGATACTTACAATATAGGTAAAATATTGAAAAAGTTAAAACTTGAAGATAGAGACGATGATAAGCCTCATTTAGAGAGTAATATAAGAAACTTTTTCAATAATGCCAATATAGACGCAGATACTAAGAATATTGTTAAGAATTTGATGTACCAATTCACTTATTTTTCTAAGAGAGAAATTAAGGAACAATTTATACCCTATATAGGAATCACTGTGTCTAACATAAGTACTGATGTAAAAATAATTTTTTCAAATATCACAGATAAACAGGCTAAGTACAATAGCTCATCTCATATATTGAGTTTATTTCTTGACGAATTTAATTTGCCGAATCAAAATGTGCTTAATCTTCATCATATATTATTCACTACGGAATATGAAGAAAATCCATTGCTTGAAAAATACAAAAAAATACTAGAAGGTAAGAATAGTATAGTTTTTATAGACGACTTTGTAGGCTCAGGTAACACATTGAAAAATTTTATTGAGGAGCTTAAAAGAAATTTTAATCTACATGGCAAAAATCTCATCTTCATAATTTTAACATTACGCAAAGAAATTGAAGAGGAAATAAAAAAGACTTATATAGATGAAGAGTTTCATATCGAATTTTATGTTTATAATTATACTTGTAACTTAATTGAGAATCTCTACTTAGATTCTAATTTTTATAATCAAGTAAAAAGACTAGAGAGAGATAAGATAAAAGTAAGTAAGAATTATATCTTAGGATATGATAGATCAATGCTTCTCGTTGGCTCTTATAGAAATACACCTAATAACACTCTAGCATCCTTATGGTGGGAAAATAGAGGATATAAGGGGCCATTTGAGAGGAAACGAGAAATAAATCCAATACAGGATATTAGGAAGAAGATGTCATATGGAAGAAAAAAATAAAATTGAATATAAGAAAGATATTGTATTGTTATATTTCAAAGAAATGGGAGGGATAGGTGAAAAATACGAAATTAGAAGTATATTAGGATTTGAAAAAGAGCAAATAAACAAATTTTTAGAAATAATGATTGAAGAAAATTTACTAGATGAAAGTTATAACCTTACTAACAAGTCTAAAATGTATTTAAACGAAAAGTATAATGATAAGATAGATTTTATACAGAAAGAAAGTTATAATGAAACTATTATTCCTAATGATTCACCGTTAGGAATTAGTGAAATCTATATTCCGGATAACTTCCATGCTTAGAAAAGAAGACGAGTCGTCTTCGTTTAATTTAATGGTTCTAAACCATTATAGCAAGTCATCTGAAAACCAAGATGACTTGCTACAATAAATTTAGCAATTTATTGTGTCAAGAGTAATTACTCTTGACGTAAAACAAATACAGTTTTTGGTAAGTATGGGGGTTCTGGATATGGATATTATTGAACTAGAAAAAAATTTGAGGAAACACGACCATAAGGAAGAGATATTAGAGTATGTTAAAAACTTAAATAAAAAAGAAGTCCCTGTGATTTTTGACAATATTCATTTAGCAAGATTAATAAATATAAATGAAGATCAATTTTTCAGTGTGCTTTTTTCACCAAAAAACCATATGACAACTTTTTCTATTCCAAAGAAGAGGAATGGAAAGAGAGAAATAAGCAAACCATCCCCAGTGTTAATGCATTGTCAAAGATGGATACTTGATAATATATTATATAAGTTAAAAGCTCATCATAAAGCAAAAGGATTCAAAAAAAATATTTCAATAGTGGATAATGCTAAAGAACATATAAATAAAGAGTATGTTTTGAATATTGACATTAAAGATTTTTTTAAAAATATAAATAATAAAAAGGTATTTATTCTTTTTAAATCTATAGGATATAGCGAGAAAGTATCCCTAACATTAAGTAATCTATGTACATTTAATAATTATTTACCGCAAGGAGCTCCTACAAGCCCCCATATCTCTAACCTTATTTTAATAAAATTGGATAATCGTATTGAAGCATATGCACAAAAAAATAATCTTACATATACCAGATATGCTGATGATATAACACTCTCGGGTTCGAAAGAAGTTTATAAATCTATAAAGGTAATTTCTGAAATACTGAATGATGAAGGCTTTGAAATTAAAAAAGAAAAAACTAGAGTTCAACCTTATTATTCAAGACAAGAAGTAACAGGGTTAGTTGTAAATGATAAAGTTTCTGTACCAAAAGAGTATATAAAACAATTAAGGCAAGAACTATATTATATTAGAACGAGAGGGATGGAAAATCATTTAACTTTTAATGACAAGTTTTTTGTCTCTAATTATAGAGAATATATATTGGGTAAAATAAATTTTTTAAAAATGGTAGATTCAAAAAAAGGAAATTTTTATTTAAATGAATTTTTGGAAATATGGGACAAGAGATAATGTGGGTTTTATAAGTTGCTCAAAACATATATGTTATAGCTTTTTAGAGAGTACCGTTAATTGTTGCTTTAGTAATAACTCAATAAAAAATTATGAATAATTCTATTAGCAACTATGAATTTTTCTTACTTTCAATTGACAGCGTTAAAGAAGGATTTCAATCCAACTAGTTCCACTTTATGCTATTAGAATGAATTTCTCCAGTAATCGAATAACGATCCACCTTGACCAAACACTGGGTCAAACTCAGGTTTTGGAACCTTCTTTATATTCTCCAACTTTTCAGGCCGCTCTTCAGGTTCTCCATAGCACATGTCAAAACTGAGGCCACCGGGGTAGGCACCGTAGTTCGCATAATCGTCACTTGCTTCTAACTTTTTATGGCCATAGCCGGCTGGGAGGATGATGACATCGCCTTTCTCCGCTTCTACCACCTCACCCTGCTCACTGCCAAGCTGCAGTGTGGCATGTCCTTCCTTGACCGCAAGCACTTCGTGGGTGTTGCTGTGGTAGTGGTGGAAAGGGTGGACGGAGCCGAGCCACTCCCCGGACCAGTCATTGGAATTCAGGATGGCGGGAATATCGTCTCCATCTTCAAACACGTTCTTATAGATCAGCAGGGGGAAGTCGGGGTGGTTGGGTATCTTGCTGTCGTCTTCGACCTTGATTGTAATGACTTCAATCTCTTCAGTGCGTTTCATCTTCATCCCTCCATATATTCATTATTATACTTTTACCGCTTCTGACTGAAACTAACCATTACATCATAAGTCCATAAAAAAGGAGCAGATTGCTCTGCTCCAATAGATTCAACATATGGGAGTCTCCACAGTGGTGGAGGCTCCTCTTATTTTTCAGTCCATCTCATAATACGCGCTGAACGGGTCGAGCTCCTCGATGGTCGTGATGTCATGGGGGAGCAGGGGCACGCGGATGAGGTTCTGATTCGTGAAGGTATCTTCAATCTCCTTCAGATACCGCTGCTCATGCTCCTGCCGCTGGGCGAGGAAGGTGCCGTCGGCTTCATCAGGCAGCACCTTATTGATTATGAGCGTCTTCACATGCAGGTGATACTTGTCGAGGAGACCCACAGCCTTCTTGGTTTCAAGAATCGGCAGTCTTTCGGGATTCAGGACGAATATAAACCCCGTCTTGCCGGACTCGAGCATGATCTCCCGTGCCCGTGAGAAGCGGTTCTGCCGGGTGAGCAGAACATCATAGATCGGGTCCTCAACCGGTTCCCCGTTATTCAGCAGCTGAGTGTAGTTCTCGTTCGTCTTCTGCCGCTTCTTCAGCAGCCCCTCGACCCACACGCCCATCAGCTCCGGCAGTGTGAGCAGCCTTATCGTATGACCGGTGGGGGCGGTGTCGAATACGAGGTGGTCGTATTCACCTTCCTCCTCGAGGATGATGGAGACGAGCTTGTCGAACAGCGCCGATTCATCCGCACCGGGTGAGGCCTGGGCGGTATCGAGCTGGCGGTTGACCTCCTCGATCATGCTGGACTGGACGGTGCCCTTGATGTTCTCCTTTACAGAGTCAATGTACTTCTTCGTCTCATGCTCCGGGTCGATCTCAAGCGCATGGAGGTTCTCTGCAATTTCCACCGTCTCCCCGCCGATGTCACGCGAGAAGATGTGCCCGAGATTATGGGCCGGATCGGTCGAGACGAGCAGCGTCTTCTTCCCTGATTTTGCGAGTTGCCATGCAATGGCGGCAGCGGACGTAGACTTGCCCCCCCGCCCTTGCCGCCGATGAACAGGATCTTCTTTGTATGAATGCTCATGGATATGCTCCTTTAGTATAGTCAGCAGCAGCGGATGCCGGTCAGCGGCGACTTGTCCATCCCCATGCGGAGATGCCAGTCGTGGAAGTCCTCGATGATGTGCGGATACAGTTCCAGCGTGTAGTAGTAGACCGGATTCGGTATGCCGATCATCTCGGAGTAGAGGAGCAGCAGGAAGAGGTCATCCTGGTCCCTCAGCTCCCTGGCGACCTCCGTACGGTGCGGCATTTCGAGCACTTCCTCGTAGTACCGGATCAACTTCTTGATATTGTCGAGCATGGGTTATCCCTCCTTACTCGTCATTGCGGTGCTTCGCGAGTTCATCATCGAACTTGCCGGTAAGTGCCTGGATGGACGTAATGACGATCCAGATGGCGAAGAAAATACACCAAATAAAACCCCAAATCTACTGCCATAGATTGGAGGTTCTGTGTTTCATGTACAGCCTCCTATTTATTACTTGTATTATAACATCATTATCTTTGGAAATACGGTGTGGATAGAAGGAGGTGGGCTCCGCCAGTAGTGACAGAGGGACTCATCGGTATTTCATCAATAATTCCTTCGGGATATGGCAATAGTCATCGGGGCATCTCTCCAGTCGATCCTGGTGCTCGTCTGCACTTCTTACATAGTGTGTAAGGGGAAGGACTTCGACGGCGATTTTCGCGTGATCCTCCCTCTGCTGTATGAAGGCTTCCGCTTCTTCCAGATGCATCGGGTCTTCGCTATATAATCCAGTTCGGTATTTTCTGCCGACATCTTCCCCCTGGCGGTCGATACTATATGGATTGATGATTTCAAACAGATGGCCCATCAATCGATCGATGGATGTGACGGTCGGATTGAATTCGGTCTTTACACACTCGGCATAGCCGTCATACACGCCTTCGAGCGTGTCACTGGTGCCGTTTGCCCTACCAGCTTCTGTAGATATGACACCAGGCAGGGTCTTGATGAAGGCCTGGACGCCCCATAGGCATCCGCCGGCCAAGTATACGGTCTCCATATAAGCTGCTCCTTTCAGTCACTTGAATACTTTTCTCGGAAACTCCAGGATGAGTGGGCTGCCGAGTTGAAATAGACGCTCAACGCCCTCTCACCACTCTGATTGCGCCGCAGATAATGTCGATGCTCCCTGAGGTGGGAGATGTGCTCCAGCTTATACCGCTCGACCCCTGGTTGTAGCCATGCACCATCTTCTCGAGCTGGTCGAGGGTGATGATGGGTTTGAAGTCCGCAATGCACTGGTCATATATGGACTTCGGCTTTCCCCTAGGAAAGCCTCCTCGAAATTTTCAGGGTCGATTTTGCGGTTGTAACGATTATTACTCACATGCCCATCCATTTTGTCATTGGTTTCACGTTTCCATATTATCATTGTCGGGAAGAGGAGGGTAATAATAGCTATTGTTTACAAAAAGTAATATGCGATGATTATACTTTTTTTAATTTATTGGGAGGGGTGTAATTATGAGTCCGGAACATATTGGATTTGCGTTGCTTTGTCTGGGGATTTTCCTCCTGATCGGAAAATGGATCCGGATGCGCGTGGAATTGATGCAGAATCTTTTCCTCCCGGCGTCCGTCATCGGAGGATTCGTGGCATTGTTTTTAGGTCCGGGAGTACTCGGACGGATTGCTGGGAACTTTGTCGGGGAAGACTCGTTCTGGACAACAGGAATATTGACGGAAGAAATTATGGAAGTCTGGTCGTCACTCCCGGGTCTCATGATCAACGTCGTGTTTGCGACGCTGTTCATCGGTACGGTTTTACCGAATGTGAAGCGGATATGGAATGTGGGTGGACCACAATTGGCCTTCGGCTGGTCTCTTGGCTGGGGGCAGTACGTCATTGGTCTACTGCTGACAGTTCTGGTGCTGGTGCCGTTTTATGACATCCCGCCGTTTATCGGTGCGCTTGTTGAAATCGGTTTTGAGGGCGGCCACGGTACGGCAGCCGGTTTACAGGAAACGTTTGCAGAGCTTGGGTTCCCTGAGGCCTATGATCTCGCTGTCGGCATGGCCACCGTCGGTATCCTGAGCGGGGTGATCTTCGGTATCATCCTGATCAACTGGGGGGTCCGCCGGAACAAGACGAAAATCATCAGCGATGTAAAAGGAATGTCAGCTACGAAGAAAGCGGGCATCGTCGAAGAGGAAGACCGTGGTTCCGGTCCTGAAAAGACGGTACGCGCCGAATCCATTGAAACACTTACTTTCCATTTTGCCATAGTGGGCCTTGCCATCTTTATCGGCTATCTTCTGCTAGAAGGTCTCAAATGGCTGGAAGCTGTCTCATTCGGCTCGGACTTCATGACATACGTCCCACTGTTCCCATTGGCGATGTTTGGGGGACTGGCGGTCCAATTCTTCGTGGACAAATACGATACAGCCCGCCTCGTAGACAGGCAAATGATTACGACTATACAAGGATTTGCCCTTGATATCCTCATCACCAGTGCGATTGCGACTGTTTCCTTGGCGGTACTGGGTGAATATCTGGTGCCGTTCCTACTCTTGGCATTAGCCGGCATCGTATGGAACGTCTTCGGATTCTTTGTATTCGGTCCAAGGATGATTCCGGACTACTGGCTGGAGCGTGCCATCGGGGACTTCGGCCAGTCGACCGGGGTGACAGCCACCGGTCTGATGCTGATCCGTGTGGCCGACCCCGAGACGGAATCGCCTGCACTTGAAGGTTTCGGCTACAAGCAGCTGGTCTTCGAACCGTTTCTTGGCGGCGGGCTCGTCACTGCATTATCCGCACCGCTCATCTTCCAGTTCGGCCCGATACCGTTCCTGATATTCGCCTCGGTCATGCTGCTGATTGGGTTGCTTATGGGTCTGCTTTATTTCGGGAAGAAAAGGGCGGAATAATCGCTCCAGGATTTCGGAATAATCATTGCTTATGAACAAATATTAGATGAAACCATTTCACAATAAAACCGCTGATCTATTTAGATCAGCGGTTTTATTGTGCAATTTATGGGCCGTGTTGAAGCTTATTTCTTTCTTGGTGCGGGGAACCAAAATCTTGAGCTTCAGATCTGTATCGTCTGCAGTTCCGTCGGGAAAGTGGTGAGGACTTCCGCTTCTCCCGATTCGTTGATGTACACTTCTTCCTCTATGCGGACACCGCCGTAGCCTGGGATGTAGATGCCGGGCTCGATGGTGAACAGCATGCCGGGTTTGGCGACATCTTCGTTCAAGTGATGGATGGACGGCGCTTCATGGACTTCGATGCCGAGGCCGTGTCCAACGCGGTTATTGAAGTATTCGCCGTAGCCGTGGGACTCGATGACGCTGCGCGCTGCGATGTCGAATTCCTTGAGTGGTACGCCAGCTTTGACGGCGTCAACACCGGCTTGAGTAGCGGCCTTGACGATATTATAGATATCTGTCTGCTTGTCGGTCGCTTCGCCGATGATGAAGGTGCGTGTGATGTCAGAGCAGTAGCGGTCATGAGTGATGACACCAAAATCGATGAGCAGGAAATCACCGTTTTCAAGCGTTCTGTCGCCCGGGGTACCGTGCGGCAGTGCAGCTTTCTCGCCGGCCAGGACCATAGTAGAGAATGATGGGCCAGCAGCGCCATGGACTTTCATCAAGTATTCGAATTGGGCGACGAGCTGGGCTTCGGTCATGCCTGCTTTAATGGTTTTGAGGCCTTCTGCGAGCACGGTTTCAATGATGCGCACGGCTTCTTTCATGCCGTCCACATCTTCACGGCTCTTGAATGTCCGCTGCAGGTTCAAAGCTTCCTGGATATCGGTGAAGCGTGCTTCAGGGAAGACACCTTTCAGTCCATTGTGGTGGGCGACAGTGACGACATTCGTCTCGATTCCCATTGTCTTCACGTCACTTTTGATGGTGTCTTTTATGATGGCGAATGGATCTTCTTCATCGGAAATCGGGATGATGTGATCTGCATCCGCAATTTCTGCTGCATCCTTATCGAGTGCCGGAAGGAAAAGGTGCGTTTCCTTACTTTCTACATCGATGAAGAGCGACATGTAGCGCTCATGGGGATCGGCAAAGAAGCCGGTCATATAATAGATGTTTGACGGATCAGTGATGAGTGCGGCGTCAACCGCCTGCTCTTTAAGATTGGAAATCAGTGCATTTTTTCTGGATGTGTAATCAATGGTCATAGTAGTAGTCCTCCAAAATTTTGATTCTTTCCAGTATATCGAAAAGCAGGCAATGCGTCTAACCGGAAAATTATGGCACGGAAATTTCTTTATACTCTATAACAAGGAAAAGGAGGGAATGAATTGAACTTCAAAAGAATGATCAATACCATCGACATGCATGTGGCAGGAGAGCCGCTTCGGATCATCATGAGCGGGTTGCCAACCATTAAAGGAGAGACACAGCTGGAACGCCGTGCCTACTGCATCGAGCACCTGGACGGTATCCGAAATTTTTTGATGAATGAACCAAGGGGGCATGAAGGGATGTACGGCTGCATCATTACACCGCCGGCTGAGGAGGGGTCTGACTTCGGCGTGCTATTCATGCATAACGAAGGATGGAGCACGATGTGCGGGCACGGCATCATTGCGGTCGTCACTGTGATGATCGAGACGGGCGCCTGCGGGGACAATTCCGATAAGAGAAGGTTTGTGATAGACAGCCCGGCAGGAAAAGTCATTGCCCAGGCGCAATATGACGCAGATGGCGAACTTTTGGTTACGTTTGAAAACGTCCCTTCATTCGTCTATCTGGAAGATATCACTCTGGATATTGAGGGGAAGCAGCTGAACGCCGATGTGGTTTTTGGAGGCGCATTTTATGTGTTTCTTAACAACAGTCTTCTAAATTTAACACAAAGGCGTGAGAATCTGACGGAATTTAAAAACTGGGGTGCCGCGATCAAAGCGGAAGTCGAGAAAAAATATACCATCCAGCATCCACTCGAGGAAGACTTGAACGGCATCTACGGCGTCATCTTTTCGGAAGAATTGAAAGAACCTGGAACGTGGCAGAACGTCACGATTTTTGCAGACAAGCAAATTGACCGTTCCCCGTGCGGCACGGGTACGAGTGCGAAAGCAGCCCAACTCTTTAATGATTCAACCATCGGGGGAGGGGACGCGTTCATGAACCGGAGCATTACCGGAGGAATTTTCAAAGGAGAAGTGACCGCTGAAACGAAAGTTGGTGAATACGAGGCAGTCATCGCAAAGGTCTCCGGAAAAGCGAATACAAGCGGCTTCCACACTTTTGTATTGGAAGCGTCTGACGAGATGCCTGAAGGATTTCTGCTGCAGTAGCCTAGAGGCAAAAATTTTTAATATTATAGTTCAGAATATTTAAAAAATGGAGGGTTATAAATGAAAAAATCAAGATTATTTATGATGATTCTGCTCGTTATGATGGCCGCATTGCTGACAGCATGTTACGGGGGAGGCGGAGAAGAGTCGGCAAAAGACTCAGGTGGGGACGGAGGAGAATCTGAAGGCACTGCTGATGGTCCCAGTGGCGGAACACTGCATATGGCTACTCCTGGGGAACTGCCGACGGTCCAGACGAATGGCAACTTGGATGGCTTGTCCCAGACAATCATGCTGAACATTTATGAAGGCTTGTTCAGATTGGATCAGGACAGTGAACTGACTGAAGGCATGGCTGAAGATTATGAGATGAAGGAAAATGAAGATGGTGGCGTAACCTATACGTTTAATATCAGGGAAGACGCAGTGTGGTCCAATGGTGAACCCGTTACGGCACATGATTTTACATACGCATGGAAGCGGGCATTGAATCCGGAAACATTTTCTCCACATGCATACTTGATGGCACCCATAGTCAATGCCAATGAAATCCAGGATCCTGACGATGAGTTGTATGGCAAAGTAGATGAACTCGGTGTGGAAGCGACTGACGATAAAACACTAGTGGTTGAACTCAATAATAACGTCCCGTACTTTTTGGAAGTGCTGACCAATCCAGTCATGTTTCCACAAAATGAAGACTTCATCGCTGAGCAGGGGGATGACTATGGATTGGAACCTGAAAATGTCATCTCCAATGGTCCTTTTTATCTTGATGACTGGAATCATGACCAGGGCTGGGTATTGAGCAAAAATGAAGAGTATTGGGATAGTGATGCGGTTGAACTCGATGCCGTCGACTATAAAGTCGCCAAAGATGCTTCAACTGAAGTGAATCTATATGAAACAGGTGATATTGATGTTGTAAATCTCACTTCTGAATTTGTAGATATGTATGCGGACAGTGAAGAATATACGACAAACATAAATACAGAAGTGTATTTCGTCAGATTCAATTTCCAGAATGAAGATTTGAATAATGGCAATATCAGAAAGGCATTGGATATGTCCTACGATAAGGCAGAAGCGGCAGATTCGATATTGAAGAATGGTTCGATACCTGCATACTTCCTGGTTCCTGAAAACTTCGTTGAAAATAGTGAAGGGGAAGATTTCAGGGAGAAATATGGTGATTTCAATATGACTGATGTTGAAGAGGCCCAAAAAATCTGGGAAAAAGGCCTGGAGGAATTGGGGAAAGATTCGGTCACTCTGGAGTTATTGAGTTATGACGATGACCAAAGAAAATCCATGGCTGAATATATGAAGAACCAATGGGAGAAGAACCTTCCAGGATTAACGGTGAACATAAACCAGCAGCCGAACAAACAGAAGCTTGACTTGGAAAGCCAACAAGATTACGATATGTCATTTTCGGGCTGGAGAAACGATCTGAGCGATCCTGTCGAGTTTTTGAATATCCATTTATCTGATGGGCCTTACAATTGGCAGGACTTTGAGAATGAAGAGTACGACAGCCTTGTCAAAAAGGCACAGACGGATTTTTCCGATCTGGATCAGAGGTTTGCTGACCTGCAGGAAGCAGAACGCATTCTAATCGATCAGGAAACGGCGATTTCCCCAATCTACCAGTCAGCAAACGCCAGGCTCATAAAACCGGAAGTCAATAATTTCACCGCGCACCCGGATAATACATTCTCATTCAAGTGGGTGACCATGGAAAAATAACATTGAATGAAACGATTCTGTGAAGATATCCAGGAGGTGTCCAAGTGGCAAAATATATACTAAGCAGATTAGGGTATATGATTTTCACATTTTTATTGATCGCATCATTGACTTTCTTCCTGATGCAGACATTGCCGGGATCCCCGTTTAATGATGAAAGACTGAGTGAAGCCCAGGAAAGAATATTGAATCAGAGATACGGCTTGGATGAGCCTGTGGCGGTACAGTATTTTAAGTACCTTGGAAATATAATGGTCGGCGAATTGGGCGTCTCATTTCAGTTCGACGGTCGTTCAGTAGCCACCATCATTGGAGAAAGGATAGGAGTATCAGCAATACTCGGGGCCCAGGCGATGGGCCTTGGGCTTGTTGTTGGAGGGCTCCTTGGCATCATTGCTGCGATAAGGCAGAACACACTGGTCGATTACTCGGCGATGATTGCAGCTGTTTTGGGACTATCGATCCCCAACTTTGTCTTTGCCGGCCTTCTCCAGTATTGGATAGGCGTGAGACTCCAATGGCTGCCGGTGGCGTTTTGGGACGGATTTGAATACTCCATCCTGCCGACAATTTCCCTGGCCGCGTTTGTAATGGCGACCATCGCCAGGTATATGCGCTCGGAAATGCTCGAGGTGCTTGGGCAGGATTATATTACGACCGCTCATGCAAAAGGTGTGGATAGATGGAAGGTGATCAGGAAACATGGAATCCGGAATGCAATGATACCAATCATCACCATCATCGGTCCTTTAACTGTGTCACTTATGACAGGTACGCTTGTGGTGGAACGTATTTTCAGCATCCCAGGTCTCGGAGAACAATTTGTAAATTCAATACTGACCAATGATTATCCAGTAATTATGGGAGTTACACTATTTTTCAGTCTCCTGTTCATAGTCGTCATCTTCATCGTCGATATCCTCTACGGCATTATAGATCCGAGAATCCGACTTTCTGGAGGTGGCAAAAATTAGCATACCTGAGCATAAATTGACGGATGATCTGTTTGAAGTGGAAAATCAGCTGCATAGCGGCAAAGAAGTCATTTCGACAAAGCCAATAAGTTATTGGGGAGATTCATGGCGTCGTCTCAAACAGAATAAAGGGGCGATAGTGGGACTGGTGCTAATCATACTCATCATCCTCCTCGCCATTTTGGGCCCTTATATGAATGATCACGAATTTGATGAACAGAATCTCCAAATAAGCAACATGCCACCTAAAGTTCCAGTTTTAGAGCATGTGCCATTCTTGAATTTGAATGGAACGGATATCAACGGTGTTGATATATACGAAGCGGAGAATGTAGAGGGCTATTATTGGTTCGGGACGGATAACCTCGGGCGGGATGTCTGGACGCGGATATGGGAAGGCACCCGTATCTCCTTGTACATCGCGTTTTTGGCTGCGCTTCTGGATTTGCTTATCGGTGTCACCTATGGCAGTATTTCTGCTTACTATGGCGGCAGGGTAGACAATGTTATGCAGCGCATTATAGAAGTCCTTATAGGAGTTCCGAACCTCATTGTAATCATTCTGCTCATACTCATCCTCCAGCCTGGAATCATGTCGATTACACTGGCGATGGTCATAACAGGATGGGTGAATATGGCAAGGATCATAAGAGGACAAGTCCTGAAACTGAAGGGTCAGGAATTCGTCTTGGCTTCGAGAACACTAGGGGCGGGAGACACGAGATTGATCTGGCGTCACCTCATCCCAAATTCAATGGGGCCGATTATAATAACGACGATGTTCACTATTCCAACCGCAATATTTACAGAAGCATTCTTGAGTTTTATTGGTTTAGGGCTGCAGCCTCCGATAGCTTCCTTAGGGACGATAGTGAACGATGGGTTTGAACTGATTCAGATTTACCCCCATATGCTCATGTTCTCGTCTATCATAATCAGTCTGATCATGATCAGCTTCAATCTATTGGGAGATGGTTTGAGAGACGCGTTTGATCCTAAAATGAGAAAGTAGGAGTGATGAGTTTGGATGAAATACTTTCTGTAAAAAACCTCGATGTCACTTTCGATACTTATGCCGGGGTGGTCCAGGCAGTCAGGAACGTCTCCTTTGATTTGAAAAAGGGCGAGACTCTGGCAGTTGTAGGTGAATCCGGTTCTGGCAAATCAGTGATGTCGAAAAGTATCATGGGGCTTATACCCGAACCTCCGGGGAAAATCAGCGGAGAATATATAAAATATAAAGATGAAGATATATTGAAATATAATAAAAAAAAGTTGAGGAAATTGAGAGGATCAGAAATATCAATAGTATTCCAAGATCCGATGTCATCCTTAAATCCGACCATGACCGTGAAAAACCAGATTATAGAAGGGATTTTGACACATAGTAAAATATCGAAGAAAGAGGCTGTAGGGAGGGCAATCGAAATATTGGGTTCAGTGGGGATACATGAACCTGAAAAAAGGATCAATCAATATCCCCATCAGTTTTCCGGAGGCATGCAGCAAAGAGTGGTCATAGCCATGGCATTGGCATGCGATCCCGAAATACTGATAGCGGATGAACCAACGACTGCTTTAGACGTTACAGTACAGGCGCAGGTGATCGATCTGTTCAAGAAAATTCAAAAGGAACGCGGCACCTCAATCATATTCATCACCCATGACTTGGGTGTGGTAGCCAATATTGCAGATCGGGTTGCGGTCATGTACGCCGGAAAGATAGTGGAGATAGGAAAAGTGGAAGAGATCTTCTATAATCCGCAGCATCCCTACACCAAAGGCTTGTTGAAAGCCATGCCGAATCTGGAGCATTCCCACGATACATTGATCTCGATTCCAGGCTCACCCCCAAATTTGATGAACCCCCCTGAAGGGGATGCATTTGCGATACGCAATAAAGCACCTCTGAAAATAGATTTCCTATATAATCCACCCATGTTCGAAGTGACGGAAACACATCACGCGGCGACTTGGCTGCTGCACGAAAAAGTGAGTAAGGCAGTAGAGGATGAAGTTGAAGAGATATTTGAATCCGATAAGGATGAGGAAGTACGGAGCGAGAAAAAGATAGGAAGCAACAAGCTATTGGAAGTGAAAGGCCTTAAACAGCATTTCAATAAAGGCCAGAAAAACGAAGTAAGGGCAGTAGACGGGGTGAGTTTCGAAATCTACGAGGGGGAAACCTTCGGGCTGGTAGGTGAGTCGGGGTGCGGGAAATCGACCACGGGCCGGAATCTAGTCAATTTATATCAATCGACAGAAGGCGAGATACATTTTAAAGGCAAGAGTCTGGCAGAGAAGAACAAATTGGAACTTCATAAGCAGATGCAGATGATTTTCCAGGATCCGTACTCATCTCTGAACCCACGTTGGACCGTAGAGGATATCATCGCAGAAGGAATGGATATACACGGTCTATATCAAAATAAGAAAGAACGTAGGGAAAAAGTAAAGGCATTATTGGAAACAGTAGGGTTGAATTCTGAACATGCCACCAGATACCCCCACGAATTCAGTGGGGGACAGAGACAGCGGATAGGGATTGCCAGAGCCCTCGCCGTAGAACCGGAATTCATCGTTGCGGACGAACCCATTTCAGCATTGGATGTATCAATACAGGCTCAAATAATCAATCTGCTGAAAAAACTGCAGAATGAGAATGCACTGACATACTTATTCATCGCCCATGACTTGTCGATGGTGAAACACATCAGTGACAGGATCGGGGTAATGTATAAAGGTAGATTAGTGGAAGTTGCAGATAGTGATGAACTATTCGAAAACCCTTTGCATCCATATACGCAGTCTTTGCTTGGCGCCATACCGGTGCCTGATCCGCGCAATGAAAAGAACCGAAGTAAGGAAGAAGACATCGCCTGGGAGAAGGTCAAGGATCCCGGCCAGATGAGGGAAGTGACCCCGGGGCACTTCGTGTCATGCACCGAAAAAGAAATGGAAGCATATAGACAAGAGCAGGTTGAAGGTAAAGGGGTGGAATGGATTGAAGACAGTAAGTAAAAAAACAGTTTTAATTTATCTCACTGCAGCAGCCTGTCTCATATTATTGCCTGTTGCCGTAAACATACCGATAGAATATCTTAACTTATTTTTCATGGTTGGGCTACTGCTGTTCATAGCCGGCGGATTCATGTGGATGATGAATAAAGGGGTCTACAATGCGATATTCAATAACTTCAAGAAAATCTTAAGACATGATTCGAAATTGGAGACATTCGTTGCGGAGCAGGATGCTGAGCTTAAAGATAAGCGGAACTTTCGAAGAACTGGCTCAGGGTTATGGGTGTTGTCCATGGGCATCTTACTTATAGTATTTTCCACTATTGTTTCCATGTATTGAGAAAAAATGAATTTCATTAAAAGGAGAAATCGATTTGAACAGAATAGATGAGCTGATCGGGGAATTCGATGATTTTGGGATAGAAGCAGTGATGATTTCGGGGCTTTGGAATATACGGTATCTCTCCGGGTTTACCGGCAGTAATGGCGTGCTGATCATCACCCGCAATGAAAAACTATTGGTTACAGACTACCGGTATTTCGAGCAGGCCAAACAACAGACTGATTTCGAAATAATCCTCCATGCAGGCCACACGGGCCACAAAGGGAAAATCTATGAAGCGGTGGCTCGTCAACTCAACGAAAGAAATATAAAAAAATTGGGTTTTGAAGAGCGGCATATCAGTTTTGGTCTGCATAAGTGGCTCGATGAAATGTTCGATGGTGAGTTGGTGCCATCCTATGACATTGTAGAAAACATCAGAATGATCAAATCACCCGATGAATTGGATAAAATCAGAGAGGCTTGCCGGATTACGGATGAAGCCTATCTACACATTACAAACTTCATCAAAGTAGGCATGACTGAACTGGAAGTGGCTGGTGAACTGGAAGATTTCATGAAGAAAGAAAACGGCTATGCAGCTGGATTTCCACCCATTGTCGCCTCTGGTTCAAGGTCTTCCCTGCCGCATGGGAGGGCGACCGGCAAAAAGATTGAGAAAGGTGAAATGATCACTATAGATTTCGGGGCATGTTACGACGGGTATTGGGCAGATATTTCCAGAGTCGTATCCATGGGCGAACCGTCAGATAAAATGAAGGAGATACATGATGTCGTGCTGACTGCGTTCAATAATTGCGTGGATAACATCAAACCCGGCATGCAGGACACCGAGGTCGACCATCTGATGCGGGAGCATCTCATTAAGACGGGCTACAATGCGCAGTCAGGGACAGGGACGGGTCATGGAATTGGATTGGAAGTACACGAGAAGCCCCTGTTTTCTGTCCAAAAGGATAAAGTACTGGAAAAAGGCATGACGGTCTGTGTGGAACCCGGCATCTACCTGCCTCGTGTCGGCGGTGCAAGGGTGGAGGATGTCTTGCTCATCAACGATCAGGGATGCGAAGTATTGACCCCGTCAACAAAAGAATTAGTGGTTATTGAAGTATAAAAATGAACCCCAATTCCACATGGAATTGGGGTTCATTATGTTATCTGCAAGGTGCTAGACACCCTGCATCATAATGCTTCAGAAATCTAGAGGTCCATTTCATCCGGTGTCATGCCGGAGAATCCGACGTTGTCCATCGCGTCCATCTGCTTCATGTCCTCATCGCTGATTTCAAAGTCGAAGAGGTGTGTGTTTTCTTCGATGCGTGAAGGGGTCACGGATTTCGGCAGTGGCAGGATGCCATTCTGCATGACATATCTGATGCACAGCTGTGCCACGGATTTATCATATTTCTGGGCAATTTTCTTGAGGTCTTCATTTTCGAGCAGGCGGCCGGACCCGATCGGGCTCCATGCTTCAACGAGAATGTCGTGCTGCTTGCAGTAGGCGACGGTCTCATCCTGTGTGTACCCCGGATGATATTCGATCTGGTTGACCATTGGTTTGATTTCCGTGTTGACGAGCGCTTCCAAATGGTGTGGCATGAAGTTGGAGACGCCGATGGCTTTGATCTTGCCTTCTTTATAGAGCTCGGTCATCGCTTTCCACGTATCGAGGTTAATGGTTTCCCAGTCGTCAGACTGTTTCTTGTTTGCTGGCCAGTGGATGAGGTAGAGGTCAAGGTAATCCGTACCGAGTGCTTTCAGAGTGCTGTCGAAAGCGGCTTTCGTCGTCTCATAGCCCCGTTCGGAATTCCATAGCTTGCTGGTGATGAACAGATCTTTACGGTCCACCCCGGATTCCCTGATTGCCTGGCCGACGCTGCCTTCATTTTTATATGCAGCTGCCGTATCGATGTGGCGGTAGCCGGATTCGATCGCCTTCTTGACGGCGTTGACCGCAGTTTCCCCGTCTGGTGTCTGCCATGTGCCGAAGCCGACGCCCGGAATCTCGGTGCCGTTGTGCAATTTGAATGTATCTGTCAATGTCTTCATCTGTCTATCCCTCGCATTTCCTCTGTTTATTTAATACAGCCCCCATTTTATCACGCATGGAAATCGAGCGTTAATGATGTGCACGCTGTGCCAGGTCATGGGCGCAAAAATGGTATGATTGGGGAAAAGAGGGAGGCAGAATCTTATGGAACTGTATCATTTTGAAGAAGAGATGTCGGGCACACCGGAGAGATTGTTCACCATAGTCAATGATGATGAGGAATTGAAGTCGTGGAGCCCGATCTTTGAAGGCAACGACTATCTGACTGAGGCAGAACGGGGAGTCGGCGCCCGCTTCATCACAAAGTTGAAGGTGCTGAACCGTACATACCGCTTCCGGTCTGAGATTACGGAATATGAAAAGAACCAGCATGTTGAAGTGAAGACCGTGCTCAAGCAGGGTGTGATTGTATCAACTTTTAAATTGGACTCTGCTACAGCACACACGACGATGGTGCAGGTGACAAGCACATTCGATCCCGGAAAGCGGAAATACGCGTTTATGCTTAAAGGGGTGAAGCCGGTCATCAAGCAGGTGCTGGACCGTCAGATGAAGAAGCTTGGCGATATGGCCGGGCGCTGAAGGCATAAAAAAAGAAGCGGATGACATTCATCCGCTTCGGTAGTACGCTACAACAATTCGAATTTGAGCATATCGATGACGCCGCTTGAAGGGCTTGGGAAGGCGAAAATCATGGCAGAGAGGTCCTGCGCCGTCACTTTCTGGTTGACTGCGAAAGTGAGGACGTTGACCAAGTCAGCTGCATCATTGCCGTATATTTCAGCGCCGACCAGACGTTTGTCCTGGTCGATGATGATATCCATCTGGGCATCGGTTTCGTTCTTGTACTCAAACAACAGCCGTTTGCCGAACTCGACCGTTTTGACGGTGAGGGCGTCATCTTCCTCCGCTTCGGCAACTGTCGTGCCGATTGTGGCAAGGCGCGGCAGTGTATAGAGTACATTCGGGATGGCCGGGTATTTGAGCGGTTCCGTATTCATGCCGGTGATATGCGCGGCAATGTATTCCGACTCGAATGTGGCGGTCGGCGTGAGTTTTGGAATCGTCTTGTCCAGCACATCGCCGCTTGCGTAGATGTTCGGTTGTGCGGTACGCAGGTAGCCGTCTGTCTGGATGCCGTTTTTCGTATATCTGACTCCGGCATTCTCAAGACCGAGCCCGGCGACGTTCGGTACGCGTCCGGTGGCATCGATGATGCAGTCGGTGGATAGTGTCATACCGGATTCGGTACGCAATGTATAGCGCCCGCCATCCTTCGAGATTTCGGCAGTATCTTCATTGTAGTGGAAATGGACGCCTTCCGACTCGAGTTTTTTGGTGAGCATGCCGACATGCTTGCGGTTGAAGCCACGGAGCATTTCATCGGAATGGGTGATGATATGGACTTCCGCCCCCGTCTTGATGGCGATGGAGGCGAATTCTGCCGTGATGAAGCCACCCCCGATGAATGTGATGTGTTCCGGCATGGACTCCATATCCATGAAGTCACGGCTGTTGCTGGTGTATTCTTTGCCCGGTATGTCGAGTGCGTTGCTGTGCTGGCCGGTTGCGATGATGATTTTATCGGACGTGAACGTCTCTTCACCGACTGCGATGGTGTGGGCATCCTGCAGGGTGCCATGATTCATGTGGATGTCGATGCCCTGCTGTTCGAACATCTGCCTGAGGCCTTCTGACATCGGTGGGATGACTTTTTTCTTGTAGTCCATCAATGAGGGCCAGTCGACTGTAGTGTCTTGGCTGAGGATGCCTTTATAGTGTCCGAGTTCTTCAAGCACTTCAAATGGTCCTTCGAGCAGGATCTTCGGGTTGCAGCCGAAGTTGGTGCAGGTGCCGGCGATGGTGTCCTCCTCGATGATGGCAACTTTCATGTCCGCTTGGACGAGCGCCATTGCAGCGTGCCATGCAGCATGTCCACTGCCGATGAACGTCACATCGTAATCATATCGTGTCATAGTATCCGTACCTCCGTTGATTTGAATCTGGTCTGTCACACTTAAAGATTAAATAAGCGCCTACGTGATTACAAATGATGTGCCTTGAGATAATATTCATTTGCACAAGGCGGGCGGCTCGTCTACTATAAAATTAACACAATGAAGCGGGAGGCCGTAGTATGAAGAAGAAGGAAAAAAGCGCGCAGCTCGCAGGAAGACATGCGGATATATTCCGATGTCCAATATGTGGGGCAGATATGCATGTCAGGGAGCAGGCCTCACTCGTGTGCCGTAATGCACATGCATTCGATTTCGCCAAACAAGGCTACGTCAATATGCTGAACAAGCCGGTCAAGACCCAATACGACAAGGCGTTGTTTGAACACCGGCATGCCTTTATTACAGAAAGTGGCTTCTATCAGGCACTGCATACGGCGATTGCCGAAACGGTGGGCCAGATGACGGGTGAGTCAAGTTTGAAGGTGTTGGATGCCGGCAGCGGGGAAGGGTCCCACCTTGCCGGCATTATGTCACACATCGATGGGGCGGATGCGGTCGGTGTGGGGGTCGATATTGCGAAAGACGGCATCATGATGGCAGCGAAGCACTATCCTGAACAGCTGTGGCTGGTGGGCGATCTGGCGGATCTGCCGATTGCCGATGCCAAGAGCGACGTCATCTTGAATATACTGTCGCCGGCGAGCTACGACGCCTTCAATCGGGTGTTGGCGCCAGGCGGACGTGTCATCAAAGTTGTGCCAGGCGCGGATTATCTGAAGGAACTGCGTGAGGCACTCTATCAGGGAACAGATAAGGCGCGGTACGACAATGCCGACACGGTGGCATTGTTCGAAGCGCAGTACGGGCCTTTTGAGCGTGTGCATATCAAGGAACAAGTACCGCTCGATGAAGCGGCCCTGCGGCATCTTTGTGGGATGTCCCCGCTGGCCTGGAACCAGGCGCCGGGCGAACTCGATGATTTCATCACACAGGCGCAGACGGTGACGCTCGACCTTGAAATTTTGATTGGACATAAATAAGAGCAGCCGGAAGGCATACAGGAAGGAGGCGGTCGCATGGATGAGTGGTACAAGATAGATAATACCGGAAAGATATTCCATGCGGTATCGGATGCGACGAACTCTGCGGTATTCCGGGTGGCGATGATCCTGGGTGAGAAGGTCGATGGACAAACACTGCAGGAAGCGCTCGATATCGTCGCAGTGCGTTTCCCGACGCTCAAGGTACGCGTGCGTAAAGGGCTGTTCTGGGACTTTATGGAGCATAATGATGAACTGCTCAGCGTCAAGCGGGAGGGCGCACATCCATGTGCCCCGATTGATGCGAAGGAAAATAACGCCTACCTCATCCGGGTGCTTTATTTCGACCGGCGCATCTCGGTGGAAATCTTCCACTCGGTGACCGATGGCGGCGGCGCGGTGGAGTTTCTGAAGACGCTCGTCTACCAATATCTGATGCTGCGCGGCATGGAAGACCCGGTTGGGAATGATATCCTGGTGCCGGAAGACCCGCCGCGGCCGGAGGAGATGGAAGACAGCTTCGAGCGCTTTGCGACGTCCCGGAACATCAAGCGTACGGGTCCGCGGCTGAAGCCGTCCTATCAGATCAAAGGCGTGCCGATCGAACCGCCGGGCATCAACGTCATCCACGGGGTGATGGATGCCGGCAAGGTCAACGCCTTCGCCAAGGCACAAGGGACTTCGCTTACAGGTTTCCTGCTCAGCGTATTGATCCAGGCGATCCACGACGAGAAGAAAGCAGGCGACAGGCGGGAGGAACGGATCGCGATAGCGGTGCCCGTCAGCCTCAGACGGCATTTTCCATCCACAACATTGCGCAATTTCTTCTATGTCGCGAACATCGACGTCTCGATGGACGGCTATGTGACGTTTGATGACCTCATCAAAGATGTGTCGGCCCAGCTTGCCGATAAGACGGATAAGGAGAACCTGCAGGCCGGCATCAACCGCTTCGTCTCACTGCAGACCAACCCCCTGACCCGTGCTGTGCCGGTCATGCTCAAATATCCGGTCATGCGCTTTGGCTTCAACCAGCTCGGCGAACGGCTCAAGACGATGACGTTGTCGAACCTCGGCAACATCAAGCTGCCGGAAGCGATGAAACCATACGTCGACCGTATGGAAGTGGTGCTGTATCCGACCCGGAAGAGTCCGATCAACTGCGGCATCGGCACGTTGAACGACCGCCTCACGATCACATTTTCACGCTCGATCATGGCGCAGGAAATCATCCGCACATTCTTTATGCTGCTTAAGGAGAAGACTGGACAGGATATCACCGTCTACTCTAACGACTGGGGGGATGGGATATGACGGAATGCCCGAATTGTGGTGTCTGGGTGGGGCAGGTGGAATGTCCGCTGTGCGACGCACCCACCGGCATTGACAAACAAGACGGCGAAACCTGGTATCCGGACTACAACCGGGAGGAACAGCGCATAAAAGCCCGCATCACCAGAATCGCCATTTTCCTCGGGGTGCTGGCGGTGATTGCTTCATTGGCGGTCAACATCATCGTCATGCCCCAGTTCCTATGGGTATTCTACGTCGCCGTGGCCGTATTCTATGTGCTGGTATCACTCAGCCATACAATACTCTCGGCTTCCCATATCGGCGGCAAGATCACCGCGCAGGTGGTCAGCCTGACCATCCTGCTGTTGGTGATCGACGCGATGTCCGGCTCCGTCCAGTGGTCCGTCGATTACGTCGTACCGTTCCTGATCATCGGCGGCATCCTGCTGATGTCGATCTTCATGTTGCGTGTGCGCCTGAAATGGAGCGGCTATGTCAGCTTTCTGCTGCTGATGATTGCGCTCAGCTTCGTTCCGGGTCTGCTCCATTTGGTCGGCATGGCGACCGTCATGTGGCCGAGCGTCGTCGCACTGCTCTTTGGCGTCACGACGTTCACGCTGATCTTTGCATTCGCGACCCGCGCCTTCATGACCCAGCTCGGTCGGCGTTTCCATCTGTAATGGTACTCAGAGAGCCGCTCCTCTTCAGAGGGCACTTCAAAACGAAAGGGATGATTGCATGAAAGATGTCCTCAAAGCTTCAGCCATACTGGCGGGCGTCGGGGTTTTATCGTATTCGGTACGGGCGCGTCTGGTGGAAGAGCGGAGCATCGGCAGCAAGCTTGCTGAAGATATCATCCGCTTCGTCAACTTCGATCTCGAAGATGTGGATGAAAAGATGCTTGCCGATAACTTCAGGGAGAACCAGAAGGAACATAAGATACCGGAAGGCATACTGCGGTCGGAAATCGGCATCTCTCAACAGGCCGATATGAAAGTCTATCGGCTCCAGCCGCGCCAGAAGCAGGGTGACAGACGGGTACTTTATCTCCACGGCGGCGGCTACATCCATCAGCCATCGCTCTTCCATTGGATGTTTTTAGATGGGATGGTGGAGGATACGGGACTTGAATTCATCGTGCCGATCTACCCGAAAACCCCGGAATTTACTTATGATGATGCGTATGACGCGGTGGACCGGCTGTACCGTGAACTGCTGGATGAGGACCCGGAAGTGCCCGTGCTCATGGGGGATTCGGCCGGCGGCGGACTGGCTTTAGGATTCACCCAGTGGCTTGCGTCGATGCAGCTGCCCAAGCCATACGGGTTGATCCTCATATCACCCTGGCTCGACGTCACGATGACCCATCCCGAAATGAAGAAATATGCGGCACTGGACCCGATGCTGAAACCCGCCAACCTGAAAGTCATCGGCCGCATCTGGGCGGGTGACGCGGATCCGACCTACTACAAAGTGTCACCGATATACGGCAGTATCGACGGTCTGCCGAAGATCCATCTGTTCGTCGGCGAGCATGAAGTGTGCCTGCCGGACGCCCGGAAATTTGCCGGCATGCTTGAAGCGGCCGGTGCACCATATAGGTACTATGAATATCCGAAGATGAACCATGTCTTCCCGCAGTATCCGATCCGTGAAGGGGCACGGGCACGCCGGCAGATGCAGGAGATATTAAAAGACTGGGGGCAGGTGGCGCACAATGTATAAAAAGTTATTTTTGATTGCGGTTGTAATCCTAGTGTTCCTCGGCCTCTACGTCTTCGATTGGGTGGGACCGAAAAACCGGTCCATCGTCATTGTGGCATTCGTCGTCGGCATGCTGCCGCTCTATTTCCTTGTCAGCATAAAAGAGAAAAAGAAGAAGCGTAAAGAGGCGAAGATGGAAGAGTCGAGGTAAGAAATCTAGATCGATTGACGATGATTGTAAGGGGGAAGCAGCTATGGATATGGTCTTAAATCGATTTAAGGAGGAAGGGGGGCAAACTGATCTGCTCGCGCACTTCACACAGGGGGTGATGGAGCGGTCGGCAAAATTCCACCAGAGTGTGCCGGAGTATGCCGCTACACCGCTGGTTCACCTGGATGATTTGTCACAACAGCTCGGCGTCGCGAACATCTATGCCAAGGATGAATCGGAACGCTTCGGGTTGAATGCGTTCAAGGGGCTGGGCGGAATCTATGTCATGGCGGAATATTTCAGGCGGTACGAAGGCTTGGATTTCAATGATTACAATGAATTGCTGAAAATGCTTAAAACGCATCCCGGCGTGACATTCGCGACTGCGACAGATGGCAACCACGGCAAAGGGGTGGCGTGGGCGGCCAGTCTGCTCGGGCAGAAGGCCAAAGTGTTCATGCCTGAAGGGGCGGCCGAACACCGTCTTGAAGCAGTGCGGCAACTCGGGGCGGAAGCGACCGCCACCACACTCAACTATGATGACACCGTCAAAGAGACGGCCAACTTGGCAAAAGAGCATGGGTGGGTGCTGCTGCAGGATACAGCTTGGCCAGGGTATGACGAGATTCCGCTGATGATCATGGAAGGATACACGACGCTCATGTCCGAAGTCCATGCACAATTGGGGGATACTTCCTTCAACGACATCACGCATGTATTTCTGCAGGCTGGAGTGGGATCGTTCGTTGTTGCGATGACAGCCGCGGTACTCAGCAAAATGGACGGTAACCGCCCGCGGATCATCGTGGTTGAGGCCGGGGCGGCGGATTGCTTCCATCAATCGATGAAGGATACTTCCGGTAAATCGCAACAAGTCACAGGAAGCTTAAATACTGTGATGGCCGGCCTGGCATGTGGGGCGCCGAGTACCCAGGGCTTTGAGATGCTGAAAGCGTCAGCGGACGCCTTCATCCGCTGTGGGGACGGAACGAGTGAGCATGGCATGCGCCTCTATGGCAGGCCGACCGGTTCAGATGAACCTGTCGTTTCGGGTGCCTCCGGAGCCGTCACACTCGGCGCGCTGCACGCGCTGATGACAGAAGACGGATATTCACAAGCACGGCAGGCCCTCGGCCTGGACGGGTCATCCAATATCCTCCTTATCAATACAGAAGGGGATACGGATCCCGATCACTATAGGCAAGTGATGCGGGAGTGACAGTCACAGTGATTGAACCAGTGTCACATCTAAAGGAGGGGTAGCATCAATAAAGAAAGGAGTTTGATGACGGCCATCATCATCGGCTTCATCCTGTTTGCTGCAGCAGTCACGTACAGTATGACCACAGACGATAGCCCGTACAGACACCATACGGGTTTGGGTGAATCGATCGATATTTCTCCGGACGATGATCAGGTGGCCTTCTCCTACTATGATGACGGTAGGGAATCCATCTATATAGGAAATATCGGCGGGGGTACGGAAGAAATCGCGCTGACAGAAGAGGCGGATCATACCCAACCCCAGTTCACTCCGGATGGTCAAGGGTTGATGTACTTGAGCCGCTCGGAAGAGGGGGTACAGACACTTCATCTCCTGCCAGAGATAGGTGGCGAACCCATCCAGCTGACAAGCACTGACACTCATGTCTTTGAGGCTGCCATGTCACCGGATGGAGAAACAGTCTACTATATCGCAATGCCTTCAGAAGATCTGCTCGCGGCTCCTGAATCGACGGAAAACGGACGGGATCTCCACCGCGTCAGTAGAGAAGGCGATGCCCATGAAAAACTGACGGATAAGGATGCATTCGATATGCGGGGATTGAATGTTTCCGCGGATGGGGAGATGCTCCATTTCATGGAAGAGGAGATGCGTTCATATGACCTTAAGACCAAAGAAGAACACCCCTATGTGGGAATCGGAAGACCTGGCTACATCGGCGTCCCGACCCTGTCGTCTGACGGCGCTTCACTTGCCTATACAGCCCAGGCAGGCGAGTCGGATAAAGGCACCTACATCTATGAGCTGTTTCTGACGGACACTGAAACGGGAGAGATGGAGCAATTGACCAACCAAGATGCTTCGGTGACGTCCCCGGCATTCTTCAACGGTGAAGAGCGCCTCGCATTTTTGGTGCAGGAGGACTGGCCGTCCGAGCCGGCTGTCTATGAGATACAGACGATTTCCTATGAAGGGGATGACATGGCGCCGCTTGAAGTCGAGATGCCGGAAACTTCGGGTGGGGTGGATTTTGGGGCGATGTTGGATAAATCGATCAACACCGCAACCTTGACGCTCCTCTATCTGCTGACATTTGGGCTGGCCATCGTCTATGCGGAACTCCATGGCCGGGCACTCATTCCTGTTGCAGCCAGCGCCTTGTTGACTGTGCTGGTTATCACCACGATGTTTTTCGGGCTCGATGACCCATGGAGAACAATCGGAATGATGATGCTTTCCGTATGGCTGCTCGGTTGTACAGGTGTACTGCTGGTGTTTGCCTTGCTCTACAGAAGGACGGTGCGACACAGAAGAAAGTGAAGATGCTCAGATTATACAGAGAAAGCCTCCACCAAAAGGGTAGAGGCTTTCTTTATGTGTCATTCTGGATTGCTGATATAGCGTCTGATGTGTTTGGCCGTCACCGATGACTCGACATCAAGCAGGCCGGAGGGCGCACCGCTGTAGAGTATGGCACCGCCCTTTAGACCGGGGCCTGGACCGACATCGATGATCCAATCGGCATGGGTCATCATGGTGAGGTTATGTTCGATCAGGATGACGGTGTTGCCCTGGTCGATCAGCTCCTGGAAGCATTCGAGTAGAGTCGGAATGTCATCTTCATGCAGCCCGGTCGTCGGTTCATCAAATATGAAGACCTGGCCTGTCGCCTCGCCATCGAGGTAGCGGCTGAGCTTGACCCGCTGTATCTCACCGCCAGACAATGTATCGAGCGACTGGCCGAGGGTCATATAGTGGAGCCCTGTATCCTGCACGGTTCTCAGGCGTTCGATGACATGGGCGTTGGTCTTGAAGACGCTCAATGCCTCCTCGACGGTAAGCGCCAGTATATCAGCGATGGAATAGCCATCGACTGTGGCCGCCAATGCTTCTGGCTTATAGCGGGTGCCGCCGCACACTTCACAAGTCTGGGAGAAGTCCGGCATGAAGGCGAGCTCCGTCTTCAATACGCCTTTGCCGTTGCATTCCGGGCAGGCGCCTTCAGAATTGTAGCTGAACATGCCCTTGCGCAGTCCCGTCTGCTTGCTGAAGAAGGTCCGGATGTCATCGAAGAGGTCCATGTAGGTCAGCAGGTTCGAACGGTTCGAAGCATGGACCGGCTTCTGGTCGATGAATATCGCATCCGGATCATCGCGGAAGCCAGTCTTGATCAGTGTACTCTTACCGGAACCGGCCACCCCGGTCACGACGGACAGCACATTTTTCGGGATGTCGACGGAGACATCCTTCAAGTTGTTTCTGGTGATGTGCTTGAGGCTGATGAAGTCTGACGGGCGCCTCGGCTGTGCTTTCAGCTGATGCGGACGGTCGAGTGCCGTCGCTGTCGGCGTATCGGTCTTCATCAGTTCCTCATACGACCCCGTAAAGATGATTTCGCCACCGTGCTGGCCGGCACCGGGACCGATGTCGATGACATGATCGGCGATCTGGACGACGTCGGGATCATGTTCGACGACAAGGACGGTGTTGCCCTTATCCCGGATGGAGCGCATGATCGTATTGATCTTTTCGATATCTTCCGGATGCAGGCCGACACTCGGCTCATCGATGATGTAGACCAGATCGGCCAGCGGACTGTTCAAGTGGCGGATGAGTTTGATGCGCTGGGATTCCCCGCCTGAGAGGGAAGGTGTCTCACGGGCAAGCGTCAAATAGTTGAGTCCGACATACGACAGGGACTCCATCTGCGCGAGCAGCGGCCGGATGATGTATTCGGATTTCGGGTCGTCGAGCTGTTTGAGAAACGGGATGGCCTCCTCGATGGACAGATTTGTGAAATCCGCGATATCCATGCCATCGATCTTGCATGACAGCACCGTGTCGTTCAGGCGCTTGCCGTTGCAGTCGGGGCAGTCGCGGCTTGTGACGACGCGGTTGACATCGTTGATGAAGCGCTTCTTCTCGAAGTTGTCATTGAGCAGGAACGACCGTCTGAAGCGGTGGATCAGCCCTTCGAACTGTGCCGTACGCGGCCAATTCGAAGGTGGGTTCTTAAGACGTGTCGGCTTCGTGTACAAGAAGGTCTCCATTTCCTCATCCGTATAGTCGCGCAGCTTCTTATCGTTGTCGAACAGACCGCTGTAGAGATAGCGTTTGCCGCGCCAGCTGTCCGGGCGGAAGGATGGGAATTTGATCGCATCTTCATTCAGCGACTTGTCGTAGTCGAGCAGTTCATCGAGGTCAATATCTTCGACATACCCCAATCCCTGGCAGCGTTGGCACATGCCGCTTGGATTGTTGAACGAGAAGACGTTGGAGTAGCCGACGAACGGTTCCCCGATCCTCGACCACAATAGACGGACCGACGAGTATATGTCGGAAATCGTGCCGACCGTGGAACGGGAATTGCCGCCGAGGCGCTTCTGGTTGATGATCATCGCCACCGGCAGGTTCTCGATCTGATCGACGTCCGGCTTCTCGTACTGCGTCATCTGATTCTGCAGATAGCTTGAATACGTTTCGTTCAACAGGCGTTCCGATTCAGCTGCGAGTGTATTGAACACAAGCGATGACTTGCCTGAGCCGGAGCGTCCAGTAAAGACAGTCAGGGTATGTTTTGGTATATCGACGCTCACATTCTTCAAGTTATTCTGATTGGCGCCTTTGATGCGTATATATGACATTCGGTTCACCTCCCTGTCACTCTACCCGAAAAACAGGCGTTTAATAGGGAAGAAATCATTTCTTTCCGGTTTTAGTAATTTTCGAAGAAATCCTGCAGTACACGCACGCCCTGCTGGATATCCGCAATATGGGTGAATTCTGCCGGATTATGGCTGATGCCTGCAATGCTCCTCACGAACAGCATGGTAATCGGGTGCCTTGTGCCGATGGCCATGGCGTCATGCCCCGCGCCGCTCGGCAGATGGACGGGCATCAATCCATTGCGGTCGAAGGACTGCTCCATCTTTTCGATGACCTCAGCCTGGATGGGGATCGGCATGATGCGGGTCGTCAGATCGACATCGACCGTGACGCTGCTGCCTTCAACCGTCCGTTCGGCATGGTTGCGAACGGCATCGATGAGCGCAGATTGCAGCTCGACGTCTATATCCCGGGCATCGACGACAAGCGACACTTCGCCCGGGATGACATTGACGCCGCCCGGTTCGACATTGATCTTGCCCACTGTGGCGACTGCCGTCTCACTGATGCCCTGGGCGACCTGGGGTAGAGTCGAGATGAATTCGGATGCCTTGACCAGCGCATCCTGACGTCCCGGCATCGGGGTGCTGCCGGCATGGCCCGCTTCTCCATGGAATACGACACTGGTGCGCGTCGCCCCGGCAATGCCGCTGACGATGCCAAGCGGCAGATTCTTCTCTTCGAGCTGTCTGGCCTGTTCAATATGGACCTCCGCATACATTTCAATCGGATAATCAGGTCCCTCCGCGTCCAGGAAATGTGTGCGGTCCAACCCGGCTGCGTCCATGACGGCGTCAAAGTCCTGACCGGAAGGGTCCTTATATTTATCCACTTCCCCTTCCGTCAACATCCCCATAAAAGCCCGGCTGCCGGTCAATCCGCTGTTGAAGCGGCTGCCTTCTTCATCGCTGAAGACGGCTACTTCATAGGAGTACTTCGGTTTGTATCCCGCCTCATGCCACAGTGTTGCGATCTCGAGCGCGGTAAGCACGCCGGCGACACCATCAAAATGTCCCCCGTCCGGCACGGTGTCGAGATGCGAACCGGCCATGAAGACTTTCGAATCGTTTTGTCCCGGGTATCTGCCGAAGACATTACCGGCGCCGTCGCGGCGCACCGTCATGCCGATCTCCTCCATCCATTTGATGACCTGCTGCTTAGCTGCCTCCTCTTCCTTCGAATACCCCATGCGCCGCGACCCTTGATTTTTCGTCATGCCGATTTCGGCGATGGTCATGAACCGTTCGTGGAGTCTATGGCCGGAGGCATCCTCCAGCTGTTCTGCCTTCATCCTATCCAAGAAGTATCGTGTCATTTTTATGCTCCTTCATTTAAGTAATGGTCTTTCATCTTTGTCCATAATAGTATACGATATTAGATGAAAAAAGTGTGAAAATTCAGTTTGGAGGCAAAGGCATGAAAATCAGACAGTTTGCAGAAGATGCACTGACGATATATTTGGGCGACGAAATCGATGAAGCGGTGAATCGACAGATCGTCGCCCTGCGCCATCATATAGAAGCACAGTCCTTTGAAGGCGTGGTGGAGGTCATACTGTCGTATACAAGTCTCATCATCCATTTCGAAGTATTTTCTGTAGACTTGGAAAAACTTAAGGCAGCTCTTGAGAAAATAGATATCGATGCACTTGTGCAGGAGCCGTTCCAGTACCGGGTCATCGAAATACCCGTGTGCTACGGCGGGGAGTATGGGCCGGACATCGGTCATTTTGAAGCATCGGGCTTGTCCGAGGAAGACGTCGTGCGCCTGCACGCGGATACCGAGTATCTCGTCTATATGCTTGGGTTCATGCCGGGGTTTCCATTCCTTGGCGGTCTCGACGAACGATTGCATAAAGATCGGCTGGAAACGCCCCGGGTCAGCATTCCGGCAGGTTCTGTCGGGATTGGGGGACGACAGACGGGCATGTACCCGTTCGAGTCACCAGGCGGCTGGCACCTGCTCGGCCGCACGCCCGTTCCACTTTTTGATGCGGATAGAAACCCGGCGATCCTCTACGGGGCGGGGGACCGCATCGTCTACCGTTCGATCGGGGAAGACGAGTACAAGGATATCGAAAAGCGTGTCGCCCAAGGGGACTATGAAGTGAACAGCGAGGTGAGGAACAAATGACGGGGATTCTGAAAGTACTGAAGCCAGGGGTCTACACGACCGTCCAGGACCTCGGCCGCTACGGCCATCAGTCAGAGGGCTTTTCGCCCGCCGGGGCGATGGACTACCGGGCGTTCCGCTTGGCGAACCAGTTGCTTGGCAACACGGAAAATGCCGCCGCACTTGAAATGACGCTGCAGGGCGGCACATTCGAGGTGCTCTCTGACACTTTCATTGCGACGGCCGGCGCCGAGATGCCGATTGATATAGATGGCAGCAGCCATCCTTCAGGGATTGCCATCCCAGTCCTAAAGGGCAGCATAATCACCATCGGTGCAGCCGCCAGTGGTGCCCGCACTTATCTTGCCGTAGCCGGTGGCTTCAAGGTCAGGCGGGTGCTCGGCAGCGCCTCAACCCATGCCAGAAGCGGCATCGGCGGATATAGTGGGCGTCCACTCAAGGCTTCCGATCGGCTTGCTGCATACGGTGGACAGGTGCACAAAATCGCTCAGCAACGTGTTCAGATACCTGCAGGGGATGATGTCGTCCATGTGGTGCCGGGCCAGCAGTTCGAGCGTTTCGATGAAGCCATGCAGCACACATTTTTTGAAGGCGAGTATGAATTGACGAAGGACGCAGACCGCATGGGAGCCCGCCTGAAAGGGCCAGAACTTGAAGCCGACTCCCATGATGTATTGTCGGAACCGACACAATTGGGCAGTATACAAGTGCCGAAGGGCGGTCAGCCGATTGTGCTGCTGAATGACCGGCAGACCGCCGGCGGCTACGCAAAGATCGCAACGGTCGTCCGGGCGGATATCCCGAAATTCGTCCAGAAGCAACCTGGAGAGACAATCAGGTTCAAGGCCGTCACAGTGGAGGAAGCGACAGATATGTACAAAGCGGAAATGGCGCGGATTGAAGACGGCGCTTATATGAAGCCCAATAATGATTTCCGTGCGCATATTCGCCCGGTGTCAAAAAAGATCGAAAAATTAATGGGAGGTTAATTAAATGGATGTCAAAAAAGTGAAAGCCTATGCAGCGCTTATGCAGGAGCAGCAGTTGAAGGTGCTGACGGTGGAAGACGGGGACTTCAAGATTCATCTCGAAGCACAAGAAAAAACAAGTGCTCAGCCGCAGCCCGCAGTGAAGGATGATGCGGGAGACAGTGGGGCCCACACCATAGATGCCGGACAAGTGGGCACTTTCTATATAGACAAGGATGAAGACGGCAAGGAGACGTATACAGCTGAAGGTGAGGCTGTCAAAAAAGGGGACGTCCTCGGCGTCATTGAGGCGATGAAAGTATTCAACGATGTCGTGTCGGATGTTGACGGTACGGTGGAAGAAATACTCGTCGGCAATGGGGAAGGGGTCGAATATGGCCAACCGCTCATCTCCATCCGGCAGGAGGGGGACTGATGTGGAGAAAGTATTGATTGCGAACCGGGGAGAGATTGCCGTCAGGATCATCCGGACACTGAAGGAAATGGACATCAGGAGCGTGGCAGTCTACTCGGTAGCGGACGCAAGGAGTATGCATGTTGCGCTGGCGGATGAAGCGGTGTGCATCGGCCCCGCCCAGAGCGCAGACAGCTATCTGGACATCGACGCCATCGTCTCGGCAATTGAGGTCACAGGGGCGGACGCAGTCCACCCGGGCTACGGCTTCCTGTCGGAATCGGCGGAGTTCGTACGGCGGCTTGAAGAAATGGACGTGACCTTCATCGGGCCTACTGCGGAGACGATCTCCCGGATGGGGGACAAATCGGAAGCAAGGCAGACGATGAAGCAGGCGGGGGTACCCGTTATTCCAGGCAGCGAAGGCGTGGTGGAGACGTTCGAAGAAGTGGAGGATATTGCTGAGGAGATCGGCTTTCCGCTCGTCATAAAAGCGGCATCCGGCGGAGGCGGTAAGGGCATGCGCTTTGTGCATGAGTCTTCTGAACTCGAAAAGTACTTCAAGGAAGCGAAGAAGGAAGCGAAGAATGCATTCAACGACGACCGCATCTATGTCGAGAAGTTCATCGAAAAAGCGCGCCATATCGAGGTGCAGGTGATCGGGGACGGAAAAGGCAATGCGGTCCACCTCTACGAGCGTGACTGTTCGATACAGCGCAATAGCCAGAAGCTTATAGAAGAAGCGCCCGCCGCCATCCTGCCTGAGGCTTCCCGCAAAGACATTACAGAACGGACGGCCGCTGCCGTCGCAGACCTCCATTACCGCGGCGCCGGCACAGTCGAATACCTGTATGTTGAGGAAGAAGCCGCCTTCTACTTCATTGAAATGAATACCCGCATCCAGGTGGAGCATACGATATCGGAAGCCATCACCGGCATCGACATCGTACGTGCCCAAGTGGAGGTGGCCCGCGGCAAGCCGCTATCCATCAGACAGGAAGATGTAGGGATCTCAGGTTTTGCCATAGAGTGTCGCATCAATGCTGAAGACGCGGCAAACAACTTCATGCCCGCACCCGGCAAGATTGATATGCTCCACTTCGGCATGGGGCACGGCGTACGCATCGATTCCCACGTCTACCCGGGGTATGTGATTCCACCGCACTACGATTCCATGATCGCAAAGATCATAGTGCATGCCGAGACGCGCGCGCAAGCCATCCTCAAGATGCGCCATGTACTTGACGAGACAGTGATCGGAAGCATCTCGACAAACCTTGATTTCCAGCACTTTTTGATGAACCATCCAAACTATGGGAAGAATGACGTAGATATAAAATTCCTTGAGCGCAACGCAATAATCAATCAGGAGGAGATATGAATGCTTACAGTGGATTTGAATGCGGACCTTGGAGAAAGCTACGGCAACTACACGATCGGCAATGATCAAGACATCATCCCGTTCATCTCTTCGGCGAATGTGGCGTGTGGTTTCCACGCAGGGGACCCTTCCGTCATGCAGGAGACCGTGCGGCTGATAAAGGACAGTGGCGTAACAGGCATCGGGGCCCATCCGGGGTTTCCCGATTTATCGGGCTTCGGCCGGCGCTATATGGATATGACGGCAGATGAAATCAGCACGCTCATCATCTATCAGCTTGGCGCCCTTGATGGCTTCTGCCGTGCTCTGGGCCAAAGGATGAATCACGTCAAGCCGCACGGCGCGCTCTACAACGCCACATTCACCGACCCGGATCTCGCCCAAACCATTGCAGAGGCTGTGAAAACTTATAACCCCGACCTCAAACTCATGGGGCTATCCAATCAGAACTTGGTGAAAGCAGGGGAAGCTGCCGGCTTGGCAGTGCGGCACGAAGTCTTCGCCGACCGGGCATATGAGGCCGATGGTACACTGGTCAGCCGCCGCAAGGCGGGTGCGATGGTGACCGATACGGACGAAGCGGCGGCGCGCGTCATCCGGATGGTGACCGAAGGCCGAGTGGAAGCAATAGATGGATCTGATATCGAAATACAGGCCGACAGCATCTGTGTGCACGGGGATGGTGAGAAGGCGCTTGAATTCGTCCGGGAGATACGCCGGCGGCTGAAAGAGAATGACATTGAAATCAAAACGATGTAGGGAGTGGGATAATGGATAACAAGCCCAAAATGACAGCGATGCAGCGCAGGCTGCTGTTCGGAGCGGTTTTCCTGATGGCGACTTCTTCCATCGGACCCGCGTTCCTGACACAGACCAGCGTCTTCACCGAGCAGTTCCTCGCCAGTTTTGCATTCGCGATACTTGCTTCAATCGTCATCGATATCGGGGCGCAGCTCAACATCTGGCGCGTCCTCAGCGTCTCCGGGAAGCGGGGGCAGGATGTCGCCAATGATGTCTTCCCGGGGCTCGGTTATGTAATCGCGTTCTTCATCGTGCTTGGAGGGTTCGCATTCAACATCGGCAACGTGGCCGGTGCGGGGCTCGGCTTCAATGCCATCTTCGGATGGGACCCGAGGATCGGTGCGGCGTTGGCCGGCGTCATCGCCATCGTCGTGTTCCTGCTCAAGAACGGCCGGGCGGTCATGGACATCATCATCCAGATACTCGGCGTACTCATGATCGGCATTACAGCTTTCGTCATGATCAAATCCGATCCCCCGTACGGGGAGGCAGCCTATCGCGCCGTCATGCCTGAAGAGCCGCTGGCACTGTTCCTGCCGGTGGTCACATTGGTCGGCGGAACCGTCGGCGGCTATATCACATTCGCAGGCGTCCACAGGCTGATAGAAGCGGGTATGACGGGACGTGAGAATTTGGGCTTTGTCAGCCGTGCCGCCAATTATGGCATCTTGACGACTGGCGTCATGCGCATCTTGTTGTTTCTCGCAGTCCTCGGTGTCGTATCCGGTGGTGTGGCACTCGATCCTGACAACCCACCGGCATCGGTCTTCCAGATCGCGCTTGGCGACATCGGCATGCAGGTGTTCGGTATCGTGCTCGTGGCAGCGGCGCTATCTTCAGTCATAGGCTCCGCCTATACAAGTGCCTCATTCCTAAAATCACTGCACCGCGTGTTCGATGAATATAACAATATTGTAATCATTTCCTTCATCGTCATCTCCACCATCATCTTTACGTTTGTGGGGCGACCGGTCACATTGCTTATTCTGGCAGGCGCCTTCAACGGCCTGATCCTGCCGTTGACCTTAGGGGCGGTGCTGGTTGCTTCCCGCAAAAAGAAAGTGGTTGGAGAGTATCACCACCCAACCTGGATGATCGTCTTCGGTATCATCGCCATCATCATCACAATCATTGCAGGAGTCATGTCGCTGCAGGGTCTGCAGGACTTATGGGTGAACTAGAGGAGAGATACCATGGAAGCGAAAGAACTTAGAAACCAGATCAGAAATGGCATATTCAATAGGACGACGTCAGGGGCGGCGGGCGACCATGTGCAGGCCAACGTCGTCATCCTGCCAAAGCGTTACGCATTCGATTTCCTTCTGTATGCAATGCGCAACCACCAGGCCGTTCCCATCATCGAGGTGCTAGAGGATGGCCGGACGGAGAGTGTTTATGCAGAAGGATCGGATATCCGTACTGATGTGCCACGCTACAATATATATCGGGACGGTAAATTATCGGAAACCGTCGACGACATAAGCGAGTGGTGGCAGGACGACTTTGTGACGTTTCTGATCGGCTGCAGCTTTACTTTCGAGCAGGCCATCACTGGTGCCGGGTTTGAGATGAAGCACATCATGCAGGGCAGGAATGTCGCGATGTACCGCACCAACATCAAAACCGTGCCGGCAGGCATCTTCAGTGGTGAACTTGTGGTTTCGATGAGACCGTTCAAGAAAGATAGTGTAGAACGTATAGCCGAGATCACAGGCAAGTTTCCGGATATGCATGGCCGTCCCATCCATCATGGCAATCCTGGAGGGATCGGAATCATCGATATCGGAAAGCCTGACTACGGCGACAGTGTCGAGATTGAAGAGGATGAAGTGCCTGTATTCTGGGCGTGCGGCGTCACACCACAGAACGCTGCATTGAATGCCAGACCGGAAGTGATGATCACCCATGCTCCAGGGCATATGTTCGTCACGGATATATACAATGAAGAATTTAAAGTTCAGCGACCTGAGTAAAGGCATTGCACCGCTTCAAAAAGGTTGGATTCAATACATTTAGATTAAATTTAATGTTTTTTTGAGCCAAGGGGTTGCGTTATCATCCATCATGGCTTATAGTACAAATATATTAAATTTAATATAATTGAATTTAAACTAATTTTAAGGGTGTGCAGATATGGTGAATATCGACCCGCGCATCAAAGCCTTCACCGTCTTCATCAAGTCTTCACAGTCCGTCCAGAAGCTGATCAAACAGGATTTTCTGAAGAAGGAGATCAATCTGAATGAGTATGCAGTGATGGAACTTCTCTACCATAAAGGGGAACAGCCGATTCAATCCATCGGGAAGAAGATTCTGATGGGTAGCGGCAGCATCACATATGTCATCGATAAACTGGAAGAGAAGGGTTTCTTATACAGGAAACCCTGTGAAAAAGATCGACGGAAAATGTTTGCCTGCATCACTGAAGCGGGTACGCAATATATGAATAGACGCGTAGCAGAACAGGAAGCGCTGATTCATACCATTTTCGATGAATGGACGGATGATGAAGTTGAAGAGGCGATCGATCTGTTGAAACGTGTCGGTCTGCATGCAGAAGGATTATTGAAATGAAGCTTGTGCCGCGCACAGGCTTTAAAAAAACTAATTATCTCTAATTGAAGATAATAATTGGGCAAATCATATAAAAGGAGTTTTTGAAATGACTGAAGGACTACTCGGTATTCACCATGTTACAGCGATGACGGACGACGCAAAGCGGAACTATGAATTCTTTACTGAAGTACTCGGCATGAGATTGGTCAAAAAGACTGTGAATCAGGATGATATCCACACCTACCATACATTTTTCGCGGACGATGTAGGGTCTCCCGGTACAGACGTAACATTCTTCGACTTCCCGAATATCCCGAAAGGGTCACCGGGTACGAACTCGATTTCACGTATAGGACTCAGAGTGCCAGATGACGCGGCACTGGAATATTATTTGGAGAGATTCGAAGAATTTGATGTAAAAAACGATGGCATCAAAGAGATTTTCGGGAAAAAAGTGCTGCCGTTTGAAGAGGCGGATGGCCAGAGGTATCAGCTGTTCTCCGATGAAGGGGATACAGGTGTGGCTCCCGGCATACCATGGAAGAACGGTCCGGTGCCGGAAGATAAAGCAATCTATGGTCTGGGGCCGATTGAAATCACGGTAAGCTACTTCGATGAGTTCAAGCAGATCCTTACAGGAATCTATGATATGAAACCGGTTCTGGAAGAGCAGAATGTAACGCTGTTTGAAGTCGGTGAGGGCGGCAATGGCGGTCAAGTAATCTTACGAAAAGACGAATCGGCTCCTGGCCGTCAAGGTTATGGACAAGTCCACCATGTGTCATTCAGGGTGAAAGATCACGAGACAATCAAAAAATGGGAAGAAAAATACAATCACAACCGCATGGGACACTCCGGTAACGTAAACCGCTTCTACTTCGAGGCACTGTACACACGGATTGGTGACATCCTGGTCGAAATTTCAACCGACGGGCCGGGGTTCATGGGTGATGAACCATATGAGACGCTCGGCGAGAGCCTTGCCTTGCCACCGTTCCTTGAATCACAACGCGAAGAAATCGAAGCGCAGATACGTCCTTTCGATACAAAGCGTTCTTAATGTGCATATAGGAGGAATTGACCAAATGGAAGCGATAAGAAGAATCCATCACATCAGTGCCATAGTCGGTGACCCAAATGAAAACCTGAAATTCTATAGGGACGTTCTGGGTCTGCGCCTCATCAAGCAGACAGTCAATTTCGACGACCCGGGCGTCTATCATCTCTATTTTTCAGACCACGATGCGACACCAGGAACAGTCATCACATTCTTCCCATGGACCAATGATCGCCGCGAAGGCAGGAAAGGCAGCGGTCAGGTGGGCAGGATCGCCTTCAGGGTGCCAAAAGGCAGCCTTGGTGAATGGCAGGACCACATCAGCAGTCAGAACATTGATGTCGAAGTGACTGAACTGTTCGGGAAAGACACCCTGGAATTTGAGGATACACATGGGCTCGAACTCGCCCTTGTAGAAGGGGAAGCGTCTGCTGAAGACAACGCGATTCAAGGATTCCACGGTGCTGTGCTCCTGTCCGCTGATCCCAGCGGCACGAAGGCGATGCTGACTGATATGATGGGCTTGACGGAGCTCGATTACGACGGCCAGAATCTCCATTTCGAGACAGTTGGTGAGGAGAAGCATCATATCATCACAGCAATCCCGCCGCTTGCCCCAGGCAGGTTCGGCATTGGTACAGTGCATCATATCGCATGGTCTGTACCGGATATGGGTGTGCTCAATGACTGGCAGGCTGCACTGAAAGATGAAAACTTCGGCGTTACTGAAATCAAGGACAGGCATTACTTCAATTCCATCTATGTGTCTGAAAAGGGGCATGTCGTATTTGAATTTGCGACTGCTGGTCCGGGATTCGATAGGGATGAAGATAAAGATGCCTTAGGCACCGCCCTGAAGTTGCCGCCGCAATACGAGCATAGGCGTGGGGAGTACGAAAGTCTGTTGCCGAAGTTGGATGTATAGATATGCGCAACATGCTGAACTTCGCGCCGCATGAGGTGACGGCAAAAGAGAAAAAGAAGTTTATGATCGGTTCCGTCATCCCAAGGCCGATTGCTCTGGTATCGACGCAGTCCGGGTCAGGGGTCGTCAATATCGCCCCGTTCAGCTACTTCAATATCGTCACCTACAATCCACCCATGCTCTCCATTGCGGTGCAACGGGCGGACGGTAATTCGAAGGATACTGCAAGGAATATCCTTGAGAGTGGGGAAGCGGTTGTGCAGATGGTCGATACAGAAAATGTAGAGTCGGCCAATGCCGCTTCAGCTCCCTTGGCGCCCGAGGAGAGCGAGCTTGATGTTTCGCAGTTTACGGCAGTAGCATCCGATTCTATTGGAGTCCCAGGTGTGAACGAGGCCAAAGTACGCTTTGAAACAAAATTATACGATTCGATTGTAATCTACAATGATGACGGTATTGCCACAGCAGATGTCCTGCTCTTGAAGGTGCAGCACTATCATATAGATGATGGCATATACCAGGACGGCTATATCGCCCCTATAGGATTAGGTGCCGTAAGCAGGCTCGCAGGCAATGATTACGCAGAAATAGGACGTATGTTTACAGTAGAAAGACCACAATGATAAGGAGATGACCGGTAATGGAACACTTATACAATGAAAAGAAGAAAGGTGCACCAGTATTCGTCCTGCTTCACGGTACGGGCGGTACAGAAAGGGATCTGCTGCCGCTTGCTGAGCTGTTGAACCCCGAATATAATGTCTTGTCTGTTCGGGGGAATGTACAGGAGAACGGCATGAACCGCTACTTCGAACGTCACGGGGAAGGCAAGTATGATTGGGAAGACCTTGAATTCCGTGGCAATGAACTTTATGAGTTCATCGTTGAAAAGTCTAAGGAGCATGATTTCAAACTGGAAGATGTCGTCTTTGTCGGCTTCTCCAATGGCTCCAACATCGCGATACAAATGATGCTTCAGCAGCCAGGGACCTTCAAGAGGGCGGCCTTGTTCGCGCCCCTCTATCCGGCAGATGTAGAAGAAAAGCAGGACTTCAATGATGTGGACGTATTCCTATCCCTAGGCAAAGGTGACCCGATTGTGCCTGAAGCGGAAAGCGATCGTGTGATCAACCTGTTTGAAGAACGCGGTGCAGACGCCACGGTGACATGGGTGAATGGCCACAGCCTGACCCAGGATGCCGCGATGGAAGCGAAGAACTGGCTGAATGGATGATTGGGTGCCAAGATGCGGAATGAATGGAGAGTGAGTGTGGAAAATGGGATTTCTGGATAAATTATTAAACAGGTCAAAGGAGAATGAATAAATGGAAAATGTTAAAGTAGCAGTTATATTCTACAGCATGGGTGGTACAAATCTTCAGATGGCGAAATGGAGCCAGGAAGGTGCAGAAGCGGCAGGTGCAGAAGTCAGGCTCCTCAAAGTCGATGAACTGGCACCGCAATCGGTCATCGATGCAAATGAAGCATGGAAAGCCACGTATGAAGCAACCAAGGATATACCGACTGCGACATCTGAAGATATAGAGTGGGCGGACGCCATCATCTTCAATACACCAACCCGTTTCGGTGGCATGGCATCACAGATGAAGCAGTTCATCGATACACAGGGCGGCATATGGGCCCAAGGCAAGACGATCAACAAAGTCGTCAGTGCGACATCTTCTGCGCAGAACCCTCATGGCGGTCAGGAGGCGACCATCTTGAACCTCTATACGACAATGATGCACTGGGGCGCCATCATCGTGCCGACAGGCTATACGGATGATACGCTATTTACAGCAGGCGGCAACCCTTACGGTACAACCGTCACCGTCGGACCAGACGGCAAAATGATCGAGGACGTTGAACCGGCAGTGAAGCATCAGGCGAAACGGACGGTTTCCGTTGCACAATCGATTGCAGCCAACCGATAAGGCCATCAATGAGCAGCACACAACACTGATCCCGAAGGGTTTGATATAGGGAAGAACCCAATGGGGCGGGGCAAAAGACTGCCCATGATCTGAATAGTAGATCATGGGCAGTTTCTTTATGCTATATGGTATTGATTTCTTCTATCTGTCCTTCGCTGTCTATAAGCAGTCCGTGCTGTGATGCGGTGAGCAGGTCCCGATATATGCGATTCAATGGACTGTCTTCCATGATCATATCCATACCTAAGTGGCGGTAGAGCTGTTGAATACCACTGACTGCAGCATGTGCGACTATTTTACTGTGGTCGGATACGGCGTCGAGGATTTCATCGTCAAGAACCTTGCCGTCCATATGGGCCTGCCATGACGTTTCGACGACATCGTAGTATGACCGACGTGCCTGCATGAATGATGATTCATTGGCATCTAGAATATCCAAGGTGTGATGATGGCGCCTTGCATCTGCTTCCCTGCCGGATGCGAGTTTTGATTCGATATGCTTGCGGGCCGCTTCATAGAAGTGGCGTGCCACCCCAATGACGGTGGCGGCGATATTTGCAGATGCAAATGGCAGGAACGGATAGTGGTAGGCGGGATGGTCATAGTAGAAGTGCGGGGCAGCGACATCAAAGCGGCGATGGGCTGGGACGACGGCTTCTGAAACATGAATGGTATGGCTGCCGGTGGCCTTCATGCCAAAGGCGTTCCAGTCTTCTTCTATGGACACCTGTTCTGGTGTAAAGGCGAAGGCATATAATGCACCATCGTCTTCATCCTCTGAAGCTACCCTGCAAGTGGCGGTGAACAGGTTTGCATGCAGGGCGCCGCTTGCATAGGGCCAGGTGCCGTTGATGATGTAGCCGGAGCCTGTTTTTCGGGCCGTGCCGAGCGGCCGGTCGCTGCCTGCTATAAAGAAGTCCCGGGCCGTGAAGAATTCTTTGACGGCTTTTGGTGATAACGTTGCGGCAAAAAATCCCGCTCCAGAGCCGATCTGCACCAGCCAACCGAAGCTGCCATCGGCATAGGCGGCGGTTTCGAATGTCTGCAACGCTTCAGGTAGAGGGGTCGTACTGCCACCCAATGCCTCTGGCAGAAACAGTTTGAAGAGGCCTTCATCATAAATATATTCGAGCATCTTTTCGGTGAGACGGCCGCTTTCCTCCATCATTGCAGAGTGTTCCCTTATTTCAGCAATCGTATTTTGGCCGATCATTGTGAATCGCCCTCCCTCAACAACAGGTAGATTTCCCTTCTTAGCTTGGTGAATGTATCTTCCAATGTGATGTCATGGTGTCTTGGGCGTTCAAAGGGCACCTGGATTTCCTTGATTATCTTTGCTGGCTTATCGGACAGTATCAATATGCGGTCCGACATATAGATTGCTTCTTCTATGCTGTGGGTGATGAACAGTACGGAGCGGCGGTCGGTCTCCCACATCTTGAGCAGCCAGTCCTGCATATCAAGGCGGGTGAGTTCATCGAGCGCACCGAACGGTTCATCAAGCAGCATCAACTGTTGGGGGCTGAGCAGGGAACGGATGAAGGCGACCCGTTGCCGCATGCCCCCGGACAGCGTATTGGGGTAAGAGTCCTCATATCCGCCAAGCCCTGCACGCTTCAGCCACTTGCGGGCCCTCTTGCGATCGACACTGCCGTTTATTTCCTGGACCAACACAAGGTTATCCTCAATCGTGCGCCATGGCAGCAATGAATCCTGTTGGGGCAGGTAGCTGATGTTGCCACGGGTGCCGTTGACCCGCTTGCCGTCTATGAAGATATCTCCCTGATCCGGTTCGATCAGCCCACCGATCAGGTTGAAGATGGTGCTCTTGCCACTCCCCGAGGGCCCGAGGAGGGTAACGAACTCACCGTCCCTAATGGTGATGGAAAGGCCATCCAGGACGTCGATATCTTGTGTGCCTTTGAATGTGTGGGTCAAATCTTCTATGCGCAATTTAGCCGTCATCCCGTTCACTCCCTTTTGTTTCCGTATTCCAAGGTATCATCCATTTTTCAAGAAGCAGAATGAACCCGAACAGAATCATGCTGATCAGCATAATCGCAAAAATCGATACAAACACCTGATCTGTCCTGAAAGCGGAGGAGGCGACCGTCATAAAGACGCCAAGCCCTTTTTGGGCGCCGAGCCATTCGGCGATTACTGCCCCCATCACGCTGTATGTCGCAGAGATCTTCAGACCGGAAAAAAAGTAGGGCAGGGCGCTTGGCCATTCCAGCTTAAAGAAAATCTGCCGGCGGTTGGCACCGATCATGCGCATATAATTGAGAAGCGCCGGATTGGTCTGCCTGAACCCGTCGATCAGGGAAACGGCGATCGGGAAGAAGCATACGAGTGTGATGATCAGTATCTTCGGCAAGGCACCGAATCCGAACCATAGTACGAGCAGCGGAGCCAGTGCAATGATCGGAATGTTCTGCGACAAGACCATCAATGGATAGACGGCCTGCCTGACCTGGGGGATTAGATGAAGTCCGACAGCCAGAATGATGCCGACCGAGGCACCGATGGCGAACCCCCCGAGTGCGATCAGCACGGTGGAGAGACTGTGATCCAGCACGCGCGGATAGATCTGCATGCCTTCTTCCACTATTTGGACCGGACTCGGCAGCATCCAGCTTGGGATGTCAAACAGCGAAGCGGCCAGTTGCCAGACGGCGAGGATGAGGATGATGACGGAAACGGGCGCCACAATATTCCACGAGAATAGGCGTTTCATCATCTAATCATCCGAGTCCTCAGGGAGGAATTCATTGGTATAAGCCGCCTCGACATCCAGCTCCGAATCAATCAGCTCATTCTCATACATCCAAGCCATATAGTTCTGCCACACATCGTGCTCCTGGCGGCCCCAGTATGGGGCATCCCCCTGGTAGACGTCAGTCAACCATTTCTGGCTTGCCATGACAAGCTCTTCATCGAGATCCGGTTCTGCATCGATCAGATGCTGGGCTGCCTGTTCAGGTTTGTCCATGGCAAGTTGGTAGCCTTTGGCAGTCGCTTCTGTAAAGGCCTCGACCATCTCCGGATCTTCTTCAATCAACTTTTCATTGGTGATCATGACAGGCGTATAGAAATTCAGCGCATCGGAATACTCGGTGAATGAAATCGTATTGAGCGGAAAATCCCGAAGTTCCGCTTCAACACCTGTCCAACCGTAATAGATCCAAGCAAAATCAACGTCACGCTGGACAGCAGTGAAGAAATCCGTCTCCCCGATGTTCAGGATATCGACTTCATCTATATCGGCACCATCCGCCTTCATGATGGAGGCGATGGTCTCTTCTTCAATTGGAGAGCCGTAGCCGCCGTAGGTGTGCCCTTCTAGGTCGGCTGGAGTCTCAAGACCGTATTCCTTCGGGGAGGCAAGATAGGATGTATTATCCTGGATGATGGCAGCAATCGATACGATGGACACACCCTGCAACCTCGATTGGGTGACATTTTCCTGGGCGCTGATGCCGAAATCCCCATTGCCGGTGGCAACCGTCTGTTCCGCCCCTGCTTCACCAGGCAGGACGATTTCGACGTCCAGCCCCTGCTCTTCGTAATAGCCTTCTGCTTTTGCGGCATAGATGCCGGTATGGTTTGTATTTGGAGTCCAGTCGAGGACGAAAGTGACATCCTTCAATCCGTCTTCACCCGTCGATCCCGTGTCTTCCCCTCCGCCGCAGGCGGACAGGAACAGTATTGCAACCATGGAATAGAACATTCTTCTCATAATATATTCTCCTCTCGAAAATGGCGGTGTCTGGTGACCATTCTTGAAATGGACATAAAAAAACACCTTCCGTATCTGGAGGCGTCAAAGAGCAGTGGAGGCGTGGTGCCTAGTACCTGGCAAGGACCAAAACCGCCACACATTCCCTACGCTGGTATTATCCAGATCAGGTCAAAGGGTCAGGATGCATCCTTCTCAGCCATTGCTATGGCTCCCCCATGTATCACTATTATTTTCTTAACACAGTATAACATGATGCGGGCGGGGGTTAAAGCTGGAAGGGGAGTGTGGACTGATTTGAAGAGGAAATGATAAATCGAAAATGAAGGCTGACGGCATAAAAATATTTCTCCGTTCTAAAAGGACTGGGAATCACTCGATATTAACAATGGGAAGACAGTTCGAAAATCGATCATTTTATTCGATGGAATTAACAGAAGGAGGGGGCATAACTTGCCTTTAAATACTTTGTAGATCTTATTTTATTTACGAGGCAACGTGAAAATGCTATAATATAAGTAATCAAACATTGTTGCTTTACATGGCACACCAAACCCCCAATCTATGGCAGTAGATTGGGGGTTATTTGGTGTTATCGGTATAGTCATCTAGTCAGTCTTCACGATTATCCAACCAATACGAGAATAATGTGATTACTGCACCGACTAAAATTGGTGCAATAAGAAACTCAAACATTGTTGCAAACATGGTGTCACCTCCTTCCATGCTATCCGCACAGAAGTGAACTAGATGACCGCATCAATTTTATCATATAAAACGTTTTTGAATACATCGCTTTTATATAGTGAAGACTAATCTAGAGTGTCCTTGATTCTGTAGATTGTCTGTCGTGTAACCCGACCTCTTTGGCAATTTTAGATATGGCAATATTTTCATTCAACTGAGAAACGACACGATGATAAACAAATAGCTTTTGAAGATCTTTGGTATTTGGGAAATAAAGTATTGGTCGTCCTTTATAGATTCCCTTGCTTTTTGCTAATTTAATGCCTTGGGTTTGACTGCGCGTTGACTCCGAACGCTCCTGTTCTACGATCATGGCCAGGATTTGGATAATTTGATCTTTAATAAATTTATCCAACAAAGGGTTACCGATTGCTTTACTCATTATAGGCAAACTTGTGATGACAAGCTGGACATCCTTCTGTTTTAAAAAATTACAGTATCTATCACTTCATCATAATTTCTTCTTAGACTATCAATGGATTCTACGATGAGTAGATCTCCTGAACGCACAAAGTCTAAGACTTCTTTAAAAATACTTCGCTCATTTACGGTGGCGCCAGACCTCTTTTCTGAATGTAATTAAAATACACCCTAATCACACACTCTGAATCCAGTAGTATCAACACCATCACACTGTCTATTTATAAGACTTTGACTTCAATCTGACTATCACTTCTGCCGATAAATTGCATATATTTTAAGTGTTGATTTGCACATTAAAACTTAAAACCCAACTGTCATCGTCAGAAAATATAAGCTGGGTTTCTTAACTATAGCGCAAGTTATCGTCTAGATCAGTGCAAAATAATTCCGAAAGTGCCACCTATCACATCTCTCATTGACTCAATCCACGTGAGAATCCCTCCTAAAATAGATAGAGAAGAACTGTCTTAAAGAGTGCAGTCTTTGGTATATTAGAAATATCATACATGGAGGGGGAGTTTAATGGAAATACTTATGGAAATACTTACTGAATTATTCGGTGCACCAGGTATTGCTGGTGCCATGGGAGCAATTGTTATATTTTTTATAAACTTGAAATTCGCGTATATTTCCATATTTCAAAAACACAAAAATACATTCTAATTACTGATTTATTCCAATTTCCTTTTTGAGTGTGATGCGTTGCGCCCTTAAAAATCCTAAGAGCCCTACCAAGCGGAAGTTGATAGCTGTCGCTACCACTTCGCTTGCGCTCTCAGTGTATTTTAAGGCCTGTCACGCATCAAAAAGTTTTCTCGGCATAAAGCTAGAGTATATATTATCTTATATATCAATGTACTTATTTATGTACATCCGAATAAAGGTATAACATCCTAGATTTATTTTATAAGTCATTAAAGAGTGTGGACTTGCAGTCGACTAAAACCAGTTTTTGCTCAACGCAAAAAAGAGCGGAAAGAGCGGCTTGAGGCGCTCTAAAATATTATGATTACATAGAAAGTAGTTCTATCTATATAAATAATTTTATAATTTTGAGTTTATATAATACCCAAGAGCCATAAGAATAAAGAAACTAAAGAACATTACAAAATTACCAAAAACTAACCAATAATTTTTAGCTAAAAGTGCAAAAACTAATCCAAAAGGAGCAATGATAAAAGTTAAAATCCAAAATGGGCTAGGGACTTGAAAAATCACATTTGGAACCCAAATTACAATACATAATACAAAGCAAATCAAAGAAAATACTTTAAACTTATTTTGCAATATTCCCCCTCCTTTTTTACTTTTTAATAACAATTATTATATTTAGTTTGAGTTACAAAATAGGCAGCTACTGCACTAGCATATTGTTTTTCTATGAACCCCATTTTACTACGATCTACAGCTATTCTAGCTATTAACCTTAAATCACTATCGCAATCAAAATAACCATATTTTGCATAATCTAAATCATGTTGCTTACATGCAGCATCAAGTAAATCTTGAGTTTCTCCCCCTCCATAACCAGGTCCGCACCAGTTACCCCAAATAGGAAGTGGAATCGCCATAGTAGTTACTTCTTCTTGGCTATATTCTTGATTCAATTGGTTTATTATTTCACCAGATCCAATGATAAATTCACTTTGACCGTCCTCTTTAGCTTGATTTACATCAAATACAACTTCTCCGTCTTCAGTACTTGTTATGTATTTTTCTAATACTTCTTGGGTTTCCTCAAAGTCACTATTTTCATCAACTTTTTTGTCTGAGGCTTGAGCACTAACACTGCTTACACCACTACACAATAAAATTGCAGTCATAAAAGTTAAAAAGACTTTCTTCAAAACACATTCTCCTCTTCAATTAATTTAATATCTAAGATTAAACATTAAAAATATAGTCTAAAACCATAAATATGAAATGTCTTCACCACTGTACCAAAAATTCCCTAAAATTAAAATAATTTCGTATATTCTCTTTTGTCAAAATAATCTGGACAATTCTCTTTCCATTATCGTTCAATTAATAACCGTTAATTGGACGATTTGATACATCCGTGAAATTGTCCTTTATTCATATAAATTGAGTCCAAAAACCAGTGTACTAATCATTGTCTATATTAATTAAAAATACATGAGTTTTTAGGGGAAGGTGAAACCTATGAGGTCTGTTTAGTGAATTGAAATTAGTCAGGTGTGAGCGCAACTTTTCGAAAAAGGTAAGTGGACACAGGTATAACAGGACCGAATTGGATATTGGATGAATTAGAAACACTTCTGGGTGCCCAAGAATCTCCTTCAAAGGCTAATGAAGTAATCGATGCCCCACAAGCACATAAGAAAACACCTTCTGTATCGGGAGGCCTTAAGGAGTAATGGGGGGTGAAGACATAAAAATATCTCTCCGGACTAAAAGGACCGGAGAGATATTTTTTATTCTTTAACATCTATTCGGGATAAATGTGATTATCATTCAGGAGTATAATCCACGCCTCTTGTATAGTTATTGGTCGCATCCCACAGGAGGAATTCATCGACGCCGTTGTCATGGAGTGCCTGGATCTGGGCTTCCAATTCTTCGACACCGTAATTCAGATAGTTGCCGGCACCCAAGTAGGAGGCGGTGAAGTCCTGGATCCATGGTCTGGAGAGTGGTGGGGAATCTAGAGAATTCAAAACCTCATTTTCGACTTCCATATAGGAGTCGATGACGCCATATGGTTCAAGGTCAGGTGTCTGGAAGCCAAAATCCCCCGGACCCCAGTGGCTTGGATAGATCATGGATGAAATGACATCTACATTATTGGATATCTTCGAGAAGTTCTGTCCGATTCCAGGTGCTTCCGGTACTGTAGCGGCATAGCCGAAAATATCGACTGAAACATCAACGTTGTAAGGTTTAAGCTTTTCGCGGGCATATTCAACGAAATCGGTGACGGCATTGACGCGCTGCTGGACATCATCAGCATTCCCGTCATCGTATTCTGCCGCATCATAGTTTAAGGAGTCGGCACGGTGTTCAAATCCTTCCGGGAAACGCACGTAGTCGAATTGGATATCCTTGAAGCCGAGCTTAGCGGCTTGGATCGCAATATCCACATTGTAATCCCACACTTCTTTCAGGAAGGGATTAACGAAACTTTCGCCACGCCCATTTTTCCAGACAGTACCATCATCGTGGGTGAATGATAGATCTGGCCGGGCTTTGGCCAGGTTGGAGTCTTTGAATGCGACGATGCGTGCAATGGGATAGATGGATTCCGATTCCATCGTCTCCATCAACTGATTCGGATCGACGTAGTTCTGCATATTCTCCTGGGCCATTTCACTGGCACCTTCAAGCGGCATCATGATGTTTCCGGCGTCTTCCTTGACATCGACGACCATTGCATTCAAGTCTGTATCATTGAGGAGGGAGACGAGATTCGACATGCGTTCCCCTCCGGCGGAATAGCCTGTGACGAAAATGCCTTTAACGCCGTCTTCTGGGTAGGGGATGTCGACGCCGCTGTCGTATGAAAACTTATCAGGTATGGTTTCCGGCATTTTAAGTAGAGGTCCTTCATTCAGGTTCAAGCCTTCCGCTTTTGCTGCAGCCGGCATCATCAGACCAAGGATCAAACATAAAAGCATCACTTTACTCTTCATCTGTGTCTTCCTCCCTTGCGCTTTGGATATTAGCCGGATCGATCAGTTCGTATTCCTGCGCCCTTAATCCAGATACGATTTCTGAAAGGGCATCCTTTGTCCACGCCCGGTCATGCATCAACAGGTTGGCCCCATCATTGAGCAGTTCGGTATTGACCATGATGTCAGCAAGGGCATCAGCGTCCTGGTACTCGGCTTCCCAATCATAACCGTATGTCCAGTTCATCAATGTCATATCTTCATCTTCAGTCACCTGGATTGAAGCATCGGTATTGACGCCAAACGGTGCTCTGAAGAAGCGTGGGCGTTCTCCGGTGATCTCTTCGACCATATCATTGACCGGAATGATTTCATCAACCGTTGCCTGTGGATCCAGATTGCTTAAGTTCGCGTGGGTCATCGTATGGTTACCGATTTCGAATCCCATATCATAGATCTTTTGGAGCGTATCCTTGCCTTCCTCCGTATTGAGGTACATGCCATTGACGAAGAATATGGCCGGCGCGTCGTGTTCCTTCAAAGTTTCGGCCATCTCGAGTGCGTGCTGATCCGGCGCGTCGTCTATAGTCAGCAACGCCACACGGGAGGCGTCATCTTCGAGCGGCAGGATGCGATAGGAAGCCGGGTCCACATAATAGGCCTGTTTTGTCGTGGATGACTCATCAGCCTGTTCTTCACTCGCTTCATCGTTGGCATCTTCTGGAGCATCAGATGATGAGGCTGCCTCCTCTTTGGATTCGCTCGTCTCCTCTGTATCTTTTGCCTCAGACTGTGCATCATTATTTGAAGTTTCTTCATTGCCGCAACCGACGAGAAGAACAAGCAATAATGTCAAGGATATATATTTTACATGTTTCAATCAATTCTCCCCGCTTTCTTCCAAAGTGGCCAGAGCGGCCTGATGCGCATCTTCCAGATTGGTAAGTGCCTCATCGAGCGCTGAATATTCTTTTTGTACAGGGGCATATGCATCATTGATGTCGCCGACTCCATTTTCTAGCGCATTGAAGTCTGCATCTTCTGATGATAGTGTCTCGAAGACGGATTTTTGAGTGTCCAGTGCACCTTGATAATTTTCAGTGAAAGATTCTAGGTGCGAACGGAGGGTGCCATATGCATCTTGAACTGCCTTGTAATCATCATTGAGCTTTGAATCTTCGGATGGTAATTCGATCGATCCCAGTTCTTCCTGCTTGGAGATGAATGCTTCAGTGTTATCTTCAACCGTCTGTAGTGCATCGGCACGTTTACTGTGGTTGTCCGCGAGCGCTGAACCCTCAGCATTGAATGTGTCATCCTCAAGACTTTCAGTGAATACGGATTGCATTTTTGCATCGAGATCGTTCAATGTCTGAAGGCTGTCGGTAATTTCGGCCTTTACTTCATCAGTCTGCTCGATGGTCGACTTCAACTGGTCTTCCGGATTGCCGCAGCCAGCTAGAAGTAAAAACAACAGTGCGCCTGTTATATAGCGTATGTAATGTGTCATAAGGCAGCTCCTTTCTATGTTCTCTCTCAGAATAACACTCTATATTCATTTTTCATATACTATACAAGTTATTTCCAGAAAATTTTGCATGGATGAGAGATGGGAGGGAGCACCCTGATACCAGATCCTCCCATACAAAAACCCCTTTCAGTATCAATCTGAAAGGGGTATGAGGAAGGTGGCCTATTTAGGTTCTGCAATGACACCGCACGCGATACGGTCTCCTGCATCACCGGAAGGCTGCGTTGAATAATCATCCGTCTTTTCATGGATGACAAGAGCAGTACCTTCTTCAGTCATCACAGTATTAGCTGCCTCTTCATCCAGGCTGATCTGATCTGTCGTAAACTCCACTTCTTCCAAGTTTCCATTGGAGTCGGTCTTTATGTTGTCGAAATCGCCTGCGTGTGGGCCGTCCGGATCCTCTTTACCGTGGTTGGCGTCATTAGGGTTGTAGTGGCCACCGGCTGATTTGAAATCGGGTGCCTCACATACGCCTTTTTCATGGACGTGGAACCCATGTTCTCCTTCTCCGTCTGCCACTCCGTCACCGGTCAATTTGACTGTGACGCCAGCTTCGGCAGGGGTCAATGTGGCTTCAGCCACTTCCTCACCGTCAGCATCCTTTAGGGGTACGGTCATCTCCTCACCATTTGAACCGGCGCTTTCTTCGGTGCTTTCTGTTGTCGCTTCATCCATCTCCTGACTGGTGTCATCTGAACTGTCTTCACCATTGTTGCTGCACGCGCTGATTACAAGCAGGAGTCCTGCAATAAGTAGTAGTATCGGCCAACGTTTCATCATGATACATGCTCCTTTCGATAGTGTTTTTAGACGTTGAAATTCAAGCTGCAGACCAACTGGCGGGGGAACATTGATCATGCAAAATGGATGATGATGCATTTTGCATATTACAAATCCACCTTAACATAGATAGCCGGTGCCATCTATTGAAAGCATTATGATTTCAGAATGATCAATCAACTGTCCGACCTCTCACATGGTTGTTGATCGCTTTCTTCATCATCCGGATGTTGTCTTTATATGCCTTATAATCCTGGGGGGTGGCGTCCTGACTCCTATAGCGTGTTTCCATATAGGTGTCGAGCTGTTCCTGATCGATGAGCGTGTCGAGCTTAAGGCGGTCGATCCATTCTTCTATCGTTTCATTGCGGTATCGGCCCATGCCTTTTGACGCCAGCCATTTCTCGAAGTTGAAGTATACTTTTCTGACGCGGTCATCCGGCGCTTTCATCTTGTCCTGGATCGGCAATGCAGAATGTGAAACCGATGCATTGGCAGAAGTGTGTGCAGATGAGTCCTCGACAGTAGGCTGCTCCCTTTTTTTGTAGTATATATAGAGCCCGACAATGATGACCGCCGCAAGCAGAATCATCATGATCGTATCGAATGGCACATGATTGAATGAAGCGCCCTGATCAAGCTGTTCCTGTACCGATTCTCCTTCTTCAGCAGATTCTTCTTCAGACTCCATCTTCGGCATCTCCAATTCGACCTCCTCAAGTGCATTAAAGAGGGGACGGAGGAGGAATATCATACCGTTCAAAAGCAGCACCACCAAGTATTTCATGGCGAAGGCTGCATAATTGTAGATGAGGCTGAACACTCCTCCGAGCACCACAAATGTGCCCGCTGCCATAAGGAGGATGGAGATGTTCCTTTTGGCGGCATACCCATTGCCGATAAGATGGATCACCAGCCTGCCGATAAAGAAGAACAGCAGCAGAGTGAGGAATATCCCATGGAAAAGCTGTGTATGCGCGAGCGCTTCCGAGGTACCGATAAGGTGTGTACCAATCAACAGGAGGAAGGTTGTGATGAGTGCCGCAGGAGACGGATCATTATCAGAACCATCGTGCAGATATTCGAGCCTGAGTATCGGGACGTAGGCGGTGAGGAGTGCGGCCAGCCAGTTGAAACCAAATAAGAATGCGGCCACGAACAACACCGGCAGCATGAAATACAGGCGGTTCATATCAATTCGGCCGGCAATAAGGAAACTTACGGCTAAGGCGGCCACAGTGATTGCCACAAACGGCAGCACAAAGGGTGCCTTGCCGTTGTGGATATTGATCAGCACTATAACGAACAGCAGTGGGAACATGTCGATGAAATAGATATGGGCAAGCCGAAAAGCATATTTCAGGCGATTCACACGGACACCCCCCTCATGCTGTGCGCTTCAAAAGGGGTGACGCCATATGTGTCCAACTGGAATATATGCGCACCCTTTGCCCTGAACTGCGATAATTCGGCCTCGATGGCTGGGTCTGCCTGTCCTGTAAAAATGACATGGGCAGGGAGATCCTCATGTAGGCGCACATGCTTCAAAAACCGCTCGAAAGGCACGGTATAGGTGACTGCATTGATGCGTGCCAGCGCTTCAAGGGTTCTTTTGTAATGAAGGGCACCGCTGCCTTCTTCAAGACGGAAGAAAGAGCGGTTGTCGAAAGTGACCATGTTCGAGATGATTTTATAGGGAATGTTGTTTTCGGCAGCCTGATTGGTGGTGAACGCAATCTTTTCGAAAATGGTTTCAATGTTCTCAGGCGGCATATACGAGAGATCAGATTGCAGATTGATCAGAATCATCCAAGTGACTTTCGTCGTCTTCTCGTAGCGCTTGGTCTGCAAGCCTCCCGTCCGGGCAGACGCCTTCCAATGGATGTCCCGCATACTGTCCTGGGGCAAGTATTCCCGCGTCCCCGTCGTCAGCAGTGGATCATTGAACAAGGCGTTTTTTTGTTGGAAACTACCTTGGAGAGGAGGTGTCGCCATCCGGTCGTTATGGATGGCATACCGGTCCGGGTAGACGATGATTTCATGGTTTACAGTGCCGATCTGCTTGAGTTCAAAGGTGCTGAAGCCGAAGAGTTGGGGAATCTCCATTCTGGCGCCTATAATCTTACTGACCCCTCTGGCCTGACCGGTGAATGGAATTTCGATGATGACCGAGCTTCTCGGCATTACGGTGAAGCGGACTGAAGTCATGGTATGATGCCGGGTACCATTATTATGTTCGTCATCGAACCGGATGTTGTCGCGTGCTGTTATGGTTAATCTGCCGTCAAGTATCGGCAGCCGCCCATTTTGCACAATTTTGATGCGCATTTTCCCTGACTGACTCTTATACATGCGCATTTCTTTATCCATTATTTCAATTTGAAGTTTTTTTGGCATGTGCGTTCCGTAAAGATGATTCAGCAGTGCAAATGAGAGGAAGAGGCCGAGTGAGGCGATGAGCATTACATTCAAGTTGATGGTATAGAATACATTCAGCAAAAACAGGATGATGGGTGCCCCGATAAAAAAACTCATTGCCCTAGAATCCTTGAAATCTGCTTTAAACTTCATTTCTCGCCACTCCATACTCGACCGGCACTTCCAACGTGTCGATAATTTCCTGTGCGACGATTGCCGGGGTGGTGAGGGTGCTGCCTTCGATATTCAGGACGAGGCGATGGCTGATGACGAACGGTGCTATATACTTGATGTCTTCAGGGATGACGTACCCCCGCCCCCTTATGAGCGCAACGCCTTTGGCGGCTTGGATCAATGCAAGAGTGCCGCGCGGTGAGACGCCGATTTCGACGTATTCGTGTTCCCGGGTCCTATGTATCAAGTCAAGGAGGTAATCCTCTATGGTGTCATTCACTTCAACTTCCGATAATTCGTTCTGGAGCGCCACTATCTCGTCCTTTGTAAATATGGGTGCAATGGCATCAAGCGGAGGGGTGTGGCCATGGAGGCCAAGCATCATTTTCTCTTCTTCCCGAGAAGGGTAGCCGAGGTCGATCTTCATCAGGAAACGGTCGAGCTGGGCTTCAGGCAGATCGAAGTTCCCCTGGCTGGATTCAATGGGATTTTGGGTGGCCAGAACGATGAACGGTTCCGCGATGTTGATACGCTCGCCATCGATCGTGACTTGCTTTTCACCCATCACTTCGAGGAGGGCGGACTGGGTCCTTGGTGTGGCCCGGTTGATTTCATCAGCGAGCAGTATATTGGTATCGATGGGGCCGATGCGCAATTCGAATTCCTGCGTTTTTGGATTATAGATATTGAGCCCTGTAATGTCAGACGGCAGTATATCGGGTGTGAACTGTATGCGCTTGAATGTCCCACCGACTGCCCGGGCCACTGTTTTAGACAGCATGGTCTTGCCTGTTCCAGGTACGCTCTCGAATAGGATGTGCCCCCTCTGCAGTAGACTTACGAAGATGAGCTCCGCTATCTCCTCCTGTCCGACCATCACTTTACCGACTTCTTTCTTAAATGTCTCAAGCTTTTCCGTTATATTCACAATATTCCCCCTTTTTCTCATTACCATCATTCTAAAGGTTGGCTTCAAAATATACAATATTTTGAAATTTTTTATGAGAAGAAATATTTTAAGAATCAAAGATCGGTAATGGGGGGCATGTCTCTTTTGAAGCGGGTGACCCTTGCTGCAGTTTTATCGGGCTGCCGGTTTCGGTGCTCTTGATTGGTACCACTGGCTGCACAGAATGATGATCAGGGCGAGGTCTATGACATCGCCGCCATAATACATCAACATGGCACCCGCCTCACCCTCAGCCTGTGGAACGCCTTCAGGTGGTGCGGCATAGATCAGTTTTGACAGTATTTTATGGAAGCCAAGCGCAATGATGAGCACGACTGCCCGGTATATGAAACTGTAGCGGCGTGTGGTGATGTCGAGGTAGACGATCGACATCGTGAACAGATAGCCGGCAAGGAAGACATGCAGATGGATCAGTGCAAACAGCCAGGTGGATGTATGCATTGCTGTAAACAACCCGGTCTTGTAGAGGAGGAAGAGGCCGCCAATATTAAGCACCGAAGCCACTGCAGGATTACTGATGAAGTGGACATACTTGAAGTTTAAGATTCTGCTCAACTTGCGTGCATGCCGGACGGGGAGCGCCCGCATCAGCAAAGTCATCGGTCTGGCCATCAGCATAAGGAGCGGGGCGAGCATGCCAAGCAGAAGGTGCCCGAGCATATGGACGGTGAAGTCGCTATGGGAAAGCTGGGCGAGGGGGCCCACCAGTGCCGCCACTGCAGCCAAAACGCCAAGCGTCCAGAAGACGAGCCGGCGTGCAGGCCACCTACGGTGTGTCCGATTGGCGGCACGCATCAATATGGGGTAAAAGATAAGTGCGCCGAGTGCCAGGCAAGCTGCTGCCGCTTCAAACATAAGGAACGCCGCCATACTATCCATGCTGTGCATACTTAATTCGACCCCCTGCTGCGCTTTCCTGTATAAAGCAGCATGAGGCCTATCGTCAGCAGGATGACGCCGAAAATGTTCCAGGCAAGATCATACGGCAGGATATCGACATTATAGCGGACCTGATGGATCTGTAGGAGCTTGTGGTTGATGATGCCATCAAATAGCTGGAAACCGGCGAGTCCGATGAAGACGAAACTTGTCCATTGCCGCAGCGAAATTGTGCTCCTGCGCCTTAAGTCCGTGAACATGAACAGCCCCGCGACCAGTGCGAAAAGCCCGAAAGCGTTGAGCAGTCCATCCGACATGATTCCGATGAATGGGGTATCCCAATCATAGAAATGATGCCATTGCAGCAACTGGTGAAAAATGATTTCATCGACAAGCGCCATCAGACCGATGCCAAACAGCAGACCAGACCACGTAGCCTGACCCTTGAAACTGGATTGCTTTATGGGATTCATCATATCTCCTCCGATATCTGAAAAGAGTTTCAATTAAAGTACCCGCATTCTCCATTAAATAACCTTAAAGGGTGGATTAAAAGATGACGACTGTCTTAAGGGGGGACATTTATTTTGTAGGCGTTTACTTTCAACTTTGGTATAGTAGAAACGAAAAAGGAAAATTGAAAGGATGGTATGAATGCAGACACTGCTCCTTACCGGTTTTGAACCATTTTTGAAATTCAAGGAAAATCCAACAGGCTCGACCGTCGAATATTTTGACGGGAAGGAAATCGGTGGATTCCATATAGTTGGACGGGTCTATCCGGTGGAGTTCAGGACGCTCGGTGCCGAGGCAAAAGCAGATATCGAGGAATATGCACCGGATGCGGTAATTAATCTCGGGCTTGCCGGCGGGCGGCATACCATCGATATTGAACGCATCGCCATCAACTGCATGGATGGTCGCCCGGACAACACAGAGTTCGAGCCTGACGGAGAGAAGATAGAGGAGGGTGGACCTGACGGCCTTTTTTCAACATTGCCGATCAAGAGGCTTGAATCCGCCCTGAAATCCGCCGCAGTGCCGGCACGCATTTCGAATTCGGCAGGCACCTACCTGTGCAATATGCTCATGTATACGACGCTCTACCTATTGAAGACACAGCAGAAGGACGTCAAAGCAGGGTTCATCCACGTACCTGCCCATCATGAAATCGGCAGTGAACTCAATATACCAAGCTGGTCACAGCAGGACATCAACAATGCAGTTGAACATATCATCAAAAATATCAAATGAAAATCAGGAGGGCCAACAATGAAACTGGAACGCGTAGAAGACTACAATGAAATGAGCCAAAAGGCGGCAGAAGCCATATATGATAAAATCGTCAATTCCGACCGTGTGGTACTGGGTCTGGCGACGGGCTCCACGCCAGAGAAGATGTATGGGATTTTGGCAGGGATGCTGAACGAAAATAGTGTAGACCTATCCCATGTCTATACCGTCAATCTCGACGAATATGTCGGTCTGGCAAGCGACCACCCACAAAGCTATCACCATTATATGAAGAACATCTTCTTTGACCATGTCCCGATCCCACCGGAAAATACATTCATCCCGGATGGTGCGGCCACAGATCTTGACGCGGAAGTGAAGCGCTACGACCGTATGCTCGAAGAAATTGGCGGGGTCGATCTTCAGCTGCTCGGCATTGGACGCAATGGGCATATCGCATTCAATGAACCTGGCACTGCATTCGATTCCAGAACCCATGTGGTTGACCTGGCAGAAACGACAATCAAGGACAACGCCCGCTTCTTCAATACGATTGAAGAGGTGCCGACACGCGCCATCAGCATGGGGCTCGATACCATTTTGGATGCAAAATCAATTTTGCTGATTGCGTCTGGAGAAGGTAAAGCGGCAGCAATCGATGGCATGATCAATGGAGTGGAATCTGCGGATATGCCTGCAACAGTGCTGCAGCGACATGATGATGTCACTGTACTGGCTGATAAAGCGGCCATGGGTAAATTGTGACGGCACTTACATTGCATGAACTTGAAAGTGGGTGGTCCGGATACGATACTGTAACCCTTGGTATGGGATGCTTCTGGGGGCCGGATGCCCGGTTCGGGGCACTTCACGGTGTGTTGAGGACGCGTACAGGATATGCCGGTGGCACAACGCCGGATCCAACCTACCGTAATATGGGTGACCACACGGAAATGGTTGAAGTGGATTATGATCCAAACATCATTTCCCATGCAGACATTCTGCACCACTTCTGGCACAACCATAAAAGTGATCTTCCCGCCTACAAAGGGCGGCAGTATATTTCCCTGTTGTGTGTCCGGGAGGACCAGACATCTTCTGTCGAGGCGGTAAAAGCCGAAGTGGAAGCAGCAACCGGTGTTTCCATCAAGACGGAAATCGTGCCATTCACAGGCTTCACTCCTGCCGAAATACGGCATCAGAAATATTTCTTGAAGCGCCACCCGGGTGCATTGTCCCAGATCGATTCTCTGCTCGGTGATGAATCCGAACTGATGGATTCTACATTTGCAGCAAGGTTGAATGGACTGGTCGGCGGACATATCGGCCGGGTGGCCCTCCTCGCCGAAATCAGCCGTTGGCCCCTCCCACTCCATGCACGAAATGAGCTGAAAACAATATTGTCCGGCCTTAGATGGTAAGTGTCCGGCGACTTATGTGCATAGCTGCTCCCTCCAATCCATCATCATGATTCCATGATGATGGATTTTTGTACATATCGACCCGATAAAACTTTACGGAAACCTGGCCATGAGACCAAACCGCTCCATAAATCATATTTGAATTTCCAGTATTATAATGGAAGAATATAAAGCAAGGGGGGAGATATCCATGAACACATTACTTATTATCATCGCCACGTTACTTGCCATCATATTTTTTACGCCACTGTTAATCTTTGGCTATCTTTATTTTATAGATAAACACCAGGCCCAGCACTCCGTATTAAGGAATTATCCGGTGCTCGGGAAAATGCGGTATATGCTTGAGAAGATAGGTCCGGAGATGCGTCAATACCTCTATCATAATGACAATGAGGGTAGCCCTTTCAATCGGAACGAATTCATCTTCGTCAATAAGGCAGCAAAATATAAAGACAGGATGCTGGGCTTTGGTTCGGAGAGGGATTTCGAGAAGCCGGGGCTCTACCTCGTCAATAAAATGTTTCCGCTGCAACACAGTGAGCTTAAGATAGATCAGAGTAGAAAGGTCAATACGAAGTTATATCAGATTACCCAGGAAGGGTTCATCAGCCGTGACGAACACCGGGAAGATAAAGTGATCGATCCGTATCTGTTGAGCGATGAAGATGCCATCGTGATCGGCCGTCACACGGCAGCCGAGCCATTTCAGGTAAAAGGACTCATCGGCCAGTCTGCAATGAGCTTCGGATCACTCGGCAGCCATGCCATAACGGCACTGTCGGAAGGGCTCGGCATGGCAGGTGGCACCTGGATGAATACCGGTGAGGGCAGCGTGTCCCCCTACCACGAAAAAGGGGATGTGGACCTGATCATGCAGATCAGCTCAGGGCTCTTCGGCGTCCGTACTAAAGAAGGGGCGTTCTCCTGGGAAGCATTCAAGGAGAAGAGTGCAAAAAAGAATGTAAAGGCATTCGAGCTGAAGCTCGCCCAAGGCGCCAAGCCCCGGGGTGGGCATCTTGCAGCGAACAAAGTCACTGAAGAAATAGCAGAAATCCGTACGTTGACACCATGGGAGGAAGTCGACAGTCCCAACCGTTTCGAAAACATCAATGATACTGGGGAACTGCTTGATTTCCTGAACCAATTGCGTGAAGTCGGCGGCAAGCCCGTAGGGATTAAAATGACTGTCGGCAATGAAGCGGAAGTGGAGGATATGGTAAAGGTCATGGTGGAAAAAGATATCATTCCTGACTTCATAACCGTCGACGGCGGCAACGGCGGTTCAGGGGCGACCTACTATGAAATGGCCGCTTCTGTGGGCTTGCCGACATTTGCAGCACTTCCCTATGTGGACCAGCTGCTTGAAAAATATGGCCTCCGGGAACGCACGCTGATCATCGCCTCCGGCCAACTCGTCACGCCGGATAAAGTTGCGATGGCCCTTGCCATGGGTGCAGATCTGGTGAACATCGCACGGGGATTCATGATGAGTACAGGGTGCATCAGATCCCATAGGTGTCATACGAATACATGTCCGGTCGGAGTGGCAACCACCGATCCGAAACTAGAGCGGGCACTCGATATCGATGAGAAGAAGTACCGTGTATGCAACTACTTGATTTCGATGAGGGAAGGACTGTTCGACTTGGCGGCGATAGCGGGTATCGATTCCCCGACCAAATTCACCAAAGAACACCTCATCTATAAGGAACAGTTCAAAGTGCACGGGGGATGACACTGATGGCATATGAAAAGACAGCTCAATTGAGCTGTCTTTTATTCTTTCCGTATACGTTTCAAGTTTTTGAATATCCCGCCGGAAGTCGACAGGACACTGTTGCGGTAGATGCTTGCAGCCAATATGACTGCGAGCGCAATCGAAACGATCAGTATGGCGACGCCGATGAGCAGTGTCATCTGGCTCGTCTCAGCATGCATTGCACGGAGCGGCATGACGAATGGCGTGAAGAACGGGAAAAAACTCGAAACTTTGACGAGCATGTTGTCCGCTTCACCCCAGATGTTGAAGATGGCGATATAGAAGCCGCCAAGGGCAAGCATCGTTACCGGCAGCAGCGCCTGCTGCAAGTCTTCCATGCGGCTGATGAATGAACCAAGCATCGCAGAGAGTGATAAGTAGAGCACAAGCCCGAGTACAAGATAGATGCCGGAATATACAATTAATGCCGCCGTTTGCTCATTAGCTTCCAGTCCAAGGTCACCAATGATGCTGCCGAAGTCGAAAATCCAGACTGCAGCAACGATGGCCAGGAGGAATATGAACAGCTGGGTCAGGCTGACCAGGATCATAGCGCTTATCTTCGCCAACAGATGGGTGACCGGCGGTACGCTTGATACAATCATCTCGATGACGCGCGATGTCTTCTCCATCGCAACCTCAGTGCCGATCTGACTGGCATAGTTGATGATGATGAAGAACATGACGATGACTGTGACGTAGAAGACTACAGCGTTCAGCGGATTGACCTCAGGCGTGTCGCCTGGGGCTGAGCCCCCGTCATCCGCCGAACCGCTTTCTGAAGCGATATCATAACTGATGTCAGGGGTTGCGTTCAGGCGCTGTGCTTCTTCCTCGGACAAGTTGAGTGCCATGATCGTATTGCTGCGCTGGACTTGAGCGAGTGCGGTTTCGATTTTATTGACCTGTTCGGATGGAATTTCATTATCGCTGTGGAGGGTGACCGCTAAAGGTGCCGTCTCTTCGATTGAAAGGTGCACTTCCGCACTACCCACGTCGCCTTCATAAGGTTTCACCGTCATACCTGAATCGAGCGCATCCATCGCACCTTTAAATTGGCTATAGAACGCTTCGTCGCCTTCTACCTTGACGGCGGTCACTTCTTCAGATGAATCGAAGAAGTCGATTATTTTATCGAAGTTCGCTCCGATGAAGATCACAAGCACTATAATCAGCGTGCTGATGATGAAGGATTTTGCGCGAATTTTGGAGGAATAGGTCTGTAGGAAAGTCGCCATAAATTTACTCATATCCCATAACCCACCTTTGAAATGAAAATATCGTTGATCGATGGTTCGTTGACTTGGAAACGCTTGAAGTAGCCAAGTTTGACGATCTCATTGAAAATCGGCTCCGCATAGCTTTCATCTTCGATCTTCAATATGTATCTGTTGCGGATCTGTTTCATGTCGATGACTCCAGGCATGTCCTTTAGGAAGGAGATGTCATGTTCACCTTCGATGATGATTTCCTTTTGGCCGAAGTCTTTGCGTATTTCGTCGATCCTGCCGCTGACGACCTGACGCCCCTTGTTCAGGATGCACATGGATTCACACAGCTCTTCAACATGTTCCATGCGATGTGTGCTGAAAATGATGGTGGCACCGCGGCTGTTGAGTTCTTTGACGGCGCTCTTCAATATTTCGACGTTGACTGGATCGAGGCCACTGAAAGGTTCATCGAGTATGATGAGTTTTGGATCATGGATGATCGAGGCGATGAGCTGGATCTTCTGCTGATTCCCTTTTGAGAGCTTTTCAATGCGCTTCGTCCGGTTCTCCGGCACTTCAAAGCGTTCAAGCCATTCGTCAAGTCGTCTGTCCGCATCCTGTTTAGACATTCCTTTGAGTTGGCCTAGGTAGCGTATCTGTTCGTCCACCTTCAATTTTGGATGCAGGCCCCGTTCCTCCGGCAGGTAGCCGATCTGATTGGTTACATTATAGTCGATCTTTTCACCGTTGTAGGTGATATGCCCTTCACTTGGCTGGAGCAGGCCGAGGATCATGCGGAAAGTGGTTGTTTTACCTGCTCCGTTCCCCCCTAGAAAACCATACATGCTGCCTGTTGGCACATTGAGATCGATTTGGTCTACTGCTGTTTGCCCATTGAAGCTTTTCGAGAGTCCCGAAAGTTCCAAAGTCATTGACGTTCCCCCTTTGCATAATATAAAAATAGTTTATCATAGAGCAAAATGATTTAGTAGGTTCTCCCCAGTGAAGTGTGTTGATTTCTTCCTCTAACGTAGGATCTCTTTTTATTTCTAAGCTGGGGGACGACACTCCATACGGATCCGGAGATCGAAATGATACATA
>NZ_JBHMAH010000009.1:79686-79869 GCF_042429615.1 Salinicoccus siamensis
GTGGCTGCACCAGTCTTCAAGGGCTTTTTGCGCTTTCTTGTAGCTTTTGGCACAATATATGTCCCGGAACTTCTGAAGCGCAACCCACTGCTTTTTCAACTCAGGATTTTCTTCGAGCCAAGTGCGTAACGTCTCTTTTTCTTCTAACTTCAGGTGTTTGGGATGGGCCATCAAAAGCCTGCG
>NZ_JBHMAH010000041.1:0-670 GCF_042429615.1 Salinicoccus siamensis
TTATTTATATAAAGGGGAGATATTTATGATGATTATATTGAGTTTTTTAGCAGGAGTTTTTGCCACAATTGCAATGGGATTTTTAGTCAAAACGGAAAAATGGGAAGAATTGAATAAGAAAAACAAAGAATAGACGTAAGATAATATGCTAGAAATTAAAATAAGCGTATATGAGCGTCCAAATTGTTTTTAGGGTACTTTTCTCTGACTTAATTCCTTAGAAACGCTCTGAGGGCTCTTTCTGACGTTTTGAGCCATATAATCATCGGAGATCCATTTATGCCGAGAAAATTTATTGTGCGTTGAGAAGAACCCTTAACTAAACTTGCAGACGAATGTCGGCATAGCGTGAGCTATAAAGCCGACCATTCGACAAGTTTTGGGATTGTTAAGGGTTCCGAGGCTCAACGTCAATAAAGCAATTGGAATAAAGCAATATTTATTTAGTTGTTAATTTTGAAATTAGTAAAAATATTATCCAAAATGCTACTCCGAAGCTTATAAATATACCAAAAACTTTTAAATAGTCTAAAAAAACATTTAATTTAAACCATCCACTGAGAAGTAAAATTGGATAGATTGTAACAAGCATTAGAACGAAATGAACAATGGTTTTTTGTTTCAAATTTAGCGTATTAATTTCGTATATAAAAGAGCTTAATCCTAAAAT
>NZ_JBHMAH010000028.1:0-50370 GCF_042429615.1 Salinicoccus siamensis
TCTCGGAAAAGCGGGGAAGGAACAGAACTGAGGCCCCACCTTATTTTCATAAAATCCGTGTCTTGACAATCGGGTCCACTTTACTAAAACAAAAAAATCAGACAGACATATCATAGTTTCAAATAGTGATATTGACTTTATAATAAATAGACTTGATAAATATCCTGACAAAGAACCGCTCCATCTTTCCAATAACGCAGTGACTAAAGCACTGAGACATATCATATCGGTTTTAGATATCGATAAAGAACATATTACATTGCATATGATTCGACACACACATTGTTCAGTATTGTTGAATCAGGGGTTAGATATTCATTACGTCAGCAAAAGACTGGGCCATGCTAACATTGGAGTGACTTTGAATACGTATAGTCATCTTTTGAAGGAAAGAAAACAAGAGGAAGATAAAAAAATCGAGAATTTTTTGGAACAAGAATGGAACAAAGTATAATAAAAACCCCTTAAACATTACTGTTAAGGGGTTTAGTAACGGACAGTGAGGGATTCGAACCCTCGATACGGGGTTACCGTATACACGCGTTCCAGGCGTGCGCCTTCAGCCACTCGGCCAACTGTCCAAGATTTAAAAAGAAGTGAGGGTTCTCACTTCAGTATGACCCGTACGGGACTCGAACCCGTGTTACCGCCGTGAAAGGGCGGTGTCTTAACCGCTTGACCAACGGGCCATGGCTCCACAGGTAGGATTCGAACCTACGACCGATCGGTTAACAGCCGATAGCTCTACCACTGAGCTACTGTGGAATAAATTGGAGCGGGTGATCGGAATCGAACCGACAACATCAGCTTGGAAGGCTGAGGTTATACCATTTAACTACACCCGCTTTAAAAAATGGGGCGGCTGATGGGTTTCGAACCCACGCATGCCGGAACCACAATCCGGTGTGTTAACCACTTCACCACAACCGCCATTATTTTAAAGATGGTTCAGGACGGAATCGAACCGCCGACACTGTGAGCTTCAATCACATGCTCTACCGACTGAGCTACTGAACCTTACTGTATTTAAATTTTATATAATCAAAATATGGCGGTCCCGACGGGAATCGAACCCGCGATCTCCTGCGTGACAGGCAGGCATGTTAACCGCTACACCACGGGACCTTTTATATGTAAACAGAAAAAAATTGCGGGAGGTGGATTTGAACCACCGACCTCCGGGTTATGAGCCCGACGAGCTACCGAACTGCTCCATCCCGCGATAATATTATTACGTTTTTAACGTCTGATACACATATTAAAGGTTTTCTATTTTGTTTTCAAGTAATTTCATCAATTTACTTGAGTAAAATTTACACTTTAATCTCTATTATTCTTCCACATCTAAATGTTTCATCGTTTTTCTTCACTGCAGAAGACTAAAATGAAAAAATTTAGATATACATTAGTTTTACATCAAGTGCTTAATATTAATAGTGAACAAAACTTGATATTTAATATTTTCATCCTTCCCCATCCAACTCTTACCAACGCTTTCATAGTGCTTTCAATATAGTTTATGAAACTAATTTTTCAATCATTATACTATTAATATTTCACTTTATATACTGTATAAATATGAAATAAATCACATTGAGTCCTTTGAAAGCCGTGTGCGCGTTTGAAATACTACTCAATCTTCTATATAGTATAAATGTCGGTTAATTATAAAATTTCAAAAGAATGGAGATGATACTTATGGGATCTGTGCAAATGACAGATCAGCAAAACACTCAAAATGTTGAAGAAAGTGATTACTCATTGAACAAAGTTCCTTATAAGGAACGGAACATGGACTGGTTAAGTATAACCAATATTACCTTCGGGATTGCAACTGCTATATTCTATTTCCAGCTTGGCAGTGTGATGGCGTTGCAATTTGGGGCAATCAACGCCCTTATCTCAGCAGGATATGCGATTGTAGTCGCAGGTATCATGGCGACCATCATCTCTTATCTATCTGCACGATCGGGCATGAACGTGAACTTGATGTCCAGAGGTGGCGGATTCGGCTACATAGGCGCCTCGTTGACCTCTTTGATATATGCTTCAAACTTTATTATGTATTGTGCTTTTGAAGGGATGATACTGGTCTACGCGGTGCATGAATTTTTCCCGGTCATACCGAAGTGGGTGCTGATCGTGGTATTCGGTTCCCTCGTCATCCCTTTGAACTGGTTTGGCATCAAACAATTGGATAAGCTGCAGAAATGGTCTCTGCCTATATTTTTCGCCTTTTTGATTGGCGCAATTACAGTCGCTCTCTTTACAACATCACTTTATGATGGGGCATTCTGGACGTACATGCCTGAAGGCGTCCAGGTAGGCGGCACAGCACTCTTGATGTGCATTGGTATGCAACATGGTATCATGGGACTCACTGCCCTACTTGCATCTGACTATGCACGGTTCCTGAAGCCTGAACACATCAAGCTTGGATCGGTCGCTATCGGATTCATCCCGCAGATCTTCTGCTATGGAGTAATGGGTGGCTTAGGTATCTGGTTTGGAGTAAGACTTGCTGAACCAAACCCTGGAGTCTATATAGTACAGCTCCTCGGTATTGGCGGGGCATTGTTTACAATGCTTACACAAGTACGCATCAATGTGACGAACATATACAGCAGTTCGCTCTCCCTATCCAATTTCTTCGAAAATGTATTTCGCTTCACACCGGGACGCAGATTCTGGATTGTTGTAGCTGGTATGACTGCTATGGCACTAATGCTTGGGGGCATCGTCGATCACCTCGATGCAGCCCTTACGTTCCAAGGTGTATTCCTTCTCGCTTGGGCTTCTGTCCTTATAACGGATGCACTTATCGTTAAGATGTTGCTTAAGATTGGGCCTGCATTCTACGAAGCCCGTCAGGACAATCTGTATAAATGGAATCCTGTCGGCGTGGTATCATTGATCATCGCGAGCGTACTCGGTACTGTAGCAGCATTAGGTTATATGGGCCCGTTCCTGGCAAACACTGCAGCCTTCTTCGCTTCTCTTCTGGCTGCCCTGCTGACGGTACTCATCGCTGTTGTTACAAAAGGTGGATATTATCTTAAAACAGATGTAGATGATGTCAATGAAGAAGATTATCTATTCAAGCCGAAATCGTATAAGAGAAAAACTTACAGCGTGAAGCGCCCTGTATTCCTGAATGCCGAGCGCATCCAAAAATAAGCTGACAAGAAGCAGGGGGATATTCCCCTGCTTTTTATAATGTCTACAAGATCATAATGCTTTTTACATCATACAAGTCACCCTATTTTAGTTTGAATGCTGTTCCAAAGGGAATAACTATGTAAAACTTAGGAGGCATTGTATATGTATAAAAACCAATATAAACCTTTTGAAACTGAGGAAGATGCAGCACTTTACCTTGATAATTACATCGAACTGAAACAGTATGCAGTCTTTTCAAACCAGAATCTATCTAAACTAAGAGAACAATTCCCAGAATTGGATATCGTCGATAACGAATCACATGATCTTGAGGACAGGGTCTCACAACTGGATTTCAATGAAGGAAGCAAAGAAGATTTCATGAAACATTACGATGCCGGTGAAGTCATCATTTTCGAAAGGCTCGAGGACACAGATCCATTGAAAACGGAACAGGATGAATCCAGTGAGAAGCAGACCAACGTCAAACCACGTGATGAATACGACACTGAAATTGTGGATACAAACACAGGATCGCGGTCCATGATGGAAGTGAAGAATAACGATCCATCAAACACAGATAGACGCGATGGCGAAGCTGCCTACTTCAGAAAAAGTGATCAGGAAGAAGAAGAATTCCTAAAGGATAAATAAAAAAACACATGACCGCGGGTCATGTGTTTTTTGCTAACCAGACATATATTTATCGCGCGTTAAATATAAAACCCCGCAACCTTATGGTTGCGGGGTTGGTACGGAGATGGAGGGAATCTTGATAAGCGATTTCCTCTTAAATATATAAACTGCGACATCAATGTTATCAAGTTGTATAGAACACATCATAAAATATAGAGCGCATATTAAATGTAAAATAGTGAATTATGTGGCCACCTTATGGGTGGCTTTAACTATGTCTATCTATTCGAAGTGAGACACCAATAATGTCTCGCTCAATTCTATCGCGTTCAGCATACCGGCGACGGCACCTGGCACATCGTTTAGATCTGTGTAGTAATCGAAAATCAAATCGTTCTCCATCGTATAATAGGGCGGCTGATACTTGTCGATTTCATCGGCTACCATTGCTTGCTGCAGTTTGTGATTAAGCATGACGTAGTGCTCATTAATGTTTAACTTCATGACGTGTCCTTTTTAGATGATTGTAACTGAATATAAGGTGATAGTATAGATAAAGTTAAAGTTTTGATATGTCATCTTTCTATAGTCTAGTCCTATAGGCGGCACCTCTTGGGCGATTGTCTTGAACATTAGTTCGCTTTTAAAAGCGATAAATTATGATATTATTTAGAAAAATACAGGAGGGATAATTGTGGCATCTTTTTTTATATCATTGCTTCCGGGATTAATACTTGGAGTTTTAGTATCTGTTGTATTTTATCAACAGATAGAACTTGCCCATAGGTATTGCTTAGTTTTGAGAGGAAAAGCTGTAAGAGGATCTATTGTTCGCGGTTATATAGTAAACAAAAACTTTCACAATCGTGAAATATACCGAGTAACGCGGGGGAGATACGCTGACCCTGATCCTCCTAAAGAAATCTTCCCGTTCAAATATTATGTACCTTATAGAAATATAAATGAGTCTTCACTTATAACTAATAAAGTTAAAAGTGATGCATTGGATGAATACAACGATAAATACTCAATGTCGCTAAATTATATAGATTATGAAACAATAGTAACAAAAATTGAAAATAACAAAGTTATTAGAGTTGATAAACTCAGCATGAAAAAAGATGAGCGTTTTGATGATGAGGGCGAAAACTTTAAATAGACCGGTTGTTGTACTTTTTAAAATACCTATATGTATCCTCCTTCGCTCGAAGAAGATTCTTTTGTTACTATTCGCAAAGGTTTCTAGTAAATATCAAATCTTATTTCATATTGTGAAGCAAAAAAAAGACCACCTCATTGAGGTGGTTTTATTCATTAAGAGAATTGTTCTTTATAGCCATCGCTGTTTAGAACGTTTTTAAAGTTTCCGAGGCTATTACCTAAGTTAGAGTAACCTCTGACTCTTTTTCGTTTTCTTTTTCCCACTTTGGTCAACATCGATGACTTGCCTGTCGCTCGAACTTCTCCCAATCCGTAGGAAATGATTGTATAAATAAAAGTTAGAGCTGCATTATAATCATAGAATCCTCGGAAAAGTATAATAATGGCTTTTCTCAAGTCTTGTTCTTTTTGATAACTTTCTCTGGATAACCTTAAATGCATCCTCAATAAGACTATCGGAACTCTAAAGGACGTTTTTAAAGAAATAGAGAAGTCAAAGTCTCTAGCTTTAGTGAAAGCGTGTAGTGCGAAAGTGATGTACGTTAAAAGTAGCAACCATGCTAACAAGAGTAAAACGAACATACAACATCACTCCTAAACTTTATTTTTTCTCCGTTTTTTCCGATTAGTCCTAGGCTTATCTTTATCCGAAAGAAACTTCTTCTTTACATCCTTGTTTTCTAATCGAGACTTTTCTATAGACTCTTGGTGCTTGATCTTGTTCTGCCTAGCTACGTCGAAACCGGCAATATATGCTGTGTTTTCTTGTTCACTCCGACCATATATTAACCAATCAGAAATTTGAATAACTAGTAAGAGGGAGAAAGCTAGCATCAAAATACCAATGTTTTGTTTAAATATACCCTCTAAGCTTTCAAATGAATCATACATGTAAATAATGATTAAAACAAATAATAAAACTAGGGAGTAGTAACTCCCTACAGTTTTGCTGATTTTTGTTGTTCCATTAATAATGTATTTTAACTTTTGGTCTATAAAAAAAGAGGCAACAAACATACCTATAAGTATTACTTGAGAATTAATTGCAGCTTCATTGTACTTCACTTCTAACAATGTTAGCAAAATGGCTGCAACATAATATAATAATTTATAAAAGTGAAGCTTGAAAAGAGGTTTGTTATCCTCAAGTACCATATACAATACCCCATCTATTAAAGTCTAAATCTAATAGTACATCAAAATTTTTACAAATTCAATAAGATGTTATGTATCCTCCCTCATCGAGAGAGGTGTCTTTCTATTTCCAAGTGCCCCAGTCGTCCCCTACTTCACCAGTCACAGGATTCCACTTCTTGCCCGGGACGTATTTCCATACACCGTCAGAATTGTAATAACCGAGCCAGATGTGATTGTCTTGTCTCGCTTGTTCTTTATAATGAACTGTTGCGCCTGGCTTCAGCCAACCACCAGACCGAGCAGAAGTAAATGGCGCCCCCTGGCGTGTGTGAATGCGTTCACTGCCGTTGACCCAAGTACCTTCAATCGCTCTATATTGTGTGCCATGCTTATTCGTCTTCCACTCTGTACCATTTTCTTTTCCAGGTTTCGGCTTGACAGGTGCAACGGGTGCATCCACTTTACTTCCTAGCGTCTTAAACTTAACACCGAAGTAGTCGCATACCGCCTTCACATCACAGTCCGCCATGTCCTCAATATATCGGTTTTGATCTTTGCCAAAGATAAGCGGAAAGTCCAGACTGTTCGTCATGAAGCCATGCTCGACCAGCACCATCGGGAACGTCGTACACTCTCTAATCATGTGAAGGTTGGTCCATGAATTATACTGTGATGCATGCAGGCCGCTACCATGAATGCCGTACCCTTTATCAATCATGTTTTGAATGATGTTCGTCGCAAACTGTTTGCCTTGCTTACTGCTATGCCAATAAAAGGCGCAACGGCCACCCACATTACTGTTTCCGGCGTTTGCACGTAGAGAGATTCCGAGATCTGGAAGCTTGCTGTCATAGTAGTTGATACGATTCACAAGATAGACATCTTTACTATCGAATGGTTATGCAATGATAACCTCGAAGCCATTGTGCTCTAGCAGTCGCTTTATTCGTTTTCCTAGTTTGTTCTTAAAGTCAAACTCTGCATAGCCTTTACCATTGCGATAAACGCTTTTACCTGGTGGGAATGTGCTGCTCCCATGTCCGAGAGTTCCTTTAACTTCTTTTCATTGTGTTCAGACATATCGAATGCTTTGTTAGACTTGTCAAACGCATCGTCTGCCCGTTGCCGTATTTGTTCGAGTCCACTTACTTTGCCGTCAATCTGCCCTAAGCGATCAAATATCTTAATGGCAATATCCTTGTCTTCTGTCGGCATCAAACCCATCCTTTCATCATGTTCGGGCACATATTAATCACCCCTTATTTAGACATAAAAAAGAGATCTCTAAGATGCAATGTCATTAACTTAAGGATGTTGACAAATGAAGGGTCCAGTGTTTGAGCGTAATCATCTCAAACACTGGACTTTTTGTTGCTGATGGACTGAAGGCATACTTAAATACCCCCTCGCTATATCATTTTTAATTAGTAAGTGTATCAGTATGACCGTCTGGATTTATTGACACCCATCTTTCTTTTCGTGCTTCTGCCGGGACGGATGGGGACCAAGTGTTTCCTAACGAGTGCGCTCATCTGATCTGCACTGGATTGAACTATCGTACACCATTGGAAGTCTTTTTGGGTTACATGGGTGAGAAAGAACTGTCTAGCTTATTTTGACAAACGAAAAATGCTCAACTGAGCGTCTTTTTTATTTCTTTATTCTGCGTTTGAATTTCTTATTGTAATAGCAGCAACTTCATAAGCGTTTATTATATCATTATCAAGGAATCTGATGAATGGATCTTCTACTTACATTTTTCCGCTTGTAATTTCTCTGACTCGGCATTTCAATTCCTCGACTTTTTGCTCTTTTTCCCAGCTAAGTAAGTAACTAATAACTTTCCCACTTTTTAAGTAGGCTTTGACTCGCATGTTTTATCTTCCTTCGATTGAGACCTAAATTATACCAAAAACATTCTATTGGATGTCAAATAATAATAAATTTAGAGCCTGATAACCCCTTTGTCACCTTACCGTCCTCTATCAATAATTTTTCTGATTTTAATTTACGTTTTTTATTCTCAAAATCTCTATATGTTAATATCAATTCTTTGTTTAAGGATTGGTTTTTATCCACATAAAGGTAAACCAACATAGAATTCCTTTTAGGAGTAGTATATTCACGATTCGCTTTTTGTACAGAAAATTGACCATGGTCTACTTCAAACTTAAAATTTTCCTTAGGTACTTCAACATTTATGATTTGTATGGGTTTATCGTTTAAGTTATGAATTGATATGGTTAAATAACCAGCAGAATTGAGGCTTTCATCGAAAATCCTATTTATTTCTAGCATAGGTTGATTAGATATTATTCTCCCTCGCTTACTATTTAAGTATGAGAGCAGAGACACAACAAAAGCCAGTGAAGATATTAAAATCGGCAACCATACACTCCAATTTTCTTTGATTTCTTCCACATAATCACTCCTAGTCATTTTGCCTAATCATACCAAAAAAGCCACCCAATATGGATGGCTTTCTAACTTAGAAGGTTAAGTACTATATTTTCACAAAATTAAAAGAAACCTCATTGGGTGTCGAACTCTTTTCTAAATAAATTATCCATATGATTAATTAATTGATTTAATTTTAATAGATCTTTTTCTAAATATTCTTCAATACTAGATTCGTATTCAATCATATAATTATTTATTGTCTGACCAATATCTTCAGAATCCACTTCGCTATTGACATCTAACTCATTAAAAGTTTTCCAGTAACTTACATTAAGCTTCGATATCATATCCTGAGAATGGACTAGAATATTTTTGATTGCAATAGATTCCTTGTCCGATAATAGGAATTCGTTAACGGAAGAATAGTTTCTTAACTCCCTGTAAGAATCATCAAGCAATCCATTAAAGTAATTAATGTTTACTACCGGCCTTGCATATTCAATAGCGTAGTATGGTTGCTTATAATTATCAGGTTCTGTTGCTTCAGCGATAAAATATTTCTTATTCTTTCTTGAGTATAAAGCATCCTCATGGTCCGAATAGAAAATGTTAACATTTTGGTATGTCATTAAAGTGCCTTGCAACTCTTTGGCATTAGAATAAATTTTGCTATAAACCTTGTATTTCAAATCAAAATTAGCTTGTCTCTTATACTGTTTAAATTCAAGCCTTTTATTTTTCTTCGCATCTGAACGCCTAACAGCACTGCTGAATAACTCTTTAAATAACCACGCTAATGCTAGTAAAACACCACCAGAACCTAAGAAGTCGTTAACCCAATCGATATTATTCCACTCCTAAATAAATTTATTTAAATTATAGCAATATTTAGTATAATAGTCAGTAGCAGGATCTAGGCGACTGCACTTTTTAATATTTGGTGGGATTATCCCAGGGGGTGCGTAGTTATGGCTAGACGTGGAAAATGTTCATGTTCGCCTAAACGCAGAGGTCCTATGACTGTAAAAGTTTCTCGATATTACCGTACCGATGGAACCAAAGTCAAGGCCCATAAGCGTCACGTTCCTAAGTAGCCTTTGACGTCACAATCATAGATTTAACACCAGAAGGAGCCTAGCTCTCCTGCTACTGCTACATAGCAAAAGCCGCCATAATTGGCGGCTTTTTAACTTGGGATGTCTGTCATGTAAACCAAATCATTAGGGGTGCTTCACAGCTATGGTTGTCAATCCCTCCCTTGACAGCCTTATGGCTGTAGCTTCTGTTTACTTCGCTAACGAATTTATCTCCCTCATGCTTCGGCATCCCTTCGATTGCTTTCAGAAGACTCATTCTTCTTTCTTCTTCATTCATGTTATCCCTCCTTAATCAACCAATTGTTTCGTTACTTTTTTTCTTAAAAAATTTTGTCCATCTAAACCTCAAAGTCCTTGCAATCCTCATTGCCACAGAAATTGATGAATCTCTAGTGCTTATTTCGACCATCGTATAATGAGGGCGCGTCATATCACTTTTGTCAGCGACTTCTTGTTGTGTCATTCCTCGTTGTTTTCGAATATCCTCTATCTAATTCCTTTTCATTAAAAATAACAAGCGTTACAAGGTAATGCTAAATTCTCCTTTTGTTACATCTTGTTTAATGTTTCTTATTGTTATATTACAATCAGGTGTGCGGAGTGGTTATATGTTGTCTGTTAATTTGAAAAAGCTACGCAATAGAAGGCAATGGACGCAACAGCAAGTGCCCGAAAAGCTTGGGGTTAAACGACCGACATGTACTATTTACGAAAAAGCACCCGCAGCCCTGATTGCAAGCATGCTTAATTAAGATGGTGGACCTTTTCGACCTCAATGTGGACGCATTACTTGTTAGACAATCAAAAGAGAAAGATATATTGGAAGATACAGATGTCTTCATGTTCTCTGATAAGGAAGAGTTCGAGAATTTTTCTGAAGAAGGAAAATAAGAAATCAAGAAGATGTTGAACGATCAACCGGAATTTTCAATATATTTCGTTTGTCAAAATAAGCTAGACAGTTCTTTCTCACCCATGTAACCCAAAAAGACTTCCAATGGTGTACGATAGTTCAATGATTTTCTTGGGATATGGTTCCTTCTGGCGGCAATCGATGAGATAAAAGCTGGGTCGACCGTATTGAAATCCATATCTTTAGGCAGGCCGTCCCTTCTGAGCAAGCCGTTGGAATGTTCGTTTAACCCCCGCTGTGATGGTGTGCCCGGATCGGCAAAGTAGATGGATAGATCATTTCGATTGCTCATCGACTGCCAGTTTGAGAACTCTTTGCCACAATCGAAGGTGATGGATTTGAATAGGTTTCTAGGCATCTGTTGACACCATGTATTGATGGCAACCTCGATATCCTGCGCCGTCCGGCCTTCGGGTTTCAGGGTGATGATGGCTTTTGACAGGCGCTCGACCAGCGTGATGACCCCACTCTTGTGACGGACACCGACAATGGTGTCGCCTTCGAGGTGGCCGAACGCTTCATTAAAAGTGGGATAGTCATCCACTCTTTCAGAGATATTACGCCTGAAGGCTTGTCTGCCCCGGTGTTCCTGATGGCCATTCGGTTTTCGCTTGCCCTGCATTGGCAGCTTGGCCGCATCAAAGGTTTCCCGTTTGAACATCCGATACAGCGTGCGACCCGAGCAGTCAATTGGCATCTCCTGCCGGCCGACAATGACATCCGGTGTCCAGCCCTGCGTTACCTTTTCCATCACATGTGACTGCTGGTCCTCAGGCAGCACTGTACGTTTTCTACCACATCGCTTCTTATTTTCTTTATAACGCTGGTAATAGTCCAACGCAGTGTGACCGGCCTTGAAATGCGTGATGACATTGTGGATAGTCTGCCGGGCACGCCCGAGCCGTTTCGCAATCTGAGCCACGGTAGTTCCGTGATGGAAATAGGCTTCTATGAATACTAATTCATCCGTGGTAATATGGGTGTCGGTCATGCATGATCACTCCTATGATTTCTTTTGTCGGAAAACCATTTTGAGTGTATCATGTGTGACCGTTTTATGTGTCTAGCTTAATTTTACAATCGGCGATATAAAAAAAGAAAAGATATTAAGTAACTAGGGCTTAGCCCTATTATTTATAAACAATAGTTCCAATATCATACATAAATGGTATTGAGTATATGAGGAGGATTATCTTGAAAAAATATTTAATGTCTGGTGGATTTGCTGCTGCTCTATTGCTTGGCGCCTGTAGTGGAGAAGAATCAGGAAATACCGAGAGCACGGAAGAGGAAACTACTGAAGAAGCAACAGAGGAAGTGACTGAAGAGGAAACAACAGATAATGCAGCAGTATCTGAAGAAAGTACCGAAGAAGAAAACACTGCAGATCAAGCGGAAGAAGAAATTGAAGAAGTGACAGAAAGCGGTGTTGAAACAATTAAAGAAGTAGAAGTTGGCGAGACTACTCAGTTAGAGAATGTAAATATGACAGTAAATATGTCTCAAATTAATAGAGTTGAAGTCAATGAAGACTTAGCAATGTTTTTGGATACTTACGAAGCAGGAGAGAAAATAGACAATCTTGTGATTGAATATACCATAGAAAATACTACTGAATCCCCCCGGGCTTTTTATATCGATCAGGCTGAGATTGTAACGAGCACTGGGCAACAACTACAGCCAGAATTCTTTCTTTCGGATGGCATCTAGGCAGATATGCAAGGAGCTGTTTCATCCACTGGTACCGTGCCATATACAATGGATGAAAGAGCAGGAGAAGAAATTGAGTGGATAGATGTCATTGTCCCTGCAATCATGGATGAAGAAACATACGAAGTAGTGAGTGAAGAGCAGAAGTACAGAATCGAATTTTAATATTTAATAACCAGCTGACCACTGGACTCATGAGTGGTCAGTCATTTTTTATTATTTTAAACGAACTTATGTTCTAAAAATAAGGGGTATAAAACAGGGAAAAACAACGGGCTTTGACCTGGATGAGTATAAAATTTCACAAAGAGTCTGTCAATATAGACAGGACAAACTACAATGGCCAAGTGCACAAGCTGAAGACTAAAACCTCCAAGTGGGAAATGTACATTTCAGGATATATGATTGAAGTGTTGCAGGAGGATAAAAGGTGATATCAGAGAAACTAACCATATAAAGATGATTATGTCATCTTCAGCGCCTTATACCAATTCGTTGGCGAAACGATAGTGGAGGAAAAGTATAATGTACTGGTGGAGAAGAAGATTCTTAAAAAATTAAAATACATGAATTCATACATTTATATATTTCAGATTGCATCAACAGACTAAGATTGGATAGAGAAACTTTGGCCAAACGGCTGGGACACTCTTCATCAATAACGATAGAAAAAGTATATGGACACCTCTATCCAAGCACTGAAAAAGATGCTATTTCAGGTCTATAAAGGAACATCCGTGGTCATTAAGGGGTCAAAGAGGGGTCACGACAAAAAGAAATCCCATAACCACGGGGGTTATGGGATAAATAACGGAGATGGAGGGATTTGAACCCTCGCGCCGGGAATACCGACCTACACCCTTAGCAGGGGCGCCTCTTCAGCCACTTGAGTACATCTCCATGGCTCCACAGGTAGGATTCGAACCTACGACCGATCGGTTAACAGCCGATAGCTCTACCACTGAGCTACTGTGGAATGCTGTCATTTCAATCGAACATTTACAATTATAACAACTTCACACAGTATTTCAACCGTTTGAGCACATGTTTTATATTCTTATTACACTTCCCGCTTAACTTCCAACCCATTTATGTAACTTATATAGGAATGATAGATTGTCTCATTCACCCGTGCCGCTTCCCCCCGTCCCATCGTAGGATATTGGAACTGCATACTCATTTCTTTCTTCTGATACTTCTCTTTCTGCTGATTGAATTTATAATGCAGCTTCAAGGCGTTCAAGTATTGGTTGTTGAAGGATGTATATGAGATGTCTATTATCCGCTCTTCATTATTTGAGAATAGTACCCGTGTCATGCCCTCATCATTCATATAGGATTGGATATGGTTGATGTTGAACCAGTTATTTTCACTGATCCGGTCGGAATGTGTGCAGAAATATATGTAGGATCCGAACAGGTCGATGATGACCGGTACTTTGCTGGAAATGCCGGTCAATGTCTTGCTTAAATCTTTTCTCGCATGGTAGTTCTGCGAATGGCTTCGGCAATTTCTCTCTATCACTTTATTTGGATTGAGTCTGCATTCGATCCCTTCTCCGTAGGCTTCCCCAATCCGACTTTCAATCATACCGTCATTGTCGACCGGAACGATATACATCGTTTCCTCGTGTATCTGGTAATGAAGTCTCTTCATCGCATGCTCCCCTTTATTTTATGTTAATTAGATGATAGCATACACGTTTATATTTGTTAACTATAATATAACATAATGTTAAATATATTGCTTTAATGTAATTTTACATCATTAAATTAACGGAATATTCGAAATGTTGTTTGACCTATGGCATTTCGTGTTATATAATTTGTAACAACCAAATGATGAAGGGGGATGTAGAGATGAACAAGCAAGTATATCCGGCAAACCAGTTGAGAGTCTTCATCAACACCATAAACGACCTTTCTGCCGAACTTCTTCTCCAAGAAGCGATTGACGACTACAATCGCAAGCTATACCTTGAAAAGATTGAAGCATCGCTTATAGAAAAGGACGAAGAGAAGTTTATGACATACACATCAAAGTTAAAGGAAATGGATAATGAAGATGCTGCTAAAGAGTAAACAATATAAAAAAAGCTGACTGCTAACCAATAGAGTATACATATGGTTAACAGTCAGCTTATTTTTATGCAATCAGGTCGAGAAATTCTTCTCTGGTGATTCTGCCGAGGTAAAAACTAATATCGACATCTGCCAGTGCTTTGTCGATGGCTTCACGGTTATGCTCGGTACCGACGAGTCGCTCTTCAATGACACTCACTTCTCCTACGCCGAAAAAGTCACCGAATATTTTTGCGTGCTCTATCCTACCCTTTTTGACATTAAGCCTAACGTCCAACAGGCCTGCATCAAACTTATGGGACACATCAAAGTTATATTTGGGGTTTTTACCAAAATTCCAATCCCAAGTCTGATACTTTTCTTCAGATAATTTGTAGATTTTGTCCCAATCCTCTTCAGTCAGCACATATTCCTCGATTTTTTCTCTGCCACCGAATATGGATTCCAGTATTTTCTGTTTAAATGTTTCTATATCGAGATTCTCTTCCATAAAATCGTTGATGTTGCCAACACGTCCTTTTACCGATTTGACCCCTTTGGATTCAATCTTCTTCTTATTCACCCGGAGCGCATTCTGAACTTCTGAGATATCACTGTCCAGCATCAGTGTGCCATGCGAGAACATCCGGCCTTTTTGCGTAAACATTGCATTTCCGGATACTTTTTTACCGTCGATTTCAAGATCATTGCGTCCAGACAACTTTGCATTGACGCCCATATCCTGCAATACATCAACAATCGGCTGGGTAAACTTTCTGAAATTGTGGAAACTCTCACCATCGTCTTCTGTTATGAAGCTGAAGTTCAAGTTGCCCTCATCATGATAGACGGCCCCCCCACCTGAAACACGCCGTACAACCTTTATATCATTTTCACGTATATAGGGTTCGTTTATCTCCTCGATTGTGTTCTGGTTTTTGCCGATGATGATGGAAGGCTGGTTTACATAGAATAGGAAGTAGGAATCATCTGTAGGGATTTCACGCAATACGTATTCTTCCATAGCAAGATTGATCATTGGATCTTTGATGTCATTATTCGAAATGAATTTCATTAAGCTGTTGCCTCCTTATTAAAAATGCCCTGATATTATCATAATAACATCCAGGGCATTTTTTTACATTTATTCTGTAATTGATTCTACTGCTTCTATGGCCTGATCCACACAATCCGGCAGGCCCACTCCATTATGCGAAGCGCCTGTCAGAATGATGCCCGGGTATTGTTGCGCCATATAATCCTTGATTCCGGCAATCATCTCCTTATGGCCGACTTTATACTGCGGCATGGAGTTTTTCAGACGGGTTACGATGGATAGTTCAGGCTCACCGTTGATCGTCATGATGTCGTCAAGGTCCTTCCTTGCCAGGCGGATGATTTCATCATCATCCTTCTCTTTTGCGATCGGGTCGCCTGGACGGCCGACATAAGCGCGTAGAAGTGCTTTCCCTTCCGGTGCAGAATGTGTCCACTTCTTGCTGGTCCATGTACATGCTGTAATGGTCGTATCCATCTTGCGGCTGACGACGAAACCTGTACCATCTATATCGTTCTTGACCTGATCTTCATCAAAGGCCATGACCACTGTGGCAACGCTTGTAGCTTCCATATGCTTGAAATATTCAAGCGGGAGGTCGTTGAACCATCTCTTGTATTGGAAGTGTGGCGTCGTCACGATGATGTTGTCATACTCTTTTGTACGTTCGTTTGCGGTCAGGCGGTAGCGTTTGCCATGTTTTTTGATGGCACTGACATCGTACCCGAAATGCATCGAGGCACCTTGTTGCTCAGTGGTCTCTTTCAGTCGATCTATGAAGGACTGGAGACCATGCTTGAACTGTAGGAACTGCCCCTGTTTTTTACCGGTAGGGGTTTTGGCATCTCTGGATTTTTGATTCTTTTGATGATAGACCCCTTTGATTAGGCTACCGTGCTGTTCTTCGAGTTCCTTGAAATGCGGGAAGGTCGACAGTAGGCTGAGTTCATCTATTTTTGTACTGTAGATGCCAGACAACAGCGGTTCAATGATGTTTTCCAGAACCTCATCACCCAGCCGTCCCCTGAAGAAGCGGCCGACAGAGATGTCTGTATATACGGGGGTTGGCTTCTTAAGGAAATCAACACCGGCACGCAACTTAGCGCCTGTTGATAAAAGATCGGTAGTCATAAATGGCACAAACTCCGTCGGCATCCCGAGGACTGAACCCTTTGGAAGGGACGACAGCTTGTTGTTCACGTAAATATAGGATATTCCTGTCGCATTTCGCACCAAATCGTCGCCGAGACCGATTTCCTTGGCCAAATCCGTCATGCTCTCCTTTCTGGCTAGGTAGGATTCGGGACCAAGTTCAATTGCGTATCCATCTTTTCGGTATGTGTTGATCTTACCGCCTGCGCGGTCGCTCTTTTCGTACACGTCCACTTCGACATCTCCCAGCTTCGAGAGATAGTACGCTGCTGATAAACCTGTTATCCCAGCGCCGATAACTGCAATTTTCTTCAAGTTAATCCGCCTTTACTGCAATCTGTTTATTTCGTTGATCATCGCCTGGATATAGCGCTCGTCAGTGTTCGGCATCGTTGGCCTATGATAGCCCGCGCCGACTTCATCACATACCACTTTGCACTCGACGTCATTGTCAAACAGCACTTCAAGGTGCTCGCAGACGAAGCCGACCGGCAGATAGACAAAATGCTTGTAGCCGTATTCCCCATGCAAGTCACGCGTCAAATCCTGGACGTCTGGTCCAAGCCATGGCTCCGGAGTATTTCCTTCTGACTGCCAACCTATATGCACATTCTTCAGATTCGCACTATCCTGGATCAATTTTGCCGTTTCAGCAAGCTGATCCGGGTACGGATCGTTATGCTCTTTAATCTTCTCAGGCAGACTATGTGCGCTGACGATGACTGCTGTATCGTCGAGTTCAGATTCAGGAATTTCGGCAAGTGATGACTTCACTGCTGCTGTCCAAAAATCAATGAACGGTTCCTGTTCATAATAGGATTCCACCGATTTGATCGAAATGCCATACTTCTCTGCCTCTTCATGTGCACGCTTATTGTAGGAGCCCACTGAAAAGTTCGAGTAATGAGGGGCTAGTACGACTGAAACAGCTTCTTTGATGCCATGGTCATGCATCGCTTCAACCGCATCCTCGATGAATGGGTCGATGTGTTTGAGTCCAATGAACAATTCATATTCCACTGCATCTTGCGAAGCGTTGAGTTTCTTTGCCAACGCTTCTGCCTGCCTTCTTGTCGTATCAGCGAGCGGTGAAATGCCACCGATCGCTTCGTAGCGGTCCTTCAAATCTTGGAGCGCTTCTTCAGAAGGTTTTCTGCCACGCCTTATATGCGTGTAATAGGGTTCAATATCTTCTTCTTTATAAGGCGTACCATACGCCATGACAAGCAATCCTTTTTTCTCTTTCATCACTATCACTTTCCTTTACTGTATTCATGTACGAAAGCCGTAAGGCGTTTCAATGTGTCAGGCTCAACTTCTGGGAACACCCCGTGTCCTAAGTTGAATATATGCCCTTCATTATTACCTTGGTCCAGGATGTCTTTCGCCCGCGCTTCGATGACGCTCCAATCTGCAAGCAACAACGCTGGGTCTAGGTTGCCTTGCAGAGCTTTCTTGACTCCCATTTCTCTTGCTTCGTTGATTGATGTCCTCCAGTCGAGACCCATCACATCCATGCTGAGTTTATTCCATTCAGGAATAAGATGGGAGGCCCCGATTCCAAAGACGATTATAGGTACACCCTTTTCCTGGACGGCTCTGATGATCTTGTCCATCGAAGGGGATAGGTAGTAGGCGTAGTCTTCTTTGCTTAACGCCCCGCCCCATGAGTCGAAGATCTGTATAAGTTTCGCTCCGGAATCCACTTGGGCACCAAGATAGCGGATGCTCATTTCAGTCAACTTGTCCATCAGCTTAAACCACGTTTCTGGTTGATTATACATCATTGTCTTCGTCTTATGGTAATTTTTGGTCGGTCCCCCTTCAATCATATAGCTTGCTACAGTAAACGGTGCGCCACAGAAGCCGATAAGCGGTACTTGGAGTTTTTCTTCAGTCAATATTTTAATTGTCTTGTAGATGTAGTCAAGGTCTTTATAAGGATCCAGCTCTCCAAGTTTTTCTACATCTTTTATATCTCTGATTGGATTCGAAATGACTGGGCCGACACCAGGTTTGATGTCGACATCGATGCCCATCGGGGCCAGCGGTGATACGATGTCCTTATACAGTACTGCCGCATCGACATTATAGTTTTCTACTGGTGTGCCTGTCAGATAAGCTGTCAGCTCAGGTTGTCTTGTGATTTCAAGCAATGAGTACTTTTCTTTCACCTTGTTGTACTCAGGCTGACTCCTCCCCACCTGACGCATAAACCATACAGGGGTATGATTTGTCTTCTCTCCCCTTGCTGCTTTCAATATTGTATCGTTGAACACATCATTTTCCTCCAATTTATATATATATCCACCCAACATTTTAACATATTGGAGCAGGCTAATTGAAATAAGTGGCATAATGTCAAAAATTCGATTCATTTGAACTAGGTTTAAGGCGTTGGTGTTTAAGGTATAACTGTAGTAAGACTAACAACGAGGTGAAATAGATGAACTTACATCTGACGACAGGAACAATATCCTATATGAACGATCTGAAAAAAAATAATGAAGGGCTCCATATTGCAGCAATCGGCAAAGACGCCCTCCTATATTATGAATCCGAAGAGAAGGAAAGCATGTTCAGTTCAAGACATTCATATAATTTGAGCCATTCGACCAACGACCTTGATGAATATTCTCCGGTTTCAATCCATTTCATTCCTGTGCCCGGAGACAGCAAAGGGCCAGTATACGGCCACTTGTCAAGGCTTTCGGAAGTGCTTGACGGTACACGTGGCGTACAGTTCTATCGCATCGGGGAAGCACTTGGCGAGGATGAATTCATAGTGATGGTCGGCTGGGCCCAGTCATCAACCTATTATGACTTCAAGGACACAGAGGGTTACTCAGAATACTTGAGCACCGATGCCCTGGCAAAATTCAGAACGGAGGAATCCCTTTTCCATAAGTCGATTTCCTCCAAATTCTATCTCCCACTGAAAGACAACGAAGAAAATGAAGAGGACGACTTCTAAGCGACTGAGTCACTCAGTCGCTTAGTTCTTTTTCTTTTCTGTAGACCGCCCGGCTCAGGCTGCGGTTAATGATGAACCCCCACAGCGGGAGCAGTATTCCCAAATAGAAATATCCCGGGTGGATCGATATGAAAAGGACGCTGAAGACGAGCGCTATCATAAACACCAGTTTATGCGAATAGGCTACATAACTCTTTTGAATATAAGACCGGTCTACCGGCCATACTTTCGGCCAAAGCAGGTAGGCCTGCGCCGTATAGATTTGAGACATCTGCAGAACAATAATGTATATACCGAAAAGTGCGATGACTACAGATAGATACAAGTTGGCGATCCAAACCATGACGACACCAAACAGAACCATTAATCTCAAGACGATCATAGGCAAGTCGTGGTCTCGGGCAAACGTCCGGTAGAAAAGGTATTCATACATCTTTTCTTTGTTGAAGGAAGCTTCTTTTGGTTTCCAGAGCAGTGGGTCCAAGTATCTTCTACGCTTGAACTGCTTATCTATATGACTGACATTCGTAAACAATGAGACCGTCTGGTAATACCTATTCAACTGTTCCTCCTCGTAACCGATCAGTTTTCGCCAATCCATACTTGTATGGCTGTGCCTTTTGGCAAAAAGTAGGAGAGACGCGTAGACGATGAGCGGCAACACGATCAGGATGGGCTCTGTAAGAATCAGGATAAGCGAGAGGATGGTCAAGACGATCAACCCGACTGATGCGGGGAGCATCGGCCATTCTGAATTGATGATTTCCTTTCTGATCATGAAATTCATCACGTAGAAGAAAACTGAGGCGAGCAGTGCAATGATCATTTCAATGGCCGGGTGTCCTACCGTCATCAGAATCAGCGCAACAACACCCCCTGCAACCGGCTTCCAAAGCCCGAGCGTCAAGGAGTAGCGATCCACCGCTCTGAGGTAGTCTTTTAGCCGCGCTTCGTATGCCAACAGGAATATGCCATCCGCCTGCTTGAATAAAGTGCGGTAGGACGGCAGCAATGTGATGCCAAGTACAAGGGAGATGATGACATCCAGCCAGAAGGATGGGGTTAATGTCTGGACGAGCGATAATAAGGAATACAGGAAGAATCCGATTGATATCGACAGGAATATGAGGAAATGACTGTTGAATATGAACTTACCGTAATGGCTGCGCCTTGCAACATCCTCATTCATCCGCGTTCTGAACAGTTGATCAGGCATCGTAGACTTCTCCCCCTGTTATTCTGAGGTAGACCTCATCAAGGGTTGCCCCTGGCATACGCCATTCCTCCCGCAGCTCCGGCAGTGTACCGATTGCAGTCAAACGTCCCTCGTCGATGATAGCAAATCGATCGCAGTAACGTTCTGCAGTGGCAAGGATATGGGTGCTCATCAGTATCGACCGCCCCTGCTCCTTTTCCTCCACCATCAATTGTATAAGTGATTCTATGCCAAGTGGATCGAGTCCAAGGAACGGTTCGTCAATGATGAACAGTTCAGGATGGGATAAGAAGGCACAAATCAGCATGACTTTTTGCTTCATTCCTTTGGAGAAATGGGTCGGGAACATATCTATTTTTGTTTCCAGCCTGAAGATCTTAAGCAGCTTATCTGCACGCTGCATCGCAGTTGTTTCATCTATCCCGTAAGCCATGGCCGTCATATTGATGTGTTCTTTCAAGGTGAGCTCTTCGTAGAGGACCGGTGACTCCGGAATGTAGGCCAGTTGTCTGCGGTACGCCTCGATATCTTCATCAGCAGTCACACCCCCTACCCTGATCTCTCCGGAGTGTGGTCTTAACAGACCCAATATATGCTTGATAGTCGTACTTTTCCCTGCACCGTTCAATCCGATCAGACCTATTATTTCACCTTTATCGATATTAAACGAAATATCATGTATAACCGGGACTTTGGAGTAGCCGCCGGTCAAGCGATCTATTTGAAGTACCATATTCAACTTCCTTTTAAATGTAGGTTATTATTTGTATACTGATACTAAGTAAATATATCACAAGAGAACAATGGAGGTACAATGAATGAGTAAAACCATTTTTGAACAGATTGCAGACGGTGAAATTCCAGCAAACATCCTATATGAAGATGAAACATGCATCGCCTTCATGGACGCCTTCCCCCTATCCAAGGGGCACACGCTGGTCATACCCCGCAAACCGATTGAAAACATTTATGATCTCGATGAAGAAACCGGCGCGCACATCATGAAGGTCGTCACGAAGATGGCGAATGCGTTGAAGAGTACTTTCAATCCCGATGGCCTGAATGTCATCCAGAATAACGGCTCCTACGCTTCCCAATCCGTCTTCCATCTACACTTCCACCTCATCCCACGCTACAAGGCAGAATATGATGGGTTCGGATATGAATGGCAGTCTGATGAGAACTTGCACTCTGATGAAGAGAAAAAAGAAATCGCCCGCTCAATCCGTGAACAATTGAATGCATGAACCCGAGAACATGAGGGTAATGTTTTATAAACAAAAAAGGACGTGACACTGTATGAAATTCAGAAATCTAGCGGCAGGCTTCGCTGTCGGCGTAGCGGGCGGTACACTCATTGCTGTTTTGAATGCCCCGAAGTCGGGAGCTGAACTGCAATCTTCCCTTAAATCCGGATCTGGAAATATGAAGACGCAGATGAATCAGCTTAAAATGGAAGCGAATGAAGTGAAATCCTCTTTCCTCCAGACTAAACGCGAATCACAGGAAGTGTTTGAAACGCTTGGAGACGAAGTCAAAACAATGATCAGCAACTTCCAGGCGGATATCAATCCAAATATTGAACATATCAAAAAAGATGTGGGTAATATACAAAATCGTGTCGAAGAAATCCAGGACACCTTTAACAGCGACAAATAAAATCAATCTGGTGAAGCGGCGGGGACTACAATTGTGCCCCGTCGCTTTATTATGATATATTAGCACCTGTATCCACTATCAAAGGAGATTTGTGCAATGAAGAAGATAATAGCGCCCATGGTGCTCGGACTTGGTCTCATCGGCCTGGCCGGATGCTCAGACGACAGCAGTGAAAACAGCTCATCCAGTGAAACAGAATATGGTGACGTCCTTGCCACAAGTGATGCAGGTGACGTAACTACAGACGACATACTTAACCAGTTGGGAACAGACAGTATAGCCAACCAGACATTCCAACTGACGTTGGATACAATACTTAAAGAGAAATATGCTGATGAGATCGACACAGAGGAAATTGAATCACAGATCAATGAAGAGATAGAAGGCATGGGCGGGGAAGACCAATTTGCCATGCTGCTTCAGCAGCAGCAACCGGGCATGACCGTCGAGAAATACAAAAAACAACGGATCAATAATGCCTTCCACGATAAGTTCTTCAGTGAAAAATTCGATATCACTGATGAAGAAGCAAAAAAATCCGTCCGCAAAGCCTCTCATATATTGATAGAGACTGGAGATGGAGAGGACGCCCTAAGTGATGAAGAAGGTAAAAAGAAGGCTGAGAAACTGCTTAAAGAGATAAAAGATGGCAAAGACTTTGGAGAAGTGGCCAAAGAAGAATCTTCTGATACCGGCAGTGCCCAAAACAGCGGCGAACTCGGCTACGTCCAACGGGGACAGATGGTTGAAGGTTTTGAAGATGCCCTGTTCGAACTCGACAAAGGTGAGATTTCGGATGTTGTCGAATCTGAATACGGGTACCACATCATCAAACGTCATGAAGAAAAAGATATAGATGAAGAACTCGATTCCATAAAAGGTCAGCTGATCAACGAGAAGATTCAAGAAAACCCGGATAAAGTCCTTGAGTATTACAAAGAACTGCTCAAAGAATATAATGTAGAGTTCAAAAATGAAGAGATCAAAACATATATCGAGGATACTTACCTGAACCCAGAATCAGAAGAACCAGTTGAAAAACCAGGTGATGACACTTCTGTAGAAGAACCGACTGAGGAATCCGAAGAATAAAAAACTACCTGGACGCTTGGCGTCCAGGTAGTTTTTATTCCAGATGTTCCGGGCGGTAGAAGAAGCGGCTTTCAAGGGGGAAGATCCGATCTGTGAACTGGCCTTTCTCCGCCTTGCCTATATGCTTATCCATCATCATCATACGCGCATCTATGTTGTCGATGAAATGGAGGATTTCCGCTTCTTTCAACATTGGCTGTTTAGGCGAACCATATTCAAGTTTACCGTGATGACTCAAAATCATATGTTTAAGCAGCAGGACTTCCTCTCCCTCTATATTGAGTTCAGCTGCCACTTTGGAGATTTCTTCACTTGCTATCACGATATGCCCTATCAGATTTCCTTCTGTCGTATAGGTTGTCCCGACAGGACCTGACAGCTCCTTGACCTTTCCTATATCATGAAGGATGATGCTGCTGTAAAGCAGACTTCTATTCAGTGACGGATAGATGTCACACAATGCTTCCGCTGTCCTCAGCATATAGTGGACATGGTAGGCAAGCCCCGAGACGAAATCATGGTGGTTGCTCATTGCAGCCGGATAACTCAAAAATTTCTTGCCGTATTTCTTCAGCATCTGTCTGACAATCCTTTGCAGACTGCCATTTTCAATCTTGATGACATAATCCATGATGCTTTCGTACAAGGTGTTTTCATCGATCGGCGCTTTCTCGACGAAGTCTTTAGGATTCAACCCATCTTCTTCTGTAGCTAATCGGAAGGCAGCGATCTTCATCTGCTTCTTGTTGCGGTAATCAATGACATCCCCTTTCACCTTGATCAGTGTCTCCGGCTTCAGGACTTCCATATCTTCTTTTGAAACGGTCCATAGCTTGGCTTCAATATCTCCCGTACGATCCTGCAGGAACAGGGTCATATAAGGTTTACCTTGTGATGTGACGCCTTGCTGGCTCCTTTTTATAAGATAAAAAGTGTCGACCGAATCTCCAGCCTTCAGTTTCGATATATTATTCATGTGCACTCACCTCATTTGACTTTCTCTTTAAGTTTAATGGTTTGGGACGCAGGAATTGAGTTATCGAGGTTACATGTAAAGTACAGCACCTGATCTTGCACTTCATTCCTCAAATAATCCATGATGATCTTTTTCCTCTCCTTGTCAAAATGCACAAAGGCATCATCGATGATGAGAGGCAACCTATAATACCCTTTCAACGCCTTGATCAGACTCAACCTCAAACTGATATAGAGCATTTCTTTTGTAGACTGTGACAGTTCAAGTGGATGGAAGAGCTGACCGTTATCATGCTTGACCTTCACTCCGTCATCATCATAGATGATGTTGATATAACGTCCATTTGTTATCTTCTGGAAAATAGTCCGTGCCTCTTCGATGACGACAGGCAGACGTTCATCTTTAATCTTTCGGATGTGCGCTTCAATCAGAATGCGGATGTAGTTCAATGACATGTAGTCTCTCGATATATTCTGGATATATGATTTTTTCATCTCATATAGGTGATGAAGTTCACTTAACTTGCCGTCGCTCTCCATCATCGCGATTTCCGAGTTCAGTTCAGCTAGTGTCTTTTGTTCCACATGAACCTTATCATTGAGTGCTTCGATCTGTTCGGCGATGTCTTCTTCTTCCTCACGCAGCTCAGACATCAGGATATCGGCCAGGGCATTCCGTGCATCATAATCGAAATGCTCTTCACCCAACTTCTCATCCAATTCATTATAACGGCGGACATTCCGTCTATGTTCGTCGTCTTTTCTCGCATAGTAATAATAAGTCTCTTCATCTTCTGCCAAAACCTGGTCAAGTAAAGAGTTGATCTCATGCTGTGCTTCTTTTACGCTATCCTGAAGTACCTTATTCTCATTCTGCAAAAGGGTGATCTGCTCATTCAATCGAGTATAGTCAGCTTCATCCTTATACATACCGGATACCGCATTCTTTACATCATGGAATACACTCGCGTCGTCATAGTGGATTCCGTAATGCATCAGATCCTCCTTGACGCTGCTTTTGAATTCCTGAAGTTCTCGCGTGAGATTATCCATCTCGACTTGATACCTGTTGATCTGGTTCCTCTTTTGTTTTATCCCCCTGATCGTGTGGATGGCATCAGGCATTGATTTATTTTCCATGTCCATATCTATCTTCAGATCTGCTTTCATCTTCGACAAATCAGTGTTCAATGAATCATGCAGTGCTTCTTTGTTCGATAAAGTTTCTTTCAGTTCTTCAAGACGGACATGGGTCGAGATGCGCTTCGCCTTAAGCTCTTTAAGATCCATTTTGAGTTCTCTTGCCGTACTGAGCTCAAATTCCATATCGTGGTTCCTGTTGATGGTTTCAATCGCTTCCTGAAGTTCCGCGACTTCTTTTTGATAATCTTCCTTCAGCGATTCATCCGGTTTTTCCCTATTCAAGGTAAGGAGCAGCAATATCAGTGCGCCGGCCACGGCCGATGCACTCCCTATCACCCATTCTGAGCCGGCAAGATAAAAGATGCCAACCAACAAGGCAATGATACCGACCCCAATGATGAGCATCTGCTGCATCCTGCTCGATCTATTGCGTTTACGTTTTTCCCGTTCATAGTCTTTTTCGATCAGACTGAACATCTTTTCTTTTTCCTTCAGTTCAAATTCCTTATCCACCAGTTCCTGCTTTTTTCTGATGCGCGTTTCACTGATCTGTTCCGCTTCCAACTGTGCCAATTCCTTATCGTAGTGGCTGACGTCGGACTTTACCTGATCGAATTCACGCACCAGAAACTGTTCCTCCAGAGCCACTTCATCCAATTTTGAAAGGAGCGACTGGACAGAGTCCTTCACGATGTTGGAATCATCCACCTCATGATGTTCCTCACTCCAGCCTATATCCCTCATAAGCAGGCCGATGGCTTCCTCGTTGCTTGCTATTTCTGAAGCGAGGCGCTTGTGCTCCATTCGCTTCTGTTTGATTTCAGGCTCTTTCTTCAATATGCCTTCCAGATGGGTGATTGTTTCACCTTCAGGCTTATTGATCGCTGCCAACTCTGCTTCCAACGCTTTTAGTTTTTCTGTACGCAAGGCAATGTCCTGCTCAGCCTGTTGGAGTTGATGCTTCATCTTCTCGTATCGCTCGATCCCCTTCTCTGGGAAATTGATCGGTTCAATGTTCACTTGACTCTCGAGATTTTTCCATTCCTTGATGTCTTTATGGTAGACGACTTCTTTCATTTTCTGCTTTCTTATCGACTCTAGCTGATTCAGACCATCTTTGGTGAAGTTCAATGCCTCTTCACTCTTCACTCTTTCTTTGGTTAGGGTATCGTACCGCTCCTCCACCTGCTCAAGTGCCCGGATTTTATCATTGAGTTCGGACATCTCAGCAATTTCCTTATTCAATTCCGGCTTTGAACCATTTTTCTTATAGATTGTGCCAAGTTCGGCATCGATTGCACTAAGCATCTCATCATATTCATGGGAGCCGAGTGCGCCTGCACGAAGCAGGTATTCCTGTAGCTTGTCTTCAGTCATATTCTTGTGGATGTCCTGCAGTCCGAGCACATCGAAGGAAAAGATTGAACGGTATGTCCTTTTATCGATGAAATTCAATTTTTTGATGAGCCATTCCTCACCGCGCACAGTCCCGTCTTCAAAATAAACTTTCACGTCACCCTGGACCTTTCCTTTTATGCGTTCAATCTCTACAGCACCCGGCTCATCAGGAAATTCGACTGTGATCTTTCCGCCATAGAGATTGTGCATGCGCGGTTCTCTTCTCGGCTCCTGTTCCTTACGGGTCGGGAAGCCGAATAGGATGGAATGGATGAACGACTGCATCGTTGACTTGCCGGCTTCGTTCTCGCCAAAGAGTTGAACAAAGTGCTTATTGGTATCAAATTTTGTTTCTGTTATTTTTCCATAGCCATATATATCGAGTCCAATAATTTTCATATATTCACTACTTCCTCATCAGCATTCTAAGCCGTTCTTCGCCCTCTTCAAGCAGCGCTTCCGGATCGATATCCTGGACAGGATCCAGATACCTGTTCACCCTCGGATCCATGTAGAGCGCGTTGACCGCTTCTTTGAACAGTTCTTCATCGGAAGAATGACTTGCTTTAATGTCGTTGATCAATGCGATGTTGTCTTGGTGCAGATACCTCACCTTAAGGTCATCAATCCAGACGAATTCCTTTAGATCCCTCTCGTCTTCCTTCAGCAATTCGATTACTTCGGTCAGATCGGCGCCCGTCAATTCCTCATCTCCGTCATAGGTGATGGTCAGCTGGATGATATGTTTTCCCTTATCCCTTAAGCGATTTTTGAACTCTGCAATTGCCTGGTACAGGGACTGTTTGCTGAGTTTTGCCACTTCGAGTTCATACTCGGCAAAAATGATTTCCTGTACAGGAATGAAGCGTGTCGAAAGATATACATCATCCCCCTCCACCACAAGGAAGCCTTTTTCGCCATACTCGTTCTTATGGCGGCCTTGTATGTTGCCCGAGTAATGCACAGGTGGCAGATCACTCAATTCTTCACGCTGATGGATATGGCCAAGCGCCCAATAATGATACAGCTTTTCATTCAACATCTGTAGATTGAATTCCGTGTATCGTTTTTGGCTGGATTGGCTGTGGGAATAGGTGCCATGCAGCAAACCGATATGTATGCCTTCGTTCATTGTATTGACTGGGTATTCCTCCAGCCTGTTTTCATATGTATCATCCAGGAAATAACTGAAACCGTGGAGGAAGATACGGTCTCCGTGTGAGCTCACCATCTCATATGTTTCTACATTTTCACCGAATACCGTAACATTGTCTGGCCATTCCGTTTTGAAGCCATCTGTCAAAGGGTCATGGTTGCCGTGGATGATATAGACGAATATTCCGGATTCTTTCAAACGTTCAAATTGGCGTCTCATGAATACCTCGGATTTCAGTGTACGGTTCGCTGCATCGAACATGTCGCCTGCGATGACAAGGAAGTCGACTTTCTCCTGAATCGCGTAGTCGATCATCCTTTTGACACTGATATAAGTACTCTCTGTAAGCACGTCAAAGATTCCTGGAATCATTTTCGATCGGGACTTGAATGGACTGTCCAGATGCAGGTCTGCACAATGTATAAATTTAACCAATATTCCTCACCTGACTTTTCTGCTCATTATATCTACAGTATACCAAAAACCAAAAGAAAAGAGGCCCTCAACAGACCTCTTAGTAATTAGTTTTCGTTATTTACACCGTATAGTTCTTCAATCGGCTTCATGATGACACGGTTCAGATCTTGGATGAGTTCACTCATCTTCTGTTCTGCTTCCATAAGGGCTTTGATGTTTTCGTCCTTCTCGATATCTTCAGCGGATTTCTGTGCTTTTTGGACATCTTCTTCCTGGATTTCCTCACCTTGCATCTGTTTTTGCTGCAGGTTCATCTGTACTTCCCTGAACTCATCGAAGAGTGTCTTCGACTCTGGATTAGCATTTACCTTTTCATAGTACTCTTTCATAGTCTTGAATTCATCTGATTTGCGCAATGCACCTTCCAATGCATTTGCCTGATCGTATACGTTGACTGCCATTGATAAAAAACTCCCTTTAATAAAGATAACTATACTGTAACATAAAATCGGCACTTATAAAAATACAACAATCAGCCCTTGTATGATTCCGATCATGCCACCGAGGAAAAAGCCAAGCAATGTTATCATACGGAACTCTTTATCAGATATTTCCATGACAAGCTTTTCGATATGACTCAATTCAAAGCTATCAATCTGATTTTTTATGACGTGGGCCAAATGGAGCTTCTCGACAATCCTTCCGGTATTCGCTTTCAGATATTCAATGATGTTGCTACCCAATTTGTATTTGCCGGTTTCCTTGAAGGTGTTGAACATCTCGGGATTGAAGTCCTTAATCGGATAATCCAGTATGCCGTCTATATCAATCCGTCTTTTCAAGGTCTCCCCAATACTGTCAATCAGAGCATCCCGATCACCTTCTGTGACGATTTCATCCAATCGGGTCTTTTTAAGGCGTTCATATTCTTCATTGATGATCCTCAGCTCTATATCGGTCAATTTGGGGTCATGTATCAGCTTGTTCAATTCCTTTTGGATATTGCGCACGATGGAGTCCGTCGTCATTATATATTTCAGGGAGCGTGCGAGCCTCCCTCTGTTCTGGACGAACTCGTCAGCCATCGTATACAGATCGTCATACCCTTTCTGTGAATTGATGTAGGCTGAAATTTTGCTTGTCAATTGGGGTTGGAGCCCATCCACCTTTAAATCGAGTGTGGCGAGCGCATCTTTAGGAATCAACGACTCGATGCTCCGGCCATATAACTTACTGCCTTCTTCAGCCACTTTTTCATCAAGGGCATCGTTGAAGCTCCTCATCACTTTCTCTGACAAGCCTTCATGGATCCGTTCCATGAAATAGCGAAGGCTTAAATTCTCCGATTCCATCGTTTCTATCTGCCGATCTATGAACAGCATGATGAAGCGTCTCGTCTCATCGCTGTCGATTTTGCTGATGAAAGCATCCGGCGTCAGCAGATGTTGGGTAATGATCTCACCCATCTTGAGTGATGCTTCTTCCCTGCGGCGCGGGATTACCCCTGGTGTGAATGGCAGCTGCCTACCGAAGATGTATTTAGGTTCATAGGGCCTGAACAGCATCCTTATCGCAAGCATATTGGTCAATCCGCCTATCAGAGCCCCGATGACCATCATCAGGATGATCTGGATCCCATCATTCATGAAAAACACCCCTTCCTGTTACCGTCATGTATAAATGAGAAAAGGCACCCTGAGGTGCCTTAGACAGGTTGCAGATCAGATTGTCTGTTGAAGTACGTTCTGATCTCCCTTTCGATATATGATGCATGGAGCGGGCGGTTCATCGGGCTCAGTACCCGATAGATTTTATTACTTTTATTATATTGCAGGCGATAGCCGTTCTTTCTTTCCAGGTCATCCCAATAGACCGCTTCCCCTTCATAGTTCGGGTAGACACAATGGCCTCTTGAGATCAGCTGTGCCAACTCCAGAGGGTCACCGCCGAAACTGTTGGTTAGGACATCACTGTCCCTAAACAGGGCACAAAGCGAAATGCATGTCGTCCAGTTAGGAAGGATTCGTTCTTTTTCTATCTGTACAAGCGTCTTTTTGGATAGGCCGATCGTCTGACTCATGGAGTCCTGAGTATAGCCCGCTTCGGTCCTTACCATTTTGAACTTGGACTGGAGTAACTCCGTAAAAGTCTGTTTATCCATTCTTTTCTTCCTTTCACTCATTTCGGTTATTATAAAAACCACTTACTATAATAATACACTTTTAATATAATAGTATATTTTGATGTAAATTAAAAGGGCATATATTGAATTTCACCAAAAGTTCAATATATGCCCGTCATTTAATTGTCACTAACCATCATGTTTCCTGTCGAGCTGCCCCTTCTTTACGGTTTTCCTGTTCGTTGATGATGAGGGATATGGCAGCGTCACCTGTAACATTGACCATTGTCCGCGTCATATCAAGCAACCGGTCTATACCGATGATGATGCCAATCGCTGCAGGATCGAGTCCGATTGCAGTCAGCACCATTGCCAACATGACGAGTCCGACGCCCGGCACCCCTGCTGTACCAATGCTCGCCACCGTCGCAATCAAGACGACTGTAACCATCTGCATGATTGTCAGGTCGATCCCTGAAAGCTGGGCGATGAATACCGTTGCGACACCTTGCATGATCGCCGTCCCGTCCATATTGATCGTGGCCCCGAGCGGCTGTACGAAGCTGGATATGCTCTTACGCACACCAAGGTTCTCCTGGGCGGACTTCAGTGAAATCGGCAGCACTGCGCTGGACGAAGATGTACTGAACGCCACACCCATTGCGGGAGCAAACCCTTTAATGAACCAGATGAAACTTTTCTTCGCCAAAAATTTCACTGCAGCACCGTAAACCAGGATCATATGGATGAAGAGAGCCAAAAGCACACAGACGAAATACATGCCGAGTTGCTGTATCGCTCCGAATCCTGCCTGGACAAAAGCCGTTGCAACCAGCCCGAACGCACCAATGGCTGCAAAATATTTCATGATAGCGAGTACAATCCACATCACTACTTCATTTGCTTCTTCAAACAACCTGATGAGTCCCGCCGCCTTATCCTTTTTCGCAATCATCGCAATTCCAATGAAAATCGCAAATGCGATGATCTGGAGCATGTTTTGTGTTCCCATCGCCTCCACGACGTTTGTTGGAATCAGATTGATGACAGTCTGGTCAAATCCTTGCTGCAGTGCTTCCCCCGTGCTTCCCCCTTCGAGCTCAGTCTCGCGATACTCAGCGACTTCGTCAGAACCCAGTAGCGCTGACTGTCCTTCGCCCGGGTCCAGTATGTTCGCAACGACCATTGCGATGGTGATTGCAATGGCAGTTGTCGCCAGATAGAACAGCAGTGTCTTAAGACCATAACCTCCGAGTAGTTTAGGGTCGCCTACACTTACGACGCCAAGCACGATGGAAATGAAGACTATCGGCACGACCATCATGAAGATCATATTAAGGAAAAGCTGACCGAGGATATTGAATATGTACTGGTCGATCCATTGCACCCATTGTTGGCTGTCATACATCGGGCTCAGTATCGAGCCGATGATGATGCCAAGTATCAATGCAACTACAATCTGTATAGTAAGTTTATTTCCTACTTTCATATTATGCCCCCCAAATTTGAAATCTCTTTATCAATTATACTGTCCGGTGTAAACATTTGTAAACAATAATTGAAAACGATTTCCAAAATACCCTACAGTTTGATTATATTGTACTTGATGGCATATATTACAGCCTGTGTACGATCTGAGACTTCAAGCTTGTTAAGGATATGGCTGACATGCGTCTTGACCGTCTTTTCGCTGACGTACAACGCTTCGCCAATCTCGCGATTTGATTTGCCCCTGACAATCTCTTTCAACACTTCAATTTCACGTGCAGACAACGCATTTTTTTCATGGGGCATATGCCCTTCCCTATCTATTACTTTAAGTATATCCGGATGGATGACCTTCTCCCCTTGGATTACACTTTTGATCGAGGCAATGAGTTCCTCTGCTTCCATTTCCTTTATGATATATCCATCAGCATGTGCTGAAAAGACAGGCCTCACATACTCTTCGGTAGTATAGCTGGAGAGCACCAGCACTTTAATTTCAGGATGATATGCCTTGATTGCACGTGTGACTTCTATACCATCCATCTCGGGCATGACAAGATCCAAAAGGATCAAATCTATATCTTTGGCGCTTTTCAGATATTCAAGCAGTTCCCTGCCTGTACCAAAATCTTCGACCACCCGAATATCTTCTGTAGTCGACAGCAGGAACTTCATGCCTTCCCTTACTATATGATGGTCATCGACCAATATGATATTGTACATATGCTTCACTCCTTCATGGGGATGGTGACCATGATGCGGGTCCCCCTCCCCTTACCGGTATCGATATTTATATTTCCATTGAGCTTATGGATCCGTTCAGTCATGTTCGACAGGCCATAGCTCGACCGATGATTTTCTTCAAATTCAAACCCACTGCCTTGGTCTTCGATGATTACGGAGAAGATATCACCTTTCGCCGCCATCCTGATTATCGCATGTTCAGCACCCGAATGCTTGCGTATATTATTCAAACTTTCCTGGATGACTCTATATAGGGCGACTTCCACATGGTCCGGCACATCATAGAAGCCCTCCATACCAATCTCAACTTCAAGGCCAAGCAGCCCTGCGTACTTTTCGACAGCATCGATGATGCCGTTCTCGAGCCCTATCGGCTTCAGTTGCCAGATTAAGGCTTTCATTTCCTTCATCGCATGTTTCGAAGTCCGCTCTATTGAATCAAAAGCCACATTCGCCTTGTCCGCATCATTCAATGATTTTGCAGCGTGCGAAGTGATGCCTATCGAAAACAACATCTGATTGACGGAATCATGCAGATCCCTGGCGAGACGTTGCCGCTCTTTTATGAGCATATTCTCCTGCTCACGCGTCGTCAGTTCTATACGCTTTAAAGTGGAACCTATCTGAAACGCCACCGACTCCAGAAGGTCAAGCTCGTCCTTGGCGAACTTTTCGCGATAAGGACTTGCCACGTTCAACAGACCGAAGGATTCGTCTCCAGAAATGAGTGGAACAGTGGCATGATGGGTGATGCCGTTATTCTCATTGGGGTACTCATTGCGGGCTTGCTCCAGCCTTGAACATACAAAAATATTCGTTGCCGTCTTAAGTTCCTTCCTGTTATATTTATTGACACACCAACATTTTCCTTCACATAAATAATGATGGTCATTATTTTTAAGGGCGGACGGGAGACGGTAATGCGTTGTGAGTTCATGTTGGCCCGCTTCATTTATGAAGAATATCCATCCCGTATCAAATTCCGAGTGATCGATCAGCATCTTCAATGCCCCTTCGACCATTGCTGGCCTATCTGTTTCTTCGTTCAGGAACTCCGCGATGTCTTTCAACAATTGAAGTTTACTTTTCATAAGAATCACCCCACCTAAAAAATTAACAGCTTTGTAACCTTAACTTCCACATCCAGCAGCTGTTTTCACTTATAATGATACAGTATGGATTCGAATCACTCATCTATTGGAGGGCAGCCATGTCGAAAAACAAGCTTTATATGCAATCCATCTTCCTCATCTCATTAATCGCAACGCTCGGTTCACTTTATTTCAGCGAAATCAGACAATATGAACCATGTGAGTTCTGCTGGTATCAGCGCATACTCATGTATCCGCTAGTACTGATCTCCATCATTTCAGTCATCCGCAATGACCATGGCGCCGTGTACTATATCCGGTTCATGAGTCTGCTTGGCCTCCTTATGGCATCTTACCATTACGCCCTGCAGAAGATCAGTTTTCTCGGTGACGGATTTACAGCCTGTACCGGGGTTTCCTGTACCGTCCAGTATATCGACTGGCTGGGCTTCATTACAATTCCATTCTTGTCGCTTATTGCATTTGCGCTCATCTTTATACTATCATTTATTCCAAAAAGAAAATAAGAAGGAGACCGAACCATGGGAAATAAAATATTCTACGGTATTATAGCACTTATCATCGTGGCGTTTGCCGGCATCTTCATTTTTATGAACAGTGCTTCAAATGATCCCGATAAAATCAGCGATTCCGGCTACTATCCCTATACGGATCTGGAACCAGAGGAGCTTGAAGGCGCGACCATCGACAAGTTGGATGATGAAAATTATCACTTTAATAAGACTTTCGATGAAACAAAGAAGATTATAGAAGAAAAGGACCACGCATTCGTCTATCTGTGGAGCCCTACATGTGTACACTGTATCGCTGCCACTCCATTTTTGACTGATGCATTTGAACAGACGGATGCAGAAGTCACGCAACTGAATGTCTTGGAATATGACGCAGCCTGGTCGGAATTTGAAATTGAAGGCACACCGACCCTCATCTACTTTGAAGATGGTAAGGAAGTCGATCGCCTCTATGGTAATCCTGGAAACTCTGATGACTATAAATCATTCATCGAAGAAATGACAGGGGACAAATAGATGAAATTCACAATACATGAGAATTTTGACGGATCTACACTTGAAGAAATGCTGAAGACCCTTCACGTACCTAAAAAAGAACTTCATCTGCTGCGCATGTCGAAGGATGTCACACTGAACGGCGAACCAGCCCGGCTCAATTCACCGATCCATTCAAAAGATGTAGTCGTCCTTCCAGATGACGGTTCCAAAAGCCAGTACAAGCCAAGCTATCGGACATGTGATGTTCTATATGAAGATCGTTATCTTGCTGTACTATTCAAGCCTCGCGGCGTCAAGACACATCCGAATGAGATGTCTGAGACCAATACACTGATGAACCATGCCATCTATACTCTGGATGCCGACTATCTCGAACCGGTCCATCGGCTTGACCAGGAAACCAAGGGCGTACTCCTTGTCGCCAAGCACCCTTTAGTCAAGAAGATGCTTGACCATATGTTGAGTGAACGTGAAATCAAAAGGACTTATATTGCACGCATTGATACAAAAAGGTTGATCGAAAAACAGACCATCAGTGCCCCGATAGCCAAAAATCCGAAAGAGCGCAATAAATACCATGTTACTGATAAAGGGAAAGAAGCGGTGACCCATATCACCAAGTCCCATGTTACACCGGATTATTGCGAACTTGAAATTGAATTGGAGACGGGCCGCACCCATCAGATTAGAGTACATCTGGCACATATCGGTTCCCCAGTCATCGGTGATCCCCTGTACGGTAACGCGACACTTAGAGACCTGCAGCTCTTCAGCTACAGAATCGAATTCACCCACCCCCTGCTTCAAAAAACCGTGCGCGTGGAACTCGATAGAAAGACATTGTAGAAAAAGACCTTCACCCCGTAATTTCTTGGGGTGAAGGTCTTTTTTGCCTGTTCCATTTCATTTCCGCCTTCTGAAGCGGTCCTTTACTTTGAGCAACAGCTGATTTTCATGTTGGATGATCTGTTCGCGACCACTTCTTTCAGCGCGGCGCATCAATTCCACTTGGGCACTGATGGGAGGATGTTCGTTTTCAACATACACATAAGTGCCATCAGGGCGTTGGCTGCGGGCTTTGATGTTATCCATCAGATACAGCCTGGCAATCGCTTTGATCTCTTCGATGATCGCTGGATCTTTGACTGGGAACAATATTTCCACACGCTTGATCATATTCCGAGTCATCATATCGGCAGATGATAAAAACATCTTACCCTCTCCATTATGGTTGAAGTAGTAGATTCTTGAATGCTCAAGGAACCTGCCGACGATGCTCACCACTCTGATATTGTCGCTGACATCTTCTATTCCTGGTTTGAGGCAACAAATGCCCCGCACCACCAGATCTACTTTCACACCCTCTTGGGAAGCCTGAAGAAGCTTGTTGATGATCTTCTTATCTGTAAGCGAGTTCATTTTGGCGAATATATAGCCTTTACCGTATGTCCGATGCAGTTCGATCTCTTTATCGATATAATCGGCGAATAGATCCCGGATTTCAAATGGAGCGACATGGAGCGACTGGTAGTCGGGCTTTAGGGAGTAGCCGCTGAGATAGTTGAAGAAGTTGATCGCATCATTTCCTATATCCTCGTCCGTTGTGATCAGTCCCATATCAGTGTAGAGCCTTGCAGTGGAATCATTATAGTTGCCCGTGCCAAGGTGGACATAGCGGATCAATCTGCCTCTGACTCTTTTGACCACCAAAGTTATTTTACTGTGGGTCTTCAGGAAATTCATGCCGTAGATGACGTGGCACCCGGCATCTTCGAGTTCTTTTGCCCACTGGACATTATTCTTTTCATCGAATCGCGCCTTCAACTCTACAAGCACTGTCACCTGCTTACCATTTTCAGCCGCATGCTTCAATGCTTCAATCACCGGAGAATCGCTCGAGACCCGGTAGAGTGTCTGTTTGATCGCAAGGACATCCGGGTTCTCTGCCGCCTCACGCATGAAATCTACAATCGTCTGGAAGCTTTCAAAAGGATGATGTAGGAAGACATCTTTTTTCAGGGCACGCTTGTAAATGTTCTCCCCTGCAAGGAATTTCGGTTCCTGCGGCACGAATGGCGGGTATGCAAGATTGGGATGGCGCTCCTTGAACCTCGCTGTCAAGTCGAACAGGAAGGTTAAATCCAACGGACCGTTGAACCTATATACATCCTGCTCCTCGAGATTCAATTCATTTTTCAGAAAGGAGCCATTGATGGAATCGTCCTTGCTTGTGTCTATCTCCAGCCTGACGGCCGCTCCTTTTGTCCGTTCCTTCAGGAAACGCTCAATCTCTATCAGGAGATCGGCAGCCCCTTCTTCATGGATGGTCAGGTCTGCATTGCGCGTTATCCTAAACGGGAAGGTCCGTTCAATCCTATAACCCCTGAACAATTCATTGATGTGCTGTTCAATGATATCTTCAGTCAGGACAATATAGGTTCTGTTCCCTTCCTTAAGTTCATAAAACCTGCGGATAACAGTCGGCAGTTGGACGATGGCAGTCTGATCACCCAATTCATTCGAAAGGTTGACGAAAATATTGATTTTCTTATTCATCAATTTAGGGAAGGGGCGATAGGCATCCATTCCGAGAGGAGTAAGGGAAGGGAATATTTCATTTCTGAATATCGTTCCGAGTTCTTCCTGCAGATGATACGGGAGTTCATCCGGACGCTTCAGGATGATGTCATAGCCTTCCAATTCCTTCATCAGACGATGAAAGGTGGCATACTGGGCATCGCAGTTCCGTCTATTCATATCACTGATACCCTTGAGCTGTTCGCCAGGCGTCATCTGCGTCTTGGTGTCCGGTTCATGATAATCCATCTTTACCTGGTCTTTCAGCCCTGCAACACGTACCATGAAGAATTCATCCAGATTTGAACTTGTAATTGCCAGGAACTTCAGCTTTTCAAGTAGCGGGTTCGTATCATCCTCTGCCTCTTCAATCACCCGGTAGTTGAAGCTGAGCCAACTGAGCTCTCGATTGTTATAGTATTCTTTATTGTTCAATCGATATGTCATTACTATTCTCCTACTTCCTCTAAGATGAAACTGGTTATCATGCTTCTATGAATTTGATTTCCAGATGCCCATCCATAATCTTTTCGATATGCTTCTTCTGTCTCGTTGCCTGGTACTCTTCTGCAATCGGATCCCCTTTATATTTGATTGTGAGAGTCATCTCGTCTTCTTCATCATCCAGATAAAGATCCTCTACAATGTTTGTGTTCGAGATGTTCAGGGCATTCGCAAACTTCAATATGCTGCCGAGCTTCATGAGAGTGCTCATTTCCTCGCTATTGAACCATCCGGATTCATCCGCAAAGAACTTCAGGAGCGTCTTGTTCTTGAAGCTTGCAAGCAGAGCCAGCTTCACCCGGTCTCTATGGACAATGCCGTTGATGTTGCTGTTTGAGATCAGATAGTAGGTGTGCTGACTTGTCGCATCCCGATCGATGAATGACCCGAGATAGAAAATATATGCTGCATTCTTCATGAGGTATTTCTCATGTCTGCTGATTGAGATGAAATCATACCGCTCCAATTCATGATAAAGGCGTTCAGTGATTTCCTGGCGTTTCTTCCCTTCCTCAAAATCAATCTGGAAATCACTGGCAAGTTCCTTCAATGAATCCCTGAAAATATGGTATTTATTGAAGGCCGCCGGGTAGTCCCTGGTTATCATAGACATCGCCAGTCCTTCCCGTATCCCCTGCCTGCTGAACTTGAATTCCTGGGCTCTTGAGATATCGTAGAGCGATTTGAAGACGATGGTACTCGGCAGGATGATGTCGCTACGGTCCTTACTCAACCCATCGATGTCATCAAGATCATCTTCCTTTGTGTTCTCAAGAAGATCATATACATCCTGTAGATCATTCCGGTCCATTGAGTAGCCGTGGACGCCTGCGATGGGATAATTGGTTGAAGATTGGTGGATACGTGCTATATTACGCGCACTTCCTCCAATCGCAAGTATCGGTACTTTACGCTTTGAGAGCCACTTGATTGATTTAAGCTGCTTTTTTACATACTTTTCCGTCTCTTCCAACGCTTCTTCATCGTTGTGCTTCTTATCCTCAAAAAACATACTTTTCAATGTTACGACACCGAATGGGAGACTGACCGAATGGATGAGTTCCTTATTCTCAAAATATGTCAGTTCAGTACTCCCCCCACCGATGTCGATGATGAGGCCGTCCATGTTGCTGATGGTATGGACCACTGCATGATAGCCGTAGAATGCCTCTTCCTTGCCAGTGATGACTTTGATTTCCATACCGACTTCTGATTTTACCCGTTCTAGTATGTCGTCCACGTTGACGGACTGTCTGATGGCCGCCGTTGCGACCGGATGGATTTCCTTGACGCTGTATTTTTCACTGATCAGCTGGAAACTCTTCAGGATGGAAATGAGGTTATCGATCCCTTCTTCTGCCATGACTTTGTCCTCATCGAGGTACCACGCCAACCGGGCAGGTGTCTTGATGTTCTGGAGCTCTTTAAGACCGGTCTCCTCATCATATTCAAACAATACAAGGCGTACAGTATTAGATCCGATATCCACAAGTCCAATTCTCTTCATCATATACAGTCTCCTAATCTTTGGATTGGGTCATCTCTTCTGGCTTGATCCATTCGTCGAATTGAGCTTCGGTCAGATGTCCGGATTCAATTGCAGACTCTTTGAGGGTCAAGCCCTTTTCATGGGCATTTTTGGCGATTTTCGCAGCATTTTCGTACCCGATATGTGGGTTCAGCGCCGTGACCAGCATAAGGGAATTGTTTAGGAATCTATTGATATTCTCTTCGATCGGTTCTATTCCGACAGCACAATTATCGTTGAATGTCTGCATGCCGTCTGCAAGCAGATAGATGGACTGCAGTGTATTATAAAGGATGACCGGCTTGAATACGTTCAGCTCGAAGTTACCTTGGGAGGCTGCAAACCCGACTGCCGAATCATTGCCGAAGACTTGTACTGCCACCATCGTCAGCATCTCGGACTGCGTCGGATTGACTTTACCTGGCATGATTGATGAACCTGGTTCATTCGCAGGGATTTCGATTTCGGCTATTCCAGCGCGTGGGCCGGAGGCAAGCCACCTGACATCATTTGCTATCTTCATGAGGTCTGCCGCCAATGCCTTCAATGCACCATGGAGATAGACTACTTCGTCATGCGCCGTCAAAGCATGGAATTTATTTGGGGAGGAGACGAATTCATGACCGGTCTGCTTGGAGATTTCCTTTGCTACACGATCGCCGAATTCAGGGTGGGCGTTGATGCCTGTACCTACAGCCGTACCACCGATTGCAAGGTTTCTGATTTGATTTTTGGATTCACCGATCAGTGCCTCACACTTTTCGAGCATGTATCTCCAGCCACTGATTTCCTGGCCCAATGTCAATGGGGTGGCATCCTGCAGATGCGTACGTCCGATTTTGATTATGTCTTCAAATTGCTCTTCTTTTTCCTTGAATGTCTTTTTAAGACCCTCGAGGGCAGGTATGAGCTGTTCCTCCACAGATTGGTAGAGGGCGACATGCATTGCCGTTGGATATGTGTCGTTGGAGCTTTGGGATTTGTTGACATCATCGTTCGGGTGGACTTTCTCGTCCACACCTTTTTCAGATAGATATTCATTCGCGACATAGCTGACGACTTCATTGACGTTCATGTTACTCTGGGTGCCGCTTCCAGTCTGCCATACTACAAGAGGGAAATGGTCATCCAGTTCACGATTGATTACTTTATCGCATGCGTGGATGATCGCTTCTTTTTTATTTTCTGAAAGTTTGCCTAGTGCATGGTTTGAAACTGCCGCAGCTTTTTTGAGGTGTGCAAATGCTGTAATGACCTCAATAGGCATTTTTTCTTTTCCTACCGGGAAATTCTGCTTGCTTCTTTCTGTCTGTGCACCCCAATATTTGTCACTTTGAACTTTAATTTCGCCGATTGTATCTTTTTCTATCCTGTATGACAATTAAAAAACCTCCTGAAAATTAGTATTCATAGAATATTTTATACTAATTTACAGAAGGATTCATCAGTTATCCACTATTTTCATCATCTAAGTCTTCTTCGTGTGTTTCATCGTTCGAGGAATCGATCGGATAATCTTCATTTTGGGAGATCTGTTCCATTTCTTTTCCCAGTGCTTTCACATCTTCCATATCCTCTGTCATCTCATTGCTCTCGGGTTCGATATCTTTCCTATAGTCCACTTCTTCATCTCTTTTCATCATATCCCACCTTATGCAAACTCTGATGTGTAGTAGTCGACGATATCGCGGTCAAGCTGGGACGCCGCTTCCGAATCCATAACTACCGTTACCATGCGGTGCTTCTTCACCTTGGCAAAATCTTCCTGACCGTTCTCTGCCGCATCGTATAGATCTCTCACAGCCTTGGCCTTATCGTTTCCTGTTGCAACCAGCACCATTTCCCTTGATTCGAACAGCTGATCGTTCCCTTCGGAACCGCTATAGCCTACCTTTTTATTGGCGCCGATGGATAATACTGTAAGGTTTGCCTGCTTCTTATCGTCAAGGACTGCCTTCATCGACTCTTTAGTACCTTCCATCTTCAGTTGATTCTCAGGAATATCCAAGTCATTGAATACTTCTGCATTGCCATCCTTATTGATGGTGACGATATACACCTGAGCATAGTTTGCTGGATGTATTTTGGATTCTTCAACTAGTTTTTCATAGCTTTCGTCCAGTTCCTCGTTCATCTCAAGTCCAAGGACGCTTGTCGGGTTGTTATGGATCTGCTTTCTTACGATGTCTGCAATATAGTCGCTTACCAATGTCTTGTCCTTGAATATCTTAAAATTCATTGCCATATAAATTCCTCCCGGTTTTTCTCCGTTTTTTTAAATATCTATATTATTCTACCCTGGTAGGCAGGGATTCTAACAAAAATTATCCCTTTTCAGCTTTTTTCTTTCTTCTGGATGGTTTATAATGTTATCATGTATGGAAATATAGGAGGCGCTAATTATGAAAGCATTTCTGATATTGATGGTCAGTATGTCCTTTATCACTGCCATTCTTTCTTCAAGCCGTGAATCCAAATATGGATATAAGGATGACGGTGAAGAAAAGCTAAGTTAAATTCAAAGCAGGTCATGCACAGCATGACCTGTTTTTTTATTGGCCGAGAAAGCCTTGCCTCTTGACGACAGCATCCACATCAAGCCGTTGTTTTTTGCCTAGCATGCCGATCACCTGGTCACTCCAGCTGTCTCGACGTTCTCCCCCGGTACGGGCTTCATAATAACTGCTTATCCTCTCATCATAAGCATCGATCTCCGGCTTCACCTTTGCCGTCGGAGTATAGGTATTTTCATGGTAGACCGCTTCAAAAGGCAGACGTTCTTTCTGACTGCCCTCGTGATCCGGATAACCGACTACCATGCCGAAAATCGGAAATACGCCTTCAGGCAGTTCAAGTATTTCTATGACCTCCGCCATATCATTTCGTAATGAGCCGATATAACACATGCCAAGTCCCATGCTTTCCGCCGCCACAGCAAGATTCTGGGCTGCAAGGGCGGCATCGACGACACCTACAACAAATTGTTCCGTCTTATCGTGTGAAATGGGCGTCCCTTTGTCTTTTGACAGTTCGACATGACGGTGATAATCGACTAGAAATACAAATAGATGGCCATTATCCTCCACGTATGGTTGGGTGCTGATCGCCCTTAAAGCCGCTTTCTTGTCTTTATCGGTGACACCCAGGATGCTGTAGGCCTGCACATAGCTGGATGTACTCGCCGCCTGCGCAGATTTCACCAACTCCCGTATCGTCTCCTGCTCCAGGGGCTCTTGCTTAAATTTCCTGATCGATCTGTGCGCCTGCAGTAGCTCGGTAACTGAATTCATTCTTCTCCTCCTAATTTATATGTGGAAAACCTTGTTGCCTCAATGCTTCATATATGAGGATCGCCGCTGTATTGGCCAAATTTAAAGATCTCACCTTATCTGTTATCGGGACTCTCAGGGCATTATCGCCATACTGCTCTTTGAGCCAATCGGGCAGACCTGTCGTCTCCCGACCGAAAATGAAATAGTGGGCCTCGTCATCATTCGAAAAGTCCACATCCGTATAAGGTTTTGTCGCAAATTTCGTAAGCAGGTAATAGTTCCCCTCGGTCGCTTCAAAAAATGCTTCTGCCGAATCATGGTGGATGACATTAATATGCGGCCAATAGTCGAGGCCGGCCCGCTTCAGCATTTTATCGTCCGTTGAAAAGCCGAGTGGATGGATCAGATGCAGTGTCGAACCCGTTGCTGCACAAGTCCTTCCTATGTTGCCCGTATTGTTCGGGATTTGGGGTTGATATAATACGATATGGTTTGCCATATGTTCCTCCTAAGCGCTTTCTTGGATGCCTTTTAGCATCTCTTCCTTTACTGTCTCGTCCGTCTCTATTTTGAATCTTTCTCCGATGTAGCCAAGCGCATCATTTTCCAGTATGCGGCCTATCGCCCAGTAGGCAGTCCCCTTGATTACAGGGCGTGGGTCATTTTCCGCTACACGCTTCAATACATCTACAGCCGACACTTCCTTGAAATGTGCCAGTGCTATGATCGCATTGCGTTGTATGGGTTTCTTGCCGCGCCAGGTTCCTGCAAGGTGTCCATATGTCTCCTTGAAATCCCTGTTTGATATTTCAAGCAGCCCAGTAAGTTCAGGCTTCAATATTTCAGGTTCCAGTATAATATCATCATGATGGTCCGTATTGATGCCTTTATTGCGCGGGCATACCTGTTGACATGTATCGCAGCCATACAGCCTGTTGCCGATCTTACCGCGGTATTCATCAGGCAAGAAGCCTTTTGTCTGTGTCAGGAAAGAAATGCATTTTTTTGAATTCAGCTGCCCATTTCCAACAAGGGCGCCTGTAGGGCATCTATCCACGCAGATATTGCAGTCTCCACAAGAATCGATCAATTCTTCATCAGGGGGGAAAGGGAAACTGGTGATCATCTCGCCAAGATAACTATACGTTCCGAGTGTGGGGTTTATGACGAAGCCGTTCTTCCCTATGAAACCAAGACCACTTCGCCGTGCCACTTCGCGATCACTCAACACTCCGGTATCGACCATCGAGTTGCATTCAATCGAAGCGTCGATGGATTTTATATAGGCTTCGAGCTTTTCAAGCCTCGAATTGAGCAAAGTATGGTAGTCCATCCCCCATGATGCGCGGGCGAACATACCACGCCGCTCCCCTTTTTTACTTTTGGGTGCATTCGGAAGTCTGTTCGGGTACCCCACGGCGATGGAGATTATGCTGCGCCCTGAACGCAATGTGCGATCAGGATTCGTCCGTTCTTCTATGGACCCTTTTTCAAACCCTGATTCGAAACCTTTCTCGTGATAATCAATCAACTTCTCCCTATATTCCACAAACGGCTCGGTATGAGTGAATCCGATATCATCAATGCCGATGGAGTGGGCGTACTCAATGACTTTTTCCTTAAATTCAACACGATCCATTTAGTCACCTGCTTTCTTTAACCACGTTATTATGCCGATTGACATTATACTATCAGACGGACATTGGCCACAACCCTGGACTATCTATATTTTCCCTTGTTGATAATCGGACTGCCACACTTCTTCAGGCACCATGCTTCCTCCGGTACACCACAAAACATGCGTTGCGCCCCCTTCTTCGACAGCCGTTCTGAGAGGGCCCATAAAGCTTGCTGCCGCAGATGGCTCAGCCTTGACCCCTTCAGTATCGTAGGTCATTGCCAGCAGCCGGTACAACTGCTCGTCTGCAACGGTATAGAAGGAATGGATCTGGTTCTCCATAAGCTTGCCGATGAATTTCGACGGCCTGCCGACAGCAAGCCCATCTGCTATCGTGATATTATCCAATCCGATGTCTCTTACCGACAATGCATTGTGCCGTCCCGTCATCACTCCTAAAAGCATGCTAGGGGCCGCTACAGGCTCAGCGAACACCGGATGGACATGTTGTCCATAGACTTTTTTTAGACCAAAGCTGATGCCGCCTGGTGCACTCCCGACACCGCACGGCAGATATACATATAAAGGATGCTCTTCATCTACAGTAATGCCCGCCTCATCCAGTTGCTTCTGCAGGCGCAGTGCAGCCACTGCATAGCCCGTAAAGAGTGGTTTTGAATTTTCGTCGTCTACGAAATAGCTATTCCTATCGGAAATTGCTGCCTGACGCCCCACATCCACAGCTTTGCTGTAGTCATCCTCATGTTCGACGACTTCAGCCCCATGTTCCCTTAAAAGATCCTTCTTCCACTGTTTTGCATCACTCGACATATGGATCGTCACTTTGAAGCCAAGTGCCGCACTGATGATGCCGATGCTCAGTCCAAGATTTCCAGTCGAACCACAGATGATTGTGTAGTCTGAAAAAAATGTCTTGAATGTCTCAGAAGAGAAGAGGCTGTAATCTCCATCCAATCCAATCAACCCTTCATTTACCGCCAATTCCTCTGCATACTTCAATACTTCATAGATGCCTCCACGTGCTTTAACAGAACCGGATACCGTCAGGGCATTATCCGCTTTTATGAAGCACGATCCCTTGATGATCCTATGAAACTCTTTTTCTAGATGCGCTTGCAATCGCTCTGCTGGCAGCAGTGGGGATTCGTTGATTCCTTCATCCTTCACAGTCTCGTCAAAGGCTTGTTTGATGAACGGTGCAAATCGTCGCAGCCGTGCATCTGCTTCCCTGATGTCTTCTAGTGTCAGCTCAAAATCTTGAGGGGCTTCCATGATTTTTCCATAGATTGGATTTTCCCAGAAGATTTCTTTTTTACGTGATATTTCTGTTATGAGCGGCCATTGCTCTGCTAATGTATACTTGGTCTCCAATTCATCCTCTCCCTTCTTTTGACTCTTCGTCCTGTTCAAACTATGACACGACTTCAGACCTTGCCATCCCATTCATTATAGAATTGTTCAAGATATCTTTCCATGAATTGATGCCTTTTTTCAGCTTGCAGCTTGGCTGATCTGGTATGCATTAAATCTTTTAATTTTAGCAGTTTTTCATAGAAATGGTTGATTATAGTATTATCTTCTTTACTGTACTGTTCGAAAGTCAAATTTTCTCTGGCATGCAATTTTGGATCATGGAGCTTGTGGTTTTTACCGCCTCCAAAAACCATCGTACGTGCAATGCCGATTGCGCCCAATGCATCTAGGCGGTCTGCATCCTGAACGATGGCATCTTCAATGCTCTCAACCTCTACAGGGTTGGTTCCTCCCTTGAAAGATACAGCCTGCATAGCATGGATGATTTTATCAATCGTACCTTGCGCAACACCATGCTCTTCCAGAAAAGCCTTTATGCGCTTCGATTCTCTTTCTTCATCATCTGTCATTTTGTAGTCGATCATATCATGGAACAATGCTGCAACCTGGATTGTAAAAAGGTCTCCGCCCTCTTCCGACTGCAGCATACATGCATTATTGTAGACGCGGATCACATGCCAGTAATCGTGTCCCGTCATATCATCTTCATGAAATTCACCCACCATAGCCTTTGCTTCTTCAATAATCCTCTCGTTATCCATCATCGAGCCTCCATATGTATACATCATAAAACAGATGACACAATTATAGCACTTGAGCTACTAGTTATAAAAAGCATTAATAAAAGCCTCTATGCATTCATAGAGGCTTTTACAGCATAATACTACTCTGTCTTTTCCGTAAACTCGAGTTCAACCATCGCTTTTACTTCCTTACCTACCATGACGCCACCTGTTTCCAATTTCTGATTCCAGGTCAGCCCGAACTCTTCTCGGTTGATGATGAACTCACTTTGGATACCGTGCACTTCGTTGCCCCAAGGGTCCATCGCCTTTCCATTATACTCAAGTTCTATCGTCTTCTCTTTTGTGACACCATTCAGCGTAACATCCCCAGTAACTGAAAAAGTATCTCCAGATTTACTTATAGTTTTGGACTGGAATGTGATCTTCGGATTCTTTTCAGCGTTGAAGAAATCTTCGGACCTCAAGTGTTCATCACGTGAAGTATTTTTAGTATTGATGCTTTCTGTTTGAATTTCAGCATATATACTCGCATCCTTGAAAGTTTCCAGATCTTCAGTTTCGATTTCGAAATGGAAGTTCTCGAAGCCTCCCCTCACTTTTGATACCATCATATGCTTAACTTGAAATGCAACTTCTGAATGCGTTTGGTCAGATACATAAACTGTCATTGTCAATTACCTCCAAGTAGTAAAAATTATCTTTAATTCGAGATAATATGAGTATACTTCTTACTTCATACAAATGCAACCCTAAAATACACTAAAGACGAAGAACATCATGTTGCAACTCTTCTATAATACTAGTGTTGCTAGATTCTTCCCTATCTACCCTATCTCAAACACTTTATAGTATGGATTTGATGAATTGGCGGGATTTTGAAGTATTAGTGTAGACACAACTTGTTGAGCCTTGGACAGCTTCATTATTAAGATGATATCAATCTAAATTTTATAATATGATATATAAAAAGACCTCCTGCCTTACGGAACAAGCCGTTAAACAGAAGATCTTATAAATGATTTTATGGATGCAGGGGGCTTCTCCAGCCGTTTACTGTTGACTGGCAACTTGCTTTATCGTCTTGCCAATACCTCTTTTACTGTTGTTGCAATGTTCTTTGGTTCATTCTTGCTATTTATAATACTTTCTCCTTTGATTTCAACCATAAAAATAACGGCCGATGAAATATTTCACCCGGCCGCTCGCAGCGCGTACTAAAATCACATTATTTGATTAATCGATTATACCACCGGCCGGGATCGAACCGGCACTCCCGCAATGGGAACTGGATTTTGAGTCCAGCGCGTCTGCCAATTCCGCCACGGTGGCCCAGTATTATTTAAATGGAGCGGAAGATAGGATTTGAACCTATGTCTTGCTTCAGGAAGAAGCATGTTCTGAGCACTGAACTACTTCCGCAGATATGAATTAATTTTTTGATGCAATATCCTGCTCGAGACAGAACCAGAATACTTAATGGAGCGGAAGATAGGATTTGAACCTATGTCTTGCTTCAGGAAGAAGCATGTTCTAAACACTGAACTACTTCCGCTTAGTAAATTATGGAGGCACCAACCGGATTTGAACCGGTGATAGAGGATTTGCAGTCCTCGGCCTTACCACTTGGCTATGGTGCCCTAAAGCTGGGCTGACAGGATTCGAACCTGTGCATGACGGTACCAAAAACCGTTGCCTTACCGCTTGGCGACAGCCCAATAATGGGGCGGCTGATGGGGATCGAACCCACGAATGCCGGAACCACAATCCGGTGTGTTAACCACTTCACCACAACCGCCATGGCAGGGGTAGTAGGAATTGAACCCACATCTAAGGTTTTGGAGACCTTCATTCTACCATTGAACTATACCCCTAAATACATGGAGGGGGGCAGATTCGAACTGCCGAACCCGAAGGAGCGGATTTACAGTCCGCCGCGTTTAGCCACTTCGCTACCCCTCCACGTTTAAATATAATGGTGCCGCCCAGAGGAATCGAACCCCCAACCTACTGATTACAAGTCAGTTGCTCTGCCAATTGAGCTAGAGCGGCGCCACAATATAACAAATGGTGGTTCAGGACGGAATCGAACCGCCGACACTGTGAGCTTCAATCACATGCTCTACCGACTGAGCTACTGAACCACTTAAATTTAAAATGGCGGTCCCGACGGGAATTGAACCCGCGATCTCCTGCGTGACAGGCAGGCATGTTAACCGCTACACCACGGGACCACTTAAATAATTGCGGGAGGTGGATTTGAACCACCGACCTCCGGGTTATGAGCCCGACGAGCTACCGAACTGCTCCATCCCGCGATAATAAAATAATAAAAATGGCGGAGGAAGAGGGATTCGAACCCCCGCGGGCGATGAAGCCCCTGTCGGTTTTCAAGACCGATCCCTTCAGCCAGACTTGGGTATTCCTCCGTATGAAACTATGCAATTAAAACATGGTGGACCTTGCAGGACTCGAACCTGCGACCCAACGGTTATGAGCCGTTTGCTCTGACCAACTGAGCTAAAGGTCCAATATAGCGGCGGAGGGGATCGAACCCCCGACCTCACGGGTATGAACCGTACGCTCTAGCCAGCTGAGCTACACCGCCGTAATAGCATATTAGAATAAATGGTGGAGACTAGCGGGATCGAACCGCTGACCTCCTGCGTGCAAAGCAGGCGCTCTCCCAGCTGAGCTAAGCCCCCATATAATCTGTGTAAGTGCGGGTGAAGGGAGTCGAACCCCCACGCCCGAAGGCGCTAGACCCTGATTCTAGTGCGTCTGCCAGTTCCGCCACACCCGCATTTATAAGAGTCGGGAAGACAGGATTCGAACCTGCGACCCCTTGGTCCCAAACCAAGTGCTCTACCAAGCTGAGCTACTTCCCGTGGTTATTAAGCGCGCCCGAGAGGAGTCGAACCCCTAACCTCTTGATCCGTAGTCAAGCGCTCTATCCAATTGAGCTACGGGCGCATAATGATATTTATACTGGTGCCGAGGACCGGAATCGAACCGGTACGGTAATTACTTACCGCAGGATTTTAAGTCCTGTGCGTCTGCCAGTTCCGCCACCCCGGCGAACTAAACAATGGAGCGGAAGACGGGATTCGAACCCGCGACCCCCACCTTGGCAAGGTGGTGTTCTACCACTGAACTACTTCCGCTGATGATGCGGGTGAAGGGAGTCGAACCCCCACGCCCGAAGGCGCTAGATCCTAAATCTAGTGCGTCTGCCAGTTCCGCCACACCCGCAAGTCATGAGCCATAGAGGATTCGAACCTCTGACCCTCTGATTAAAAGTCAGATGCTCTACCAACTGAGCTAATGGCTCAAGATATTTCCAAAAAATGGTGCCGCCCAGAGGAATCGAACCCCCAACCTACTGATTACAAGTCAGTTGCTCTGCCAATTGAGCTAGAGCGGCTTATTAAAATGGTGGAGAATGACGGGTTCGAACCGCCGACCCTCTGCTTGTAAGGCAGATGCTCTCCCAGCTGAGCTAATTCTCCTAAAATCATTTCATTCTGCATTTCCAAATACTGCCCGGCGGCGTCCTACTCTCACGGGACGTCAGTCCAACTACCATCGGCGCTGGAGAGCTTAACTGCTGTGTTCGGCATGGGAACAGGTGGAACCTCTCCGCGATTGCCACCGGACAATATGGCATGCTTGAATGCCCCTTGGACATTCAAAACCGGATAGAAGCAATGCGTTGCGTAGAAGACCATACACGGTTTCTTCATTTGAATAAGTCATCGATCGATTAGTATTCGTCCGCTCAATGTGTCGCCACACTTACACGCC
>NZ_JBHMAH010000042.1:0-950 GCF_042429615.1 Salinicoccus siamensis
TCAAATTGTTTTCCTCGTTCACAAATCCCACCCTCTCACTTTGTGATAATATATAACTCTTAATTTTCATCTTACGCTTGTAATATAAAAATATCAAGTTTATATAGAGTTTGGCAAGCACTGGCTAAGCTAGCCACTTCGTTTACTATCCGCCTTACTTGATGGGGTTTCCCCATGCCCCTTTAGTTTTTTGTTCCCACAAAAAAAGACTAGCAAATGCTAGCCTAAAACCTAATGACCAAAGTCAAAATCATACATTTTGTCATGGTGTGATATCGCTATATAATTCTTCAATTCTTCACTCAATTTTTGATGTTGCTCGCTCAAAATTTTTCTCAAATCATCAGAGATATTTACCTCAGATATTTCTTTAATTATTTTTCTATATTTCGTTTTTAAATTTTTGTCTATTTTTCCCCATTCACCATGTTCATGCAGGAGCATATACACCATTGCTCTCGTACTGCTTTTTTCAATCGTTTTCCAATTTGGCTGAAGAATGTGTATATCATCAAAGCATTTATCCCAAGTTTTAGTTCTTGAACGCTTTAACTCAAATTCAACTCTCCACAAATGATCTGCACTAATTTCCTGTTCTTTCACTTCGCTCAATTGTTTCTTTTTGTTATAAATTCTAATATATCTATCACTTTCACGAACCCCAAAATATTTGGTTTCCACTTTTCCATCAATACCGTAGAAATGCGTTTGTTTAACTGCTTTATCACACATCGAGTAATAATCAGCTAAGTTATCTTCAATATCAAAAGCCAAATCTATTCTCGAAAAATCTTTGTTCCGCATATTATCTAAAAACACGAATTGAATAATTTGTTTCTCATTCTCACTCAATTCATTTGGATTGAACTCAACTCTAATTTCACTTCGACCCATCGCTTGTGCCTGCTTACGGTTATATTCAACATAAACTTTATTATCAAAAACGTTAC
>NZ_JBHMAH010000017.1:0-3886 GCF_042429615.1 Salinicoccus siamensis
GACACCATTGGAAGTCTTTTTGAGTTACATGGGTGAAAAGGAACTGTCTAGCTTATTTTGACAAACGAAATTTTTAAAATTTAAAGTAATAATTTAGTGTATTTTATTCGTTATTACTTTTAGTTTTAAGCCAAGAAAGGAGAACATTTATGGATTATTTAAAGAAGTTTATCATGTTTGATAAGTTTATCACGCCTTCTATTGTTCAAATAGTTTTTTGGATTATAGCAGGAGCTGCACTACTGATTACACTTTTCGGTTTGTTGGGTGCTTTATTCAACGGTGAATTTGGTTTGTTCTTTTTAATTTTAATTATCGCTCCTATATTGATTCTAGTTATTAGAATTTACATGGAATTGATACTGCTTTTCTTCAAAATCTACGAAAAACTACATAGTATCGATGAACGTTTAAAAAAGAATTATTGATTTACGGAATAAGTTGAAGGGAGTTCTTTAATAGTGAAAGGTTTTAAACTATCATTTTTATTAGTCGTGTTAACTACTACACTTGTTGCCTGTGGCAATCCAGACAACGATGAAGATAGCACTGATTCACAAATACCATCGGAGGATGAACTCGCCAGCGTACTGGATGTATTTTCAATCGAAGGTGAGAAAGTACCATTCATGGAAGTGCAAGAAAATTCAGAGGGTAAACTCTACCCCCAGACAGCCGGCTATTTTGAAGATGGCCAGTATATTGTCGATGGAATGGGCGGTCACGACATGGATGATTTCCAAACGATGAGCCAAGAAGAAGTGACGGCTGAAATTGATTCGATTGTATCTGAAATTGACGTACCGGTGGGTTCACGCAGCGTCATTGCGATGGATTACACGGTTGAGCCATATTATGAACCGTTGCATATATTCAAATATACATCACCGACAAATGGTTCAGAAACATTGCAGATTCCGATATTCTTCACAATGCCGAATGTGATGACGTATGCCCCGGCAGATATGAACGAAGCACAATTTGATAATTTTGTGAGGACAGAGCGGGAAAATTATTTCATGACGGATTCACCTGTGTCATCAATGGATGTTAAACTCCATGGTGAGGGGTCGGAACCTGCAAAGAATACGACAGCGTATCTGATGTCATTTTCAATCAACGACCCGCTGAAATTCATCGAAGATACAACGCGTTCGGAACGTGAGAAGGCATTCCCTGTATTTAAAAGCGTGGATGCTAATAAATATGAAAGCTGGGTTGAAATCAGACCCGATGCAAATGCGAGAGGCGGCACTCGGAGTCTGTTGATTTATAAGACACCTGAGGTCATTGAGACGTTGAATCTGGATTCTGACAGTGGATTAGTTAAATTGACGGATGAAGATGATGGTGACAAAGTGTATGTTCATGTTATTAATGAATAATACTTAAGAACAGACAGCAAATGCTACCTACAAATTTAATTAACCTAATTATATAAACACGGTTGACTATTAAAATAGTCAACCGTGTTTATCCTTATAATCTTACTGCACGCATTAAGCGTGTAGCCCCAGTCAAAAAACTGGAGCGTGTTACAAACATGGAAACGTTAGTCGTATCAAAAATCAAATTATCACAACAGGCGCGTAAGAAGAAAATATTGAATGACTCTTTTAATAAAATCACTTGTCCTGAAGATGCCTTTATGCTTGCAAATCACTTTTTAAAGGGTGATGTGAAGGAATCTCTGCTTGTTCTAAGTCTTAATATCAAAAATCATGTAGAAGCCGTCTATGAATGTTTTTCAGGCACTTTAAACGCTGCTGCAGTATCTCCACGTGAAATATATCAATTTGCACTACTTAATAACTCAGCTGCTATCATTGTTTTACACAATCACCCATCTGGAGACACAACACCATCAGAGGCAGACATTGATTTTACAAAGCAACTCAATATGGCTGGCACTCTTATAGACATTGATTTTCTTGACCATATCATCGTCTCGGACTCTGAGTACACAAGCGTTCGAGAAAAGCGACCAGATGTATTAGATGTGTGTTCAAACAGTAGATTAGAACTGTTTGTTGCTGATGGAAATGAACATTATTCAAAAAATAAATAAGGATGCTAATTAGCATCCTTATTATTATTTCGTCAGTATTCCAAAATCGTATACTTTTTCTTCTATTTTTCTTTCAAGCATTTTAAAATATTCTCGAAATTTTTCCCACCCCTCGATTTTATATTTGTTAATTATTTTATAGGTTTGATAGAAACCTGCATCCCATCGCTTTACACTCCACTCTGGGTGTTCTAAATGAACAATATCTCTATACTCGAATGCTCTTTCCGTTAAAGTCACAGCAGTATCATAAACTTTTTGAGCCTCTTCAGAAAACACTCTATCTCTTATCAAAGTATACACATAACGTTCCTCACGTTGAAACCTCAACTGTTCTTCGATTTGATTTAAATAATTTTCCTCCGCAAGTTGTGCAATGTGTGCCTTACTCATATAAAACATTTCGTTCTCGATTTCATATAATTCATCATGATAAAAAATGTTCTCTTGTGATGACTGATAACTTGCATTTACGTTAAATAATGAATAAATGATGCAGTCGTTTACAAATTCAGACCACTCATCAGTTTCCATGGTTTGTTGAGTTGGAGTTTTAAAGTTATCATTATCGTTCAGCCAAGTATGTGTAATAGATTTACGTGCAGCAAATGTGACAGCCACTCTTTCATAATTCTCTTTTACAATCGATACGCCATTTGCTTTATAAGCAGAACCACTGTATATAACCACATCTCTTTGTGAGTTGTATACATTATTTGCTACAGAAACAAAATATCCGAATGCATCAGTGAGTAACTTTCCTCTATGACTTTCTGATTCGTTAACATTAAATATTGAACTGAACTGTGGATATGGTTTATCTTTATAGTCTTTCCGACCCTTTGTCGGCTCTCTTAACCAATTAGATAAAAATTTCTCACTTTCAACCATTCTCACTGTTTTACTCCCTATTTCTTTAATACCTATAGGGGTTAAATGCTTTACGGACAGTTCAAAATTTCTTTCAAAATTTTGAACAGGTGTATCCCTCATCGAATAAACACTGAATGTTACAGCCCATATATTAGTAACATCTGAAAACTCTCCAGACTTTAAAAGCATACCCTGTTTAAATTGAAATTCTTTGAAAAACAGGTCATTAAATTTTTCCCAGTATGCCCCACCATTTAAAAACAGGGGTTTACTGAAAAATGCAATATGCACATTCGATAAATTGAACGTTTTCTTCAACTTTAATATGCGATAGAAAAATTGTGCATATAATTGCTGGGATGCCTGGCCTGCATTTTCATTTTTCATCATATTATTCATTTTCGTTAGGGCACTACCTTGTTTAGAAGTTCCTTTTGCACCAGCATCATTAGCAGTTGCATAAGGTGGATTAGCGAAAAACACAATTGGCTTATCTTCCTTCAATGCTTCAAATAAATCATTCGGCATTTTTAAATCAAATAAATTAAACTCCGGATTTATATCTATGTCATCGTTTAAAAAATCGTATTGAAATGATATATTATCCTTATTGTAAACTTCACCCATGTTTAATTCCTCTTGAAACAATGTCGAAGAATACAGCTCTTTAAACTGGTAATCACGTGTTAAATTTTTTGTTCCGCACGCTGGGTCCCATACAACATTATAATGGACCCAGGATTTTAGACGCGAAAGAAGGAGATGTTAAGGTAGGTATATGAAACGTAAAAGATATACACCCGAATTCAAATCCCAAGTTGTGTTGGAAGTCTTGAAGGAAGAAAAAACAATGAACCAGATCGCTTCGGAACGTAGCGTCCATGTGAACCAGCTGCATAATTGGAAAAAGCAGTTCCTACAGGAGATGCCACAGATTTTTGACAG
>NZ_JBHMAH010000004.1:0-59328 GCF_042429615.1 Salinicoccus siamensis
GGCGCCCCGCTGGATAGGGATGAAAAATATGGAATATATGCTTGTAATCTATTGACTAATCGTAAGAAAATGCCTCCCTCGGTTGAGGGAGGATACATAAATTAGCAAGGGGGTTTACTCCCTTATATATTACTCCTTTAAGCAGTTATATAACTCACTGTGCTTCCCTATCTCGTTACTTATATATCGAGCGCAATTCCCATCAGCCCTCAAGTCTATCCAGAACAACCTCACCGAGCGTTTTTGCACTGATCAATAAAGAGTCCTCGTTTATCAAGAATTTAGGATGATGGTTGGGATATGGCTCTTTCATGCCTTCAGGCTTGGCACCGACGTTTATAAATGTGCCAGGAATCTTTTCAAGATAGTAGGAAAAATCTTCCGAGCCGCTGAAAGGTTTGGAATGGATTACCTCATCAATATAGGATCCGACGCTCTTTTTGAGTATATCTTCTACATACTGGGTTTCTCTGGGATGGTTGTATGTGACGGGATAATCATAGAGATAATCAAGCGTGCACTCTACATCGAAAGAGGTTTCAATGCCTCTAGTTATTTTCTTCATTGCCTCGTATGCAGGCTCTTTATTATCTTCGTCCAGATAGCGAACAGTTCCACGTAGCACGACTTTATCCTGTATGACATTAAAGCCTCCAGGCGCATCGAATACTGTGATGGATACGACCACTGAATCGTTCGGGTCCATGCGTCGTGAGACGATGGTCTGGGATTCGGTGACGAAGTAAGAGCCGGCAACGAGGGCGTCATGGGTAGTATGCGGCATGGCACCATGGCCACCAGAACCTTGGATGGTCAAAGTGAAGTTCGATCTGCCGGCCATTGCGTTGCCGGGGACGAGAGCGATGGTTCCGGTATCGAATGCTGGGAAGATATGAATGCCGTAGATTTCGTCCAAGTCATCGAGCATGCCTGATTCGACAATACTTTTTGCACCGCCGGGCGGGACTTCTTCAGCATGTTGATGAATCAGTTTTATGGTGCCTGACCATTCTTCCTTTAGGTCAATGAGCGCTTCCCCCAAGTGGAGCATATAGGCAGTATGGACATCATGACCACAAGCATGCATTACGCCTTCATTTTTAGACTTGAAGGGGACATCCGCTTCTTCCTCTATGGGAAGCGCATCGAAATCAGCGCGCAACCCGATTACCCGGCCCGGACCCTTACCACTGATTTCAACGATGATGCCGTATCCATTACCCATATTATTTATAACCTTGACGTCCTTATCGTGATAGAAGTCTTCAATGAACTTCGCTGTGTTATGCTCTTCAAATGACAACTCGGGATTTTCATGCAGAAATCTTCTGGTTTCAATCATATCCTGCTTTTTATCTTCCAGTTTCCTAAAAAGTTTATCCTTTAACTCCACTATTAATACCCCCTAATATCTTTTGATGTAAATTTTAGCACTCAAGTACCTAAAAGGAACTCGCTAGCATAGTTTACAAAAATGCTGCAGTAGTCTGCGAGGGATGCGGCGGTAGGGAAGGTAGTGCTTAAACTTCAAAAAAATATTACCTTGGCCATTTTTCGACATAAAAGTCAATACTCATTTATTTCATATTTACACTTTTATTTTTGCCCTTGGATATTACATATTCTTATAGCTCACACGCATCTGGAATGCTTGTAAAATCAGGGTTTAGAGCCGAATTAGTACTAGGTTATATAATCAGACATAAAACTTTGCGATAGTAAAAGTTTGATATTTCTGAAATGAAAACGTTTACAATTTATAATCATGATGATACATTGAAATTGTAAGGTCAACATAAACAGGGGGATGTTATATGTTAAAAGTGTTTTTGGAATAAAAAATGTCGGGAGAATGGGATATGAAGATTATTTCATACAATGATTTAGAGCATATCGTTAAAACAGGGGATGTCATTGCGATAGCTGCTCTATCAGTGGGTAATCTGCCAGTCGAAATTCTTAAAAACTTGGCAGAACAGCATGATGAGAATAAGGAAGTAAATGATCTTACGTTTGTCGTTTCGAACGACATCAGTGATTTTGATGATGGATTCGATTTGGATTCCTTTGTTACACGGGGGATGGTCAAACGCATCATCACAAGTTTGGTGATAGCATCGCCGTTTACAGTTAAGGCGGTTAAAAATAATGAAATAGAAATGTATTTCCTGCCCCAAGGCATTATAGCCACCCAGTATCGCCATCAGTCATCGGCTTCACCAGGCATGATTTCTAAGGTTGGGTTGAACACAGTTGTTGATCCAAGGTATTCGGGTGGCAGAGCAAATGATGTGACTAGGGAAGATATAGTGTCAGTCATTGATATCGATGATGAAGAATATCTGCATTATAAATTCCCTAAAATTGATATTGCGTTATTGAGGGGAACTTATGCGGATGAGAAGGGCAACATCTACATGACCCATGAATCCCACCTCGGAGAAGGGTATGCTGCAGCTGCGGCAGCGCGCAGTAATAACGGCAAGATAATCGTCCAGGTGAAAGAAATCATCAAGAATGGCAGCTATAATCCAAAAGACGTATTTATCCCTGCCGAACTTGTAGATTACGTGGTCGTCAATAAAGATCCTAAATACCATAAGCAGGTGATACAGGACTATTATGATCCGGCCTTGGCGGGTCATTATAGGATTGCAGAGCCTAGACAAGGTTTTCCGAAGTTTGACGCTCGTAAAATAATTCTTAGACGCTCAGCCCAATTCCTTTCACCGGGAGATGGTGTAAGCATCGGTTATGGAATCAATAACGAGCTCTCCAGCCTACTGCGTGAAGAGAAGGTGGATGAGCTTGTGAATCTGAACATCGATACCGGTATTTTCGGCGGCATGTTCGGCAGCGGTAATCGCTTCGGCATGAACTACAACCTGGATGCCAGAATACGCCATGACATGACTTGGGATTTCATATTCAATGATGGTCTCGACATCGCATACTTGAGTTTTGCGGAAATCGACCGTCATGGCAATGTCAATGTCTCGGCCTTTGGGGAGAGGCTGAATGGCAGCGGCGGCTTTATAGACATCAGCCAAACTGTCCAGATATTGATCTTTTCGGGCACCATGGTTGTAGGCAGCAAGGCAGAGTGCCGTGGGAAGACTCTTGAAATAAAAGAGGAGGGACATACCAGGAAGTTCGTGGACAGCGTCAAAAGCATGGACTTCAACGCGGCTTATTCAAGACAGCTCAGACAGCAGGTCTACTATGTTACAGAACGTGCGGTCTTTGAGTTGACTGATGCAGGGTTGAAAGTCATTGAAATCGCACCAGGGCTTCAACTGGAAAAAGATGTACTTTCTCAGATGGATTTCAAACCGATCATTGCGGAAGATATAAAAGTAATGGATCCGGAAATCTATCAGGAAACATGGGGGAAGCTGCAATATTCCATAAAGGGAGAATAATCACAAACAAAGGGGAAGATAGACATGAACTACGATTGGATTAAGACACGGGCGGACTATGATGAAGTGAAGCCGGCAATAATAGATCCTCTGAAGGGGACTGAGTGGTCTTACCAGGATATGGACAAGCGTGCTGAAAACTTGGCGAATCACCTGAAGGAACAAGGTATTGGCCATGGCGATGTAGTCGGGATATTTGCGCCTAATGATGTAGCAATATTCGATCTGCTATTCGCGACATTCAAGATGGGGGCTGTATTTCTACCGATGAACTGGCGTTTGAGTCCAAAAGAGATTCAGAGCGTCATTTCAGATTCCGGCGTCAAGTTGATCTTATATGCAGAAAAACATAAAGAAAGCCTGACCGGTACTCCTGAAGGTCTGCTTCATATGAATATCGATTCGAAAGAATATGATGACATATGCCACCCTGATAATCATAGGCCTTTCAAAACTGTCGATGTTGAAAGTGATGAGCTTGCAGCACTAATCTATACAAGCGGTACGACAGGACTCCCTAAAGGAGTGATGTTCACATATGATTCATTCGTCAGCAATATCGTGAACACGGCACTGACCTATAAGATTAATGCATCATATAAGACAATCCTAACGACACCGCTATTCCATGTACTTGGATTGAATGATACCGCGCTGCCGGCAATCATGGTGGGGGGCACATTGGTGCTGCACCGCTATTACGACGGGGCACAGTTGAATGATCTGATGGCGGAGCATAAACCGGATTACCTCACGTTAATACCGACGATGTACTACGGCATGATTTTTGAGGAGAACTTTGATATTAAAAACTTTGAAAATATAAGGTTCCTGATCCAGGGAGGATCCTCTCCGTTGCCAGCTGTCCAAAGGCACTTCGAAAGCATGGGGCACACGCTGATCAATGGCTATGGTCTCACTGAGGCACCGCTGGCAATGGTCAATACACCAGAGAATGCCAAAAGAAAACCTATGAGCATCGGCAAGCCGATCATGTATGTCGACATGAAGTTGCTCGATGACGACGGCAATGAAGTTGGAACGAATGAAATAGGTGAACTCGCGATTAAAGGAAAAAACGTAACTCCAGGCTATTGGAATAGGCCGGATCTGACTGAAAAATCATTCCACAACGGCTATTTCCTGACAGGGGACCTCGCCCGGAAAGATGAGGATGGCGACATATTCATCGTCAACCGTAAGAAAGAACTGATCATCACCGGTGGTGAAAATGTTCTGCCATCTGAAGTGGAGTCGGTATTGTCAGAGCATCCACTAGTGAGGCAATCAATAGTAGTCGGATTCGATCACCCGAAATATGGTGAATCGGTCTCTGCAGCAGTCGTCCTGAAGGAGGATGAAGAAGGTTTTGAAGAGACCTTGAACGCACATATGAGGGAAAGGTTGGCAGGCTATAAAGTTCCGAGGATGTATCTGAATCTGACAGATATCCCGTTGAACTCGACTGCAAAACCGGATAGGATGGCCATCCAGAAACTCATGAACGAAAAAGCGCAGGAGAATGGGCTTGTTCACTAGTTCACTAGGCAGTAAACAGCAATTTTGAAAGCGGTATAATAAAATGATGGGGGAAATATAATGGCAACTAAAGATGAACTATTGAAGGAATTATATCCAGAAGATCTGTTGAACGTCTCCAAAGAACTCACTGAAGGAGAAGTGAAATTTTTAAAACAACTGAACGATCTGCTTGAGAGTAAATACCGGGATTCGATCAATGACCATTGGATAAATGCAACCATTCCGGAAGGCTTCTTTGAAGAGATGGGCAAACTTGATTATTTCAATAATCCCTTGTTGTTTGAAGGACGGGAAGGCGCCAGAATGGCAAGTCAGATGTTCCAGTTCTTCCTATCCTACACAGTAGCCAGGTTTGATGTATCACTGGTGACTTTGCTTGGTGTCCATCAGGGGCTTGGTCACAACGCCTTCTTGTTCGGAGGAAGTAAAGAGCAGGTTGCGCACTATATTCCAAAACTCCAGTCCCACGAACTCAGAACGTGTTTTGCATTGACTGAACCGGAGCACGGATCCGATGTAGCGGGAGGATTGGAGACGACGGCAAAACGTGAGGGCGACAAATGGATCATAAATGGTGCGAAGAAATGGATCGGGGGAGCGAATGTATCAGATGTCATTCCTTTGTTTGCGGTCGATGTTGAAACCGGCAAGCCGAAAGGTTTCATCATCCGGCCCGAGCAGGAAGGTGTCGATATCGATATTATAGAGAATAAAATTGCACTCAGAATCATACCCAATGCCAACATCCATTTAAAGGATGTCGTAGTGGAAGAGGCGGATCGACTGCAGAATATCAATAGCTTCAAAGATATCGCCAAAATCCTTTATTCGACACGTGCAGGCGTGGCATATATGGCGACAGGTGCAATGGCAGGGGCACTGCGTGCCACACTTGATTATGTGACCAAACGTAAGCAGTTCGGCAAGGAGATCAGCAAGTACCAATTGATCCAGGAAAAACTGGCCATGATGCAAGGTAACCTATCGCAGGCAATCACTTTATCTGCACAACTTGCACGTATGCAGGAGAAGGGTGAATACGATGAAGTGGCGACCTCTACTGCGAAGATGATGAACGCATTACGCCTAAGGGAATCTGTGGCGATGGGCAGAGGCATCACAGGTGGCAATGGTATTCTTGCCGAGTATGATATCGCCAGGTTCTTCTCGGATGCTGAAGCGGTATACACGTACGAAGGCACCCATGAAATAAATGCATTGGTGATAGGCCGTGCATTGACCGGCGACTCTGCATTCATCTAAAGCCCATAGTGCAAAAGTACATCGGAGATCAAATAATTTGGAGGGTATTTCCATGACGATAAGAAAAGCAACTGTTCTAGGTGCTGGGGTAATGGGCAGTCAGATTGCTGCACTGCTCGTCAATGCCGGCTTGAAAGTGAAATTATTGGATATAGTGGCAGATGACAAAGATCGTAACAAGGTTTCAAAAAAAGCATATGAGATGATAACGGATAAAAAACGTCCGCAGCTGTTCGACCTGGATTTTGCATCAAACTTGTCCTACGGCAACTTTGAGGATGACTTGAAGGGGCAGGATGATTCGGATATCTTCATTGAAGCCGTTAAGGAAGAGTTGGAAATCAAACATGAAGTGTGGAATAAGGTGAAGGGTGTTGCCAAAGATAATGCACTGTTTGCGACGAACACTTCCGGTATACCGATTGCTTATATCGCGAAAGTATTGGGTGAAGAAGAGCGCAGAAGATTCTTTGGAATGCATTTCTTCAACCCGCCAAGGATAATGAAGCTTGTGGAAATCATTCCGCTTGAAGACACTTCTGAACAATCGGTCGATGAAGCGCAAGCTTTCGCTGAAGACAAGCTTGGTAAGGGCGTAGTGATTGCAAATGATGTTCCGGGATTTGTCGCCAACCGGGTTGGGACCCAGACGATGAATGACATCATGTACCGCGCGGAAAACCAAGGAATGTCGATTACGGAAACGGACGCTCTGACAGGACGCAGCATCGGCAGGCCAAGTACAGGGACCTACGGGTTGAGTGATCTGGTTGGACTGGACATTGCTGTCACTGTAACAAAAGGACTGCAGCAGATTCCCGAAGAGAAGGAATTCTTCCATGATACTAAAATAGCTGAAAAACTAGTCGGACAGGGTGCACTCGGCAGGAAGACCAAGCAGGGCTTCTACAAGAAGGATAAGAAGGAGGTACTCGTCTTCGACCCGGAGCAGAATGATTATGTCTCCCAACAGCAACCACAGTTTGAAATCCTGGGGCAGTTCAGCAAAGATCTGGAAGCGAACATGGATGTAATATTCAATGCTCAAGATGAAGCGGGGCTGTTCATGTGGGAGACGCTCAGAAACAACTTCTATTATTCTACTTTGAATGTACCGAAAGCTGCTTCTGACTATAAAGATATAGACCGGGCGCTTGTATGGGGGTTCAATTGGAAGAAGGGGCCGTTCCAGCTCTGGGATCTTATGGGATTCGAACGCGTTAAAAACCGCATGAAGGAAGAACTTGGTGAATTACCGGACTGGATCGAGGAACGCACTTCAGGATTCTATGAAGCAGGCGAGACGATTGAGCGGACAGCTCCAGTGGCATCGTTCATAGACAGCCAAATATGGGACCGGGAAGATTCCAACCTGTCGGTGGTCCATTCCGATCAGTTGCTGTTGAAGTTGCAAAGCGCCAACAATATCATTTCGGACGGCTTCTCAAGTGATCTGATTGAAGCCATAGGCTTGCTCGAAACTGAAGATTTCTCAAGTATGGTCATCTACGCTGATGGCCGGAACTTCAGCGTAGGTGCAAATCTATACATGATGAAGAAAGCGCATGAAATGAAGCAGGTGGATGAGCTCGTCGGTCCAGCCATAGACCAGCTCCATGAAAGTTTCAATCGCTTGAAATATACACTGAAACCGATTGTAACAGCTGTACAAGGTCAGGCACTTGGTGGTGGGTGTGAACTGGTGCTGCACTCCCCGTTTGTCGTAGCTGCAAGCGAAACTTATATGGGTATGGTGGAGACTGGTGTCGGCCTGTTACCGAGTGGTGGGGGGCTTGCTGAAATGGCGGATCGCATATTAAGCACTACTCATAAGCATAACGACAAGCAGGAATCGATGACGGATATACTGATGAACATCGGCTTGGCTAAAGTGTCCACCAATGCCTATGAAGCAAAGAGGTATGGCTACTTGAGAGATACAGATTCCATATTGCTTAATTCAGAAAAACGTGTTGAAGTGGCGCTTGAGAAAGCACGATTTGAAGCCAACACCAATTATATACCGAAACCAAAGGGCCAATATATTGCTTTAGGACGCGATTTCATTGCACTTATTAAAGGTCAGCTTGATGCCCAGCGTCTCGGACATTTCATCAGTGACTATGATTATGAAATCACTTTGAAAATTGCAGAGGCATTGGCAGGTGGAAATCTACCGCGAAACACCTATGTGAATCAAAGATATATCCAGAAGCTGGAACGCGAACGTTTCTTGAGCCTGCTTCAAAACGAAAAGACGCACGCAAGAATCAGTCATATGCTTGAAACAGGGAAACCACTACGCAATTAATGGATCGGTTAAAAAGAAAGGATGAGTCTTAATGCAGGAAGCATATATAGTGGCTTATGGCCGTTCTGCTGCAGGCAGAGCTAAAAACGGCGCGATGTTTCACGATAGGCCGGATGAAGTAGCAGCACAAGTACTTAAAGGCGTGCTGGAACGTGTGGATGGAGGGTTCGAATCTTCCATGGTCGAAGATGTCATAGTGGGCAATGCTTTTCCAGAGGGACTACAGGGTCAAAATATAGCCCGCTCCATTGCATTGCTTGCGGGAATGCCAAACAGCGTACCGGGACAGACTGTAAACCGCTACTGTTCATCAGGGCTTCAAACGATTGCGATGGCAGCAAACCAGATTCAGGCTGGGCAGGCGGATGTCCTGGCGGCAGGTGGAATTGAGCTGATGAGCGCTGTACCGATGGGGGGCAACGAGCCTACAAACAGTCCGATTCTTCAAGATGCAGACTCAGGGGTTTCCTATCCGATGGGATTGACCGCAGAAATGGTGGCTGAGGAGTTCCAAGTCTCCCGGGAAGATCAGGATGCCTACGCAGTGCAGAGCCATCAGCGTGCCAAAGCGGCACTAGATGCGGGCCGTTTTGAAGATGAAATTATTCCGATCGATGTGACAAAAGTGTCCTATGACCAGAATGGACCCGTCGTCACCAAGGAAGAATTTAAAACAGATGAGCATATACGCCCGGGCACTACAATGGAAGGATTGTCGAAACTGCCTACAGTATTCAAGGCAGATGGCACAGTGACTGCAGGTACATCAGCCCCATTGACCGATGGCACCGGCTTCGTCGTTCTGATGTCAGGTGATAAGGTGAAGGAACTTGGGGTGACACCAATCGCGAGGTTCGTCGGGTTCAAAGCTGTAGGCGTCGATCCTAAAATAATGGGGATTGGGCCGGCATATGCCATCCCTGAAGTGCTCGAGCAGACCAACCTATCAGTTGAGGATATGGACCTGGTGGAATTGAATGAAGCGTTTGCTTCTCAGACTGTCGCCTCAATCCGTAAAACTGGCTTGGACATCGATAAGACAAACGTAAACGGCGGCGCAATATCGCTCGGACATCCACTCGGCGCTTCGGGTGCGATGCTTACGGCACGTCTGTTATCAGAAATGAAACGCAGGCCCGATTCGAAATATGGCATGGTCACCATGTGCATCGGGGTCGGCATGGGTGCAGCAGGCGTCTTTGAATATGTAAGGTAGTCCAAACCCTCCAGCAGATAAAACTTCTGCTGGAGGGTTTTCGCTTTTGAAGCAATCAGTCAATGACTTCAAACTCGGCTTCAAGCCAAGTGGTCTCTCCTGTATTCTTATTACTGAACGCTTTGACGATTCTGTATGTACCCTTGTCAAATGTTAGTCCGTAATCATCCATGGCCACCTTAATATCTGCTTTATCTCCTGGGGCAAGTCGACTGCCATAGTTATCGAATGACGTAAAGTCGTCAAAAACGGAGTCCTCTATTTCTAGCATATACCACTCTTTTTCTATATAGAAGAACTCACCATACGTATACACGGCATCCCCAGCATTATGGATGTGAAACGTCAGTGTCCGCATAGGCAGGATATATGTAGTCTTATCGAGGGAAAGTGAAACATTATTTGAAGTGTTGGATAGATTCTGTCTGGGTGAAGGATCCTCCAACAGATCTGATGTAGGCGATGTAATGCAGGAAGCCAGAATTAAGGAGACGGATACCAATAGTAATGTCAGCTTCTTGTAATACCTTTTCTGCATTGGGGCAACCCTCCCGCCGGGCTACAAAATATTTTTGCATCAAACTGTAGGAACCAGAATGCCAAACAATGAAATGAGCTTCATCATGAATGATGAGGCTCATTGGACGGAAATCCGGATTATGCGACTGCTCTGCAGGCTTCAGCACATGCTTCTGCACATCTTTGGCAATGTTCATGATCATGTTTTCCGCATTCTTCGCCACACGCATCACATATTGCGGCGCATACTCCAGCAAGTTCTTTGATGAATGGAGAGTTTCTGGAGATGGCCTGTTCCAGGTATCCACATATGTCGGCGCATTCCCTGTCGAGTCGTATGCATTCCGCCATCATTTTGACATCGTCTTCCTTGAGGCAGGCATCGAAGCAGCGCAGCGGTTGCACTCGGTCATGCATTGATGCAGCGTTTCAAGCAGATGCTGGTATTGCTTTTCCATTGGAAATCTCCTCCTGACAAATAATTTAATACGTTTCATTCTTCCCTCCATGATGAAACGCATACATAAGATATATCATTTGCTGAGATCTATATTGATATAGCCATAATGGAAAAGGCTTGAGGGCCTTCTTTCTTGAAAAAAGCCCAAGTCATGAAACCGGCTGCTCTGCCAATGGTCTTTCATGACGATGCGTTCTCTGGCCACGCGTCTGGCTTCAGTGATGGTATCAAGTGATAAATCTGATTTATCTGTCTGTGCGTGAATGATCTGCATTGCATCTGAAGTTTCGACGGTTTCGGTGAACATCGGATCGAAATAGATGATGTCAAAAGAATTATCTTTCTGCATCTGCAGGAACTCATGGTGTGGGGTGTGTAGTGCTTCTATTCGCGTCATCGCTTTTCTGATTTCTGCGTGTTGCGTGTGAAACCGTTTGAGGCCTTCTGATACAGCCAAGTGGAGGAGGGGGTTGCTTTCAAGCGCGGTGACCCGACCAGCATCACCTACAGCAAGGCTGGCAATCAAACTGTCGGAAGCGAGTCCCATTGTACAGTCGAGTACATGCATGCCAGATTGCAGGCCAGCTGTTTCAATGAAGGGATCGGATCTTCCTCCGAGTATTCTCTTGGCCCTTACCATTGCCATATTGGGATGGAAATGAATCGGCTCCTTCTGAGAAAGTGGATGGATGATGGTTCCACTCCTACTGGCGACCACGACATCTTGATTGTAATGCCTCTTCAGAGTTTCAATCGATCTTTTTGAACGGTCAACGTAGAGGGCATTATATTTATCGGCAAGGGAATATGCGTACAAAACGGTCTCTTCATCTGTTTTGCCGCCTGTAGTTATAATCATTACGGACTCCTTTAGTAAGAATGTATAAAATCACCGGCCCCCAAAATTGTAGATTCTGGGGGCCGGGTCAAATGGCTTAGGCATTTTATATTATTTTACTCATCACTCGGATTTTTCAAGTCCTATCTTATGATCAAGTGGTTCCGACTGCTCATCTGCCATCGGATTCTCACGGCTTTGGAGAACTGTTTCAAGTTCCGGGTCGACCGGTCCATAAGCCAGTACGGCTGTAGCACTCTCTCCGGGTTCGACTGTTTCGGTGGCGGCTGTTGCCTCTTCACTCATTTCGAAATCTTCCGGAAGGCTTGTGGTCATGTTTTCAAGTGTCGATTCACTGCCTTCCGCGACTTGCCTTACAGCAAGATCCAGACCAAACGCTTCTTGTGGCGCAGTCGGTACTTCCGAGTTATTTGTGAATTCAAATTCTATGACTACAACTTCTGAAGGTTGGGCTTCCTCGTCACCTTCTTCAGTCGACTCTTCTTCGCTCTCTTCGGGTTCGATGGTGGATTGGCTGAATTCATTGAAGGTATAGTCCCCATATTCTCCGGAATATGAAACTGTGCCCTCTTCAGATGATCCATTTTCATTTGATCCATCAGAAGCCTCTCCACTTGATTCTTCTCCCGTTGCTTCGTCTTCTGCTTGCCCCTCGTCAGAACTGCCATCATCGCTGCAGGCTCCGAGGAGCAGTACAGCAGAAAGGCCGCCCGTAAGCAGGTAATTTCTTAGACTCATTTCATGTCCCCCTATTAGTTAGATACAGATTAATTATAGTACACTATACAGAATAATCAATAATATTTCGGAAATTGAAATAAATAAATGTGCAACTGAATGTATCCGCATATATCAAGAAACTTAAAAGTACATCTCTAAAGGTGGAAATGTATCGATAAAATAAAAACTCCGGCAGTTAAGCCGGAGTTTTTAGATGCCCGTGAATCCATAAAGGACAAGGCCCAATGTCAATAAGATGCCAAAGATCGAATTTAATTTGCCCATGGCTGCCATCGCCGGAATCAATTCCTGCGGCGTGTCTCCCTGCCACATCAACTTCACAGTCTTGATGAATTGAGGTATGGAGAGGAAGGTGAGCAGCAGGAACAGGGAGCCGTAAGGCTTGAATATCGCTATCCATGCGATGAACAGGTAGGCGAATACCAACAGCGCTCCGGTGGTCACGACGGCCAACGGTTTGCCGACCAATATAACGAAGGTCTTACGGCCACTTTCCTTATCTTTTTTGCGATCCCTTATGTTGTTCGCCATGTTCAGAAGTCCGATTGTAATGGCTACCGGTATCGAGATGAGGAACGGGAAGATGTGCAATATGCCCGTATGGATGTAGAAAGTGATCATGATGATGACGGTACCCATAAAGAAGCCCGCAAACACTTCACCGAACGGTGTCCATGAGATGGGGAACGGGCCGCCGGTGTAAAGGTAGCCGACGGCCATCGATATGATGCCGGCTATGAGCACCCATACCGAGCTGTTGACGGTGATGTATATGCCGATCACTGCGGCAAGGGCATAAAATACGACTGCAATGGTCATGACGATGCGCGGGGACATGCCGTTTCTGACGATGGCACCTGCAATGCCCACCGAATCCTCACTGTCCAGCCCTTTCTTGAAGTCGAAGTACTCGTTGAACATATTGGTTGCCGACTGGATGAGGAGTGTTGCAATCAGCATGGCGAAAAACATATCCCATCTGATCGACGAGAATAGCAATACGCTCGCAGTACCTACAAGCACGGGAATGAAGCCGGCCGTCAGCGTATGTGGCCGCGTCAGGCTTATATATTTCTTCATCCCGGTATGTCTATCTGTTCCCTGCATTTTCTATCTTCCTTTGTATCTATGATGATAACAATTTTATCACAATTAACCTGTTATCATACACAGGGAAATAAATAAATGATAAAATGGTATTAATTATGCAGAAAGAAGTGTGTAGCAATGAATTTGGAAGCTTACCAGCGTATTCTGGATGACCTCAAACTTGATACTGATAAAAAGTACTTGAGTCTGCAAATGCCAATTGACGGATTTGATTTAAATGAGCGGAAGATATTTTCGCATTTCCATGATGCACAAGGGTCCAGATACTGGTTCCGTTCGAAAGATGGCCGCTATGACTCCATAGGCATCGAATTCCAGGAAAGCATAAAGCGGGATAAGTATTCGGCGGAAGTCCTTGAGGAGCAGAAGACATCTCTATTTGCAAAGATCCAGCAAGTGGCTGTGAAGGATGGGATGGCTTCTTCTTTAGGTCTGTTCGGAGGTACACGCTTTGATGATAAGGACACGACAGACGAATGGAACGATTTCGGCATGGTGGAATTCCATCTGCCGAAGTGGCAGTTTGACTTGGCGAATAGTGAGTTGTTCTATACGGTAAGGACAGACGAAGCGGATCTTGATGAGATCCTTATAGATATCAGTGACAAGCTGAAGGAGATTGGAGCCATTACTCCAGAACCAGCTCAGGCGCCCGAAGTCCATATGATGAAAGATATCTTCCCGGAGGAGTGGAAGACGTTGGTGGATGAGGCGCTTGGAGTCCTGGACGACACCGACTTCAGGAAAATTGTACTCGCCAGGCAGAGATTGCTGACATTCAAGGCGCAGGCCGATCCGCTCTATCTCTTGGATAGGTTGAATGATGAATCGGGCACTTATACGATATATTACGAAAAGGGCCAGTCGATCTTCATCTCCAAATCCCCGGAGAAGCTTTTTGACATCAAAGATGGCGTGCTCCGTACTAATGCGATTGCCGGTTCGGCAGAGCGTACGGGTGTAGAAGCGACAGATGAGCAGCAGAAGGCATTCCTGCTGAATGATGAGAAGAACCGTTACGAGCATGAACTGGTCCGGGAATCGATCGTCCAGAGTCTGCAGCCATATACAGAGGATATTGAATTTGCTGAAGGGCCGGACATCCTGTCAAATAGGTATATCTACCACCTCCACACACCAATCAGTGCAAAACTTGCTGAAGGGGCGAGTTTATTTGCACTGCTTGATGCAATTCATCCGACCCCTGCTGTCGGCGGGATGCCGAAAGATAAGGCGCGGGATTACATCATGGAAAATGAATACGGTACACGGGGATTATATGCGGCACCGCTGGGTATGATCCATGAAAATGACGACAGCGAATTTGTCGTTTCCATAAGGTCGATGCTCCTTAATTCGAAAAGTGCCACCCTTTTTGCGGGCTGTGGCATAGTCAGAGGGTCTTCCAGTGAGAAGGAGCACGAGGAGACCCGGGTTAAATTCACCCCGATGCTGAATGTGTTGGGGGTGGAACCTGAGTGATGGCTAAAGATCATAAAGACAATATGACATATCAAGTCTTTACCCTGATTGACCTGCTGTATGCTCATGGCGTCAGCGAATGCGTCATCAGCCCAGGCTCGCGCTCGACACCTCTCTCCATCGCAGCAGAAATGCATCCGGGCATGAAGACGCATGTCCATCCGGACGAACGGAGCGCGGCTTTTTTTGCGCTTGGAATCGCCAAATATTCAAATGAACCTGTGGTCTTAATCTGTACGTCGGGTACAGCGGCTGCGAACTATACGCCGGCGATCGCAGAAGCGGGCCTCAGCCATGTGCCGCTCGTTGCCTTGACGGCAGATCGACCACATGAGCTGAGGGATGTCGGAGCACCACAGTCGATCAGTCAGGAAGATATGTATCGCAACTATACGAAATATTATACGGAGTTGCCGATTGCTGACGGGCATTTGAGCGGTCAGAACTTATTGGAAGCCAAAGTACTCCAGGGGGCCCAATACTTTTACGGTGCCAATCGGGGACCTGTTCATATCAATGTGCCCATCCGCGAGCCATTGATGCCTGATTTGACGCGAACAGACCTCTTTTTCAGGAGTAGATCGGAAACTCCTGCCCAGATTACAGAAGCAGTGCCCAGCTACACGTTTAAAGGAAGTGGCCTCGTCTTCATCGGGGAGACCATCGAAGCGCTCGAAGGTCTTGTACCGTTGATGGAGAACAAAGGGCTGACGGTCATCACTGATCCGAGGCAACATATAAGAATGAAGGCAGCGACAGTCACACACCATGATCTCCTGTTCGGCAGCCTTTCTGAAGAGCAGAAGGCGTGGCTTGATGATGAAGTCGACTTCATTATCAGAATCGGCGATCCATTCACTTCAAAAGCACTCAACACCTTCTTGTCCCAGACATCCATCCCCCAATATCTGATCAGTGAGCATCAACAGTTGAAGACTTATCCGAAAGCGCCGGAAAAGGTGTTTGTCGGTTCGATCGGACACATATTCCGGTCTATGGATTTTGAAGGGGGAAGCTCCATCGTCAAAGGATGGTTCACCGAAATCGATGCTGCAATACGCGATTATATTACAGCGCAGATCCCGGATTATAGGGATGAAGGCAGATTCATGTACGAGATGCTTGAACGATTGCCGGAGGACCGCACACTGTTCGTTTCAAGCAGCATGCCGATACGGGATGTTGAACGGTATGATGTAGGCAATCACCACAAAATCTTGTCCAACAGGGGTGCCAACGGTATAGATGGGGTCGTCTCGACTGCTTTAGGCGTGGCTACAAAGACACCGGTCACTCTGATCATCGGTGATATCGCCCTTTACCATGATATGAACGGATTGCTCATATCAAAACTTGAATCGATCGACATCAACATCATCGTCTTCAACAACAACGGCGGAGGCATCTTCGGCTTCTTGCCCCAAAAGCAGGAAGCCACCCACTATGAACGCCTCTTCGGTACGCCGATCGACATCGATTTCTCACACGCTGCCGCCATGTATGGTTTTAACTACCGATTGGTGGAGGCAGCAGATGCAATCACTGAAGATGATATGTCGGCAGCGGGCCGAAATATCATGGAAATCAGGACGGATAGAGATGCAAACGTGGAGAGTCACCAACAACTGCGGTTCGAGGTGCAGGAGATGATTCAATCCTATGGAGCTTAATTATCATTTTGAAGATAATGGTCAAACAGAAACTATAGTAATCCTGCACGGTTTCCTATCAGATAAGTCGAGCATGGCAACAACAGCGGCCGAGCTCGATGGCATCCGCAACGTCATCACTGTAGACTTGCCAGGTTTCGGACAATCAAAGAGTACGGGGCGAGACTACGGTATAGAAACAATCGCAGATGCTTTGGCTGCGATGCTTGAGTCACTCACAATTACACGGGCCGATGTCTACGGCTATTCGATGGGTGGGCGTGTGGCGCTGTCATTCGCAATCAACCACCCGGATCATGTGAATCGGCTGATACTGGAGAGCAGTTCACCTGGCATAGCTTCCGAAGAAGAGCGGGCTATGCGCCGGCAGGTGGATCAAACCCGTGCTGATGAAATATTACGGGATTATCCTGCCTTTATCTCACAATGGGAAACGCTGCCGCTCTTTTCGACCCAAGCAGCAATGCCCCGTGATCAGCAAGCCAGACAGCGTGAAAACCGGTTGGCCCAAAAACCGGAGGAAGTGGCTGACAGCCTGCTGAAGTATGGGACCGGGGTGCAACCTTCCTACTGGACAAAATTATCCCAGCTCCACATGCCGATTCTTTTGGCGGTGGGTGGTGAAGACCAGAAGTTCATTGACATCAATACTCGCATGGCTCTGCATATGCCTGATGCCCGACTGGAGATTATAGAGGGGGCAGGACATAATATTCATATGGAAGCAGGGCCGAAGTTTGGTATACTACTATTAGACTATTTATCAGGAGGAATGAATGATGGCAAGAGAATGGCAAACGATTCGCGAATATGAAGAAATTAAATATGAATATTATAATGGCATCGCTAAAGTGACAATCAATCGTCCTGAAGTACGCAACGCTTTTACACCGCTGACAGTAAATGAAATGATTGATGCATTCACCAGAGCACGGGACGACGAAAAAATCGGCGTCATCGTGTTGGCAGGGGAAGGCGATATGGCATTCTGTTCAGGCGGTGACCAGAAAGTACGCGGACATGGTGGTTATGTAGGGGAAGACAACGTTCCAAGATTGAACGTACTCGACCTGCAACGGCTCATCCGGGTCATTCCGAAGCCGGTAGTGGCGATGGTTTCAGGCTACGCAATCGGTGGCGGACATGTTCTGCATGTGGTGTGCGACCTGACAATTGCAGCAGATAATGCACGCTTTGGCCAGACAGGACCGAAAGTCGGTTCATTTGATGCCGGTTACGGTTCCGGTTACCTTGCACGCATCGTTGGTCATAAGAAAGCGAGAGAAATCTGGTACCTGTGCCGTCAGTACGATGCCCAAGAAGCTCTCGACATGGGACTCGTCAATACTGTAGTACCGCTTGAACAGCTGGAAGACGAAACAGTGCAGTGGTGTCAGGAAATGCTCGAGCACTCTCCAACGGCACTACGCCTGCTGAAAGCTGGAATGAATGCTGACACAGACGGTCTGGCAGGCATTCAACAGATGGCTGGGGATGCGACGTTACTTTATTACACTACTGATGAAGCAAAAGAAGGACGCGAAGCATTCAAAGAGAAAAGAAAACCTGATTTCGGACAATTCCCGAGGTTCCCATAAGAATCGTAAAGCCCATCATATGATGGGCTTTCTTTTGAGAGGTGAGACGTTTATGTATGAATGGCTGAAAGTACAGGCAGAGCAGCAGCCTGACAAGACTGCAGTAGTCTACGAAGATCAGCATTTAAGCTTCAAAAGTCTCTACAAAGAGGCTTTGAAACTGAGCAGACACCTGAAGAGGCTCGACCGTAACCGATTGGGGCTTTATATCGGTAATACGCTGGAAGCGGTCGTTCTAGTACATGCTTCAATGATTGCAGGAATCGAAATCGTCCTGATCAATACTCGGCTGACAGCACGTGAAATTACAGTACAGCTTGGCGACATTGACGTGGACACGGTCATAACAACAAAGCCTTTGGAGCTGGAAGGGCACCGTCTATATGATCTCACTGATTTATATGAACTGGAGCCCCTCAGTTATAATGTCGATCCCCCAACCGGAGGAACGACATTATCCATTATGTTCACCTCAGGTACTACAGGTCGGGCGAAAGCCGTACCCCAAAGCTACAGGAATCATTTCACTTCTGCCAAGGGGTGTGAACAGCGGTTCGGCTATGGGCATGCAAGCATCTGGATGAATGTCAATCCGATCTATCACATATCGGGTTTTTCAATCCTTATGCGCTCCGTCATCGCAGGATGTCCGATGGTGTTGGTCGGCAAGTTTGACGAAGCGCGCATCTGGCAGAAGGTTGTCGAATATGGCGTAACACACACGAGCATGGTTCCGATAATGCTTAAGAGATTGATGGCACATCCTATTCCTGACCATAACCTTGAAGGCGTATTGCTCGGTGGGGCAGGCGTAACCAGGGAAGTATTGAAAGAGGCATTATCAAAAGGCCTCCCGGTCTACAACTCTTTTGGCATGACGGAAACATGTTCGCAGATCGTCTCGATCGGACCCGGCGATCCGAAAATCCTGGAAGGCACTGCAGGGCGGGCACTGGATAATGTGGAAGTGGCAATCGACCATGCCAACGATGGAGAAATACTGGTCAAGGGCGGCCCTGTCATAGGACATTACCTGAACGCAGATATCGAAATCACTGAAAAGTTCTTCAGGACAGGTGATATGGGGTATTTGGATGAAGAAGGTTACCTTTATATTCTTGATCGGCGTAAAGACCTGATCATCAGCGGTGGGGAGAACATCTATCCGAAAGAAATAGAAGATGCCGCAAACGCATATGAAAAAGTTGCGAATTCCGCTGTAGTGAAACGTCAGGATGATGAATGGGGCGAAGTACCCGTTCTGATGATAGAAGCAGTGCCAGGGGAGACGATAGATGAGAGGACTCTGATTTTACACCTAAAGGCAAGGTTAGCCCGCTACAAGTTACCGAAAGACATAAAAGTGGTTGAAAATATTATAATGACCTCGACGGGCAAGGTTTCGAGGGGGCAAAACCAGCAATTTTATGATCAAAGTGAAAGCCGCAAGCAATAAAAAAGCATGGCCTCAAAGCCTGCCTCATAGGTAGGGTTTCAAGGTCATGCTGATTTATTTTTTTCTTTTTTCTCTTTTGCAGGTACCGGATCAAAGCCGCCTTCATGGAATGGGTGGCATTTAAGTATCCGCCTGACAGCCAGGTACCCGCCTTTTATAGCACCATGTTCCTGCACGGCGTCGATGCTGTAGTTCGAACAGGTCGGATAGAATCTGCAGCTTGGTGGAAACATCGGGGAGATGGCCTTCTGGTAAAAACGAATCATGGATAGAAGGATTGATTTCATTGAGTATCACCGCTCTTTTATTTATAACTTCCATAATATAAGGTACACTGGATTTAATCAAATTTAAGACTCAAATCGATTTGGAGAGGATGCAATGCTGGAATTTATAGATCATCATGGGCGCAACGTCACTTTTGACCCAGAGAGTGTGGAGGATGCAGACCATGTGCTGGCAATCTGCAAGATGGATGGAAAATATCTGTTCACAGAACATAAGGTCCGTGGTATCGAATTTCCGGGCGGTAAGTTGGAAGACCGTGAGACTCTCCGGGAAGCATTGCAACGGGAAGTGTTCGAAGAGACCGGCGCGAGCCTCTCAGAGCTCAAATATATGGGCGCGTACACTGTACATGACAGCCGTCCATTCAAAAAAGGAGTCTATTTCGGAATCGTCGATGACCTTTTCTTCAAATGTGAATACATGGAGACTTATGGACCTGTCGTCTATCCTTCGATAGAGGCAGTGCCGGAAGAAAAGCGGAGTTTCCTGCTTGATGACCCGTGCATCCAATTCATATATGAGTTGAGCAGAACTGATGTTTTTTTCAGTTGAGCATCCCAGATGATAAACAAAAGATCAGGTCGCACTGCGACCTGATCTTTTGTTATGGCACAAGCAGATTCATCACACTGTGAATCCGCCGTTTTGTGCGATATGTTCGGAATCTTTACCGAACTTTTTGAAGTTCTCGATGAATGATTCCTTCAGTTGCTTCGCTTTTTCATCATATGCTTCTTCGGATACCCAAGTATTGCGTGGGTTCAATATCTCATTCGGCACACCTGGCACTGAAACTGGTATGCTCAATCCAAAGACGGAATCCTCTTCAAAATCATTGAGGACAAGCTCTCCACTGATGGCACGCCTTACCATGGAACGCGTATATTTGAGATCCATACGCTTACCGACACCGTATTCCCCTCCGGACCAGCCGGTGTTTACGAGATAGACATCGACGTTATGCTTATCGATGAGATCACCCAACATATTCGCGTAAGTTGTCGCATGAAGCGGCAGGAATGGAGAACCAAAGCATGTAGAGAAGACAGGTTGCGGAGAAGTGACACCGCGCTCTGTGCCTGCAAGCTTGGAAGTGAAGCCGCTCAGGAAATGATACATGGCTTGTGATTTAGTCAGCTTCGAGATGGGAGGCAACACACCGAATGCATCAGCGGTCAGGAAAATGATCGTATTCGGGTGACCAGCCACTGAAGGGATGCGTGCATTGTCGATGTAATCGAGAGGATAGGCTGCACGAGTATTTTCAGTCAACGCGTTATCGTCATAGTCCGGAGTGCCGTCTTTATCAACCACCACGTTTTCCAGAACCGTCCCGAAGCGGATTGCCTGGTAGATTTCCGGTTCCTTTTCAGCGGACAGGTTGATCGTTTTGGCATAGCAGCCACCTTCGATATTGAACACGCCATTTTCATTCCATCCGTGCTCATCGTCACCAATCAGTTCGCGCTGTGCATCTGCAGACAAGGTCGTCTTTCCAGTGCCCGAAAGGCCGAAGAACAGTGCGACATCCTTATTCTCACCGACGTTGGCAGAGCAGTGCATGCTCATGATCCCTTGTTCCGGGAGCAGATAGTTCATGACGGAGAAGATGGATTTCTTCATTTCACCAGCGTATTCCGTCCCCCCGATGAGTACGATGCCTTTTTCAAGGGAAACGATGATGAACGTTTCCGATTTAGTACCATCGACTTCAGGGTCGGCCTTGAATGTCGGGGCGGATACGATGGTGAATTCAGGGTTGATGTTAAGAGCTTCTTCCTTCGTTTCCGGTCTGATGAACATGGTGCGGGCAAACATATTGTGCCAGCTGTATTCATTTATTACTCTAAGGTCAAGGCTGGTTGCCTCATCAGCGCCTGCGTGCCCGTTGAAGATAAAGAGTTCTTCCTTGTTATCGAGATAGTCGACGACTTTCGCAAAAAGGTTGTTGAATACCTCTTCGGAAATTGGCTGGTTGACTTCTCCCCAATCAACCTTGTCCCTGGAAGTGTCATCTTCGACGATGAAGCGGTCCTTAGGACTTCTGCCGGTATATTTCCCGGTTTCGGCACGCAAAGCACCCGTATTGGTCAGTTTCCCCTCTCCTCTCTCCAAAGATTTTTCAACAAGTTGGGAAGTGGAGAGTTGGATATGTGCCGCATCCTTCGACACGAGATTCTGAATTAACTCGGAATGGTTTACCATTGTTTATGCCCCCGTTTTATAGATTATACATAGATGATGCTTTTCATGAATTAGTATAACACATTCATAATTGAGGTGACATAATAAATATCAAACAAGAATAGCTTGATTTGAAACCTCTCATCTAGTATATTATAGGGTAAGTTATCTCTTATCAAGAGCCGGTGGAGGGAACATACCCGATGAAGCCCAGCAACCTCTTTACTGAAGAAAGGTGCTAAAGGATGCAGAAGTGATTCTGATCGATAAGGGGAAGAGCGGAGCCTTTTCTCGTCTTATGGAGAAAAAGGCTCTATTTTTTTGCAGTGGGAGATAGCTAATATACTTAAAGGAGATAAAGTTAATGGCAGAGCGTAGACTTTTCACTTCGGAATCTGTTACTGAAGGTCATCCCGACAAGATTGCAGACCAGATTTCCGATGCGATACTTGATGAGATACTGAAAGGGGATAAAGATGCCAGGGTGGCCTGCGAGACGGTGGTCAATACCGGTATGGCACTGATTGTTGGAGAGATAAGTACAAACACTTATGTAGATATCCCTAAAATTGTCAGGAAGACGGTCAAAGATATCGGTTACATCCGTGCCAAATACGGTTACGACTACAAGACTATGTCGGTATTGACGGGGATTGATGAACAGTCTGAAGATATCGCGCAAGGTGTTGATGACGCTTTTGAAACGCGGGATTCGGCAACCATTTCAACAGGGGCAGGCGATCAGGGGCTGATGTTTGGTTTTGCATGCGATGAGACAGAAGAGCTCATGCCTCTGCCAATAGCGTTGGCACATCAGCTTGCCAGGCGGTTGACGGAGGTGCGGAAGGAAGAGATCATCGACTATCTGCGGCCGGATGGCAAGACTCAGGTGACTGTGGAGTACGACGAAGAGAATAATGTAAAGAGAATAGATACCATCGTCATCTCCTCACAACATCATGAAGAAGTGGAGACGGAAAAGATCCGCGAAGATCTCATCAACCACGTCATCCGAGAAGTTGTGCCTGAAGAACTGCTTGATGCGGACACGCGCTATATCATCAACCCGACGGGCCGTTTCGTCATCGGAGGCCCCCAAGGTGATGCAGGATTGACTGGACGCAAGATCATCGTCGACACATACGGAGGATATGCCCGCCATGGTGGAGGCGCATTCAGCGGTAAAGACCCGACTAAAGTCGACCGTTCTGCAGCCTATGCTGCTCGCTATATCGCAAAAAACATCGTGGCGGCGAAAGTTGCTGCAAAATGTGAAATTCAGCTGGCTTACGCGATAGGGGTCAGCGAGCCGGTCTCGATTTCAGTCGATACGTTTGGAACATCTGAATATAGTGAATCGGCTATCGTAGCGGTTATAAGGAAGCAATTCAACTTGTCGCCTGACGGCATCATAGATATGCTCGACCTAAAGCGCCCGATATATAAAGCGACGGCGAGCTATGGCCATTTCGGCCGTAACGACGCGGAATTCCCATGGGAGAAGATTGATAAAGCCACTGCCATAAAGACGGAACTTGAGAGCGTCACGATGAAATAAATGGATAGCTCCCTTAGAAACAGGGGGCTATCTTACATAAGTACGCTAATCCGGTATATTTATATGCAGATGCATTATTTTCCTTGAAAAGCTCGCTTTTCCCATGTAAAGATATATCATTTCCGGTATAATGAACGGAGTCTTAATTAAGACGGGAAAGTCAAACAGGAAAGGAATTGAGGAAAGTCCATGAATACAGATATTTTTACCAATCCGATATTCATCGTGGTGGCAATTCTGCTTCTTATCGTTGCAATTGCGTTCCTGGTCTATTATTTCAGGAATAGAGGCAAAGTGAAAACGCTCCAGGAGGAGTATGATAAAGAGAAGGACGCCCTAGTCGAAAAATATGAGGCTGATAATGCAGCCGAGCGCCAGGAACATGAAGAGAAATTGTCGTCAATCAATGAGAAATATCACGAAGAAACGACATTGCTCAACAATAAACTTTCAAGCCTGCGCCAGTTTACCGTAGACAAGGGAGAGTACTTGACCGATTTGTCACTCCTACAGCTGAAGGACCGCCTTGTGGCAGATGAAAAGATCAGGGAGACGGATATGTACATACTCTCCAATGTGTATCTGCCTTCACGCAATTACACGAACACCCGTAAAATCGATCATCTGGTACTTACGCGGACGGGCATCTATTTGATCGACTCCAAATATTGGAGTGGGCATATACTGCATGGTGTCAATGAAGAGAATTTTGAACAGTTGCCTTATGTAGAACATTTCTTTGACCTTCTGGATATTGACAAGGCAAAAGAACAGACGTTGATATTCGAAAAGGGAAATGAGCAGAATGTGGCAGTCAACCATTATAATGAAACGATCGAAGAAACTAAAATCTCTGCTGAAAAACTCAAGAATATCTTCAAGCTCCAGTACGACGTTGTGCCGATCATCTACTTCAACCCTGAAGACAACGGCAACTATTCCATCGCGAACTACTCCAATGACCCTTCCATAAAAGTATTGGTGGGCGAGGAGGAACTTGAGAATTTCTTCATGAAATATGTCTTCCACGGCCGGTTCCAGTATACGGTTAAAGACCTGGATGAAATTGCAGAAGCGATATTCCAACTGAATCCATAAGCGAAACTTTTGTTTTGATGGACTGAAAGCCTTATAATTTTCTTATAAGGCTTTTATTCTATTTAATGGGAGGCAATCATTTATGTCTGAAGAAATCATTGTACTGAACCCTGCAACAGGTCAGGAAATCGACAGGGTGAAAAAAGAGAGTAAAGCAGATATTGACAAGAAAATTGAAAAAGCGCATGAAACATTCAAAAAGTTCAAGAAAAAGAATCCTCATGACCGCAGTGCACTACTTACAGAGTGGTCCAAGCTGATAGGTGAACACAAAGAGGAAATCGCTGAATTGATAACAAAAGAGAATGGTAAGCCGCTACAGGAATCACGCGGTGAGGTCGACTATGCACGCAGTTATGTCGATTATTATGCTGAAGAGGCAAAACGTGTATATGGCCGCACCATACCACCGCACGAAGATGATGTGCGCATGGTAGTGACCAAACAGCCGATTGGCGTCGTCGCTGCCATTACGCCATGGAACTTCCCGATTGCGATGATGGCCCGCAAAGCAGCACCTGCAGTTGCAGCTGGCTGTACTTTCCTGGTTAAACCTGCAAGTGCAACCCCATTATCTGCAATGAAATTCCTTGATCTGGCATTGGAAGCAGGATTCGATGAAGGTGTCGTCCAATACGTTACCGCCTCTGGTAAAGATGCCGGTGAGGCTTTCACAGAGTCTGATAAAGTAATGAAAATAACATTCACAGGCTCCACCGCTGTCGGAAAGTCATTGATGGAAGGTGCTGCCTCAACAGTCAAGAACATCACCATGGAATTGGGCGGACATGCCCCTCTGGTCGTCCACAAGGATGCGGACATTGATATGGCCGTCGAGCAGGCGATTGCCTCCAAATTCAGAAACTCCGGACAGACATGCGTATGTGCCAACCGCTTCTATGTCCATGAAGATATTGCCGACGCTTTCAGCAAAAAATTTGCAGATGCTTCGAAGAAGCTGAAGATGGGCAACGGTCTTGATGAAGACGTCGCAATAGGACCGATGATCAACGAAGATGGCTACGATAAGGTAATGCGACACATCAACGATGCCGAGGAGAAAGGTGGTAAGATCCTAACGGGCGGTAAGGGTTCAAAGGATGAAGGATACTTCATCGAACCGACAGTAATCACCGGTGCCACTGATGAAATGGTCATCATGAATGAAGAGACGTTCGGACCGGTGGCGCCAATCCAGACATTCTCCACTTTGGATGAAGCCATTGAAAAAGCAAATGATACCGAGTATGGTCTGGCAGCTTATTTCTTCACAGAAAGTTACCGCGATGGCATCAAGCTCCAGGAAGGTCTTGATTTCGGTGTGTTGGGCTGGAACAATGGTAAACCGAGTGCAGCACAGATTCCATTTGGCGGACTCAAAGAAAGCGGGATGGGGCGTGAAGGCGGCCCTGAAGGCATCGAACCGTATCTCGAAACGAAAATCACATCCATGCGCGTTTAAAGCAAAAAGTCCGTCCCATGCCGGGGCGGACTTTTTATGATGGAGAGGAAACGTAAAGGCCGAGTAGAAGGGCCAGGAAGGGCACGGTAAACATCAAAAGCGAATATGCGATGAAAGATTTATAGCGCCTTTGTTCATATAACTTCAATTGATCGAGGGTGAACGATGAATACGTGGTGAATCCACCCAGGAATCCTGTAACCATTATTAAATAGAGTGTACTGCCTATACTCAGGAACATGATGACGACCCCCATCAGAAAAGAGCCGACTGAATTGATGATGAGGGTTCCGACGGGAAAGGCGAGACTCTGCAGCTTCGGGCGTGTGGATATATAACTTCTCAATGAAGCCCCAAGAGCGGCACCAATGCCGAGGAATATTATTTTAATCATGAGGCACCTCCTGATTTCATGCCGAGAAATGCAAGCATGAATCCACCAAACAAATTGATGGCCAGATAAATGGAAAGTGCCAGGAGGTCTCCAACCTCCACCAGCATATAATTTTCATAGGTGAGCAGGGAAAATGTTGTAAAGCTGCCAAGGAGGCCCGTAATCAAAAAGTCATGCCACAATGGATTGCGCGCCACCAATTTCTGGAAGATGAAGCCTATGCCGAAGGCGCCAAGAAGGTTGACGACCAATGTCGCAGTAAAGAAAAAGGGTGTCACTGCAGCCAAAGACAAAGCAATCGCATACCTTGAAACAGCTCCAATCATGGCGCCACATGAAATGATAATATACTTTTTCATATACCCGACCTCCTTAACACAAGAAAGAAAATGCAAAATCTTTCATATACCTATATAATGTACCATAAGTAAAGAAGGAAGAGAGTGTGGGTGTATGAAGCAGACTAAAGTGGCGATTATAGGTGGGGGCGTAACAGGGGTATCCATGTTAAGCCATCTTGTGCACGATGAACGATTCACTAGCGGGATTACGGTTGATATATATGATAACGCGTATACGATGGGCAGGGGCCAGGCTTATCAGGAAGATAATGAGCATCTGCTCATCAATGTCCCTGCTGACGAAATGTCTCTTGGGGAGAGCCATCCGGATTACAAAAGTTGGCTTAAACCAGAAAATGGGCAAGAGCTGTATACCAGCCGTCAACAATTTGGGGATTATGTTAAAGACCAGTTGGAGACGATTGCGTCTACACACGAAGAGGTCCACTTGAGATATGCGAAAGTCGACGGAATCGAATATGATTCCAGCAGTGGGAAATTCACACTTTCCATAGATGAGGAGGAAGTGTTATACGACCGCGTCTTTCTGACCATCGGACAGCTCAGGTACGGCGACCCCTATAACCTTAAGGGGAGTCAGGGCTTCCTTTATGACCCGTATCCCCTCTCAAGGAAACTCGCAGACATTGAAGATGACAACATCGGAATCCTTGGTGCAGGTCTTTCGGCAATTGATTGTGTGCGTTATTTGATTTTAGATAAGCAAGTGAAAAAAGTATCCCTGTTTTCCCGCAGTGGTGACATGCCTTCTGTCAGGGGAGAGCGGGCAGAAATCATACTACGGCATTTTACTGAAGAAAGCTTGAGAGATAGGATCCAGAATGACGAAATAGCGCTCACAGATATCATTGCACTGTTCAAAGAGGAATTGGCGCATCAGAACATCGATGAATCGCTGTTTTTCCGCCGTACAGGCAACACCCTGCAGGACTTGAATTATGACCTTGAACATCAAGAGACAGTAGGACGGCTGCAGTACCTCATCATCAAAGTCAACCCGATATTCAGTGATGTCTATCAGTACCTCTCCCGCAACGACAAAAAAGCCTTTCTTGAAAAGTATCATCATTTGATTGAAGAGAACCATTCGCCCATGCCTGCTGAGGTAGCGCGATTGCTGGTGCAATGGGGTGATGAAGGTCGGCTGCATATCATAGACGGTACAGAACACATAAAAAAAGAAGATGGATTCACCATCCTGACTAAAGAGGGTGGGGAATACCGAGTAGACACATTGATCAATGCCACAGGGCCTGTCAAGGATGTGCGCAGAGGGGATTCGGAAATCATCCAATCGTTGATGAACCATATGATCATAGCACCAAGTGAGTTCGGTGGCATCATGGTGGATGCAAGCAGGCATGTCATCAGTCCGAAGGTCGGTACGGTTCGAGGCATGTATGCACTCGGTGCTTTGACGATAGGGTCGGATTATCTTTCGAACTCTGTCCAGTTGCTCCAAAAGAATGCGCAAAAACTGATTAATAGGTTTTATGAAGATATATATTAAAAGAAGGGGTGCGGCTGCACCCCTTCTTTGATTGCGTTTCACAAACTATTTTCTGTTGAAGAATTTCAGTGCCACTGCACCAAGTGCCAGGGCACCTACTGCTTTTACTCCAGTCTGGAACATCGGATCTTTTGTTACGGATTTGACGATAAGGTTGAGGTTCTGTGGACGCTCGGCCAGACGTCTCATGAAGTAGGCATACCAGTCATTGCCAAACGGAATGTAGATGCAGACATTATATCCGCGCTCAACAAGCTCTTTTTGGAGTTCTTTCCTGAAACCGAACAACATCTGGAATTCGAAGCGGTCATTTGGAATATCATTCTCCTTGATGAAGTCAATTGATTTCTCGATGATGTTATGATCATGGGTGGCGATTGAGGTAAAACCGTCTCCTTTGGTCAGGTGGAGTCTGATGAGCAGCTCGAATGCTTTATCGATGTCTTCCTTTTCTTGGAGAGCAACTGCAGGCGCCTCCTTGTAGGCCCCTTTGACAAGACGGATTCTCCTATCCTTATATTTATAGACGTCATTCTTCGCATCGAAGAGGTAGGACTGCAAAACAGTACCGATATTATCATAACGTTCCATCAGATGATCGATGACACGTACGGTATCTTCATATGATGCATAGTTTTCCATATCGATATTGACGAACATATTATGTTTTTTTGCGGCATCCATTATCTCCGTAATATTCTCTATACAGAAATCATAGTCTATATTGAGCCCGATCTGGCTGAGTTTGATGGAAGCTGACGCATCCACACCGTTCTCGCCGATGGCGTTGATCATGTTTAAGATGATATCCTTTTCATGTATCGCATCAGAACGTCTCGTTACGAATTCTCCAAGGTTGTCGAACGACACGCTCATACCTTGTGAATTAAGATCTTTGATGCGTTCGATCGTGTCATCGACGGTGATGCCGCCTACGACCTTGTTTGCACCGAATCTCAGTCCCATCTTTTTTGTTGCATCATTCAAAACCTGATTCTCTGATAGTTTGATGAAGACATCCCTAAGTAGTGGCATAGTGTACCTCCTGAATTTTATCTTTATATTATCATAAGTGAATCTCGAGTTAGAAGAAACATATAGTGTCATTTGTAATGCGGGATATGATTTACATATGTTTCGTTTATTCTTTGCATCTCTTCTATATCTTCTTCCGTCAGTTTCCTTACCACTTTTGCCGGCCGTCCAAACGCCAATGTACCTGGCGGGATTTCCGTCCCGGGAGTGACGAGGCTCCCGGCACCGATGAAAGCCCCTTCCCCGATGACAGCCCCGTCCAGTATTGTGGAATCCATTCCAATCAAAGCATGTCTTTTGATTGTACAGCTGTGCAACGTAGTTTTGTGGCCCACGGTGACATGATCTTCTATCGTCAAGGGCATATCTGGTGTTTCATGGAGGATCGAGAGATCCTGGATGTTGGTGTGGCTGCCTATCCTGATCGGGGCGACGTCTCCCCGCAGTATGGCACCAAACCACACAGAAGAATGTGCGCCCAGCACCACGTCACCGATGACGGTGGCATCAGGGGCGATAAAAGCGCTTTCATCAATTTCAGGCGTATATCCCTTATAGTCCAATATCATTTCATATTTCCTTTCTTCCAAGTATTGTTATAATAAGTTTATCATATAAGAATGAATTTAAGTATGTTAGGAGCTTTGTAATGTGGAAGTGGGAAACTGATAAACGGCCGAAAGGGGTCGTCCTCGTCATACACGATATGATGGAGCATCATGATTATTATGCCGGACTGATCGCGCAGCTCAGAAACGACGGCTACCATGTGGTCACGGGTGATCTGCCGGGCCATGGCCAGACGACACGGATGAATAAAGGGCACATATCCGACTTCGCCCAATATCTGGATAGAGTGAAGGAATGGCATGAGGTGGCATGGGCCTATCGACTGCCAACATTCATACTTGGTCAAGGCCTCGGAGGACTGATTGCGATTGAAGTGCTGAGACGCAATATGATCAGGGCAGACGGGTTGATTGTGCTGAATCCGCTGCTCGCATTCAAGCAGTCATTCATCAACCGCAAAAATACCATCCGCTCGAGCATCAGAATGGGAAGTGACACCCATCGATTCGACCCTGGCCTCGAACCTGGGTATTTTACAACAGACAAAAAATACCTGGATTTATACGAGAATGATGAGCTGCTGGTGCGTAAAGTGAGTCACCATTGGTACCGTACTGTCATCAACCAGATGAAGGATACCTCTGAGTATATCGATGATATGCCGGATATTCCCATACTGGCCATTACAAGCAAAGAAAATGACATCATTGAAAAGTCGCTGACGGTTAAAACGTTAAAGGACATAAATACAAGCGAGATGACCTTGCTGGCGCTGGACAATATCCAGCACAGTGTGTTCCAAAGAGATGACATTACAGACCCCTACCATTACCTGGCCCGTTTCCTCGATGACCAGCTGTTCCGGATTGGTATACTGTAACTTCCGGGTATCTTCATCTTTTCCATTACTGTAATTTCATAAAATGACTATCCAGAACGCTGGCGGATCAAGGAGTTCGCTGCCACTCACGAGGGGTAATCAAAGGTATCTGCATGCATTTCCTTTGATTTCGCTTACATCAATTGTTATCATTATGGTGTAGGAGTTAAAAAAAAGTAATAGGAGAATGAACATTGAAACAGGTACCAGAGACAAAAATCAAATTGACCGAAGTCAAAGAGCTGATGGATAAAGGATATGGCCTTTTAGGGGAACTTCGGCAGGATGTAGGAGCCCCGGTAGTAAAGGCAGAACTTTTGAATGAAGAGATGATAATCACATACGGGGAAGAAGCGGCACGCAAATTCTACGACCCGAAAAACTTCAAAAGGGGCGGCGCAATGCCGACTCCCATCCTGAAAACATTATTTGGAGAAGACGGTGTCCAGACACTCGACGGTGAAGCGCATCACCATCGCAAAAACTACTTCATGGATCTGATGGCACCTGAGCGCATGGAGGACTACCGGAAGATATTGGATAAGAACCTGACGTTGGAACTCGACAAGCAGCACGGAGAATTCGAGTTGTTCGACCTGGCCAACAGAGTGTTGTTCAATTCCATTGCCGAGTGGTCGGGCATAAATCTGGAGCGGTATGATGATAAGACACTTGAAGAGTTGGCAAAGAACCAGATTTCCATGATCAGTGGTGCTGTCACATCTCCTAAAGACCATATAAAGGGAGTCTCAGACCGCAATGAATCGGAAAAGTGGGCCCGAGGATTGATAGAAGAAGCCCGCGCCCACCCGGTGGAAGGCAAGGAACATCTTGCGTTGTATACATTTGCCCAGGCAACCGATCTGGATGGCAATCTGTTGCCTGTGGAAGTGGCTGCTGTTGAACTACTGAATATCATCAGACCGACAGTCGCCTTAACAGTCTGGGTGGCACTGATGGGTCATGCTTTGTTCTCGGATGATAAGATCCGCCCAACATTAAAGGAAAACTTTGAAACCCTGCAGGATCCATTCATCCAGGAAATGCGCCGCTACTATCCATTTTTCCCGATGCTGCCAGCGATTGCAGTGCGTGATGTGGAGATCGACGGTTATGAAATACCTGAAGGCAGTTGGGTAGTGCTTGACCTCTACGGCAGCAATCATGATGCGAGAACGATTGCACACCCGGAAGAATTTGATATCACCCGATATAAAGATAAGGCAACTTCACTTTCATACGAAGAAGAATATGAAATGATTGCCCAAGGGGGCGGGGAGTTCAGGGAGATGCACCGCTGCGCCGGGGAGTGGATTACCCTCCACAGCATGAGGATATTCTCCGACCACCTGGTCAATAGATATGAGTTTTCCGTACCGGAACAAGACTGGACCATCCCCCTCAATCAATTTCCGACTTATCCCAACAGCCGTGCATTGCTGTTCAAAGATTGATGAAAAAGTCTCTTCGAGACTTTTTTCGTTTAGATTATGTTCAAGGCATCAGCAGTTTGGAAAACATGTTGCATATGAATATACTGATCGGTAGTGCCTGATCAATGAAAAAATCCTTCAGCCCATACTAATGGACTGAAGGATTTTTTAGACCGACATCTGGATGTACTTTCATTTGAACCGTCAAAACGCTTCAATAATATCAGTTTCAGTAGCCGGGGTGACATTCGCAAACATTGAGCGGTTGATGATCCTTAAGGAAGCTTCGTGATCTTCATCCACCTCCGACGCCACACAATCACCCGGCACCCATAGGTTAAATTCCCGCATATATGCCTCAGAGGAAGTGAATAGCACACACATATCTCCAGAAAGACCTGTCAGAATAAGGTTCTCCACTTCCAATTTCCTAAGGAGTATATCCAACTGTGTGCCAAAGAAAGCAGAGTGTTTCGGTTTGATGAGGAAGTAATCCTTCTCTTCTGGAAGGAGCTGTTCAATGACTTCCTTACCGATGCCCTTTTTGCATTCCTCTATCAAGCTGTTCATATCTTCATGCCACAGGCCGAAGTTGTCGTTTGCATATATGACGGGAATATCATTTTCCTTGGCCTGCCGCTTCAATTCACGCAGCGGTTCTATGATTCCCCGGGCGTTCTCAAGCAAGTTCTCGCTGCCTTCAAAATCCATCTTATTTATGATGTCTATCATAATTAGAGCTGTTTTGCCTTCCATATCCATCTTCCTTTCCGAGTTGAATCTTCCAAAGTGATGAAAGAATATTTAATTTGAATATATATACCCGGATGGGACTGAAGATAACATTAAAGCTGGCGGTTTCCAATTATTGGACATCGCCCCTTGATAAAATGGAAAATCAGCTGTCAAGGCATGCTGATCTTTTCCACACATAGCAGGAAAGGGGCATCATTCTTCTGGTTGATGAATTGGTACTTGAGGACCTGGGCTTCCTTTTGGGACCAGTGTGATAGGGAAGCGAGCAGTTTATCGCGCTCTATTTTCCCGGACGGGTGTCCATGGTAGACCACTATGATGATCCTCCCTCCGACAGTGAGACGGTTGAATATTTCGCTTAGGGCGACGGAGGTGGATTCATAGACGGTAGTGATTTCTTTATCCCCTTTCGGCAAGTAGCCGAGATTGAACATTGCCGCACGGATTGGTGTGCCCTCTGGTATATAGCGTCCAAGATTTGCATGCGAGTCCAATATGAATTCTATATTGTTGTGGGATTGGCATAAGTCTTTGGCGTTTGCGAGCGCCTGGGCTTGGATATCGAAACTGAACACTGTGCCGTCTGATCCGACGGCATCTGCCAGAAATTTCGTATCATGGCCATTCCCGCATGTGGCGTCGATGACAATATCGCCAGGCTCTATAACTTCTTCTGATAAAAGCTTCGCTTGGGGCAGTATTCGTCTAAACATCGACTCTCTCCTTCTTTTCATATTTCAGTCCCTGATGCGTATCCCTCACCTTCAACTCCTCGTCTATGCTATTAAGCACATTCCATTTATCTGTACTCCACATCGGTCCGATCATCTGGTCGATCGGTCCATCCCCGGTGATGCGATGGATGATCATTTCTTCAGGAAGCACCTCAATCTGGTCGCACACCAGATTGACATAACCCTCTTGGGTCATGAATTCGAGCAACCCCTTTTGATATTGTTTGACCATCGGCGTGCCATGTAGCAGGTGGAGCAGGTGGATTTTGATGCCTTGCACATCCATGTCGGCCACTGCTCCAGCGGTTTCCATCATCATTTGATAATCTTCGCCAGGGAGGCCATTTATGATATGGCTGCAGACATTGATGTTGTGACGCCTGAGCTTATCGACCCCTTCACGATAACACTGCATATCGTGGGCGCGGTTGATCAGCTTCGAAGTACTTTCATGAATTGTCTGGAGACCGAGCTCGACCCAAAGATAAGCCCGCTCGTTGAGTTCGGCTAAGTATTCGACAACCTCCTCAGGAAGACAGTCGGGGCGCGTGCCGATCGACAATCCAATGACACCTTCAATTTCAAGTGCCGCTTCAAATTTTTCGCGTAGCACTTCGAGCGGTGCATGGGTGTTGGTGAAAGACTGAAAATAGGCGATGTATTTACCATGCTTCCATTTTTGTGACTGCATTTTGGATCTGACCTTTTCAAATTGGACTGGTATCGGATCGACCCTGTCCCCGGCGAAGTCACCGCTGCCGGCGACGGAACAGAAGGTACATCCACCGTAGGCTACGGTACCGTCCCTGTTTGGACAGTCAAAACCAGCATCTAGTGCGACCTTGAATATTTTTTCATTGAATTTATTTTTAAGATGATAATTCAAAGTGTGGTAGCGTTTATCATCAAAACTGTACTTAAAATCCATTGTTTATCCACCTCTTATCCTGACATATTGAGAAGTGTACCATATGTCGGGGGCGGTTTTACCGGGTTTTCATAGATATAGAGGGGAATGCAAAGTTTATCATGAGGCGTAGATGAGGTATGATGGAATTATTAATCCAGATTATTGACGACGAGGAGATCATATGATTAAAGTAAACCGGTTGAATAAGAACTATAGCGCACATAATGCAGTGACAGACCTCGATTTTGAAGTGGGGGATGGCGAGTTGTTTGCATTCATAGGCCCGAATGGTTCCGGCAAATCCACAACCATCCGCATGATGACTGGACTGCTCGAGCCTTCATCGGGTTCAGTCGAGCTATTTGGTGAAGAAATGCGTCTCGACAAGATGGCGCTTAAACAGCGTATCAGCTATGTGCCGGATACTCCAGACTTGATAGGCAGGCTCAATGGCCATGAATATCTGAATTTTATAGCGAGTGCCTACCGTATGGAGCAATCTGCATTTATGGAAAGAAAACAGGAACTGTTGGCGCTGTTTGACCTAGAAGGCGCTCTTGGGACTTTGATAGAAGAATATTCCCATGGCATGAAACAGAAGCTGGCTCTCGTCGGTGCCTTAATCCATCAGCCTGATATCCTATTTCTGGATGAACCAACCGTGGGGCTCGATCCTAAAAGCAACAGAAATCTAAAGCAATACTTGATAGAGTACGTCAAGAGTGGCAAGACGGTGTTTTTGACGACCCACAACCTCTCCCTTGCTGAAGAGATTGCCACAGATATATTGATTATATATGACGGCAAGAAACGTGCCCATGGTTCGCTCGAAGCCTTGAAGCAGGAAGCGGTTGGCGTAACTTTGGAAGACATCTTTTTGGAATTGACTGATGGAGAGGGCGTGCGATGATTCGTCTGATACTTAAAACTGAAATGCGTTCTGCCTTCAACTATTGGAAGTCAATGGGAGAAACAAAGGTGATTTTATACATCATCATGGCGCTTCTATTCATGCTTTTGCCATTGCCGTTGCTCGGATCGCTACTTTTTACGTTGACGCTATCGCTGAAAATGGATCATTTGAGCAGCTACATCATGATCCTGTCGCTGGCCGCCATAGCCATATTGACTCTGCTGTCGATACATTTCATCATCAAGGACATGATTCTAAGTGCGAATGTACCAATGTACCTCTCTTTTCCCATCTCGGCTAGGGACTTGTTCTGGGCTAAGTTCATCAAACATGCATTTCTGCATGTGGCCATCATCCTTATGCCGATAAGCATGATAGTGGGGGTGGCCCTAGCCATTCGGTTTGAGGAATGGATGCTGCTCATAAATAGCGCGGTATACTTTCTGGCAGTGGGTGTGGTGATTACATCTTTGGCTTATTTATGCACCTTTTTGACAGCCCACATACTACCTGTCAAAAAGGTCAGTGGGGTACTCTCATTTGTAGGGGCTGCGTCCTTCATACTGGTCTATCTCGCTTTCTTCGCTCTCGGAGATTCGATAAAGGGGTGGACAAAGAGGCTGCCTGAGAGCCCTGTGTCATTCGACGGGTTCCTTTACGGGTTTGATGTAGCAACAAGCATCATATTCATATTATCTCTGGTTGGTCTTGCGGTCGTAATGGCCAAGTCGGCCAACCATGTGACAAGACGGGCGATGGTCCGGGGCTGGAATTTTTACGGCCACACCGGCAAAAGAATGAAGTCAGGGACGAAACTCGAGCAGGTCGTGCATCCGATTGTTACGCTGATGCGCAAAGATCTGAAAGTGACAGTGCGTGACTTTAAGGAGTTGGCCGTGCTCTTGCCATATTATCTATTGCCACTATCTCTAATCTACGTCTCCGGATTCTCAGAGCAGACCGAGACGGGTGCTCTGGATATGATCGATATCTTCTTATCGGCAGTTGGAGGAACATTGGTGATGTCTTTATTTGTCGGGGCATATAATACTGCACGTGATGCTGAACATTTCGCGATGCTGAAAGCTCTGCCGCTCAAAGGGTCAAGCATTGCGGTATCGAAGTACCTTTTCACTCTGCTGACCACTGTACCTGTAATGATGGCGGCCTTCACTATAGTCTGGTATTTATCACCGGCGGCGCCAGGGGACCTCGTCCTCCTAATCATCATGATATTGCTGTCAGCCCTTGCAGCAGTGCCGATCGGCATGATGATAGGCAGCAAAAACCCTGTGGTCAGCTATAGGAATCCGAGGAAAAGGCTCGATACCCTAAGCAATGTAATGATCAGCTTCTCCCTCGTAGTCGTACTTATGCTGACAAGGGCGGCTACAGGGCTGATGGACGGATCAACTGGAATGGACCGGCAAATGCTGATAGTAGGTTCCCTCGTATTACCAGCAGTGGTTTCAATATGGCTGCTATGCAAAGTGGCAAAGCGCTATGATAAAGGGTTTAAAATCACCTATAAGGAGTGAAGGAAATGCAAAACATCTATTTTATGGATGCACCGGTAGGATGGTTGAAAATTCGTTCTGAAGATGGGGTTATTGTGGAAGTCGATCATGCTGACAGACCAAAGGATGATCAAGATTTAACGGAAGTATCTGAAGTCATCCGCCAATGTGTGACGGAGCTTGAAGAGTATTTTTCAGGAGAACGCCGCACTTTTGAAGTGCCAATAGATATCACCCGCTCCGGTACGGCCTTCCAGAGAAAAGTGTGGCGTCGGCTCAGTGAGATACCTTACGGCGAAACGATAAGCTACAAGGAATTGGCGCTCGACTGCGGTGGGCCAACCTATTCACGTGCAGTGGCAAATGCGAACGGTAAAAATCCGGTATCAATCATCATCCCGTGCCATCGGGTCATTGCCTCAGATGGTTCGCTTGGGGGGTATACCGGCGGAGTAGCCAAAAAATCAAAACTTCTAAAGATTGAAGAGACGGGACTATAGCGAGATTGCGTCTTGCGTATTGGCGGTTTATAATCTATATTTATAAGTACAGGAACCAGTATTGTGCATAACCATATCCAGAGAGCCGGTGGATGCTGCAAACCGGCAATGCGTGCACAGGAACTCATCCGGTACGAATCAATTCCATGTAGTATAAAAGAGCTGCACTATCAAGTGAATGCGGGTGGTACCGCGGTCGTATACATATATGATCGTCCCATGCCTTATATTGGCATGGGATTATTTATATTCAAGGAGGATTATCATGACGTTCAACCATAAAGAAATTGAAAAGAAATGGCAGCAATATTGGGAAGAGCAGAAGACTTTTAAAACTGAGGATAAAACCGGGAAGGAAAAATTCTACGCGCTGGATATGTTCCCATATCCTTCGGGGGCCGGCCTGCACGTTGGGCATCCGGAAGGATATACAGCGACCGACATCATCTCGAGGATGAAGCGCATGCAAGGATATAATGTACTGCACCCGATGGGTTGGGATGCTTTCGGACTGCCTGCTGAACAGTATGCCATCGATACTGGAAATGATATCCGCAGCTTCAATGAAACGAACATCGAAAATTTCAGGCGTCAGATAAAAGAGCTCGGATTCAGCTATGACTGGGACCGTGAAATCAATACGACGGATCCGGAATACTATAAATGGACACAGTGGATCTTCATCCAGCTCTACAAAAAGGATCTCGCATATATCGATGAAGTGCCGGTGAACTGGTGTGAGGCGCTCGGTACGGTACTGGCGAACGAAGAAGTCATCGAAGGATTGTCGGAGCGCGGTGGACATCCGGTCGTCAGAAAACCGATGAAACAGTGGATGCTCAGGATCACCGAATATGCCGACCGGCTGCTTGAAGATCTCGAGGAATTGGATTGGCCGGAGTCATTAAAGGACATGCAGCGCAACTGGATCGGCAAATCGGAAGGCGCAAACGTACGCTTTGACATCGCCGGCACGGGGGAATCTTTCGAGGCATTCACCACCCGCCCGGACACCATCTACGGCGCAACCTATGCTGTCCTTTCTCCTGAACATGCACTGATCGAAAAGATATGTTCAGATGAACAGATTGAAGCGGTCAAATCATATCAGGAACAGGCAGCGATGAAAAGCGAGCTCGAACGGACTGATCTGGCAAAGGAAAAAACAGGAGTGTTTACGGGCGCATACGCCATAAACCCGCTTTCCGGAGAGGAAATGCCGATATGGATTGCAGACTATGTATTGGCGAGCTACGGCACGGGTGCAATCATGGCTGTACCAGCCCATGACGAGAGGGATTACGAATTTGCCCATGCTTTCGACCTGCCGATCAAAGCAGTTCTTGAAGGTGGGAACATCTCAAAAGAAGCCTATACGGGTGACGGCCTTCATATCAATTCCGGAGAGTTGGATGGCCTCGATAAAGAGGAAGGAATCAAAAAAGCAATCAGCCTCCTCGAGCAAAAGGGGGTAGGGGAGCAGAAGACGACCTACAAGCTGCATGATTGGCTCTTCTCCCGCCAAAGGTATTGGGGCGAGCCGATTCCAGTCATCCACTGGGAAGATGGTACAATGAGTGTCCTGGAAGAGGATGAGTTGCCACTCACCCTGCCGCAGATGGAAAAGATCAAACCGTCCGGTACAGGTGAATCGCCGTTGGCAAACAACGAAGAGTGGGTCTCCGTCACACGTGAAGATGGCGTCAAGGGCCGGAGGGAAACGAATACGATGCCGCAGTGGGCCGGCAGCTGCTGGTACTATCTGAGGTTCATCGATCCCCATAACCCGGATGCCCTTGCTTCCAAGGAGAAGATTGAGCATTGGCTGCCTGTCGACTTGTATATCGGTGGAGCAGAGCATGCCGTCCTTCATCTCTTGTATGCGAGGTTTTGGCATAAGGTGCTGTACGACATCGGTGTCGTCAATACTAAAGAGCCTTTCCAAAAACTCTTCAACCAAGGGATGATACTTGGGGAAGGTAATGAAAAGATGAGTAAATCCAAAGGGAACGTCATCAATCCGGATGATATCGTCGCCTCCCACGGGGCGGATACGCTGAGACTCTATGAAATGTTCATGGGGCCGCTCGAAGCGTCGATTGCATGGAGTGATAAAGGACTGGATGGTGCCCGTCGCTTCCTGGACCGGGTATGGAGATTGTTCATGGATGAGGATGGCAGTGTAAGGGACTCCATCGTCGATGAAGAGACTTCTGATATGACTAAGGTCTACCACGAAACAGTCAAGAAGGTGACTGATGACTACGAGACGCTCAACTTCAATACGGCAATATCCCAGCTTATGGTATTCGTCAACGAAGGCTATAAAAAAGACAAGATAAACAGGGCTTTCGTCGAAGGCTTCATTAAACTCCTGTCTCCAGTTGCACCGCATATAGCAGAAGAACTGTGGGAAAAGATGGGATACACGACCACAATCGCCTACGAAGATTGGCCGGTCTATGATGAATCAAAACTTGTTGAAGAAGAGATCGAAATCGTCATTCAGGTCAATGGCAAAGTGAAGCATAAGATGAATGTGCCAACAGGGGCTTCAAAAGATGATCTGGAACGCATTGCAATAGAATCCGATAACGTCCAACAGGCAATCAGGGATAAGACGGTGCGTAAAGTAATCGTGGTTCCGGATAAACTTGTAAACATCGTAGCCAACTAAAAAAACCCGCTTCCAAAATGTTTTGGAAGCGGGTTTTCTATTGTGCTGCACTGTTGCCGGCGACATAGCCTGTAACAAGTGCACTTGTAATGTTGTAACCGCCCGTGTAGCCATGGACGTCAAGCACTTCCCCAGCAAAATACAATCCTTTCACCAGACGACTTTCCATGGTTTGAGGTACGATTTCCTTAAGGCTTACACCTCCACCGGTCACAAAGGCCTTTTCAATGGACTGGGTACCATCCACATCAAACTCGAAGTGTTTCAGGAACTGGATGATCGCATTGATATTCTCCTTGGACACATGATGCCCACTTAGCGCTGCATCGATACCCAAGGATTCGAGCATAAAGATCACCATACGCTCCTGCATGAGTGGCTTCAGAATGTTCTTCAGGGAGCGGTCCCGATTCTCCCTGATGGCGCGCTCAACTTGCTCCTTCAATTGGCCGGCAGTGGCGTCGGGATAAAAATCGATCGACATTCTTATGGTCTCCGACTTCTGACTCTGCAGCTCTTTATGGACGAACTGGCTGCACCTTAGACTTGCCGGACCACTGATGCCGAAGTGGGTGAAGATCATATCCATGCGATGGGTCACCCGCGGCTTACCATTCTTTTTCAGCACGGAAAGGGCGACGTCAGACAAGCTTAACCCTTTTAATGCACCTGACTTTATGAAAGGCTCCGAAGAAGTGATGGGGACTTCCGTCGGAAAGAGCTCAGTGATTTTATGTCCTCCCTGTTCTGCAAAGCGGTGTCCGTCACCGGTGGAACCAGTGTGTGGTACGCTTTTGCCGCCTGTGGATACAATGACTGACTTCGCTTTCATGGTACGGCCATCAGTGAGTCTGACGCCCTGCACCGTCTTGTTGTCGGACATGATTTTATCCACGGTCGTTTCAGTCATGATTTCAACCCCATTTTGTTCAAGGGCGTCAAGAAAGACTTGCAGTATGTCTTTTGCCTTGTCCGTTTTCGGAAACATGCGCCCGTGGTCCTCTTCCTTTAAGGCGACCCCCCTGGATTCGACAAATTCGATGATGCTCTCATTATCGAATGTAGAGAAGGGGCCGTAGAGAAATTTGCCATTGCCAGGGATATGCTTGATGATCTCCTCATAGGGGAGGCGGTTGGTGACATTGCATCTGCCGCCCCCCGAAATGAGCAGCTTTTTCCCGAGGGTTTTATTTTTCTCGATCAGCAGCACTTTGTTTTGGGTCTGAGAAGCGGCGAATGCCGCCATGAGCCCACTCACACCACCGCCTATTACAACTGTCTGGTACATCTGTTGTTCTCCTTTTTGTTTAAAACTGTTATGCTTTCGATTATAATGAATATTATTCTTAAAATAAGAGGGTTATAAAATGTCTGATTCAAATAAGCTGGTGCGCGGAACATTTCTGCTCACTATCGCGACAGTCATCACGAAAGTACTTGGTATGCTATACCTGATACCATTCTACAGCATTATGGGCGGGGAGGAAAATCTCGCTCTCTATGGGTATGCGTATACGCCCTACACAATCATGCTGTCTATTGCTGCAGCCGGAGTGCCGGGGGCAGTGTCCAAATACGTATCCAAATACAATGCACTGGGGGCGTATGCCACAAGCCAGAAGTTATACCGGTCAAGTCTGCTCGTCATGATGGCGTCAGGATTCATCGCTTTTTTAATTCTATTCTTGGCGGCACCCTATATTGCAGAACTGCAGACGCTTGCTGCCGGTGACGGTGAACATCGCTGGTCCACCGAAGATATTACCCGCATCATCAGGGTCGTGGGCGTTGCGGTGATCATCATCCCGTTCATGGCGACTTGGCGTGGCATCTTCCAAGGATTCGAGTCATTTGGGCCAACAAGTGCCTCTGCAGTCGTCGAACAGATCTTAAGGATCGCCTTCCTTCTCATCGGTTCTTCCCTTGTGCTCTATGTATGGAGTGGATCTGTACAGACGGCCAATGAGCTTGCAGTGTTTGCAGCATTCATCGGGGGTCTTGGTTCACTGGCGACACTGTGGTTCTTTTGGCGCAGAAGAAAACCCCACATCCAGAAAATGGTCGAGTCGGATGAGACGGATTATGATTTCTCATATAAGGAAATGTATTCTGAAATCATCAGATACGGTATTCCATTCATCATAGTCGGCATCAGCATCCCACTCACTCTGTTCATCGACCAATTGACCCATAATAATGGTCTTGCCCTTGGCGGGGTACCTGAAGAGTTTCATGATGCATGGTTTGGCATGCTGAACCTGACGACGCATAAACTCGTCATGATTCCGACGGCCTTCGCCTCTGCATTTGCTATTACAATCTTGCCGTTCATCACGAAAAACTACCATCAGAGCAATATGAAAAACGTGCATCATCAGATCAAGATGATGGTTTTAATGCTGTTGTTCTTTGCCGTACCTGCAGCAATCGGTATGATGATCCTGGCAGCACCATTGTATACTTCGTTCTATAGCTATAATGAAATGGGCATTAAGATTCTGATGTTCTATGCACCGGTCAGCATCGTCATTTCACTGTTCACAATCACATGCTCCATCCTTCAGGGCATCGATAGGCAGAATCTGACGCTCTATGTCGTTCTGACGATGCTCGCCATAAAAGCGGCAATCAATATTCCGCTTATAATGCAATTCGGCACGGTCGGGGCCGTCATGGGCACCGGCATAGCACTTGGCATTGGTGTCGCGATCAATTTCTACATTATCAGGAAGCACGGTGGGTTCAGCTTGAGGACATTGTTCAGACCACTGGTGGAGATCATGGTCTACAGCCTCGTGATGCTTTTGGCAGTCGAAATTGTATACTATATTTTCATCCTGAATGCCGAGGTTGAGCAGAAACTCAACTCCATCATCATCATGGCCGTCGCAGTCCCGGTAGGGGGCATAGTCTATATGATACTCTCCTTCAAAACCGGGCTGGCTGATGAGATACTCGGAAGCAGGGCAGATAAGATACGCAAAAGATTGAAGGTGCTATAAATGAGACTCGACAAGTATTTGTCGAATGCCGGCTTGGGCAGTCGGAATGATGTTAAAAGGTTCATCAGGAAAAAACATGTCGCAGTCAACGGTAAAGTGGTCACGGATCCGAAATCATCCGTTTCAGCCGAAGATACAGTCGAGATTGATGGAGAAGCAATCCAGCTCGAACAATACATCTATTTTATGCTGAATAAACCTTCAGGTGTCATTTCTTCCACTGAAGAAGGCGCCACGTCAACTGTAATCGACCTGATCGACCACCCGCAAAAAGACGAACTCTTTCCAGTCGGAAGACTCGATAAAGATACAACCGGACTGCTGCTGATCTCCAATGATGGCAAACTCGCCCACACTCTTTTGAGTCCAAGGAAAAAACAGCCGAAGACATATATCGCGACGTTGGCAAAAGCGCCGGAAGAAAAAGATTTGGAACTGCTCAGGGAAGGGGTCCCCCTGAAAGATTTTACGAGCGCTCCGGCTCAAGCACACAGGTTGTCTGAGAAGGTCGTTGAATTGACGATCACCGAAGGCAAGTTCCATCAGGTGAAAAGGATGTTCGGGTACCTGGAAAATGAAGTCATTGCTCTTGAGCGCATTTCATTTGCCGGCTTGGAGCTGGATGGGACTTTAGAACCTGGGGAATACAGGCGGCTCAAAGAAAATGAAATTGCTTTGTTGAGAAACGTTTAACAAATATGCCAATGGGTAAATATCAATCAGTGGACGACTACAAAATAATATGACAAGAGGTGTTTTAAATGGCTAGAAAAACAGGTGGATTGCTGAAAGTTGCAGCTATGCTCGGCCTTGCTGTAGCTGCTAAGCAACTTTCCAAGAAGGAAAACCGTGATGCAGTGAAGAATGAATACAGCAAAGTGAAAGAAGATCCTAAAAGCTATGCCCAGGATGTACAGGACAAACTTTCAAAACAGGCTGGAGAATACCAGGAAAGAGCGAAGAGTGAATATGACCGGGTGAGACAAGATCCGAAGGGTTACGCTCAAAATGTGCAGGAAAAAGTGAATAAACAAGCTGCTGAGTATCAGGAGCGGGCAAAATCCGAAATCGAGAAAGCTAAAGAAGACCCGAAAGGATATGCCCAGTCAGCACAAGAGAAAGCCAAATCAAGAATGAACAAAGATGAATCGAAAAATTCAGACGATGGTTCGGACGGCAATGACAAAGTTTCTGCAAGCCAGGGCAAAAGTAGTGTGTCCGGTGAACACTCCACAAAACCTGATAGGATGGATGCAGAAGGTCAGCTGACTGATGAACAGATGAACAATGAGTGGATTTCAGAGGGCGGCATCCACCCGCAGGAACATCTGCAGGATGATGTTAGCCACGGTGAGTTGAATAAAGACGAAGCAAAAGTGATTGAAGGGCTAGAAGACGAAGAAAATGTTGATGTGGTACAAGACGAGGGTGAAATGGACGGCAACCATAACATCCACGTCGTCACAGATGAAGGCCTACAATCAAAAAATAAAAATAAGTAATAAGAACGGGGACACGTGAGATACACGTGTCCCCTTGTTTTTGTGGTTTCTTTTCTTTATCATTAAGCTAAAGATTGCGTCATATTTTATGGGGGTTGTCATCGATGGATTATAAATCGTTAGTAGAATTACATAGGGAAGCACTGATCAATGACCTTAAGGGGCTGCTTGAGATAGAGAGTGTAAAGGGAGAAGCTGTAGAAGGCGCACCAGTCGGCACTGGACCGAAACAAGCATTGGACTACATGATGGAGCTTGGCGAAAGAGATGGTTTCCTGACCAAGACCGTCGACTCGATAGCGGGGCATATCGAAGCGGGGAAGGGAGGACCGCTGTTTGGAATATTGGGGCATGTCGATGTGGTTCCGCCAGGTAGTGGCTGGGATTCCGAACCGTTTACGCCAAAAGTTGTGGATGGCACAATTGTGGCCCGTGGCGTGCAGGACGACAAAGGGCCGACAATGGCTGCCTATTACGCAATGAAGATACTCAATGAACAGGAACTGCCCTTCAAATATCGGACGCGTCTGATCATCGGCACTGATGAGGAATCCGATTGGAAATGTACAGAAGCCTACTTCAAGTCAGAAGAGATGCCTGAGGCCGGATTTGCGCCGGATGCTGCATTTCCACTTATACATGGGGAAAAAGGCATCTCTACATTCAACCTTGTGCAAAAGAATCTCCAGGTTGATGAAACTGAGCCGAACATCGAGTTGAAGGTGCTGATTTCAGGCGAGAGATATAATATGGTGCCTGAAGATGCAGAAGCCAAGCTCAAAGTCCTCCAGAACATGAGTGAAGTGATCCAGTCGTTTGAAGACTTTTTACGCGAAAATGAGGCAGAAGGTAATTATGAAGTGGATAACGGATTCCTGAAGCTCGGCATCCAAGGAAAAAGTGCGCATGGGTCTACACCAGAGGCAGGAATCAACGCTGGACTTATACTGATTGATTTCCTGTCGAGATTGAATATGGATGATAATGCGGAGAGCTTCGTAAGTTTCGCCACTGAAAGACTGGCAGGCAGCACCGATGGTTCATTGCTCGGCATGGATGCCTCCCATCCGGAACTGGGGGAGACGAGCGTCAATGTCGGAATGATCAACTACACGGAAGTGGATGGTGGCGTCTTTGGTGTCAATCTGAGATATCCCGAAGGCCTCGATTTTAAGGCAGGGGTGGAAAATTTGGATGCAGAGATCATGGAACAAGGCTTTACTGTCGAAGATGTCGACTTCCAGCCTCCCCACTACGTGGATAAAAATGATCCTCTAGTTAAAATACTTACAGAGACATACCGGAACCATGTCGAAGATGAGTCTGAACCATTCACGATAGGTGGGGGTACATATGCGAGGGTACTCGAGAAGGGTGTTGCATATGGGGCCATGTTCAATGATACGGAAGATACTATGCATCAGAAGAATGAACGGATGAAAATAGAAGAGTTGCTGTTGGCCACCGAAATCTATCTGGAAGCATTGCATAGAATATGCATAAAGGGTGAATTGGATGAAAATTAGTTATTATAACGGTGAATTTAAGCAAGATGCAGATATCTCGATTGACTATAATGATAGGGCATTTTATTTCGGAGATGGCGTCTACGAAGTCATCCGGCTCTATAATGGTGTCTTCTATACACTTGAAGCACATATCGATAGGCTTTTCAGAAGCATTGAAAAGATAGGGATCAAAGGGATCGAGCGCAATGAAATCATGGAGATCATAGCTGGACTGCAGCAGCAGAACCAAATAAGCAATGGCTATATCTATCTTCAGGTATCAAGAGGTATAGATGGCAGAAACCATTCTTTCCCGGTTAATACGCCTCCTGTGGTTATGGCATATATGAATACGATTGAAAGTTCTGCCGCGCAAAATGAAGAAGGGGCAGCCATCATCACATCTGAAGACTACCGCTGGTTGAAATGCGATATCAAAAGCCTCAACCTGCTGCCGAATGTACTGGAAAAGCAGCGTGCTGTAGAACAGGGGGCCAAAGAAGCGGTATTGCACCGCAATGGCACTGTTACGGAAGGAACCTCAACAAATGTATTCATCGTCAAGGAGGGCACCTTGTATACTCATCCGGCGGACAACTTAATACTGAATGGCATCACCAGACTTTCAGTACTCGAAATAGCTGATGAACTGGAGGTCCCAGTAAAAGAAGAAAGTTTTACGTTGGCTGACCTTGCTGCAGCTGATGAAGTATTCATTACAAGCACAACTTTGGAAGTGCTGGCGGTAGACAGCGTTGATGGACAAGCGGTCGGTGAAGGACTTAAAGGTCCGATGACGATGCGAATCCAAGAAGCCTTTCAAAAAAAGACCCAAAAATTAAACATGTCCAAATAATGTTAAACTGAAAAATTACTCTAATTATTTTTTATTCCTTCAACGCTTGCACTGTATGGATTTGAGGGTGCCGGACATCCAGTTATCAAAATCGGTTCGACGATAGTTCTTGAAATAAGCGGTGAAACACTATAAAATTTATAACACGAACAGAAATCTGCGCTATCTTATTCTTGAATATTTAGCGCTTTTTTCTTTGATGATGAAAAGAGGTGTGGAATTTGGAGCATTTCTATCAGCTCGGCTGGACACTAGACCCCGTCGGTGGTGCCTCCGGTGAAGCCTATAAGGCGGAACAGGATGGCAGGAAACTCTTCCTGAAACGAAATGCCAGCCCTTTCCTTGCTGCGTTGTCTGCTGAAGGCATCGTTCCGAAGCTGGTCTGGACAAAAAGAATAGAGACCGGCGAAGTAGTGACGGCACAGCATTGGAAGAATGGCCGGGAGCTGACTCGTGATGAAATGTGCTCGGAGAGGGTCGCTTTGTTGATGAGTAAGATACACTCATCCAATCCTCTTCGCACCATGCTGAAAAAATTGGGCATGAAACCCATGTTGCCGGATCTCCTCCTCAATAAGATCCAAACGTCCCTTTCACCTAAGGTGAATGCCCATCATACTGTGCGGACGGCCATTCAATATCTGGAGAATGAAATGCCGAAGATCGATGAATCCTTCTGCACAGTGTGTCACGGGGATGTCAACCATAATAACTGGTTGCTGTCTGAACAGGACGAACTTTATCTGGTGGACTGGGAAGGCGCGATGATAGCCGATCCGGCCATCGATCTCGGGATGCTGCTATATACTTATGTGGAGCCGGAGGATTGGGAAGAATGGCTTGAGGGTTACGGTAAACCGCTCAATAGAGATTTAAAGAAACGTATGAAGTGGTATACTCTGGTCCAGGCGATCACTATGATCCAGTGGTATGAGGACCATAAGCGGTTTAAGGACATGAACGACTGGATTATCTTTTTGAATAAAGTGATAGAGAGGGACCGCTTCATATAGAGTCATGTTTTATAAGAATCGGTAACAGGTGGTAACTATAATGAGAATGCGTAATAAGCCATGGGCTATGGATTTTCTGAACGAACACGGGCATATCGTGGATACGGATTCGTCCTATGCAGGAAATATTCAGGGTTTTTTCCCTTCAAAGCAACCGATTCATGTGGAAATCGGTACTGGGATGGGGAGCTTCATCATTGAAATGGCCAAAAGAAACCCAGGAATAAACTACGTCGGCATCGAACTTGACAAAAATGTTCTGATCCGTGTAGTCGAGAAGGTGAAGGAACAGGAACTTGATAATATCAAGCTTGTCCTTTTAGATGCCCGCAAACTGGAGGAATATTTCGGAGAAGAGGAAGTGGAAAGGATATATCTCAATTTCTCCGACCCATGGCCGAAAAATCGACATGAAAAGAGAAGGCTTACCCATGAAGGGTTCCTTGAGGGATATAGAAAAATTATGTACAGGGAAGGCCATGTTGAATTCAAGACTGATAACAGGAGTCTGTTCGAGTTCAGTCTGAGAAGCATGAACAATTATGGAATGGCATTTGAAGAAGTCATCCTGGATCTTCATGCTGATGAGCCTCCTGAGAACATACGTACTGAATATGAGAATAAGTTCTCAGCTCAAGGAAATAAAATATACCGGTTAAAAGCATCTTTCTAGGATGCTTTTTTTATGTCGTGTATTTCCTCAATGAATAATGATAAAATGTAAATGGCGCATCGTTTCTCAAGGTATGGAAAATAAAAAAGCCGGGGAACTACAGTTCCACAGCTTCCATCATCTCACCTGTATAAGCATCTGCAGTAAATTGGTAACGCCTTGTCGAATCGCCTGCTCCCGTATGGAAGCGGCCAGTGTAGACATCGCGCTCAAGACCGAGAAACTTTTTCTTTGAAGGGCTATAATCAAGTGAGATGAATGTAATGTCATCATATTGAGCACGTAATTCTGCTAGGATGGCACGGGGGTGGACATTTTTGTTCATCCTGATCCATACAAGGGCAGGAAGCAGCGCAAGAAGAATAGCTATGAAAACCTTTACGTTTCTAGATGGCATTGTATGACCTCCTATCGCAATAATTTTATCATATTTATGTGTCAAATGATCATGAAAAGGGGAATTGTAATGAAAGTCACAGACAACACTCTCGAAAGAATGAAAACATTGACAGAACTTCATGGCGCACCGGGTTTTGAAGATCAGGTACGTGCTTACATGAAACAAGAAATGGCGCCTTTGGCGGATGACATCATCCAAGATGGCCTAGGGGGCATTTTTGCACTTAAAAAATCCAAAGTGAAAGACGCGCCTAAAGTGATGATAGCAGGCCATATGGATGAAGTGGGCTTCATGATAACCCAAACGACCGACAATGGTCTATTGAAGATCACTCCGCTTGGGGGATGGTCGAATGATGTACTGCTCAGCCATAAGTTTAAAGTAAGAACTTCTGAGGACAGAGAGATCCCCGGGGTTATAGGCAGCGTGCCCGTCCACTTCAGAAAAGGGGACGATAAAGGCAGTATGGTGAAGATCGAAGATATGTTGCTTGATGTTGGAGCAGATAGCCGGGAAGAACTGGAGGAAGTGGGCATCTATCCAGGAGACTCTGTTGTACCAGATGTAGATTTCCAAGTGATGGAAAATGAGGACAAACTTCTCGCTAAAGCCTGGGACAACCGTTACGGCTGTCTGATTGCGATAGAGACGCTCGAGGCACTGGCGGATATTGAGCTTAATTGTGACCTATACGTCGGAGCGAATGTCCAGGAAGAGGTAGGACTCAGAGGGGCAAAAGCAAGCGCCAATATGATAAAACCAGATATCGCGTTTGTAGTGGATTGTTCCCCGGCGAACGACATGATGGGCAAAAATGATGACATTGGCAAATTGGGTGAGGGAACCCTCCTCAGAATAATGGACCGCACAATGATCCTGTCCAAGCCGATGCGCGACTATATGATCAGCACGGCAGAAGAGAACGATATAAAATATCAATACTATCAGTCCCCAGGCGGCACGGACGCAGGTAGCATCCATGTTGCCAATGATGGAGTGGTGAGTGCAGTGGTCGGGATTGTGGCACGTTACATACATACGAGCCATTCAATCATCAACAAGAATGACTATCTCGAAGCGAGAAAGATGCTGATGGAGCTTGTGAAGGGTATTGACGCCCAAAAGGTTGAACAGTTGAGAGGGTACTGATGAGGACGCTCCTTAGAAGATGGTTCATAGATGGCATGAGTTTTATGGCGCTCGGTCTCTTCTCATCGCTGATCATTGGCCTCATCATCGATACCATAGGCACATATATCCCTTATCTTTCAGGTTTTAGGGAGATAGGGGCTGTGGCGATGGGTATGGCAGGAGCTGCTATAGGAGCCGCAATCGGATATGGCTTGAAGGCGCCACCTCTCGTCATCTTCACTGTAGTGGCGATCAGTTACGCTGCCTATGATATGGGTGGGGCTGCAGGCAGTTATATCGCGAGCATTGCCTCCATAGAGATTGCCCGATTATATGCTGGGAGGACGAGAATAGATATCATATTGACGCCGCTGTTCACTCTTATCATCGGATACGGAGTAGCGCGTTTTATTGGACCTGTAATTGGTGATTTCATGACTGGCATGGGCGATGTGATCGTCTTTGCCACAGAGCAGCGCCCATTTGTGATGGGTATGCTGGTAGCAGTCATATTCGGCATTACATTGACGGCCCCATTATCGAGTGCTGCCCTTGCCCTGATGCTTGATATAAGCGGCCTTGCTGCAGGGGCTGCAGTCATTGGCTGTTGCTGTCATATGGTGGGTCTTGCTGTGACGGGGTACCGGGACAATGGTTTTTCTGGCGTATTATCCATCGGCCTCGGCACATCCATGCTCCAAGTGCCTAATGTATTGTTGAATCCATTCATACTTATGCCTCCAATTCTTGCGAGTGCAATCATTGCGCCTATCATGACCGTATTCTTCCCCATGGAAAATAATGCTGCAGGTGCCGGGATGGGCACAAGCGGGCTTGTTGGACAGATCATGACCATAGAAACTATGGGGCCGACGATGGAAGTACTGTTACTTATTCTGATCTTCCAAATTATTTTACCGGCCGTTGTAACTCTGGTATTCTATATCCTGCTTAAACGTATAGGATTGATAAAAGAAGGGGATCAGACACTTAAACTGGGAACATGAGATTAGAATCAGATGCGGAGGTTATTTTATGAATATTTTTCAGCTTAGAGACAGAATCACCGAGAAATTGAAGGAAAAGCGTGATGATTTTAAGACAGCATTTGATCGCGAAGAGGAAATGCTGAGGGTGGAACGCATTGATAATGGTAAAGGATTGGATATCGCATTATCAAAAGCCATAGACAAAGCAAAGAAAGATGATAAATTCGTCGATGAAGTGGTGTATTATATCGATGAAACGCTCGAGCGCATGAAAGAAGGCGAATTGACACTCGATGAGAATGCCATCTATCCTGTTGTAAGGTCAACGAGTTTCCATAAAGAAACTAAAAGTGGGGTACCTTTCATAACGGATGACCACACAAATGAAACAAACATCTATTATGCCCTCGACTTTGAGAAAAGCTACCGTCTGATTGATGAAGAACTGCTTAACTCTTTGGGTATCGATAAAGCAGCTTTAAAGAAACTCGCCTGGAAAAACCTGGAGAAATTGTCCATCAGTTACAAGAAGGATACAATCCAGGAAAATGATTTCTATTTCATCAACCACAATGATGGCTATGATGCCACCAGAATCCTGAATGAAGACTTCCTCGGAGAAATGTACCACAGCATGGAAGGTGAAATGATGGTTGGCCTACCGCATCAGGACGTCCTTATAATCGCGGATGTCAAAAATAATGTAGGCTATGATGTGATGGCACAAATGATGATGCAGTATTTCGCCGAAGGGTTGACACCGATCACGTCGCTGTCGTTCTCCTATGATGGCGACAAACTGCAGCCGGTCTTTATACTTGGGAAACAACAGAACAACAAAAGAGGTAGAGAAGAATGAAATTGACATATAACAGAAAACACGTCGGTGATGTACTGCTTGTTACCTTTGAAAAAACGGATGATCCAATCTATGAGCATCATGATGATGTTACAATCATTAAAAATGGGGACAGGATCATAGGATTGAATATATTCAATGCTTCAAAACATATCACCATGCCTGATGAGGTCAACATAGAGCCCGATGAAAAAATTGTTCAGGAAATCAATAGCCTGCTTGAGAAGAAGGGACTGGAAACAATCCAACCAGATCTATCACCAAAATTCGTAGTCGGAAAAGTGATGCAGAAATCAGCTCATCCGGATGCCGATAAATTGAATGTATGTCAAGTGGACGTCGGTGATGAAACGCTGCAGATAGTGTGCGGGGCACCCAACGTAGATGAAGACCAACTTGTAGTGGTCGCTAAAGTCGGCGCAGTGATGCCTGACGGGATGTATATCAAGCCTTCTAAATTAAGGGGTGTAGAATCGTCGGGGATGATCTGTTCGAAGAAAGAACTCAACCTCGAGGATGATGGTGTCAAAGGGATTTATGTGTTGGACGACAGCTATGAAGTATCACAACCATTTGAAGTTAAATAAGGGTGATGAGAGTGGATAGAGGAAGAAGGAGAAGACGATTCAGTCGTGATTTCGAAGACGACAGGAATCCAAGCGGCGAAAAATTCAGATTTCCGCTGGATCTAGACGACGGGGTGAAGGATAACGAAAGCAGGTCAGATGATTTTGACGAACCTTCAAAAGATCTGATCAGACAACAGCAACAGAAGATTCTGTTGGATGAGCATAATTCCAGGAAACGCCGGCCATCGAAGTTCACGATAAGTAAAGCCCGTGAAGTGCCTTCTGCGATACATGGAACAAAAAAAGATGTCGCGAAAGATCAGAAAGAAGAATCCGAGGCAAAAGAAAAAAAAGATGGAGGCTATGTGTCTCCGCTTGTCGAGGAATTGAAACGCCAGCGCGAAGAACGCGCGCGACGCCAAAAAAAGAAGGCGAAGAACCGGAATAACCAATATCAGGGTCCGCTACAAAAGAAGGGAATGCGAACTGCTTCTGGAAAGCTGACCTACAGCTCAGCTGGAGAAAACGATGGAAACGGGTCTGATGAACAAAACACGGGCAAAGCATCAACTCCTTTTAATGTCATCATGACGCCCTATGACAAAAAGAAATCGCAAAGCGCGCCTAACCGCTCTGTAAAGCGCAGTGGACCAAAAAACACCTTGCCGCCGCTCGAAATTCTGGGACAGCAGCAGGATGCCCAGTATGAGTTGAGGGATGAAGGCCTTGGGGATGTCATCGTTTCAGCGTTCCAAGCCATCGGCGTGCCGACCCGTCTGCGTGATGTCAAGACAAATGGTGTAACCGCCCGCTATGAACTATCGTTGGACCGGAATTTCAGGCTTAATGTAGTCGGTAAGCTAAAAGAACATCTACTGCCATATTTGCCATTTGATGATATGAAGATTATAGCACCGATTACAGGCACATCGAATATCGGGATAGAGTTCATGCTTCCTGAACCTTATCCCATTTCCTTTGCCACCCTCTTTACATCCAGCAGCCTTAAACTTCGTAAAAATGATTATAAGTTTGTCATGGGCAAAACTGTCGACGATCAAATTTTCAGCTTCCTCCTGCCAAAAGCCGGACATATCCTGCTCTACGGTGGAAATGACACAGAGACCTCATCAGTCATCGACAATATACTCGTCTCCCTACTGATGAACCATAGCCCCGATGAACTTCGGATTCATGTGGCTTCTGATAAGACGCATTATGATGCCTACAAGGATTTGCCCCACATGTTCAGCGCACAAAAGCCAATCGGGGACAATACGGTACTGGAAGATGTCCTCAATGAATTGAATAACAGGCATAACCAGTTCAGAAGAGCGAATGTGCGAAACTTGAGCAGCTATAACCAAAGGGTCAGCAATGATGCGAAAAAAAGTGTAATAGCAGTGGTGATTGATGATTTATCTGATTTGTTCGAGTACAATAATCCTGAAGCGATACGGGCAATCGTCCAACTGCTTAAAAAAGGCAAGCCGCTTGGCATGCACTTGATCTTGAACCATTCGAGAAGCGACGTCGGAATCCGATTCGAGCTGCTTCAACAGATGCAGACGCGTCTGTCATTTAGGGATGAAAAGTCGAAGGTGATTGACGGTAGTAATGAACTTGCAGAAGGAAACGATATGCTGGTTCAAATCCCAATTTCCAATCAGCCTGTACGAGTCAACGCAGGTATTTTGACCCCGGAAATCAAGCAGAGGATATTTTCCCACATCAAGGAAATGAGAAAATGAATCAATTTTATGAAAGTGTGGTGGTCTCATGGAAAAATATCATTTTATAGGAATCAAAGGAGCGGGCATGAGTGCCTTAGCACAAGTTCTTCATGATATTGGGCACCAGGTCCAAGGATCCGATATAGAAAAAGAAGTGTTTACAGAATACCAACTTAGAGATAAAGGCATCTTAATATTGCCTTTTAGTGCCGACAACATCGTCGAAGGTGTGACATATATTGCCGGCAATGCATTCAATGATGAGCATGAAGAAATAAAAAAAGCTCGTGAACTTGGGTATCCAGTCATCAGATACCATAAATTTTTATCCGAATTCATGAATCATTTTACATCGATAGCAGTCACGGGGGCCCACGGTAAAACATCGACCACGGGACTTCTCAGCCATGTCATGAATGGGGATGTGGATACTACATTCCTGATAGGGGACGGGACAGGCTTCGGGCTTGAGAGCAGTGAATATTTCGCTTTTGAATCATGTGAATATAAACGCCATTTCCTGAGCTACCATCCGGATTACGCAATTATAACGAACATCGATTTCGATCATCCCGACTACTTCACAGACTTGGATGATGTTATAGATGCATTTTCCGATATGGCTTCCCAGGTGAAAAAAGCAGTCATTGCATATGGTGGAGACCATTATGCACAGCAGATCGACTACCAGGTGCCGGTCTACTTCTATGGGATAGGGCAAGAGTACGACTTCTATGCCGGTAATATAGAGTCAAACAGCAATGGCACGTTTTTCGATGTCTATTTTAAAGGCGAATTCCTGGACAACTTCCTTATTCCCCTCCACGGAGACCATAATGTTTTAAACGCTTTGGCTGTCATAGCCATCAGTTACTTAGAAGACTTGAACATGGCCAATATTAAAGAAGCATTCACCACTTTTGGAGGGGTTAAGAGACGCTTCAGTGAAACCTACCAAGACGGAATGGTGATAGTGGATGATTATGCACACCACCCCCGTGAAATCAGGGCGACTTTGGAAACGGCGAGAAAAAAGTATAGCGGCAGGGAAATCGTTACGGTGTTCCAACCGCATACATTTACAAGAACTGAAAAATTCCTTAAGGAATTTGCAGAAGTATTATCCAGCTCCGATAAGTCCTATATAGTGGATATCTTTGGTTCTGCACGTGAAGACGCCGGCAGCCTATCAAGTCAGGATCTTGTGGCGCTCATACCGGGGGCTGAACTCCTCGATGAAGAAGATATCGGGAAATTGAATATGCACAGAGAAGCCGTAATAATATTCATGGGTGCAGGAGATATACAGAAATATGAGAAGAGATTTACAGAGTTATTATCATAATAGAGATGAAACATGTTTACACCCATATGTTTTGGGTTAATCTTAAGTATGACTAATCAAATATAAATGAATATGGAGGCGTTGGAATGGATTGGCAAATAGTTTTATATATTGCTGCAGGCATTGCTGCAATTGCTTTTCTGATTCTTTGTATCGCACTGGCAGTAGTACTGTTTTCAGTGAAGAAGAATCTGGACCATGTTGCAAAAACACTTGATGGTGTAGAAGGTCAGATACAGGGCATCACTAGGGAATCGACAGATCTGCTTCATAAGACGAACCGTCTTGCTGAAGATGTGCAGGGTAAATCTGCAAAACTCAATTCTGTAGTGGATGCAGTCCAAGGCATCGGTAATTCCATGGGGAATCTTAATGAATCTGTAGATAGAGTAACAAACTCCATCACACATAACATTTCCCAGAATGAAGATAAGATTTCGCAAGTTGTCCAGTGGTCAAACGTAGCGATGGAAGTTGCCGACAAATGGCAGATGAGACAAAAGCGCAACAGTGCTTTTAATACGAAATATTCTACAACAGCGGAAACAGATTCGGATAATCTTCCGGTTGCTGTAAATCGAGCGGTAACAGAAAACGATAATGTAGATGAAGACCGCATTAACGCAGGTCTTGAACAAGATCGTAAATAACAGGAGGTTTATATATGGAAACCTATAACCGTGACCGCCACCTTCATGGTGTTGAAGAGTATGAAGAACAAGTCCATCAATCGACCGGCAGGGATTTTACTGTCGGCCTGGCTATCGGTTTAATTGTAGGGACAGTCGGCGGTTTATTACTTGCACCAAAATCTGGCGATGCGCTTAGGGATGATATATCCGAGCAGACCCAGAAGTTCTCGGAAGGCCTGAACACTGAAACTGGTGAGGGGCAGGGTAGCCTGAAAGATAAGGCTCAAGAGAAGAAGGAAGAGCTCAGCAATAAAGTCAATGAAACCAAAGATGAGATGAAAGCAAAAAAAGGTGAGCAAGAGGAGAAGCAGAGGGTTAAATCCCTTGACGAATCTGCTGTCAAAGCTCAAAAGGATGCAATTCAGGAAGAAGTTCAAGAACCTGGCCGTGACGATGTAAGAACGGTTGATGTATCTAAATTTGAAGAAACACTTGACGGAGATAAGAAATAGTAATAATATGATGGCATTCTTCCACTAACCACATGTACATGCATGTGGTTAATTTTATGAGGTGAAAACATGACTGAACAAAGCAACGATATTGAAAAAGCCATTTTGGATACGGATATTGAATTGCTTGAACTTTTTCAAAAACGGCATGAATTAATGCTAGATAAACCAGCATCCTTCAACATGACTGATCATTTTAAAAGGTTGGAGCAGTTGGCTGGCGATCTCGGTTCACGAGAAGGAATAGAGGCGCTTCTGAATCTTACAGCCGAGGCCAAAAGGGAACCCCCTTTGTTGGTGTCAAGGTCTACCAAAGCCACGGACACTGTTGTGGGAGTCGGCAATGTATCGATAGGTGAAGGTTCTCCTGTACATATTTTCGGGCCGTGCGCAGTAGAATCGTTCGATCAGGTGGCGACAGTAGCAGAACACATGAAACGTAAAGGTTTCGATATTTTAAGGGGAGGGGCGTTCAAACCGCGTACATCTCCCTATGAATTCCAAGGTCTTGGTAAAGAGGGGCTGGAAATACTACTGCAGATCAAGAAGACCTATAATCTGAAAGTGGTCAGTGAGATTGTAGCGCCTGAACATGTTAAACTGGCCGAACCTTACTTGGACATTTTTCAGATTGGTGCGCGCAATATGCAGAACTTCGAATTATTGAAAGCTGTCGGAAGATCCGACAAGCCAGTTTTTCTGAAAAGGGGCCTGAGTGCAACAATAGAAGAATTTATGATGGCTGCCGAGTATATACTTGCAGAAGGCAACAGCAATGTCATATTATGTGAGCGAGGCATAAGGACTTACGAAAAGATGACACGAAATACCCTTGATATCTCTGCTGTACCACTGCTTAAGCAAATGACTCATCTTCCTGTCATGGTTGATGTTACGCATTCAACAGGCGTCAAGGAAATCATGGCAGACTGTGCCAATGCTGCCCTCGCAGCAGGTGCGGATGGCATAATGGCTGAAGTGCATCCAGATCCTGCAAATGCCCTTAGCGATCAAGCTCAGCAAATGACACTTGAGGAGTTTGACGAATTTCATCAAAACATCTCATAACAGTGACTAATTGCTGTTGTTCGTGTTATTATAATACAAAAAGCGCTTTCAGAGAGCGCGCGGGGGTGCAATATGACGGTTACAATATATGATGTTGCCCGGGAAGCCAAAGTCTCGATGGCGACAGTCTCCAGGGTATTAAATGGAAATCCCAACGTTAAACCAGATACCAGAAAGAAAGTCAAAGACGTCATCGAGCGTCTTGATTATCGACCGAATGCTGTAGCACGTGGTCTGGCAAGCAAGAAAACGACAACAGTCGGCGTCATCATTCCTGATATCTCCAATCTATACTATTCCTCTTTGGCAAGAGGATTGGATGATATAGCGGAAATGTATAATTATCAGGTCATCATCACCAATACAGATAATGATCCAGAAAAGGAACGCGATGCCTTTTTGAGCCTCATCAGCAAACAGGTGGATGGCATCGTCTTTTTGGGTGGTGCATTGAATGACGAAACCTTGGATGATATCAAGCGCTCGCATCTTCCTGTAGTCATCTGCGGAACAAGTGAGAAGGATGAAAATCTGCCTTCAGTCAATATTGACTATCACAAAGCAATTAAAGAAGCATCCTTGAAGTTTCTTGAAGAAGGAGCCGCCCAGATCAGTTTTGTCAAGGCTTCCTATTCCGAGCAGCTTGAACAACATATTGAGGAAGGGCTTAAAGCTGCGTACAAAGAAAAAGGGGAAAATTTCAAGGATGAATTGATATTCTCGACTGGTGAAGATTATCAGTCAGGAAAAGAAATATTCGAGAAATTGCGTGCTGTTGAATCTGATGTCATCATTACCATGAGCGATGAGACAGCAATAGGCATTCTTCATGCTTATATGGATGAAGGGTTTAAAGTGCCTACTGATGTACAAATCATCAGCTGCAGCAATACCAGACTGGTCAATATGGCGCGTCCATCCCTATCAAGTATAGCTTTACCGCTTTACGATATCGGAGCTGTCGGGATGAGGTTGTTGACGAAATACATGAAGGATGAACCGATTGAAGAGGCGAATGTCATCCTTCCATACAAAATCGAATATCGGTCCACTACAAAGTAGAAGGACTCAGACAAGCCCTGAAGCGAAAAACGGCCTGGAAATCC
>NZ_JBHMAH010000004.1:59368-95072 GCF_042429615.1 Salinicoccus siamensis
AAATAAAGTTCTAAATTTTTCTTATGTCCATCGGATCGTGATGGGTATGGATATTTGGAATAACCATATTTCAGCTGAAAAATTTACGTAGAAATTACATATACATCAGTATCCCTACTGCTCTTCTATATGGAGCATGGCACGTGAGAGCATGCTCCTGTTTTTTTCATTGATATCTTCCCGCCTGGGGATATCATCATAATCACTGAGATCATCCTCCCAGAGAACTGGGAAGTCAATTGGACATTTGCCTTCATACTTGGCGATGAATGCTTCAGGCAAACGTCCCCGTAAAGGCGGCACACCATTCATGGCAAGCCATATCTGCGCCCACATCCTAGGTACGACCTGCCATAGGTTATAGCCGCCACCACCAACCGCAATCCATTTTCCATCCGTATACTTATCAGCCATTTCATTGACGAACCTCGGAATCTCCTCAAATGTGTTTGAAGTGACTGAAAGATGCGTCATCGGATCCCGGTAGTGTGCATCCACACCATTCTGGCTGAATAATATATCCGGTTTAAATTTAATGATGGCAGCTTCCAACGTTTCCTTGAAGATTTCAAGGAAAGATTCATCTTCTGTAAATGCATCAATTGGAAGATTGACGGCAAATCCAAAACCTTCTTCCGTGCCACGTTCTGTAAGGCTGCCAGTACCCGGAAATAGGTATCGTCCCGTTTCGTGGATCGAATAAGTCATGACTTCATTGCTGTCATAGAATATCCATTGGACACCATCACCGTGGTGGGCATCTGTATCAATATACATCACACGCTGATTATATTTCTGGCGCATATACTCTATAGCGACAGCCGAATCGTTGTAGATGCAAAAGCCGCTTGCTCTACCGCTGAATCCGTGATGGAGGCCCCCGGCAAGGCTCACGGCCTTTTTGGCACGCCCCTCCATCACTGCATCGACAGCAGTCAATGTGGCACCGACCAGCATACGGCTCTTTTCATGCATTCCTTCAAAACTTGGTGTGTCATCTGTGTTCAGGCCATAACTTTCCATTTTTTCAGGAGACAAACTGCCTTCCCCCGCCTGTTTGACCGCATCCATGTAATCCTGCTTATGAACCAGTCCAAGTTCTGCATCAGTGGCATCTCGAGGTTTGATAATGTCAGTTTCATTGAGTTGTGAGGACATGGTGAGCAAGTCGGTTGTCATCTTGACCCGCATTTGATTGAAAGGGTGGGTGGAACTAAAGCGATATTTCAGCAATGAATCATCATAGATATAGATTGGTTTCGTCATTGGCCCATCTCAGAAGGTTCAAGCACTGAAAACCCTTTGTCTTTAAGAGTATCTATGGCTTTTTTCGGATTCATCGCCTGCACCCTGAGAACAATTGTCTTATACCCTTCCTTTTCCTTATTTCCATAGACGGAAATACTGATTATCTTTATGTTGAGATCCTTAAAAACTTTACCGATATCGTAGATGACGCCGGTCCGGTCTTCAATCTCCACTTCTATGATTGAACCGGGTTCTGTTATACCCGTAAGTTCCAAGTAAGTGTTCAGCATGTCTTTTTGCGTGATGATGCCGACAACCTGTTCATTCCTGAGTACTGGTATCGCCCCGATGGAGTAATGATAGAAATCGAGGGCTATCTCTTCCACAAAGTCTAAAGGATGGCAGTAGGTCACCCTTTTTCGCATGATCCTCGATATCGGGACTTTCAACGTAAAGTCAGGGTCATCATCGGACAGTACTGAAGGCAGTGTCAGCTTCACATCGCGGTCTGATACTATACCTTGAAGCCCTCCATTGCCATCGACAATCGGAATATGTCTGAATGAATATGTGCTCATCATATTCAAGGCATCTTCTATAGTATGCTCCGGTGAAAGCGTCTTAACCGGGCTGGTCATAATTCTTTCTACTAGCATGTGCAACCTCCTAGAAAAAAAATCTGTTTTTGAATCTGAGCTTGTCAAACTCCATCATCTGATCATTGGTTATATTTTTACCTATGCGTGCCATCAAGGTATTGGCCGGGTGTCCTGTTATTTCGGGGTCATTCGTCTGAAAGACTTCGAAACCGGAACTTGCCATAAAATCAATCATGAGCTTTTTATATTCATATACATCGAGACCACTATTTTTGAGATCCCAATGCCAATAATATTCTGTAGTCAATATGATGTAATTTTCCATGAAACTGTCTTTCATGGCATGTTTAAGCATCTGTTTGCCGAGACCGAAACCGCGGTAGCGAAGGGTGACTTCAACAGCCCCAAGTTCCATGATATAAGGCAGGTTGCCATCAGACCAACGTTCCATGGGATCCGGATGGTGGAAAGTCACATAGCCTAAGATATGATCCTTGAGGCGTGCAATTATAATCATGCCTTCTTCAAGCTCTGCAATCTCTTTTAATGCATCGAACTGTTCAGCAGGACGGCGGAATGCATCAAGACCATCATCATATGTGAACTGCTCGAGTTCTTTTTCGGTCAGCGGTCCTTCTATGATAAATGATTGGTTTTGCGTGTCATATTCCTCTTTATTATATGCCTTTATGTGACGCAAAAAGAAGACCTCCTGGAAAGTTATTTTAATTATTTTGAAATGTGCTACTATTCTATTATATAATAAGAATTGTAAAAGAGAAAACACAAAAGGGGAGTTAAGATTATGGAAGTGGAACTTTATGAAGCAACAGATCAAAATCCTAACTTGAAGGATTATGAGGAAGCGGTAAAAAATCATGATTGGAAAGAAGTCGAGAAGAACTTCTCCTGGTATGAAACAGGTAAATTCAATATGGCCTATGAAGCAATCGATAAACATGTGGAGAATGGGCGTGGGGATAAAGTAGCGCTCCATTATAAAAATGGAGATGAGAAATCGTCGTTTACGTTTGAAGATATGAAGAAGACTTCGAACAAAGCAGCGAACATCCTAAAAGATGAAGGTGGAGTTGAAAAAGGGGATAGGGTGTTCATCTTCATGGCAAGAAGCCCTGAGCTATACTTCACACTGCTGGGGGCACTCAAACTTGGGGCAATCGTTGGTCCATTGTTCGAGGCTTTCATGGAGAAGGCGGTAAGGGATAGACTTGAGAACAGTGATGCAAAAGTCATTGTAACAACACCTGAGCTGCTTCCAAGAATTCCGGTGGATGATCTGCCTTCCTTGGAAAAAATCATCGTCGTAGGGGACGATGTAGAAGATAAATACATCGATTTCAATAAAAGTTACAGTGATGCCTCGGAAGACTTTGAAATTGAATGGCTTGATAAGGAAGACGGTATGATCCTCCACTATACAAGTGGTTCGACTGGCCAGCCAAAAGGTGTATTGCACGTGCAGTATGCAATGGTCCAGCACTATATTTCCGGCAAATATGTTCTCGATCTTAAAGAAGACGATGTATACTGGTGTACAGCGGATCCAGGCTGGGTAACAGGAACTTCCTATGGAATTTTTGCGCCATGGTTGAACGGGGCCACAAATGTTGTAGTAGGGGGAAGATTCTCTCCGGAAGCATGGTATGGAGCTATAGAAGACCTCAAAATCACCGTCTGGTACAGTGCACCTACAGCATTTCGCATGTTGATGGGGGCAGGAGATGAAATCATCAATGATTTCGATCTATCCTCCCTGCGCCATGTGCTTTCTGTAGGTGAGCCGCTTAACCCGGAAGTCGTCAAATGGGGCATGAAAGTATTCAACTTAAGGATACATGACACATGGTGGATGACCGAGACGGGCGCCCATATGATCGTCAATTTCCCAGCCATGGACATCAAAGGCGGCTCGATGGGTAAACCACTACCTGGAATCGAAGCTTCCATCATTGACGATGAAGGCAATGAACTGCCAGCGAACCGCATGGGTAACTTGGCGATGAAGAGTGGCTGGCCGGCAATGATGCGCAAAATATGGAAGAACGATGCAAAGTATGAATCCTACTTCATTGGTGACTGGTATGTTTCAGGAGATTCTGCATATAAGGATGAAGATGGCTACTACTGGTTCCAAGGACGTGTGGACGATGTCATCATGACTGCCGGTGAGCGGGTCGGGCCATTTGAAATCGAATCCAAGCTGGTGGAGCACCCGGCGGTACAGGAAGCGGGAGTCATCGGCAAGCCAGATCCGGTAAGGGGAGAGATCGTCAAAGCATTCATTGCGGTGCGTGAGGGATACGAGCCGACAGAAGAGTTGAAGGAAGAAGTTCGCAAATATGTCAAAGAAGGTTTAGCGGCGCACGCTGCACCAAGAGAGATAGAATTCAAAGATAAGTTGCCGAAGACACGTAGCGGTAAGATCATGAGACGTGTATTGAAAGCCTGGGAGCTTGACTTGCCTACAGGTGATCTTTCTTCAATGGATGATGATTGATCATTGATTGCCTCTGATGATTTCAGAGGCAATTTTCTGTGAATTATGGCATAATGGATATGTAATGAGGACACGATGATAATTAAGAGGGAGATGTAAATATGGCACAATTGACTGATCAGCAAATTGCCGCAGAAGTGGATATCAAAGGTATCGAAGAGATAGCTGAAAACGCAAAGATCCCCCACGATGCTCTCGAGATGTACGGAAAATATAAAGCTAAAATTGATATACATAAAATAGAAGGGAATGAGAAGGATTCAAAAGTCGTACTTGTTTCAGCAATGAATCCAACCCCGGCAGGGGAAGGGAAATCGACTTGTACTGTAGGTTTGGCGGATGCATTCAATAAGCTCGAAAAAAATGTGATGGTTGCATTACGCGAACCATCACTTGGACCTGTTATGGGGATTAAAGGTGGAGCTACTGGTGGCGGACGCGCGCAGGTACTTCCGATGGAAGAGATAAATCTTCATTTCAACGGAGACCTTCATGCAATAACTACTGCCAATAATGCACTTTCGGCATTCATCGACAACCATATACACCATGGAAACAAGCTTAACATCGATCCAAGACGCGTAACATGGAAGCGTGTACTCGATATGAATGACCGTGCCTTGCGGCAAGTCGTGGTCGGACTTGGAGGCCCTTCAAGAGGGGTGCCAAGGGAAGACGGTTTTGACATCACCGTAGCGAGTGAAATCATGGCGGTACTCTGTCTTGCAAGTAACCTGACCGACTTGAAAGATAAATTATCCAAAATTGTTTTCGGCTATACTTATGACAGGGAACCGGTGACAGTAGGACAGCTTGAAGTGGAAGGTGCTTTGGCACTGCTGCTGAAAGAAGCAATCAAACCGAATCTGGTGCAGACGATGGAAGGTACGCCGGCATTGATCCATGGCGGACCATTCGCAAATATCGCCCATGGGTGCAACTCACTCATAGCAACGAACACTGCCAGAAAACTTGCAGATATAGTAGTTACCGAGTGCGGATTCGGTTCTGATCTCGGTGGGGAGAAATTCATGAACATAAAAGCCAGGAAGGGCGAATTCGCTCCGGATGCCATTGTTCTGGTAGCGACTATCCGTGCATTGAAGATGAATGGCGGAGTGGCCAAGAGTGACCTTGGGGAACCGAATGTCGATGCATTGAAAGAGGGTATCGTAAACCTCGAGAAGCATATAGAAAATGCACGCAAATTCGGGGTGGAACCAATCGTGGCAGTGAATGATTTCGTCACCGATACAGATGAAGAAAGGGATTTTGTGCTATCCTGGTGCAAATCCAAGGATGTAAGAGTCTCCTTGACTAAAGTCTGGGAACTTGGTGGAGAAGGGGGCATCGAGCTTGCAGAACAGGTGATGGAAGTACTTGATGAGCCTCAGAACTTTAAGCAGCTATATGAAAATGAACTGCCGATTGACCAGAAGATAGAGAAGATCGTCACTGAAGTCTACGGGGGAGACGGTGTAATCTTCACGGACAAGGCTAAGAAGCAGTTGGCTGAAATTGATCGTCATGGCTGGGGCGATTTCCCTGTATGCATGGCTAAATCACAATATTCGCTAAGCGATGATCCCTCACTCCTCGGTCGTCCGACCGGATTCAAGGTTACTGTCAGAGAAGTGATTGCCAAAACAGGAGCGGGCTTCGTAGTAGCCCTAACCGGGGATATCATGACCATGCCAGGACTTCCAAAAGTGCCTTCTGCAGTTAACATGGATGTAGATTCGGAGGGTAATTCAAAAGGACTTTTCTAACACTTGAAAATGTGGAAAACATTGGAAAGTGAGCTTTGGAACCATTGATATGAAAGAAATGTTGTGTTGAAGGGCTGGTAGATCAGTCCTTCTTTTTATGGAGTTTTTTTAGTAATAACTCTCTCTATATTATAATTGAAAAGCCTCCGGGCCTTCCAGATACTTCACTTCATCTGGGGGGCCCCGGAGGCAGTTTTACGCTATGGACTTTTAATCATCATCTTCTTCATCGTCGCTTTTACTTTTGGATTTGCTTCCGCCGACCCGATATATATCATCGTAGGAGCGTGTCACAGTGCCCATCAGGTCCGATGCACTAAGACCGGAGTCGAAGTCTTCTCCCATGCGATCCATGATTGCTGGGTCATTCAAGCTGCTTTTATCTTCAAAACGTGTGTCTTCAGCGATGAGTCCTTTAATCGGCTTATCGAGTTTCTTCTCACAATCATCTTCAAGTTCCATGGTAAGGGCACAGAACGTTTCTTCCCTGACTGAGTCAGGACGCTCAAAGCGCTCGTACGCGCCCATCTTATCAGGTGCTATTTCTGTGAGTGCCTGTGCAAGATTCCTCCAGTTATAGATGTGGAGATGTTGTTCGGAATCCTGATTGGCAACTTGTGGGATGTTACGGTCATATCCCATCCACACGCCAAGGGTCACCTTCGGGTTGTAGCCCATAAACCAGGAATCGACGAAATTATTCGATGTTCCGGTTTTAGCTGCCCAGTCATAGGTGTTTTTAACACTATTATAATAGTCTTTTATATAATATGCGGAACCTGTCTGGAGCGTTTCTTTCAAAATATCTGTCATAAGATAAGCGGTGGAATCTTTGAACACTTGTTCTGATGTGCTTTCATTCTCATAAATCTTTTCGCCCGAAGGGTTCGTTATGGATTCGATCATATAGCTTTCGACTAGCTCTCCATTATTGGCGAATGTTGAAAATGCGTTAGCATTATTCTCAACGGAAATGTCGTTGGTGCCAAGTGGAAGGGAAGGATTATCGGTTTCGCCATCCGGCAGAGGTATGTTCATCTTCTCGAAATATTCTTCGGGATTGTGCTTTTTGACTTCTGCCCACAACCTTAATGTACTCAAGTTATAGGAGTTGCTTAAAGCATGTTTCGCTGAAACGAGACCGAATTCCTTGTCTGCGTCATAGTTTTTTGGGCTATAATTCAGACCCTCTATAGTAAAGAATTTATCCAACAATACAGTATCCGGGGTGATGAGGCCTTTATCCAGCGCCGGGCCGTAGTTGATCAATGGCTTCATCGTCGATCCTGCACTTCTTGAAGTCTGGGTTGCATGATTGATGGATGAACGGTCGTGGTCCCGTCCACCGATGAATCCGAGGATGCGGCCTGTCTGATTATCTTTTAATATTGCACCGAGTTCATGCTCTAGAGTTTCTTCCTTTGTCTCTTCTGTGGCATCCGTCGAATCAAGGCTGCTGCGGGCACCATAAAATTGGGCGTTATCTTTGACTTCCTGCATCTTGTCATAGATTGTCTTGTCGATGGTGGTGTCGATATGATACCCCTTGTTGCGGAGCGCAGAATCGGCCTTAGTGGTATATTCCTGGTTGATCAGGGGTGTGCTGTCGACATCATCACGAGTCAAACCATCTTCTTCTGCAAGGTAATACTTGAGGATGTCCACGCTGCGCCTTTCGATTTCATCTGCCAGGAAAGGATAGTTCTGGTTCGGTACCGTCACACTGTCCGTCAAGGAATCATAGATGTCATATTCGACTGCCTCATCATGTTCCTCCTGAGTGATCTTACCTTCCAGAAGCATGCGCTTCAAAACAAAGAGTTGCCTGTTTTTACCTGGTTGCAGGTACTCCTCATCTTTTACCTTACCGCCTTGCATGAAAGGAGTGTAGGCGTAGGGGTTTTTAGGAAGCCCCGCTATGAAGGCTCCTTCAGCAAGGTTCAATTCATCTGCATTTTTGCCGAAAATCCCTTCAGCAGCGGCCTGGACCCCTGCAATATTCTGACCGTTTGCATTGCGGCCGAAAGAAACTGCATTCAGGTAGGATTCGAGGATCTCTTCTTTTGAGAGCACTTTCTCGACACGGAAAGCGAGAAGCAATTCAGTTGCCTTACGGTCGAAAGTCGACTCATTCGTCAGCAGTTGGTTCTTTACAAGCTGCTGGGTGAGTGTACTGCCTCCTGTCCCTGATTCAGAGCCTCCCAATTCCTGAAGCGTCGCCCTCAGAAATGCTTTCGGGACCACGCCATTATGTTCGTAGAAGTATTCATCTTCAGTCGCTACAAGAGCTTCAATGACATTTGGACTGATATCTTCATAGTCGACTCGCTCGCGGATGAGGTCTGCCCGTAGTGTACCGAGCGATTCGCCGGAGCCGAAAGCCACGGTGGTACTTTCAGTCATTTCGGTGAGCGCAGTCTTCATCTCATCTACCGGCTGGATCTCTTCATCATTGACCAAAGAAGCGAAGTAGCCTACTCCGATACTGAAGGCGAAGATGGCTATCAGGCTTACTGCCAATACGGTAAACAGGATAATGTTCCAAATGGTATCGTAGGCGGTGAAGAATGATATTCTTATTGGGGAACCCGCTTTTTTGAAACGGGTTTTTGTATGGCTCAATTTTTCTTTGAATGTAGTACTTTCAGCCTTTTCCTTGTTGGAAGTCTTTTCTCCACTTGAAAAGAGATGTTTAATATAATCTAAAAAATCGTTAATCTTATTCATTTTTGCCTCCTATCATCGGTCATTATAACATATAAAAAACAAAGTGAGTTAATGTTAAAAAGCTGTATTTGCAGTAATATCGATACAGAAAATAGATTTTGTCCTTGACTTTTCGCAATGGGAAATATATCATTTCTATAAATTGATATTATTCGATTGGCAGAGAAGTAGTCGGATCGGTGGAATCCAGAGAGCTGATGGTTGGTGGAAATCAGTGCACATTCCCGATGAATACACTGCGCATAAACATTCGAACGTCTGGGCAGACGTCCCTGTCCCTCAAGTAAAAAAGTTTGGTGGTACCGTGTATCCAGCACCCTTACGTCATGTAAGGGTGCTTTTATTTTATATCAAATTAGGAGGAAGTAAAATGAACGCGTTGCTTGAAGATCTGGAGTACAGAGGCATCATCTACCAGATGACCGACAAAGAAAAAATAAGTGAATTATTGGATAAGGAACAAGTGACCCTTTATTGTGGAGCGGATCCAACAGCCGACAGCCTCCATATTGGACACCTTGTCCCATTTTTGACGATGAGGCGCTTCCAGAACCATGGGCATCGTCCAATTGTCTTGATAGGCGGGGGCACAGGCATGATTGGAGACCCTTCATTCAAAAGTGAAGAAAGAAAGCTTCAAACGGAAGAACAGATTGAACAGAATGTTCAAGGAATCAAAAAGCAGATGGAACGTGTTTTTGATTTTTCCGATGAGAATGGCGCTGTACTTGTAAACAACAGGGACTGGCTTAAAAATATCAGCCTGATCAGCTTTCTTAGGGATTACGGAAAACATGTCAGCTTAAACTATATGCTTGCGAAAGACTCCATCCAGACGAGGCTGGAAACAGGCATCTCATATACGGAATTCACATACACAATTCTTCAGGCTATCGACTTTGGACACCTTAACAAAGAATATGGCTGTAAATTGCAAATTGGTGGTTCAGATCAGTGGGGTAACATTACAAGTGGCTTGGACCTGATGAGAAGAATGTACGGGGAAACAGAAGCAGAGGGAATGACCATCCCACTCATCACCAAGGCCGACGGGAAAAAATTCGGTAAAACGGAATCCGGTAACATCTGGCTTGATCCAGCCCGTACTTCACCTTATGAATTCTACCAATTTTGGATCAATCAAAGTGATGCAGACGTCATCCGCTTCATTAAACTCTTTACATTCATGGAGAAGGAAGAAATCGAAGCACTTGAAGAATCATTGGTGTCAGAACCACATCTCAGAAAAGCGCAAAAAAGGCTTGCTGAGGAAATCACAGCTTTCCTCCACGGTGATGCTGCATTGAAAGAAGCTCAAAATATAACAGAAGCACTATTCAGCGGAGATATTAAAGCGTTGTCTGCTGACCAACTTAAAGACGCATTCAAAGATGTACCGTCAGCAGTCTACCAGGACGATGACAAAAATCTAGTTAAAGTATTGGTCGAAACGGGTGTCTCACCATCACGTCGACAGGCAAGGGAAGACATCAAAAACGGTGCGATCTACATCAATGGAGCGCGTAAGCAGGACGTCGACTACACCCTCCAAGATGAGGATATGCTTGATGATGAATTCACGATAATCAGACGAGGCAAGAAAAAATATCACATGATTCGTTATAAATGATTATTAAAAAAGCCGGTCAGACCGGCTTTTTTAATATCTGCATCTGCTGCTTTCATAAACATGGAAAGATGGTAAAATATTAATGGAAGACAGTTCATTTGAGACAGGAGAGGAATCATGAAAAAACTTCTTATACCCTTAACCATCATCATCGGCCTATTCGTTATCTTGGCCCTCATATTCGCCCCTAAATATAATCAATTCGTCAACTTGGAAGAAGAAGTCAACCAACAGAAATCCCAGATTGAAACGCAGCTCCAGAGACGTGGCGATCTGATTCCGAATCTGGTGAGCACCGTCCAAGGATATGCTTCCCACGAAGAGGAGATATTCACAGATATTGCTGAAGCGAGAAGCAAGTTATCCGGCTCGGAAAATGTAGAAGAAATGGCGGAAGCCAACAATGATATGACTTCGGCACTATCCAGACTGCTGGCGATATCTGAAAATTATCCCGATTTGAAAGCAGATTCACAGTTTACGGGCCTCCGGGATGAATTGGCGGGTGCGGAAAACCGCATTGCAGTGGCAAGAAAGGATTATAATGAAGCAGTCCAGGAGTACAATAAGAATACACGGACATTCCCGGGCAATATGGTTGCAGGTATATTGGGCTTTAATGAGAAACCTTATTTTGAAGCAGAAGAGAGCAGTAAAGAAGTTCCGGAGATTGAATTCAATACTGAACAGGATGATGAGTAATGAAACGTTTGGTCATGCTTCTGCTGGCCGCATTCATTTTTACAGCTGGTCCTGTACAGGCGCGCGTTCAAGTTCCGGAACTCAACACCGATCATCATTTTGTACAGGATAATGCAGGGGTGCTCAGTGATTCAACGATTACTGAACTCAATGATAAAGGCACACATCTAGAGGAAGGAACAGGAGTCGAAATGATGCTGTTGACCATGCCTTCAACAGGTCAGGTACATCGCCAGGACTTCGCCTTGGAGGCTCTGAGGGAATATGGCGTCGGTAAATCCGAAAGTGACAATGGTATCGTCATACTGCTCAATCTTGACAATGGAGATGAGTTTGATAACCGGGGTGTTGAAGTCCAAGTCGGCTACGGTGTGGAAGGGTATCTCAACGATGCCAAAATAGGCCGCATCATAGACGATGTCGCGATGGAGCACTTCACTGCAGCAACAGAGGAAGAAGAGGGGTCAAAAGCCGCCTATGCCGAGTACGAAGAGGGGGTGACCAACCTCTATAATACATTATACGAAGAATCCCTTGAAGCTTTCGAATATAAAGATGGCGAATTCACAAGGGATACCCCTAAAGGGGAGGCATCAAACGATGGACAACCTGCCGGCATTGGTGAGAGTATTTTCAAATTAATATTTGCCATGATTGTCATCTATGTCCTCTTTAAGATTATGGGGGGCGGAGGGCCGCCAAAAGGCGGTTCCAGAAGATATGGAAGAGGCGGACCGACCATCTTCTTCCCACCGTCAGGCGGTGGAAGCTCAGGTGGCGGCTTCGGCGGCTTTGGCGGCGGCTCTGGCGGCGGCGGTGGTGCCGGACGCGGATTTTAATGATACAGCATAAAAAAACTTCTGTTCATATTGAACAGAAGTTTTTTTTTAGAAAATCATGTGTGCAATTATTGTAATGATTGGAAGCGTGATGATCGTCCTGAGCAGGAAGATTACAAAGAGACGGCCTAGACCGATAGGAATCTTTGACCCAAGGATGACGCCTCCCACTTCAGAAAGGTAAATGAGCTGGGTGATGCTGAGTGTACCAATTATGAACCGGGTCATATCAGATGCGACATCTTCTATCAGTATGGATGGCAGGAACATATCAGTAAATCCTATAAATAAGGATTCAGATGCAGCTCTTGCTTCAGGTATACCCATCATTTCCAGAATAGGTACAAATGGCGCTCCGATCCAGGAGAAAAGAGGGGTGTATTCTGCAAATATGGTGCCGATCGTTCCGATTGCCATGACTATCGGCAAGACTGCAAACCACATGTCTCCAACAGTCTTTATGCCGTCCTTGGCAAAATCGGCAAAGCCTTTGGCTTTTGACGCTCTTTGAAGCGCTTTGTTATAACCCCATGAAAACATATTGTGTCCTGAAGGTATGCTTTCATCAAGTTCCCTACCTTCTACATGGTAATTATCCTGTATTCTGGAAAGAGGAGGAATCCTCGGCATGATCAGCGCGGCTATCACACCCGCTATTATAATTGTCATGTAGAAAAGACCAAAATAATCCATAAGCCCGATCAAATCGAGTATGACGATAGAGAAAGTGATGGATACTACAGAGAATGTTGTAGCAATGACAGCCGCTTCCCTCTCTGAATAGAATCCCTGCTCATACTGTTTGCTCGTCAAGAGTACGCCGACCGTGCCGTCGCCAACCCAAGAAGCGAGATTGTCTACAGTAGAGCGACCCGGCAATGTAAAGAGGGGGCGCATTACTTTAGCGAACAAGGTTCCGACAAACTCCAACAGACCATAATTCAACAGCAGGGGAAGAAGTACGCCGGCAAACAGGAAGATTGAAAACAGCGTCGGCAATAAGTCATAAAGCATCAAACTGCCTGTCACCTCTGAATTGATCACTTCTGGTCCGAAAACGAAATAGGCCATCAATGAGAATAGTGCACCAAGAAAACGTAAAACGACCCAAATATTATTGGTTTTGAATAGACTGCCTATAAATTCAGAACTTGGCGTGATGAACCAGCTGAAAACAATCGTCAGCAGACTGGAGAGATTGATCAGTATGACAACAATTAATACAACATTATCCAATCCAATCATTTCGTTCATAAGATTGGCGAGGTATGCTACGGGTATAGTAGTCCCTCCATCAACCTGGAGAGGGAAAAGAAACATTAGCACTCCAATGATGGATGGAATGATAAATTTTAATAAAATTGCATTTTTTTGCATAAAACGACCTCCTAATAATATAATTATACATGTTGAAAGGTATTTGTAAATCTTGATTTAATGAGAAAACGCTTTCAATACAGCATTTAGTTTATACTGTTATTTATAATTATGCAAATCAAGATGAGTACTATTAACTTACATACACTGTACATAAAAGAGAGGGAGGAAAATATGGATATAATTGATACACACTGCGATGCACTTTTGAAATTACAGCAGGATGACAGAAAAGCATATGATGATGGGGAGAAGGCTTTTAATTTCTACGATTCTCCAGAAATTGAAACGAATGTATTAAGGTTGAGGGAGGGGGGAGTGAAGGTACAATTTTTTGCGATCTTCATTCCACCGGAAGTCCCTGACAATGAAAAATGGCAGCATGCGTTGGAACAGGTGGACTGCTTCTATAATGAAGTTCTGAGTCAGGAGAACTTTATCCATATAAAGAACCTTAAGGAAATTGAAGGGCTGAAACCAGAAGAAATTGGGGCGGTCCTAACATTGGAAGGGGCGGATGCAGTAGGTAATGATCTGATGAAACTCCGCACATTATTCAGGTTGGGGGTACTTTCTGTAGGGCTGACATGGAATAATGCCAATCTGGTTGCTGACGGCGTCGGAGAAAATCGTGATGCTGGGTTGAGTGGGTATGGAGAAAGGTTTGTGGCCTCTTGCAACGCTCATGGTGTGCTTATTGATATCAGTCACCTCTGCCCTAAAGGGGTCACGGAGGTCCTCGAGCTGGGAGATAGGATCATCGCAACGCATTCGAATTCCCGGAGTGTGTGTGACCACAGGCGGAATCTTACGGATGATCAGATAAGAAGAGTGATTGAGAAAGGGGGGATGATCAATATTGTATTCAACCCACCATTTATTGGAGAGGGGAAAATAAAGATAGAGGACGTTTTTTCCCATATAGATAAAATCATCAATCTCGGCGGTGAGGAGGCCATTGGACTCGGTTCTGACTTCGATGGAATTACATGCCATGTTGAACGCCTTGGCAATGCCGGTGAATATGGCAATCTAATCGATGCATTAAAGGAAAGATACGGGGAAACGTTCACTGAAAAGATTGCCTATGGAAATTTTGTTGAAAAATATTGTAAAAGTGATCTGCTTTAGACAGATCACTTTAGGATGACGATAGCGTCTCATATTTTTCATTGATAGTTTCATATCGTTCATCAAGCTGTTTTTCCTGAACTTCTATTTCTGACATGATTTCCTCGATTTCGCCTTTGAATTCATCCTCACCAAGAGGGTTATAGTTTATGAAGGTACGGTTGAATTCACCATGAAGCTTAACGAGGGTCTCCAGAGAATCGATGTATGTCAATATATCTTCCTTGAATTTTTCATGTTCATGCCCTGTTACAGTATGATTATGGATGGTCCTTCTGAAGTCTTCGATTTTGGGTAACATTTCATCGTATATGATTTTAAGCTGTTCTTCTCGATCCGACGTTTCTGAACTCTCTTTATACATTTCTTCAAATTCTGTTCTAAGTTTTTCATGATTCCTATCAAAAGCTTCATAGAGTGCATCTAAGGATTCCTGGTCAGGCTGACTGCATGCTGCCAGTAACAATAGAATCAAAACGGGAAATAATTTTTTCACAATACCACCTCTGTTTAATATTAACATGTTTGGGTTTGATTGGAGGCCTTTATGTTGTATAATAGTCAAGTTGACTTTTTGAATGGGTGGTTATCATGAACAGAAAACTATTAATAACTTTTACTGTCGGTGTGTTCCTTCTTGGAATGATGGAACTTATCATATCGGGCATATTGGAACTGATGAGTGCTGATCTAAACATTTCGAATGCATTGACCGGGCAGTTGATAACGGTCTATGCCGTCAGCTTTGCCGTATTCGGCCCATTGCTTGTAAAGGTGACTGAAAAAATTAGGCCAAAACCGGTCATAATGGCTTCATTGCTCGTATTTATAATCGGAAATATAATATTTGGGCTATCAACTACATTTTTCATGCTTGCCATCGGGCGGGTTGTGACCGCACTTGCTGCTGCAGTTTTTATAGTCAAAATCATGGATATGACAGTGCTGCTTTCCGCACCGGCAATCCGGGGACGGATGATTGCCTTGGTCTATATGGGATTCAGTGCTGCGAATGTATTCGGAATTCCAATCGGTACCATCATCGGCCAACAATTTGGCTGGCGTATCATATTTTGGATCGTCGTGGCGCTAGCTGTTATGGTAGGTATTGGCATACTCACCCTGGTGCCTAACAAGAATGCTGAGGAGCTTGGTGATACTGAACCAGATAAAATCCTGGACAGGAAAAATATACTGCTTTATATTGGAGTGACAATGTCCGTCCTTATCGGCAACTATATCGTCCTCGGTTATATCTCTCCATTAATGACCACAAATGGATTCAGTATCGAAAATGTTTCGGTTGCCCTATTGATAGCGGGCGTCGGCGGCATGCTTGGTACATATCTTGGGGGCAACATGGTGGATTGGATCGGGACGAAGCGCACACTTTTCATCATGCTGACTTTATTTATGGTGGCGATGGCAATAATGCCGCTCGTTTACGGCAAACCAGTTCTTTTCTATATCACTCTATTCATATGGAGCCTGTTCCAATGGAGCACGAGTCCAGCAGTACAAAGTGGTCTGGTGGAGAATGTGCAGGGGTCTGCTGCACTGGTATTCAGCTGGAACATGTCCGGGCTGAACTTGGGTATCGGCATCGGAGCTGTAATTGGCGGCATCTATATCAACAACTTTGATATCAGCTATGCACCGTGGCTCAGTGTCTTCATCATTGCACTCGGCATACTGTGCACCGCTTTTGTAACTGAAGTCAAAGAAACGAAGTGACAGTAAGCTAAAGGGTGTGAAAAAATGTTTATAAGACTGCTACTTACTATAGCACTCTCATTTTTTGTCATTTATGGCATCAACTATTTCGATGTAGCCGACCTTGACTATAATTTTAAGACGGTGGCTGTAACTTCCATCGCTCTGGTTCTATTGCGGGTGCTCTATTATATATTCACCAAGTTTTTAAAAATATTCCTATTCATATTCGTATTTCTACCTTTATTGGCACTATTCATCAATTATATATATTCCTATTTGACAGGCGCCCCGGTGGAGTTTATGGATCTGGACTGGCTGCAGAATTTTATAGACTTGGACTGGCTGCAAAAGTGGACTCAAAACCTTTGAGTCCACTTTTTATATGCCATGATTTTGGTTAGTTTGGAAATGGACTGTGATATGATTGAATAAATCATTATAGTTTTGGAGGAATATCATGAAGCGGGAATATCTGCCGGTTGGATCAGCTGATAGAGTCCACGAGATTGATGCGGTACGTGGATTTGCATTGTTTGGGATTCTGATGATGAACATTATGAGTTTTGCTGGTCCTCAAATGGAGAATCAACTGACATTTGATGCAAGTGATATATATACAGGTTCCAATTCAGTTATCATATTGCTGATAAACATATTCGTCACGGCCAATTTCTATACGATGTTCTCTTTTCTATTCGGTCTTGGCTTCTACATTTTCCTATCAAGGGCAAAAAATAGGACGCAACAGGTGAATAGACTTTTCATCAGACGGATGTCAATACTGCTGATCATCGGCCTGCTCCACGCTATATTTGTCTGGTATGGCGATATCCTGACCGTCTATGCCGTGACTGGCATCATACTGCTTCTTTTTTACCGTCTGAATCCTCGCTTGAATCTATTCATTTCAACTATGATACTGTTGCTGGGTTCAGTGTTTGTAATACTGATGACGATGCTTGCTCTATCCCTGCCGGACATCAATGCAGAAACTGCATCCAGTCCCGTTTACGGCATCAACATGATCGAAGCTTCAAATGGATCCTACTGGGACATTGTTTCCCTGAACCTTTCCATATTGGGGCTCATGTCGGTCAATAATATAGCGATGGTACCACTTGTCCTGGCAGTGTTTCTTATCGGTCTGTTTGTCGGACAAAAAGGCTATCATACAAGGCTATGGTCACTAAAAAAGATGTTGTGGAAAATTGTAATAATCGGTATCGGAGTTGGACTGCCGGTTAAAGTGATCACGGGATATGCCATGACTTATGGCATGGAATCTCCAGCACTATCTGTCTTATCTATGCTTGCCTACACACTGGGTGGTCCTTTGATGTCACTTGGGTATACTGCATTGTTGGCTCTGATATTTTTAAGGTTTCAATCCTTTACAAAAATGCTGCAGCCTGTCGGACAGCTTGCATTGACCAACTACATCATGCAAAGCGTGCTGATGATTGTATTGTTTTTTGGTTTTAACCTGTTCAATCAGATTGGGGCACTATGGTTCCCTTTAATTGTTGCGGCAACCTTCGGTTTTCAGATCGTGGTAAGCCATCTTTGGATGCGGTATTTTAAATATGGTCCACTCGAATGGATATGGCGCATATCAACCTATGGGAAAATATTATCCATAAAAAAATAAGACCATATGGTCTTATTTTTTTACATCCTCGAAAAGAATCGTCATATCAGACTCTCTTTTATCATGGCTCCGCCCCATGACCGAGATGCTGCCATCCGTCTCGAGGATGACGGCCAGTACATCAGACATATCCTCTTTTCCTTCTGCACGGACAGCTTGCCTGATTTCCCGCTCCAGAATACGTTCTTTAGCCATATTACGTTCTAGAAACTCATCTTTGAAGTAGAGCAGGATAGGCTGGGATTTGACCAGGTTACTGAAAAAGAGGCTTTTGACGGATAACTTCGTAAATATATACTGCATGACGACCAGGACAAGGAAAGCGGTCATACCCTGCATCAATGTTATGTCCTTGGTGGTAATGATGCTTGCAAGGATTGAACCGAGGGCTACGGTGACTACAAAGTCAAAAGCGTTCATTTTAGTCAAGGTGCGCTTGCCACTGACCCGGAGGATGACGACGAGTGAGAGATAAGCCATAATGCCGACGATCACAGTCCTCAGAATGACATCGAAACCGCTGAATATAAGGTTGTCGAATTCAAGCATCTGATTCCCCACCCTTCTATCTTACAGATTTCAGCTGCCAATCGGCAGTGGTGAATGACAGGTCTGTAGCGAGCTGTCCTGAGATTTTCTGCTGATTGACTGCTTCGCCTCCGAGCCAGGCGGAAAAATCGAAATCGTGCATTGGACCAGAGCCAAGCTGGATTCCAGCCGTCAGATTCTTTTTGTCGTATCGGCTAGTGTGGATCGTCCCCGCCCAACTTTTATAGTTGTCGACGAATAGGCCGACGCCAGGTTGCGTAAAATAATCGAGCACTTCATCTTCAGAGGGGAAGTGCAATTGTTTCAGGATATCCAGACGCTCCTTCGAATCAACCAGATATCTCCTGTTCTCATCCGTCAATGCTTCATAATGATTTGTGCAGATATTCGCTTCACGGAACGTCAATCCGCGTGCGGATGTTTCCGCTATGAATGAATCATTTTGCTTATCCTGGATGATATAGCTGAAGCCGCCTCTGTGGGGGAGTGCCTCCAATAGATCTTTTGCATCTTGTGCTGTCCTGCAGAGTTCAAGTATGAACCGTCCGATGATGAAACATGTAAATCCATCGAATGGTTGTTTTCTGTTCATAAAATTATAGGCCATGATAAGGCCATGCTCATTCATGCCGTCCATTCTTCCGGTTATCCTTGATGCAGGGCCGATATGGGAATAGCCATAATCTGGCTGGAAAAGCTTGTAGATGCCGTCATAAGTGTTCGGATGATAATCATAGTTCCTGATGAATGTATCATTATCCAAATAGACGCTACACCCACTGTCTTTAGGGGAGATGCGGTAATGGGCTAGATTTAGCAGAACTTCATGATCGGTGATTTCGAGTGATTCCTGTAAACCCATCAATTCCTCCCAGATATGCGGTGCAAAATGCTGGTACAGAGCTTTTGTTTCCCTATAGTCCAGATTGAATTTTGGACGTCTTTTGATCCATTCGTAATTTCTGTTCTGCATATAGTGGGTCTGTTTCAAAGATTCACCCTGCATTATACCGTAGCTGTAATGATCACCTCTATAAGCAAGGATGGTGGATTCGATGTTCTCCATGGTTTACAACTCCTATAATGGCCCGCCGGAAGGACCGCAATATTTTAGCGTAAAGAGGATATCTATTCCTGGATGGATCCGGACACCGCTGTGGAAATGTTATAGTCGATCACATGCCACTTGCCATTCACTTCTTGGATGATGCTTAAGCTGCAGTTATCCAATTTGGTTTGTGCCATATCAATTTCATCGCTATAGAGGGAGAGAATTGATTTTATCGTGCGGGAGTGGGCTGTAAGCAATACGTGTTGTCCATCATATTCTTCTGAAATCATGTCCATTGCCTCTTCGACACGTGCGGAAAGGGATTCGAACGTTTCAATGCCAGGTAGGTTACCGTCTGGATACTTCTCCATTATATTATCGATGTGCAATCCTTCAAGTTTGCCGAAATGTTGTTCCTTAAGTTCGTCCATTGTTATAATCGGCAGCCCATGATGCTGGTTGATTATTTCTGCGGTACGGAATGCCCGACTCAACGGACTCGAAACGATGGCGTCAAAAGGCTCGTCTTTAAGGTGGAGTGAAGCATCGATAGCCTGTCCCTCGCCTTCCTCATTGAGGGGAATGTCAGAAAACCCTTGTAGTTTCCTTAATCTATTGAAATCAGTCAGACCATGTCTGACAAGTGAGATTTTAGTCATATTGCACCTCTTAGTCATAATACATATATGATAACATGAGAGGGAGTGGTAGGTGGTATAAAGGATTTTTGGTAATATAAGGGCCAGAAGGAGTATAAAGGGGGGATGGACGCATGACCATGAAAATCGCCGTCATTTCTGATATACATGGGAACTACGAGGCGCTGGAAAAAGTAATCGGGGATATGGAGCAGTTTAGGATAGATGAGGTGTATTGCCTGGGTGACATGATCTCCCTTGGCCATCAGACTAATGAAGTGCTCAGTGTATTGTCTGAGATGGAGAATTTGACTCTGATTACGGGGAACCACGATGACGAAGTGATAAAAGCACTAAAAGGTATGAAATCCCAGGTGAGTGGACCTGAGCATGAACATCATCTATGGGTTTCGCGACACATCGACCCTGATTATATCCATATGCTGGAAAACCTCCCCCTGACTATTGAAAAGAGGATAGAGGGCCACAAAATGTTGTTGACCCACTATCATCTGGATGGTTGCAGGTACCGATCAATCGAGGAATCACCTTCACTTGAGCTACTTGAGGAAATCTACGGGCAGGAAGCATATAGCGTAGTGCTGTATGGACATGACCACATTACCCGGCACTTCAAGACCTCAGGCCCTGTAGTGGTCAATCCCGGGGCACTCGGTGTAACAGAGACTTCCTTTGCCCCTTATGCGATACTCGAATTGAAGGGCGACGGTGCAATAAACACAATGTTCAGGAACGTCCCCTATGATCGCCGGAAGTTCATTGAAGGACTTAAAAATGAAAATCCCCCAGCTTTGGATTTCATTATGAAATTCTTGCTAAAGGAATGAGGATGAAAATGGAGATAAGACCAGTTGAAATGAGGGACAGTGAACATTTCCTAAACTTGATGATGTCCCTCGAGTACAATGCTCAGGATGATTTATATGCCGAAAAGAAAATAAATCTCAGCAACACTGAAGAGATATTATCTGATATGCTTCAAGATGGCAGAAGTCAAATTTTCCTGGCACTGGAAAACCAGGAGATGCAAGGGTACATCAGTATGAGGGGGAACCACAGCGAAACGACGAGGCATCGCGCAGTCGTTTCTATGGGTGTCCTTAAGTCGGAACAAAAGAACAGCATAGGCAGAAATATATTGAATGCAGCCATCAGATGGGCGGAAGATAACCAGGTCCATAGGTTGGAAACGGCAATTCGTGATGATTATGAGGAAATGATCGAATTGTACAAGATGCTCGGGTTCCTTGAGGAAGGCGAGCGTGTGGATGCCGTCAATGTAGACGGTGTCTATAGAAATGAGAAGTATCTATACAGACTGATCAACTGATAGGGAGGACGAATAATGAATCTTCAAAGTTTTTATATCGGGGATAAGCATGCTGAAGTGACGATGATGCTCGGAGAGAGCGGCGTCTATGAAAAGGAGGGTCGCCCGGCAGTCGTCATATGTCCGGGCGGCAGTTATATGTATGTGTCGGATCGGGAAGCGGAGCCCGTAGGCTATGAATTCCTTGCGAAAGGCTATCATGTATTCATATTGAGGTATTCGACGCTCGGTTCGGCGATGCGTAAAGAGGGCAACGCCGTAAACAGGGATGAACTTTATCAGATTGCTTCAATGGTCGAAGCAGACGAAACCCTCGGTTCCGAGTTTCCAGGCCCACTGGTTGAATTGGCGGAAACGATGACCTTCATACGGGAAAATTGTCATGAATTCAACGTGAATCCCGATAAGATAGGGGTTATAGGCTTCTCAGCCGGGGGACATCTGGCTGCGAGCCTGGGCGTACACTGGAACACTTCGTGGCTGAAAGGATTGACGGGCACTGAACCAAGATGGTACAAGCCGAACTTCCAAATTCTATCCTATCCGATACTGGATTTCATGATGAATAAATCTATAGCTGAAGAGCGCGGTATAGGTGATCCGAAATATATGACGACGGCGTCCAGGATGATTTTCGGGCCTCATGTGACAGATGAGCTTCTGGATAGGGCGACGTTAGCAAAAAACATCTCGAAAGATGTACCTCCGACTTTCATCTGGCACACTGTTGCAGATCAATTGGTATTTGTACAGAACAGTCTTGATTTTGCCAAAGGACTTGAGGCGCATCAGATACCATGGGAACTCCATACGTTCAAATCAGGTGGACATGGTTTAAGCTTGGCCACAGAGATGACCGGTAATGAAGATAGACGGGCTGCAAACTGGACAGGGTTAATGTTCAGCTGGCTTCAGGAGACACTGAAAGAAAAATAAAGACGCTGAAGATCTCAGCGTCTTTTGACATAATCGATTTTGAATTGTGTAAACACTTCAGTATGATTTGGGTAAATGAACTGAATATACTTGTGATCATCTTCAGAAGTCATTTCTTTCAGTATATATTCAGTCTTATCAAACTGATTCATGCTGTCTTGTCCTACATAATCAAAATCCGTCCTGTTGTTCGTGCTGTCCTTAACCTTAACTAAGATTGCCATATGCACCAACTCCTCATCACTATATAACCCACTGTTGCTAGGGTTAAACCTAAATATTTAGCGTACAACATAAATCGTAAAGGATGATTGGATGGATTTGAGGACGATACATCTCGGAGAATTGCCGGAATTGCTTGAACTGCAGGAAGAAGTATACGACGGGCTTGAAAATAAAGAAGTGCTTCAAACGTTGACGCGTGCTGAATTCAAAGCGATCATCCAACAAGGTTTCATCATAGGTGCATATGATGAAGGGAGGCTGACCGGCACCAGGTCAATGTACATCCCGTCCCCTGATGAAGAAGAGCATCTGGCAGAAAACGCGGGAATAGATGACAGGCATTCGGTCATCTATTCGGAAATCAGTTTTATCAAACCTGCCGTAAGGGGGCAGGGCCTACAGACCAGGATGGGGGAGCGCCTGCTTGAGAAAGTGCGGTCTGACGGCCGTTTTGAATATGTATTGACGACTGTCATGCCAAGTAATATTCCAAGCCTGAAAGATAAGTTCAAACTGGGTTTCAGAATTGTGGATACAGCGTATAAGTACAACGGGAAAAAAAGGCATGTCATGCAGCTGGATCTCTTCGAAGGATATGAACCATCAGGGGAACCACACTTCATCCACTATGAAGATGCAGAATGGATGCTTTTAAATGGTGTAGATTATGTAGGGTGCGATTTCGATGGAGAATATATAAAATATTATAGGAAATAAGTTTAAAAAAGGAGCGCTTTTGAAAGCGCTCCTTTTTGTGGAATTGCAGCCGGACTATAATCCGGTTTTTTCAAATCGTGCTATATCATCATTCCGGCCGATTATGATCAGTATATCCCCTTCAAAGATTTTCGCATCGATGGGTGGAGAAATATTGAATCCATCATCCCTGTGTATGCCGACGATTATGCAGCCATATTTGGCGCGAAGATTCATAGATGAGACCGTTTCGCCATCGATTTTTGATGTGGCGACAATTTCAGCCATGCTGTATTTGTCGGACAGCTCGATGAAATCGATCATTTTATCAGAATTGATATGCCTGGCGATCTTCTTAGCCATGTCATGTGATGGCTGGATGACGCGATCGACCCCAATCCTTTTTAAGACCTTTGTATGATGGGAGTTCTGAGATTTTGTCCATACTTTCGGTACACCGATATCCTTCAGAAGCAGAGAAGTGAGTATACTTGCTTCAAGATCATCACCGAACGATACGAAAGCGTGGTCGACGTTCCTGACACCGAGATCGTTCAACAGACTCTCATCCATATTTCTAGTGCATACTGCGTAAGTCGCAAGTTCAGAGAACTCCTTCACTTTGTCCTCATCCTTGTCTACTGCAATCACTTCGATGCCCTGTTCATGAAACTCCTGTACGAGGGTGCCGCCGAAGTGACCGAGACCGAATACAGCAAATGACTTATTCATGCTTATCCCTCCAATCCACACAGTTATCTCTTATATCCATCGTTATACTACGCCTTAAACCGCAGGATGTAAAGTGCGGACTCGGTGCACGGCAATAAATGCAGGGAGCGCGACGTTATTCACGGCCTTAGGCACAAAGGGTTAAGAGGATAAAAATAAAACTCCCCATATTCTGCTTGAGAAATTGGGGAGTTTTGATGATAGCCTATTATCTGGAGTAGAACTCTACGATAAGCTGTTCATTGATGTCAGCGGAAAGTTCAGAACGTTCCGGCTGACGCACGAAAGTACCTTCAAGTTTTTCTTCGTCGAAAGAAAGGTATTCCGGAACGAAGTTGTTGTACTCGATGGCTTCTTTAACGATATCGAGATTCTGTGATTTCTCACGAAGTCCAATTGTTTGGCCTGCTTTAAGTGTATAGGATGGGATATCCACACGCTTGCCATCAACAGTCACGTGACCGTGGTTGACAAGTTGACGTGCTTGACGGCGCGTCCTTGCAAGACCGAGTTGATATACGACTGCATCCAAGCGGGAAGCCAGGAGAATCATGAAGTTCTCACCATGAACGCCTTTCATGTTCGCAGAACGATCGAAGATCTTGCGGAACTGGCGTTCGTTGATGCCGTACATGAAACGGAGCTTCTGCTTTTCCTGAAGCTGCATTCCGTATTCGGAAAGTTTTACCCTTTGTGTAGGTCCATGATCACCAGGGGCGTATGGACGGCGTTCCAATTCTTTGCCTGTGCCTGTCAGGGAAATTCCAAGACGGCGGGACTTTTTCCAGATTGAACCTGTAAATCGAGCCATAATGACTCCTCCTTATTGTGTTTGTATATGCAAAAAACATCATAAGGGTGACGACCACTTACATGGGCATGCGGTTTTAAGTACCTTCGCCTTATAGCATCAGTTACGCAGCACACCAACAAGGGAACCACATGCTGACATGTAATGATCATCCGCTACTTAATCCGTTCATTTACACAATGACTGATTATACATGTAGAGTAAAGGTTTGTCAACGTGGATGTAATTATATATACTGTTTCAGTACTTCCACAAAATTGCTGAGGCCGGTCCTGTCTTCCTCTGTGAAGCGGTCGAAGGAAGGCGAGTCGACGTCAAGCACACCGATTGGCTTTTCGTCAATATATATTGGGACTACAATTTCTGAACGGCTTGCCGAATCACAGGCAATATGCCCAGGGAACTGCGTTACGTCATCGACTATGAAGATATCATTGCCACGGAGTGCAAGGCCGCATACCCCTTTGCCGTTCCCGATTCGGACGCATGCAGGAAGCCCCTGGAACGGACCGAGGACCAGTTCATCCGCTGCCTCGTCATATAGGTAGAAGCCAACCCAATTAATGTCTTCGAGAAATACATTGAGGAGGCTGGCAGCATTTGACAGATTGGCGATTCTATCGCTTTCATCTTCAATAAGGCTTTTCAGCATCTGATTGAGCTGAGTGTAATCTTTAATCTGTGTTTTTGTAAACAATGAAATCACCCTATCTTATATCAATATTAGTGAATTATACATTTTAATGTTTTTTCTTTTTAATGTTTTTTCTTTCAATTTTTTAAGCTATAATCTAATTATATACTTAGGAGGTAAATGTATGTGGGTCTATGTTTTAATTATTGTTATTCTGGCCGTCGTCATCGCGATCGGTGTGCTGTTATACATGCGTAATGTCAGAAAAGAAGATATCAAAGCACAGCAGGCGAAGCTTGAAGGCGTGCGTAACCTGCCATTTCAGGATGAGCTTGTTAAAGTTAAAGACTATAACCTTCACGGCGAAGCACAGACCCTCTACAAAAAATGGCAGGCTGGATGGCAGGATGTGCTGAAGGCCGACTTGGCGTTTGTAGACACTCAACTTTCTGAGGCAGAGCAGGACGCGGAAAAATTCCGCTTCAGTGGCAGTCGTGAAAAGAGCGACGCTGCAAAACAGAAAATTGAAGAAGCAGAATCGAAATATACGGCACTGACTTCAGAGATCGGGAATTTCGTTGACTCAAATGAAGCAGGTGAGCGGAAGTTTGAAGAAGCAGAGAAGATCTATCGTGAGGCAAAACGTGATGTACTGGCGAACGGACATCAGTTTGGAGATAGTCAGCCTTCACTTGAAAAGTTGATCGAAACTTATGAACCTGAACTTAAATCCTATGAGAACCATGTCAATGAGGGAAATTACGTCACGGCGAACAAGGAAATTGACGCGGTACACGAAGAGCTCAGCATCCTGAAAAAGAGCATGGATGAAATTCCGGTGATGATCAAGGAAGTTCAGAAGGACCTGCCCCAACAGTTCCAAGAAATCCGATTCGGCTGTAGGGACCTTAAAGCGGAAGGCTACGATCTGGAACATATAAAGGTGGAAGGGAAGTTGTCGACGCTCAAAGGCAAACTCAACCTCGTCGAGCCTCTGATTTCCCGCTTGGATCTGGATGAGGCGAAGGATATATTGGATGGCATCAACGCTGAACTGGACGATATGCTTGAGCTGGTTGAACATGAAGTCAAATCAAAAACCAAAGTCGATCACGAAAAGGATATCATCACAGATGATCTGTTCCATGCAAAAGACTTGAACTACACACTAAGGACTGAAATCGATTATCTGAAAGAGTATTTCCATATAAATGAAACGGATATGCATAGAGTCCAGAAGTTCGAGCATGAAGTTGAGAATATGATAGATGTTTACGACGACATCATATCGGAGACATCAAAATCCATGGCGCGTTACAGCGAGGTGCTGGACAACCTTGAATATATCAAACAAAATATCGGTTCTATCAATGAAGAACAGAATCAAATCCAACAATATCTTATAAACCTTAGGGAGGATGAGACGGAAGCGCGGGAGAACGCACTGTTGATCCAGGATCGCAAAGAAGAAATCCATCGGGAACTCTTCGGTTCCAATCTGACGAGTGTGCCTGAAAAATTCCTTGTAATGAAAAACGAGTTGGATATTGAAGTCCAGGAAATCCATAAATATTTCAAGCGGCGCCCTTTGAATGTCCAGTACATCAAAGATAAGGTCAATGGCGCAGTCATATTGATGAACAAGTATGAGCACGAATCCTATGAGGTGCTTCAAAATGCCCGTTTGACGGAAGTCATGGTACAATACGGCAACCGCTACAGGAAAGACGATCCCGATTTCAGCCAAATGCTGAGTGAAGCGGAACGCCTATTCCGGGAAAATAGATATAAGCGTGCACTGGATATTGCACGAAACGCACTCGAGAAAGTGGAACCTGGTGCAGCACAACGTATCGAAAAAGAATTTGATGAGCAGTAGAATACAGACGACTTGGGATTCATTTCCCGAGTCTCTTTTATGTAAGGGGAGAAATTTGTGGTCTATATGGATAATGCTGCAACGACGAAACCATACAAGTCCGTTATGGAGACTTATATGAATACTGGTGATGACTATTACTTCAATACCGCCAGCATCCATATGAAAGGTCGTGAAGCGGCGCGGCTGTTGGAAGCTGCACGCACCCAAGTGAAAGGACTGGTGTGCCTTGATGAGTATGACTGCATATTCACCTCGGGAGCGACTGAAAGCAATAACCTTGTCATACAGAGCATCGTTGAAAAAAAGAAACGGTCTGGCAAGACGATACTTGCGAGCGAGATTGAGCATCCAAGCATCATGAACACCCTAGAGGCGATGAAGGAAAAAGGTTTCAGAGTCAAATACATCCGCACAACCTCAAAAGGCATGATAGACCTCTCGCATCTTGAGGCGCTTATTGATGAGGATGTTATTCTCATAACCGTGATGGCCGTCAATAATATAATAGGGAGCGTGCAACCCATACAGGAAATAGTCAGGCTGGTTGAGGGTTACCCTAAAGTGCATTTTCATGTGGATGCCACTCAAGCAGTGGGGAAAATACAAATGGACTACAATGGTGTGGACTCACTCAGCTTCAGCGGCCATAAATTCCACGGTGTAAAAGGCGTCGGGGCCTTACTCTCAAGAGATGGCGAGGCAATATTGCCAATCATTCATGGCGGGGGTCATGAGTACGGCAGAAGGAGTGGCACCGTAAACCTTCCTGGAGCGGTTGCGATGGCCAGAGCCATGCGCATATCCACAGAGGCCATGAAAGAAAATACGGCACGCATAACACGCTATAATGAACAGGTCCAGAATACGGCTGACAATCTTAAATCGATTCACATCCACCCTGGGGGCATACCGCATATCATGAACATTTCCTTTATCGGGGCGCAGGGGGAAGTTGTCGTCAATGCTCTTGGAAGACGCGGCGTTATGGTGTCGACAACAAGCGCATGTGCGTCTAAGTTGAGGAAATTGAATGAAACCTTATCGGCAATCGGATCCAGTAAAGAGAAGATAGAAGGCAGCATCCGAATCTCCTTTGGCAATATGACGACCCAGGCCGAAGTCGATCAGCTATGCGATGCTTTAGAGGCTGTACATGAAGAGATAAAGGAGGTACTGGAATGAACTACGATTATATTTTGGTGCGCTACGGAGAAATCACGTTAAAGGCAAAGAACAGGAAAATGTTCTTGAATGCACTTGAAAGAAGTATTGAACGGGCCATGGAAGGATATGATGTGACAATAGATGTGCAAAGAGACCGCGCATATGTCCAAATAAATGATGAGCCACATGAAAAAATCATGGAGGCTCTGGAGAACATAAATGGTATATTGAGTTTTTCCCCGGTCGTCAAAATTAAAACGGATGAAGAGAGCATGCTCAACACTGCGGTCGCTCTTGGGAGGGAGTTCAGGCATGGGGAAACATTTAAAATTGAAGTAAAACGCGTGGATAAGACGTATCATTTGAACACTTACGATATACAGCGTCTGCTCGGTGGATATATCTTGGAAAATATCGAAGGAATAAGTGTCGACGTCAAGCATCCAGATCATCAACTTAATGTGGAAGTACGGCCCGAGGCCATATATATGTACTATGAAGTAAGGCAAGGCGTAGGTGGGCTTCCCACAGGCACTGGCGGGAAAAGCCTCCTCATGTTGTCTGGGGGCATCGATTCCCCTGTTGCTGGCTTGGAAGTCATGAAAAAGGGAGTGGAAATTGAAGCGATCCATTTCCACTCCCCACCCTATACAAGCCCTGAAGCAACAAACAAGGTGAAAAAACTCGTGGAAATCATGTCCCGGCGCACCGGCACTGATATAAAACTCCACATAGTACCTTTTACAAAGTTGCAGACTACGATATATGAGTGGATTCCCGACAATTTCAGTATGACGACCACGCGGCGCATCATGCTTACGATTGCTGAGGAACTGGCACATACCATCAACGCCCAGGCGGTCATCAACGGCGAGAATCTGGGACAGGTCGCTTCGCAGACACTCCAGAGTATGCATGCCATCAATGCCGTTACCAGCTTTCCGGTTCTGCGTCCGCTTCTGACACTGGATAAGAACGAAATCGTCGAGAAGGCACGTGCATACGGCACTTATGAAACGTCCATCCTACCTTATGAAGATTGCTGTACGATATTCAAACCAAAAGCGCCGAAGACAAGACCATCGCTTGAAAAGGTTGAGAAGTTCGAATCAAAAGTCGATTTCCGACCGCTTATTGCAGAAGCGCTTGAAAATGTCGAATGCTTCTCTGCTGGTGAAGCGGAAGAAAAAGAAGCGTTTGCCGGGCTTCTGTAGAAGATATGGCAGAAATCGATGTGACAGTCATACTGCTGATCATTGTCCTTGGTTTCCTGGCGGCATTCATCGATGCGGTAGTGGGTGGGGGTGGGCTTATCGCCATTCCCGCATTACTTGCTACAGGCATCAGTCCGGCCACGGCTCTCGGCACCAATAAACTGGCCTCCTCCTTCGGCTCCCTGACCAGCTCTCTAAGATTCTTGAGGGCACGACATGTGGACTTTAAAATGGTCATGAAACTATTTCTCATCAGTTTCATATTTTCAGTTCTAGGGGCACTTACGGCTGTTTATACACCCGGAGAGGTGTTGAAACCACTCGTGTTGGCCATGCTGTTCATCGTCCTCATCTATACCCTGTTGAAGAAGGATTGGGGAGAGGTTGAACGTCATGCGGTCTTTACGCCCAGAAAAATAATTCTGCTCATCATTTTTGTAGTGTTGATCGGTTTCTATGACGGCTTCATGGGAGGAGGCACAGGGTCGTTCCTGATGTTTTTGATGCTGTTTACCGGGTTTGACTTTTTAAGGTCGGCCGGCAATGCAAAAGTGTTGAACTTCGCAAGTAACATCGGCGCCCTCATCCTATTTATCGTGATGGGGGAGGTCAATTATACTTATGGTCTGATCATGGGGGCAAGCATGATCCTCGGTTCGTATGCCGGTGCCCATATGGCCATCACTAAAGGCTCTGGGTACGTAAAGGGGTTGTTCATCATAGTGACTGCTGTGCTGATAATCAAAAACTTGTATGATTTTCTCCAAGCCTAAACGCAAAGAAACTTCCTCTGATCAGAGGAAGTTTCTTTGCGTTTTATGCCAGAAAGTATTATCTTTCAGCTTCAACGTCTGAATATGTTTTTTACTGAGCCTCAATTCAACCTTTTCAGTGTTTTGAACACTTATCGCTTCATTATCAAGCGACATGACAGGGTAGTAGTCGGTGTTTTTATCTATCAGTAGAGTGAGTGGCCGTTGTCTGTTGAGCAGGAAGCTCGTTCCCAGAGTCCGATACGTATTATTGTTCACGCTGCCGAGTTCGGTAACCTGCATCGATTCTATGAGTGGATCCACCACAGCCCCTCCCACTGATTTGTTGTAACCTGTCGATCCAGTAGGAGTGGAGACCAATATGCCATCACCATTAAAGTGTTCAAAAAAGAAGTCACTGATATAGATATCCATCTTCAACGTCTTTACAATGCTCGAACGCAATGTGAATTCGTTCAGGCAATAGCTCGGGTTATTGTCGTTCACCTTAACTTCTATTGTGGGATATCTTCTGACATCCATATCATCTTTTTGGAACGCTTCTTCAAGCGCCTGGATGTCCTGGTAATGAAAATCGACATAGAAATGTCTGTTGCTGTCTGCGGCGATTCCGAGATAGACGCAATCATCCCGGAAATTACTCCGGCGGACAGCTTGTAAGAAGGCACCGTCACCGCCGATGGAAGCAATGATGTCCGCTTCCTTGTCAGATTCCACGGTATGGATATCAAGGCGATCGAACAGCTTTGACAGATCCTGCTTTATCTCTTTAGTCTCATCTCCATGCGGGGCAAAGAAATATATCGTCTTATAGTTGATCAAAGATTTCACTCCCATTGGTTGTTTATTATGACTATATGTTATCATAATAGAAGTATACAGCATATTCGGAAAGGAATGTTAAAATGAAACGGATAGTCGCGGTTGTAGTGGCATTGGCTTTGTTTTTCTTTGGCATAATGGCTTCATTATTCAATATTTTATGGGCCAGTGATTGGCAGGATACATTCAATGAATATACCAACAGTGAATTCCCGCCGTCCTTCGTCGTCGAAGAAGGCAACACCAGCAATAAGATTGCCATATTGAACATAGAAGGCACCATTATGGATACGGGTCCACAAGGCGTATTCGGCTCAGAAGCATATAACCATGAATTGACAATAGAAGCTTTGAAGGAGATCATCAGCAGTGACGATATAAAAGGGATACTCCTCAATGTCAATTCACCAGGTGGAGGAGTCTACGAAAGTGCGGAGATACATAAGTATCTGATGGAAGCTAAAGAAGCCGGCAAAACAATCTACAGTTCAATGGGCGGCATGGCAGCTTCCGGTGGCTATTACGTCTCGGCCCCCGCCGATAAGATTTTTGCATCCGATGAAACGCTCACCGGCTCAATCGGTGTAATCATGCAGAGCATCAATTACAGTCAGCTTGCAGAGGATTACGGAGTAGAGTTTGAAACGTATGCCAGCGGAGATATGAAGGAAATGCTCAGCGGCCATAAAGACCCAAGCCAAGAAGAGCAGGAATATGTACAAAACATGGTTGACAGCATGTACCAGGATTTCGTTGACGTAGTGGCTGAGGGACGGGGCATGGACCAGAAAAGAGTTGAGGCATTGGCCGATGGCCGGATTTATCTCGGCGAAGATGCTATGGAGAATGGCCTTGTAGATGAGATGGGTTACCTTGAAGATGCGATGGCATCAATGAAGGAGAGCATTGGAGGGAACCCTCAAATCATCGAATACGGCCAGGGGCAAGGCAATCGACTCTCGCTCAATTATGGAGCTGCCAGCCTGATGGATCGCCTGATTGGCAAAACTGAAATCGCACAGATTGAATCTCTATTAAAGAATAGACAGGGCATAGAACCTATGTACCTGTATGAGAAATAGGGGGTATGGACGTGGAACAGACTGTCAGGGATGACTTCAGAGAGACGGATACATTAAACGACAAACTAGATCATATGGCAACAGCACATTTTTTCACAAGATTCATCAGCTACCTGATTGATATCATAGTGCTGTGGTCAGTTTCGCAGATCATCATATATCCAATTTTGAACGTGTTCGATATCAGAAGCTTTCAAATATGGATTCCGTTGTTCAGCGCAGAAAATATTTTAAATGCAATTGTCTACTTCGCCTATTTCATCCTTATGACGTACTACTTCAGGCAGACCCTAGGCAAAATGATTACAGGCATCAGCGTGGTCTCGGAATTCGGAGAACGCCTTTCATTTGGCCAAGTCATATTCAGGGAATTGATCGGCCGCTATATCAGCAACCAGTTGTTCTATCTCCCATACTTGATTGTGCTGTTCACAAAGGATAGAATCGGACTACACGACTACTTCGCAAACACGCATGTAGTCAAGAACAGCTACCAAGATTATAAAAATATGATTAAGGCACGCTATTTCAGGGAAGTTTAATATCAAAAGCAATCTACTTAGGAGGATGATTCATCAATGGCTAACGTTACTTTTAAGGGCAATCCAATGACATTGCGCGGTGAGCAGGTAAAGGTTGGAGACCAAGCGCCTGACTTTACCGCATTGAACACAGATCTTGAACAAGTCAGTCTCAATGACTTTAAAGGCAAGAAAAAATTGATCAGTGTAATACCATCAATAGACACTGGGGTATGCAGCACCCAGACCAAGACATTCAACGAACAGGCAACAAGCGTCGACAACGTTGCCGTCATCACCATTTCGAATGACTTGCCTTTTGCACAGAAAAGATGGACAGCTGATGAGGGATTGGAAAATGCAGTTACATTGAGTGACCATAGAGATTTATCATTCGGTGAAAATTACGGCGTAGTGATGGAGGAGCTGAGACTTCTTGCGAGGAGCGTCTTCGTGCTTGATGAAAACGACAAGATCCGGTACGTTGAGTACGTTCCTGAAGGAACAGACCACCCTGATTACGACAAAGCGATTGAAGCATTAAAAGCATTATAATATAATGTAGAAAGCATTTGGACTGCCATCGGCAGTCCATATTTTATTGGGGGATAATATGGAGCAGACAAAAATGGAAAAAACATACCATAGATTGATTCAGGAGACAGACCGCCTGATCGGGAAGGACGGAGCGCTCTCAAGGCTTGAGGCGTTGAGTGAGGCGCTGTTGACGGTCGAAGCGGAAGGCAGCATGGACGAGATGAGGAAAGCATTCCAATTCGCTTATCTGCAACAGGCACAGAAAGAACCTGTTCAACCGAATCATCAGATGACACCGGACAGTCTCGGTTATTTGATGTCTCATCTGATACAGCTGTTCAATGAGGATTCCATCCGCCTTCTGGACGCCGGTAGTGGAACTGGTCATCTATCAATGACGATGAAAGAACGCATGCCCGAAATTGAGTTGAATGGGGTAGAAGTGGATCCAGTCCTCGCCCAGCTCAACGCGAATCTATGTGAATTCCTGAAGGTACCAATGAATATCTATCCTCAAGACATCATAGAACCTTCTAGGGCAGGGGAAGTGGATGCAGCGGTCGGTGACCTTCCAGTAGGACATTATCCTCTTAAAGTAGAGGGCTTTACAACAGCTTTTGACGAAGGACGGAGCTACGCGCACCTATTGATGCTTGAAAGTGCCATGGCCTATGTGAAAGATGATGGAATTGGAGCATTCATCGTACCTTCAGACATGCTTGAGAAAGATAATGAAACCATCAAGAAGTATCTATCAGAAGAAGCGACATTGTTGATGTTCCTGCATTTACCGAAAACAATTTTCAAGACTGAGAAGCAGCGGAAATCCATTATGGTCATCAAAAAGAAGTTCTCTCCACTCAAAAACAATGAAGTGCTGATCGGCGAAGTGCCGGACTTTAAGAATGCCACACAGTTTAAAAACTTTTTGCAGCAGACCGAGTCATGGTATGATAGCTATGTTGGGAATTAAAGAATCAGGAGGGCGTTATGTCAAAGATTATAGCTATTAATGCAGGCAGCTCATCATTTAAATTCCAATTGTTTGAAATGCCTGAAGAAAAAGAGATAGCCAAAGGTCTTGTCGAGAGAATCGGCATGGATAATGGTATTTTTTCCATCACAGTGGATGGCCAAAAAGACACATTGAACCAAAATTTCAGAGATCATGAAGAAGCCGTTCACCTAATGTTGAAGAAATTGGTTGAATATAATGTGATTAAGGATATAAATGATATAGATGCCAGTGGGCACCGTGTCGTCCATGGAGGCGAAGTTTTTGATGATTCGGCTCTGATAGATGATAAAGTCGTTCAAGAAATCCAGGATCTGAGTGAGTTGGCGCCGTTGCATAACCCAGCGAATTTGATGGGAATCAACGCGTTCAGGGAACTTCTGCCAAACGTGCCACACGTTGCTGTCTTCGATACGTCTTTCCATCAGACCATGGCAGAGAGTTCTTATTTATACAGCTTGCCTTACCACTACTATGAAGATTACGGTATCCGTAAATATGGCTTTCATGGTACAAGCCACAAATATGTAACCAAACGGGCAAGTGAACTCTTGGACAGGCCACTTGATGAGTTGAGGCTCATCAGCTGCCACTTGGGGAATGGTGCCAGCATAGCGGCGGTGAAAGGCGGCAAGTCAATCGATACATCAATGGGATTCACGCCATTGGCAGGCGTTACCATGGGTACACGCTCAGGTAATATAGACCCGGCGCTCATTCCTTATATAATGGAAAAGACGGGCAAGTCCGCCTCAGAAGTACTCAATGTCTTGAATAAGGAATCAGGTCTACTCGGTGTAAGCGGGTTCTCAAGCGACTTGCGTGATATCGAGAATGAAGCTCAAAAAGGCAATGAGAGGGCGGTCTTGGCACTCGAAGTGTTCGGTGAGAGAATCCATAAATATATGGGGTCGTACGCCACACGCATGGGTGGTCTCGATGCGATAATATTCACGGCCGGAGTTGGAGAAAACTCCGATATTGTGCGTGCAAAAGTGCTGGAGAACCTTGAATTCATGGGTGTCTATTTCGACCCGACCATGAACGATGTCCGTGGGGAAGAGAAGTTTCTCAACCACCCATATTCTCCTGTAAAAATAATCGTCATTCCAACAGATGAAGAAGTGATGATTGCACGGGATGTAGCCAGAATTATGGGCGTCTAGA
>NZ_JBHMAH010000004.1:95095-130504 GCF_042429615.1 Salinicoccus siamensis
GTTGGATTACTTGTTTTCATTCATGAACTCTTCAGTTGCAACAACTGGTTCGAAATCATCAGGCAACGTTTCAGTTCTTACAACGAGTACATCACACGGCGCCTGACGGACAATCGCTTCAGACACGGAACCGATGATGAAGCGCTCCACAGCATTGAGGCCTGTGGCACCACACGCGATCAGATCTGCGCCGGTCTTCTTAACTGCTTTTTTAGGGATGATTGATTTTGGTGAGCCATAGTCGATTATCTTATCGACTTCGAGTACACCGTTCTTCAATGCGAGGTCTTCGTAACCATCCAGCAACTTTTGGGCAAAGTCATTGGCGCGTTGGGAAATTGTACGGTCATAAGCTTCTACCGAGGCGAAAGAACGGGTGTCGATGACGTTGATGATTGATAGTTTTGAATCATTCCGTTTTGCGATGTCGATTGCTTTATGGAATGCCCATTCAGCCTCTCTTGATCCATCAACCGCGATAAGGATATTTTGATATTTAAGCATTTTGAGAACCCCTTTCGATGTGGTATCTTCTTCACATCAATTATATCACATTTTGAATATTTTATATATTTATACATTGATAAAGTCATATTTATGTCATAACTTTTCAATATCTTTATGATACAATAGATGGGTTGAAACATTCAAAAATGAAAGGGGTTTCTAGAATGATTATTGGTGTTCCTAAAGAGATTAAAAACAACGAAAGCAGGGTCGGCCTGACACCCGGCGGTGTTCATGCCTTCGTCGAAGCAGGACATACAGTCAAGGTGGAGACGAATGCAGGAGGCGGCTCTTATTTCGAGGATGCCGACTACAGCAATGCAGGAGCTGAAATAGTCGACTCTGCGGCAGCGGCTTGGGATGTCGATATGGTGGTCAAAGTCAAAGAACCTTTGGCAGAGGAATTCGATTATTTCAAAGAGGATCTGATCTTATTCACATACCTCCACTTGGCACCTGAAACAAAACTTACAAAAGCGCTTTTAGATAAAAAAGTAACGGCAATCGCCTATGAGACGATACAACTGCCGGATGGTTCACTGCCATTGCTTTCCCCTATGAGTGAAGTGGCCGGACGCATGGCGGCGCAAGTCGGTGCAGAATACCTGCAGAAGATCAAAGGCGGCAAAGGTGTACTCCTGAGCGGAGTGCCAGGCGTCTCCCGCGGCAAGGTCACCATCATCGGTGGCGGAATGGCTGGAACCAATGCAGCTAAAATGGCAATTGGCCTGGGGGCAGAAGTGACGATTCTAGACCTTAACCCTAAGCGTTTGAGGGAACTCGACGACCTGTTTGGACGGGATGTCCAGACGCTCATGTCTTCTCCTTTAAATATCGCACAGGCAGTGAAGGAAAGTGACCTTGTCATCGGTGCAGTACTGATACCTGGAGCGCGCGCGCCTCGTCTTGTAAGTGAAGACATGATCAAATCGATGAATGCCGGCTCTGTTATCGTAGACATCGCAATCGATCAGGGTGGTATCTTCGAAACTACAGATAAAGTGACGACGCATGATGATCCGATCTACTTCAAGCACGAAGTCGTCCACTATGCAGTTGCGAACATGCCTGGTGCAGTACCGCGTACATCTACAATCGCTTTGACGAATGCGACTATGGCTTATGGTCTGCAAATAGCGAATAAGGGCTGCAGTAAAGCAGTTGAAGACAACCCGACATTGATTGGCGGATTCAACACATACGACGGTCATGTGACTTATAAAGCAGTTGCAGAAGCGCAGGAACTAGAATATAAAGATGTAACAGAATTGCTGTAGCAAACCCAATATTAAAACCAAAAATCCTCCGCCATAAAAAATGGCGGAGGATTTTTTCTTGCCGCGTCCGGGCAACCTTTATCTTCTTATGGACTCAGCCTGCAATGCAGACGATATCAAAAGGGATGGTGTCGACTAAAGCCTCCCGCTGGTGTTCATCCCTCACGACTGGAATGATGGCGATCCGTTTCTTTGCATGGATCTTAAGTTTGGCAAGCGGCTGTAATGCAGCAAAGTCATCGATGTCTATGCCTCTCACATCGAACATGATTCCTGAAACATCAGCGTCTACCAGCTCATCCAATAGGCGACTTTGCAGAAAAGTTGGTACACGGCTGAAACTCGGCCCTATTATAAGGTGCCGCTTACCGGTCTGTATGGATATTTCATCAAGGAATCTATGATTGATGTGATGATGATCATTTGTAAAGATCTGGTCAGTCATGAAACCATCAGCTCCTTCCATCATACGGATGCTTTCTATGACGAGGTTCTGTAGAAGGAAAGGATTGTGTTCCTCCGTATGGTTCAGGGAAACGAAATATTCCGTTTCGGGATGAAGGGCCTTCTTCATCGGAAGCAATGCGAGATTGGGTATGTCAAAATCATCTCTGGCAATGATTTCAGAGAGATGATTTTCAGATAATGTATGGTTGCGTCTAATTGTCTTCATTTGATTCACCTCATGAAAATTGTATCATAAATATGAATGGTTGCCGCGGTTTTAGGGTATAGTGAAAGCATATGATATTCATTTAGGAGGAATAGGATTATGGAACTCAGTTATCATGGACATTCGATCATCCAACTTGAAAATGAAGGTTCTAAAATGATTGTCGATCCATTCATCAACGGAAATGAATTGACGGATCTGAAAGTTGAAGATGTGAAAGTTGACTATATTGTACTGACCCATGGGCACAATGACCATGTCGGTGATACTGTGGAGATCGCCAAAGCCAATGACGCGACCGTGGTTGCCCCGGTAGAGTTGGCGGATTATCTGTCAGGTCAAGATGTGGAAGCGATAGGGATGAATATTGGCGGTAAAAATTCATTTGAATTCGGGACTGTAAAATATGTCCATGCCTTCCACAGCTCAAGCTTTACAGATGAGGATGGAAGTGCAATATACACAGGCATGCCGACAGGCATCATTATTGAAGCGGGCGGCAAAAAAATCTATCATCTCGGGGATACCGGGATATTCGGCGACATGAAACTCATCACGGAACTCAATGGCCCGTTCGATGTTGCCTTTGTTCCAATCGGCGACCATTTTACAATGGGCATCGATGATGCTTCCCATGCAGTAAATGAATTCATCAAGCCAGACGTCACAGTTCCCGTTCACTACAATACATTCCCGCCAATCAAGCAGGACGCGCAGACATTTGCAGATAAAGTCAAGGGAGACTGCCAAATACTGTCAGCAGGTCAATATGTAGAGTTCAAGGCATAGGTTTTTGATATAATGGAGCATTAGGGGCAGGGTTCTGCCCCTTTTTTTATAAAGCGGGTAGCGGAGGTAAAGAATGTCAAAACATGATGAAATCATAGATTACATATATCGCCTGCCGGAAGGTGCCAAAATTTCCGTGCGGCGAGTATCTGCCCATCTGGGTGTTTCAGATGGCACCAGCTATAGGGCAATCAAAGACGCCGAGAAAGAAGGTCTAGTAAAGACCATAGAGCGCGTGGGCACGATAAGGGTTGCGCCGAAAGAGGAATACATAGAAGGGAAACTTAGTTTTGAACAGGTGAAGTGGGTGATTGAAGGCACTGTCCTGGCCGGTTCGGAAGGGCTTGATGGAGAGATCAGCAGATTCATCATCGGTGCGATGCGCACCGAGGCCCTCGAAACATATCTCGAGGAAGGTGCCCTCCTCATCGTGGGAAATCGTGAAGATGCCCAGCGGAAAGCATTGGAAAACCATTCGGGTATTCTGATCACTGGGGGGTTTGGTGCCGACCCGAAAATCTTGGAGCGGGCGGACGCATTCAAGCTCCCTGTCCTGTCGACGACTTCTGACACATTTACTGTTGCGTCGGCAATACAGCGTGAATTGTACAACAGGTTCATGACGACCAATGTCATTACTGCTGCCGACCTTCTGGTACGTCAGGAGGAATATGTGTATGATATCAAAAATGACTTTGGGAAGGACTTTTATCCGGCGGATAAGGTAACGATTATTTTAGAGGAAGGATTCTATCTGGGCCTCATCCGTTCTAAAGATCTCATGAAATTGAGGGAGGATGGACCGGAAGGTCTGGTATTCGATGCCTCAGCAAGACCACAGAGTACAATCCAGCGCCTACGCCAAGCCATGAGTTGGCACCACCTCAACATCATCCCGATTATTGACGAGGAGGGCATATGGCTCGGGGTGGTAGATAGGAGGGATGTATTCAAGCAAAGGGAGCTGCAGAAACCTGAAGGGCTGTCCTCAGCAGAACCAGACATCGGCAGAAATGTGCATATAGACGACAATAGACTCCATATTAAAGTCATGCCATTCTTGACTGATGAACATGGCAGTATGGTACAGTCCGAGTTCATCAGACTTATGGAGCGTCTGATAGATGCGATGCTCAAGGAGAGGAATATAGAAAGCTATCACATAGATACGATGAACATCATGAATATGAAGCTGATGCAATTGAACCAGGAACTTGTGATAGAAGGAGAAGTCCTTGATGCTGGGGAGCAGTTCCTTAGGATGGAAGTCATCGCCAGGGCAAATGGAGAGGTTCACATGAAAGCCGTACTGCTGATCCAGCATTATAAAGAAAAATAGACAAGTGAACTCACTTGTCTATTTTCCATTCTGTCCAGATTTACGGTTGAACTCCGCCCAAGCCTTCTCCTCTATGGGGAGATTTGCTTTGAAGTATTTTCGTGCAGCATTGAAGTGCCATACATTGTAGAGACCGATGATGATGAACAGGCCACCGACAATATATGATACTGCCGACGAAAATTGTATGATTGTATTAAGGCCGAAGACAGCGATCAACAACCCGAGCCAGATTCTCGATATGCTGTTGAAATACGCCTTTCTGACGTCCCGTTCCGTCCTGATCTTCCTGACCTTATAGAGCAGGAACATAAAAAAGCTCAGGAGCAGCAGCGTGACCAGAAAGGATACTGCAATCTGATAGGATGTTTCCATCGTTACAACTCCATTCCAATATGTAGTATAATTTATAATACGAAACAAGTAAATCCAAATAAGGGGAGAATGAGAATTGTTCACAGAATATATAAATGGATACCCGACTCTAAAGGACAACTATAAAGCGTTGATAAACAAGATCAACACCTATGACGAAATCATCATATTGAGGCATGTGAGACCGGATCCTGATGCGATAGGCGCCCAACTTGGGTTGAAATCCATTATCCAGCATATGTTCCCAAATAAGAAAGTGGCGGCTCTCGGGGACACTGAACCTTCCCTTTCTTTTCTTGGGGAAATGGATACTGCCGTGGCCGTAGATCAGCCACTTGTCATTGTAGTGGATACGGCCAACACTGATCGGATTGACGGCGATGTATCCATGGGTGCTGAAGTGATCAAGATAGATCATCATCCAAACCACGATCCTTATGGCGCGATCAATATAGTTGAAACGGGTGTGTCATCCACTTCCGAACTCATTTTTCTGCTGGCATCAGCATGGGGATTCGACAACGACTATATCAATGATGAGTCGGCACGTCTCCTGTTTGCCGGAATCGTTGGTGATACCGGCAGATTTCTTTTCAATAACACTACAGAATTGACCCATAAGGTCGTAGCCGAACTTAAGCGGTTCAAATTTGAAGCCGCCAAGGACATGAATGAAATGAATAAGCAGAGCCTGGAACAATTCAAGTTCAAAGGTCATCTGATTGAGGCATTCAAAATCACCGATAAAGGTGTACTGTCTATTTACATAGACGAACCTACATTGGAAAAGTACGGTTTATCAAGTAACGAGGCGAGTATGCATGTCAACATCTACCGTGAAATCGATGAAGCCAAAATATGGTTTATGGCCATCGAGGAAAATGATGAGATCCGCGTAAGATTACGTGCCAAGGACACCGTCATCAACGACGTGGCAGAACGGTTCGGGGGAGGCGGGCACCCTCTCGCAAGTGGAATCACATTGAAGGAGAAGGAAGAAGTCCAGGAACTGATCAAAGCGCTGGAGAGTAAACTGTAGAAAGGGTTTTGCCGAATGATCAATTTAAATGTGCATAGCTGCTACGAATTTCTGGACAGTAATATCAAAATCGGCCCGCTTCTTGATAAAATTTCCAGAGACGGCCAAAAGGCAGTTGCACTTACTGATTTCAATCGTCTACATGGTGTATATGAGTTCTATACCCATGCGTCGAAGTCTGGCATTAAACCCTTGATCGGGATGGAAATTTCTGTGGATGATCAGAGCTCGGGCATCCCGCTGGTACTTATCGCTAAAGATCTTAGAGGCTATAAGGAACTGATCCGTCTTTCCGCGATGCTTTCCTATAAGCACCTGGAATTCACGCCGGTCCAATTCCTCAATAACAATATCCAATCGTGTGTAGCAATCGCAAAGAATGGGCAAGGCATCCCAATTTTGGATGGCATGGCCATAAAACCTGAGGATAAATACATATCCCACCACCTGTCACATCCGGAGTATAGGACGGTCTTCATCAATCCAGCCCACTACATGAAGCCTGAAGACCTGCCGGTACGGGTTACATTGAATGCGATACGGGATAATGAGAAGTTGGATACGGCCTCCATGCATAACGCCACGGGGCCAGATCATATCAGGGTGTTCTCGGATCTCACTGAAATTGAAGCTTCTCACCTTGAAAACAATCAACGCCTCGTAGAGAAGTGCAATGTCGAAATACCAAGGACGGAACGGACTTTGCCCCATTTTCCCCATCCCCAGAATGAAGATTCAAAATCCTTTCTATGGCACATGCTGCAAAAACAGCTTGAATCCAAGACGGATGGTGGAATAGCCTATAGAAAACGGCTCGAGTATGAATACGGTGTCATCGTGGATATGGGATATGAAGACTATTTTTTGATTGTGCAGGATGCAATCAACCATGCAAAACGGAATGGGATTTATGTAGGGCCAGGACGGGGTTCCTCAAGCGCAAGCCTTGTATCCTATCTGCTGAACATTACTGAAGTCGACCCGCTTCAGTATAATCTGCTATTCGAACGCTTCCTCAACCCTGCACGTGTGACGATGCCTGATATCGATATTGATTTTGAGGATGCCAGACGCGACGAGGTAGTCGATTATCTGATTGAGAAGTACGGTACGATGAATGTGGCGCATATAGTCACGTACGGAACGTTGAGCGCCAAGATGGCAGCGCGTGATGTGGGCAGGGTGCTCGGTTTTAAAGAGGATGAACTGAAAATGATTTCAGGACTTATTCCAGAAATCCCTGGGGCGAAACTCGAGGAGGCTTTTCAGAAAGATGCGTTCCGGTCGCTTTCAGAAGCGGACCCCAAGTATGATACATATGCGAGCTTGTGTAAAAGGATTGAAGGATTGCCGCGGCATACATCCACCCATGCTGCCGGCATACTGCTCAGTGCAGAACGCCTTACCGAAAATATCCCGGTGACCTTCAGTGACGGACACACATTGAGTCAGTGGACGATGAATGAGGTGGAGCCTTCAGGACTGCTGAAGATAGATGTTCTGGGGCTGAGAAACCTGACGCTGCTGAAGTTTATGGTCAATAAAATACAAAAATCCGGCATATCATTCAACTTGGATGAAATTCCGGATGATGATCCGGCAGTCTATCGGCTGCTTGGTAAGGGGATGACCATCGGCATCTTCCAGCTGGAATCGGAGGGCATAAGCAAAGTAATCAGGGAAATGCAGCCTGAGGGCTTTCTTGACCTTGTCGCAGTAATCGCTTTGTACCGGCCAGGGCCGATGAAGGAAATTCCGAATTTCATCGCCGGGAAGCAGAAACCAGACGCAGTCAGATACCCACATGAAGACATTGAAGATATATTAAAAGAGACATATGGTGTCATCGTCTATCAGGAACAGATCATGCAGATCGCTTCAAGGATTGCAGGCTACAGCTATGCGGAAGCGGATATATTGAGGCGCGCAATGAGTAAAAAGGATAGGGAGACGCTAGAACATGAAAGGGGTCGCTTTGAGAAGGGAGCAGAAAGTAAGGGATACGCGAGCCAGGTGGGTCATCATATTTTCAACCTGATTTTGGAGTTCGCCGACTACGGATTCCCAAAAAGCCACGCGGTGGCATACAGTCGGATATCCTACATCCTCGCCTACATCAAAACCCACTATCCTGAAGTGTTCTATTCAGTTATACTCACTCATCATTTCGGCAATGAACATAAGGTCAACCAGACCGTAAGTGAAATCAAGCGGCTTAGAATTCCGTTATATCTTCCGAACATCAACACTTCCCTATGGAATAACAGAAGCGATGAAGGGATAGAACTCGGTTTCTCGATGATCAAAGGCGTCACTTACCGTCATGCCGAGGCAATTATAAAAGAACGTGAAAACGGCCCATTCAGTGATATATATGATTTGAAGACTAGAGTGCAGGATGTCAAACTGGATAGGAAAGTGCTCACGCGACTCGTCCAGTCGGGTGCTTTGGATGTCTTTGAGGAGAATAGAAAAACGCTCCTCAATACGCTCCCCATGCTTGATGAATTGAATGCCGAAGAATATGCTCATGATTCGTTCCTCAGTACACTGGGCTTCAATATAAAGAAAGAATACCACCACGTTGCTGAAATGAATGATATGGAGAAGGTGGAGGGGGAGAAGGATGTGTTCGGATTCTATCTCTCAGACCATCCCGTCATAGCACTGAGGAAATCTCTCCAATTCATCCCGTTCAACCTTCTCAATCAAAGTAAGGGAATCTATCTCGTCTTTTTGGACGATATTAAATTAATCCGGACGAAAAATGGACAGAATATGGCGTTCGTCAAATTTACCGATGGGCTTTATGAAATGGAAGGAGTCGTTTTCCCGAAGATCTATTTCAATGTCCATCCGAATTTGACAAGACAGATTGCTGTCGTGGAGGGAAGGGTAGAAACGCGCAGGTCACGTCCACAACTCATAGTCGACTCACTGGAAACCGTAGAGGCTTTCAAAAAGATATACTATGAGCGGGCAAAACAGATTGTCATCCGCAATGCCCATGCTTACAATCTGACTGATTTCATGGGTGAATCGGGCATACCAATTAAAGATTTTGACAAGAAGAAGATGATTGGCAAAATGGGAAAAGAGAGTATTGAAGGTATATTGGAAGTGGTCAAGGCAGCCGATATACGTATATTGAACTAAAGAAGTTGTCATATAAAACTGATAATGTTACTATATTTATATTGCGGTGGTATGACCACTAAGAAAGGGAGATTATATGTCCTTGAGAGATGATGCACTAGAGATGCACAGGGAAAAACAAGGAAAGTTAGCAGTAAATTCAAAAGTGGAGATTAAAGACAGTGAAGCCTTGAGCCTGGCATATTCACCAGGCGTGGCTGAACCATGTAAAGAAATATATGAAGACGAACGCACAGTATTCGATTATACGATTAAGAGTAATACTGTCGGCGTCGTTACGGATGGTTCCGCCGTGTTAGGCTTGGGGAACATAGGCGCTATGGCAAGTTTACCTGTAATGGAAGGTAAGAGCGCACTCTTTAAGAACTTTGCCGGAGTGGACTCCTTTCCGATTGCACTCAATACCAATGACGTCGATGAAATCGTGAACACGGTCAAACTGATGACACCGGTTTTTGGCGGTATCAACCTAGAAGACATTTCAGCGCCCAGATGTTTTGAAATTGAAGAACGCCTGGGGCGCGAGACCGATATACCTGTTTTCCATGATGATCAACACGGCACGGCAATCGTCACCTTGAGCGGTCTGATGAACGCCCTTAAACTCTCAGGGAAATCTTTGAACCAGATTAAAGTTGTCTTGAATGGAGCAGGTGCAGCGGGTGTGGCGATCATAAAACTTCTGCACAGCTTTGGTGTAAAGGAAATGATCATGTGTGATTCCCGCGGCGCCATCTTTGAAGGTCGTGAAGCAGGGATGAACGATATCAAGCACGAAGTGAGCAAGTTCAGCAACCATCACCATAAAAAAGGCGAACTGGCTGATGTGATTGAAGGAGCGGATGTCTTCATCGGTGTTTCTGTGGAAGGTGCCCTGACTACCGAGATGGTCAAGACAATGGCAGAAGATCCGATCATTTTTGCCATGGCCAATCCAAATCCTGAAATTATGCCTGATGAGGCGAAAGCTGCCGGAGCTCTTGTAGTCGGTACAGGACGAAGCGATTTTCCGAATCAAATCAACAATGTGCTTGCTTTCCCAGGCATCTTCAGGGGTGCGCTTGATGTTCGGGCGACACATATAAATGACGAGATGAAAAAGGCTGCCGTCCTTGCTATTGCGGAACTGATCGAAGAAGATAAGTTGAATGCCGAAAACGTCATCCCGGAACCTTTCAATAAGGAAGTCGCACCAAGTGTAGCGAGGGCTGTGGCGAAAGCGGCCATGCAGACGGGTGTCAGCCGCATTAAAGTCGATCCTGAAGACATCTATCAGAAAGCACGCAGTTTGACGCTGTGATCCTATAAGATGACTGAGAAAAAAGGTTTGGAAAACATTATTGAAGAAATCCACAATGTCATCGAAAAGGAAGAGATACAAGTAGGTGGAAAGCTACCCAGCGAGAGGTATCTGAGAGATGAATTGAATGTCAGCAGGCAAAGCGTAAGAGAAGCACTCAGAGCGCTTGAACTGCTTGGCATCATTTATGTGAAGCGGGGCGAGGGCACCTTTCTTGCTGATATTGATAACCATCAGCTGTTTCAGCTAATCGGCAAATATCTCATCAAATCAGAACGTCAACAGAACGAAATCATAGAGATTAAAGAAATGATAGAAGGATATGTCAGTGAAAAGAATGGAAATGCTGATGTACTAGAAGACGACAACATCATAATGAAAAAAATCTATGTACTGCTCGATAAATATTCACAGGCATTCAAATAATAAAGAAAACAGGGAGTTTAATATGCTGAAAGACTTGTTCTCTAAACTGAATAAAAAAGTTAATGAAACAGACCGTAATGATGGCACCTTTGAAAAAAATGAATCCATCATGACAAAATGTCCAAGCTGCAAGAAGATATTATATTCAAAAGACTTATATAAACGTCTTAATGTATGTGCCAACTGCAGCCATCATCTGCCTATTTCAGCACAGGACCGTCTGGAAGCGTTGATGGATGAAGGGGAAGTCGATCTGTTGTTCCAGGACATCACATCTGCCAATCCATTAAACTTCCCTAATTATGAAGCTAAGATTTCAAAGGATAAGGAAAAGACAGGACTGAATGAAGCGGTGTTATGTGCAGATGGAAACATCGAAGGAGAGCGCGCCGTTGTAGCCGTCATGGATGCTCGCTTCAGGATGGGCAGCATGGGTTCTGCAGTCGGCGAAATACTCGCCCGTGCTTTCGGTTATGCAACAGAACACGGATTACCTGTCATCATCTTCACAGCCAGTGGAGGCGCACGTATGCAGGAGGGCATCATTTCGCTGATGCAGATGGCTAAAGTCAGTGTGGCGATAGAGCGCCACAATAATGCAGGTCTGCTCTACATCTCCTATATGACCAACCCTACAACAGGAGGGGTATCTGCAAGTTTCGCCTCAGTCGGCGACATAAACTTGGCAGAAAAAGGTGCACTGATCGGGTTTGCCGGCAGGCGCGTCATCCAGGAAACGATCAAGGAGAAACTGCCGGATGATTTCCAGACTGCTGAATTCCTTTTAAAGCATGGACAGCTGGACGAAGTTTTAGACAGACGGGATATGAAAGATTATCTCGGACGAATCCTGAAATTGCATAGTGGGGTGTAGATGGGAATGTTCGATTTTGAAAAACCAATCTATGAATTGGAAGAGAAGATTGAAGAATTGGAAAAGTATGCAGCAAAAAATAAAGTGGACCTCACAAAGGAAGTCAGTTTTTTGGAGAAAAAGGTCAACGATAAAAAAAATGAAATTTACGATAACCTCACTCCCTGGCAGCGTGTGGAGATCGCAAGATATATAAAGCGTCCAACCACCTACGACTATATCGAAGCTTTGTTTGAAGAGTTTACGGAGTTCTATGGTGACCGCGTACATAGTGATGACCCTGCCATTGTAGGAGGTATTGCCTCATACAATGGGCGCCCTGTGACGGTTATCGGACATCAACGCGGCCGGGATACAAAAGGGAACATCCACCGTAACTTCGGCATGGCCCACCCCGATGGATACCGTAAGGCGCTTCGCCTGATGAAGCAGGCCGACAAATTCAACCGCCCAATCATCTGTTTTATCGATACTAAAGGTGCATACCCAGGTAAAGCCGCTGAAGAAAGGGGACAGAGTGAATCGATCGCACGCAATCTTGTCGAAATGGCGGGACTCCATGTACCGGTCATAAGCGTCGTCATCGGCGAAGGGGGTTCAGGTGGGGCCCTGGGACTTGGGGTATGCAACCGCCTGATCATGCTGGAGAATGCGACATATTCTGTAATCTCACCAGAAGGCGCTGCGAGCATCCTGTTCAAAGATGCGTCATTGAAGGAGATTGCTGCAGAATCATTGAAGATAACAGCAGCCGACCTGAAATCGTTCGGCATAGCGGATGCGGTGATAGAAGAACCTCAAGGTGGTGCCCATAACAACAGGGATCAGGTATTTGAGAATCTTGATGGAATCTTGAAAGAACATCTCGAAGGGCTCCTTGTACTTGATCGCGAAGAGATGGTAGCCGACCGCTACGATAAATATGTGAATATCGGGATATATGATGAACAGCTTTAATTTCAGCTGTTCATTTTTTTGGTTTCATAAAACGGTTTCATCAACCTTAATGATGGATTAGGGATATAAGTTATGCTATTTTAAAAATAAGAGATTGTTTTAACGGAGGGAACCCATGAGGAAAATTGGAGTACTTACAAGTGGAGGCGATGCGCCCGGCATGAATGCTGCCATAAGGGCCGTCGTCAGAAAGAGTATATATGAAGGCGTTGAAGTCTATGGTGTTTTCCAGGGCTACCAGGGCCTCGTCACTGATAATATCCATAAGCTCGAGCTTGGGGATGTCGGTGATATCATCCAAAGAGGGGGGACGAAGCTCTACTCTGCCCGGTGCCCGGAATTCATTGAACCCGCTGTCCGCCAAAAAGCCATCGAGAACCTTAAAGCTAAAGGAATAGACTCACTTGTGGTCATAGGGGGAGATGGTTCCTACAGAGGTGCCCAACGACTCGATGAAGAAGGCATCAAGACCATAGGGGTGCCAGGCACCATCGATAATGACATCAATGGCACAGACTACACCATAGGGTTTGATACTGCCTTAAACACCATAATCGATGCCGTAGACAGGATCAGAGATACAGCAACCAGCCATGAGCGCACTTTCATTATAGAAGTGATGGGCAGGGATGCTGGAGACTTGGCGCTTTGGGCCGGTGTCGCCGGGGGCGCAGAGACCATACTCATTCCTGAATCACCTTCTGACATGAAAGAAGTTGCAGAACGAATCGAATCGGGTATGAGCCGCGGTAAGAAACACTCGATCATTGTTGTAGCTGAGGGTGTCATGAGTGCGTCACAATGCGCAGATGAGTTGCATAAGTATATAAACGTAGACACCCGTGAGAGTGTGCTTGGCCATATGCAGCGTGGAGGGAAACCGACCGGTCAAGATCGGGTGCTGGCTTCACGTCTTGGTGCTTTCGCTGTTGACCTTCTTTTGGATGGTGTACATGGAAAGGCGGTAGGCACTGAAAACAATAAACTCTCCGCAACCCGTTTCGATAAAGTGTTCGAAGAAAGCCATATGATAGATGAGGGTCTGTACAGACTTTCGAGAGAGCTATCCATTTAGGAGGAATCTAGTTATGCGTAACACTAAAATAGTATGTACAATCGGTCCTGCATCAGAATCACCGGAAATGCTTGAAAAGTTGATGGAAGCTGGCATGAATATTGCACGATTGAACTTTTCACATGGTGATCATGATGAACATCGTGCCAGAATAGACAATATCAGGAAAGTTGCCGACAAATTAGATCGTACAGTAGGTATTCTGCTCGATACAAAAGGGCCTGAGATTCGTACCCACAGCATGGAAAATGGTGAAATTGAGCTGACAAAAGGGCAGAGCATCATAGTGTCGATGGAAGAAGTAGTGGGTACGCCAGAAAAGATCTCCATCACATACTCTGGCCTCATTGAAGATGTCGATGAAAAAGATCGCATCCTTCTCGATGATGGCCTGATGGAACTTAAAATTGAAAGCATCGACCGGGAGAATGGGGAAATTTATTGCCGCGTCCTGAATGATGGTGTCCTCAAAAATAAAAAGGGTGTCAATGTACCAAATGTCTCTGTAAAAATGCCTGGCATCACTGAGAAGGATCGGGAAGATATCATCTTCGGCATTGACGCAGGCGTCGATCTGATTGCAGCAAGTTTTATCCGTACAAACAGCGATGTTCTGGAAATACGCAAGCTGCTTGAAGAAAAGTCAGGGGAACACATTGAAATCATTCCGAAGATCGAAAACCAGGAAGGCATCGACAATATAGACGACATACTCGAAGTGTCTGATGGACTCATGGTGGCGCGCGGAGACTTGGGTGTTGAAATTCCGCCTGAGTCAGTACCTATGGTTCAAAAAGATCTGATCAGAAGATCTAATCACCTTGGTAAACCGGTCATCACCGCTACACAGATGCTTGATTCCATGCAGCATAACCCACGCTGTACCCGTGCGGAGGCTAGCGATGTGGCGAACGCCATATATGATGGTACAGATGCTGTAATGCTGAGCGGCGAAACAGCTGCCGGTGATTATCCTCTGGAAGCTGTCCAGACGATGGCAAGCATCGCTGTTTCGGCTGAAGATGCACAGGATTACAAAAAATTACTATCTACACGGACTAAGTCGCTGCAGACGAACTTGGTGACGGCAATTGGCGTGTCGGTCGCACACACGGCACTGAACTTAAATTGCCGTGCGATAGTAGCGGCCACAGAATCAGGGCATACAGCAAGAATGATATCAAAATATCGTCCGCATGCAGAAATTGTGGCAGTTACTCCGCACCATCATGTAGCCAGACAACTACAGCTTGTATGGGGCGTACACCCTGTGATCAAGGAAGGGAAGCGGGATACTGATGAACTTCTGAACATCTCTGTATCAGCAGCAATGGAAAAAGGGTTTGCAGAACAGGGAGATTTGTTGATCATCACAGCAGGGGTTCCTGCAGGAGAAGCGGGCACCACGAACCTGATGAAACTCCACATCGTCGGAGATAAGCTGATCCGAGCTCAGGGTATAGGCAGGAGAAGCAGCGTTGGTGAAGTGATGTTCGTTGACTCTGCGGAAGCCTTAAAAGATAAAGATCTGGAAGGAAAAATCATCGTAACCCAATCTGTAGATGCAGATATGACGCCTTACCTTGAAGAGGCTGCAGGTCTTGTCACAGTCGAGGGGGGACTCACCTCACATGGGGCGATCGTTGGCCTGAATCTTGATCTGCCGACAATAGTCGGGGCGTCAGCCGCGTATGAAGTATTGGAAGAGGGCACAGTCGTCACCGTCGACTCAGAACAGAATTGTATATTCGATGGGCATGCTAATGTACTATAACCCAGCAAAAGGCACTTTTTGAAAGTGCCTTTTTATGTTGTAGTCACAGATGCTGCACAGTATAATATTAGATGAGGTGGCACATATGAAAAAAATGTTACTTATCATGCTCCTGTTTTTAACAGCGTGCACTAACGGCGGGCCTGCGGACGACTCATCTGGTGAGAATACAGATCAGAGTGAAGAATCGACAGAGGCCGCTCCAGAAGAGCAACAGACGTCTGAAGAGTCGGAAGAAGAAATGTCAGCAGCAGATATCATTAAAAATGCACAATCTGAAGGAAGTAAGGAAGTCAGCTATGAAGAGCGGCAGACGACTACAATTTCCACAGAAGAAAGACAGCATGTGATCCGTACAATAACCACCAGGAGCAAACAAGATGAAATTAAAATCGCAGTTGATGATGGGACTGACATCAAGACGCATTACATCTTTGAAGGAGAACACTTCATCTATCAAAATGGCGACGTGGAAAGACAGGATGACGGGCGCAATATTGAAGGCAGCAGTTATGGAGATTTAATCAGTCAGCTCGAGCCATTCAAAGAAGGCACAGCCGAACAGCTCGAATCAGGTTATGAAATTCGCTATGAAGTAGAAGGCGAAGCCGGCGTAAAACCCTTTATAAACGACGATCTGGAGTCGTCACTCGAAGCGGTGGATCACATCAATGGTCTTGTCCTCCTAAAGTTCAATGAAGATTATCGATACGAAAGTGCCGAATTGACACTTACTATGGAAATGGATGATGAAACCATTAATGTTTCATCAAATATCACAATGGATAAAATCGGAGAGATCAACGTGATAGAAAAACCAAAGGGAATGTAGCGAAATAATTGAATGGATTTCAAACGGGAAAGTCAGCCATGCATCCTTTAAGGGATGCATGGTTGACTTTTTTATTTTTATACCACCAATAGTTCAGAAGATGAATAATTACAACAATTATAGTTGTCGAAAAATTGACATATTTCAGTCAAATAAATACAATGTAGACTATAAGGGGGAATAGAAATGGCAAAGATTGATTACGCATTAATTGCTTCACAACCTGAATTTGAAGAACTGCTTAAGAAACGGAACAGATTCATTTTACCGGTCAGCATCTTTTTCATCATCGCTACACTGCTCTTTCCGATACTGACAGGCTATACCAATTTGCTTAGCAATGAAGCATTCGGAAACATTTCATGGGCTTGGATCTATGCTTTTTTCCTATTCATAATGGTCTGGACGCTGGTTACGATCTATATGAAGCAAGCCAAGGAATTCGACAGGGAAGCGGATGAGATAATCAGAAAGTATCGGGAGGGGAACTATAAATGAATCTGACCGTCATCATCATGTTCATTGTATTTGTTGGTTTGACGTTAGTGATTACATACTTTGCTTCGAAAAGGACTCAATCCACTAAAGATTTCTACACGGCAGGTGGGGGGCTGACTGGTTGGCAAAACGGTCTCGCAATATCCGGAGATTACCTTTCCGCTGCTTCATTCCTTGGTATTGCGGGGGCGATTGCATTATGGGGTTTGACGGTTTTTTCTACAGTGTGGGTTATCTTACAGCTTATCTCGTTGTACTGTACGTTGTTGCAGAACCGCTTAGAAACCTCGGGAAGTACACAGTCGCTGATATGATTGCTGCCCGGTTTGAGCTTAAGAAGGTGCGCGCCTTCGCAGCGCTATCTTCCATTACGATTGTCATCTTCTATATGCTCGCTCAACTTGTAGGGGCGGGAGCCTTGATTCAACTACTGTTTGATATACCATACAGTGTGGCTGTCATTATAGTCGGTATAATGATGACCATTTATGTATTATTCGGTGGCATGACTGCAACAAGCTGGGTACAGATGGTAAAGGCAATCTTGTTGATGGTTGGCACAATCATCATCTCTGTACTTGTACTGCTGCAATTCAATTTTAATATTTTTACCATGTTTGGCGAAATGAAGAACATAACGGCACCGGAGCTTAAAGGCCCATTCTTGAATCCTGGCTCTCAAGGCGGATCTCCCCTGAATAACGTATCGCTCATCATCGCATTACTGTTCGGTACGGCCGGCCTTCCGCATATCCTCATGAGGTTTTTTACAGTTAAAGATGCTAAGACAGCCCGTAGCTCAGTCATGTGGGCAACTTGGATCATCGGCATATTCTACATCTTGACGATATTCCTTGGATTTGGAGCTGCAGCGATGCTGACGAGGGAAGAAATCATCGCAGCGAACCCGGCAGGCAATATGGCTGCGCCATTGCTAGCAGAAAAGCTCGGTGGCGATCTCCTCATGTCATTCGTGTCAGCAGTGGCATTCGCAACAATCCTCGCAGTAGTAGCTGGTCTTGTGTTATCGGGGGCAAGTGCATTTGCGCATGATATCTATGGTCAAGTGATCAAAAAGGGTAACATAACAGATAAACAGCAGATGCTCGCAGCTAAAATTGCGGCATTCAGTGTAAGTGTCCTGTCCATAATACTGGCAATCTTCGCCCAAAACCAAAATGTCGCATTTCTCGTTTCCTTGGCCTTCTGTGTGGCAGCAAGCGCCAATTTACCAGTCATCGTCTATACGATTTTTTGGAAGCGGTTTAACACGCAAGGGGCGATTACTGGAATTATAACGGGACTTGCGGTATCTCTTATACTTGTTATCATGAGCCCGAATGTAATGGATCCTTCAGGCAATGCATTTATTGCAATGGAGCCACTGTTCCCTCTGACGAATCCAGCAATAATCTCAGTACCAGCCGGATTTTTAGGTGCTTTCTTAGGAACCTTCCTCGGTAAAGCCGAATCACATGAAAAGTATCGCGAAGTGAAGGTTAAATCGGTGACAGGTATTGATACATCTAAGACAACACACTAATCATAAGATAAACTTATGTACATCAATAAGATAATTAACTGACCCTTATAAAAGCCTCAATTCAGCTGAATTGAGGCTTTTATTGTGAGTATAGGCGTCTTCTAGAAGGTTAATGGTATTAATTTCACAAAAGAATAAATGATGCTGTATTATTCACAAAGTTCTTTAATTTGATATAATGGCAATAAGGCCGATTGGCTATACTAAGAATTAACTAGAAGGAGAATCGATATATGTCTGAGAAAAAAGGTTTAGAAGGTATAGTTGCAACCGAATCACGCATCAGTTCAATCATTGGTTCGCAGCTCACTTACTGTGGTTATGAAATCGATGACCTTGCAGAAAATGCACTATTTGAAGAAGTCGTATTCCTATTGTGGAACGACAGATTGCCGAACCAGACTGAACTTGATGATTTCCAGGCGAAATTATTTGATCATATGACGCTCAATCCTAGAATCTACACTCATTTCGAGGAATACGCAGCGGATAAGATTCATCCAATGGCAGGTCTGCGTACAGCATTGTCATATCTGTCACACTTCGATGAGAATGCTGAAGACATGAGTGATGAAGCGAATCAGGAAAAAGCCATCCGTATTCAAGCTAAAGTGGCTTCACTCGTTGCAGCATTCTCAAGGATAAGAAGTGGTAAAGAGGTCGTCAAACCTAAAAAAGGACTCAATTACGCTGCAAATCTTCTGTATATGATGAAAGGCGAAGAGCCTAACAGTACAGAAGTCGAGGCAATGAATAAAGCCCTTGTGCTTCATGCAGACCACGAACTGAATGCGTCAACATTCACGGCACGCGTATGTGTCGCGACACTTTCTGATATGTATTCAGGCGTAACAGCTGCAGCTGGTGCACTCAAAGGACCTCTTCATGGCGGAGCGAATGAACGCGTAATGAAGATGCTTGGTGAGATCGAATCTCCTGAAGCTGTAGAAGACTACTTGAAAGAAAAATTCGAAAACAAAGAGAAAATCATGGGAATGGGGCACCGTGTCTATAAAGACGGCGATCCACGTGCAAAATATCTGAAAGAGATGTCCAGACAACTCACCCAGGAAATCGGGGAGCCTGAGCTCTACGAAAAATCCATAAAGATCGCAGAAGTTGTAGAACGTGAAAAGGGCCTTCTGCCAAACGTTGACTTCTTCAGCGCCTCGGTCTATCATGCGATGGGGATTGACCATGATCTGTTCACGCCAATCTTTGCTGTCAGCCGCGTGTCCGGATGGATTGCACATATTCTGGAACAGTACGAAGACAATCGTCTGATCAGACCAAGAGCTGAATATGTTGGACAAACCGGCAAGAAATATGAAGCAATCGAGAAGCGCTAAAACAAATTTTCAAAATTATTAACCAGGAGGATTTTTATTTATGTCGAGTCAAAAAATCACAACAAACAATGGAATTCTGAACGTACCTGATAAGCCAATCATCCCATTCATAGAAGGTGACGGCATTGGACCGGATATCTGGAAAGCTGCAAACAAAGTACTTGATGCAGCGGTTGAAAAAGCATATGACGGTAAAAAAGCGATTGAATGGAAAGAAGTATTGGCAGGCCAAAAAGCGTATGACAATACCGGCGAATGGCTGCCACAGGAGACTTTGGATACAATCAATGAATACCTGCTTGCAATCAAAGGCCCTCTCACTACACCAATCGGTGGCGGTATCCGTTCATTGAACGTTGCGCTGAGGCAAGAGTTGGATCTGTTTACATGCCTCAGACCGGTAAGGTATTTTGAAGGTGTTCCATCTCCATTGAAACGTCCTGAAGAGACGGACATGGTCATCTTCCGTGAAAACACAGAGGATATCTATGCAGGTATCGAATTCCAGGAAGGCACTGATGAAGCGAAGAAGGTAATCGACTTCCTTCAAGATGAGATGGGCGCTAAAAACATCCGCTTCCCAGAAACTTCAGGAATCGGAATCAAGCCGGTATCCAAAGAAGGTACTGAGAGATTGGTACGTTCTGCCATCAACTATGCGATTGAAAACAATAGACCTTCTGTGACTCTTGTCCATAAAGGTAATATCATGAAGTTCACTGAAGGTGCATTCAAAGCTTGGGGCTATGCACTTGCTGAGCGTGAGTTCGGGGATAAGGTATTCACGTGGAATGCGTATGACAAGATTGTTGAGGAAGAAGGAAGAGAAGCAGCCGACAAAGCACAATCAGAGGCGGAAGCAGAAGGCAAAATCATCATCAAAGATGCAATCGCCGACATCTTCCTGCAGCAGATCCTTCTTCGTCCAAAAGATTTCGGCGTTGTAGCTACAATGAACCTGAACGGAGACTATATCTCTGATGCATTGGCGGCACAAGTTGGTGGAATCGGTATCGCTCCTGGTGCGAACATCAACTATGAAACAGGCCATGCAATCTTCGAAGCAACACACGGAACAGCACCTAAATATGCCGGCTTGGACAAGGTCAACCCATCATCCGTCATCCTCTCGGGCGTTCTTATGCTTGAACATATAGGATGGCAGGAAGCGGCAGACCTTGTAACAAAAGCTGTTGAGAAGACGATTGCTTCTAAGGTCGTGACTTATGACTTCGCCCGTCTGATGGATGGTGCCAAAGAAGTTAAATGTTCCGAGTTTGCAGACGAACTTGTCAAAAATATGTAGTTGAAGCCACCTTTTAAGGGGGAATAGCATGAACAGGAAAAAAATATCAGTCATAGGCGCCGGGTTCACTGGCGCTACGACTGCCTTTATCGCAGCTTCTAAAGCGCTTGCAGATGTGGTCCTCGTCGATATTCCGCAAGCGGAAGACCCGACACGCGGCAAGGCACTTGATATGCAGGAAGCGACACCGGTTCTTGGAGTCGACGTAAATATTACCGGCACAAGTGATTATGCGGATACTGAAGATTCCGACATCGTCATTATTACTGCAGGCATTGCACGGAAGCCAGGCATGAGCCGGGACGATCTCATCAAGACTAACCAAAAAGTAATGAAAGCAGTGACACGGGAAATAGTCGAGCATTCACCGGACTGTACAATCATTGTTCTGACAAACCCTGTAGATGCTATGACGTACGCTGTCTATAAAGAGTCCGGTTTTCCAAAAAACCGGGTCATTGGACAGTCGGGAGTGCTTGATACCGCCCGTTTCCGGACGTTTATAGCAGAAGAACTGAACCTTTCCGTCAATGATGTACGTGGGTTTGTCCTTGGAGGCCACGGAGACGACATGGTGCCTCTGATTCGCTATTCATCGGTCGGAGGTGTGCCATTGGAAAGTCTTATGGACAAAACCAAGATAGATGAAATCATCGAGCGCACAAGGAAAGGCGGAGCTGAAATTGTAAACCTGCTGGGTAATGGTTCTGCCTATTATGCCCCCGCTGCCTCTTTAGTGGAAATGGCTGAAGCCATCCTCCATGATAAAAAGCGTGTGCTTCCATCCATTGCGTATCTGGACGGAGAGTATGGCTATAGTGACATCTATCTTGGTGTACCGGCAGTGATAGGCACAAATGGCGTCGAGAAGATCATCGAGTTGGATTTAATAGAAGATGAAAAGAAACAGCTGGATAAGTCCAGGGATTCAGTTGTGAATGTAATGAAATTATTGAAATGAGATTTATGATTCTGTAATGGCACTAAACTGAAAAGATCACCTGATTAGGCGACCTTTTTAGTTTAGTGTATTTTGGGAGGAAATTTTGGGAATGGAAAATGGTAAAAAGAATAAAGGTTTTTTTCAGAAATTTCTTGATTTTGTAGAATGGCTCGGTAACAAACTCCCTCATCCCGTCACCCTGTTTGCGATTCTCGCACTTCTTACGCTCGTTGCATCTGCAATCTTATCGACGTTTGAAATTTCAGTGGAACACCCGGGAGAGGACCAAGAAACCGTCACCATCAATAACCTGCTGGATGGTGAAGGGGTAAGTTACATATTCTCCAGTATGACTGATAACTTCATCAACTTTGCGCCGCTTGGAGTCGTTCTCATAACGATGCTTGGTATTGGTGTTGCTGAACGGTCAGGTCTGATAAGTGCAGCTTTACGCGGATTTGTATTGTCAATACCTAAGACCCTGATCACAGCAGGCCTTGTCTTTGCGGGTATCATGTCTTCACTTGCATCTGATGCAGGATATGTCGTATTACCGCCGCTTGGTGCAGTGTTGTACCTTGCCCTCGGCAGGCATCCACTGGCTGGTCTTGCAACTGCTTTTGCCGGTGTTTCTGCTGGATTCTCGGCCAACCTGCTTCTGAGTGGTACAGATGCCATGCTGGCTGAACTTTCCATTCAGGCGGCTTCCGTCATCGATCCGCAATATGCTGATGGCATGAACGTTGCGATGAACTACTTCTTCATTGCAGCCAGTGTTTTCCTGCTGACTCTTGTAGGCTGGTTCGTCTCAGACAAGATTGTAGAACCTCGCCTTGGAACTTACAACGCTGACTCTGAAGAAGCGACTGCCGCTACTGATACGGATGAAATGAATCCATTGAAACCGATCGAGAAAAAAGGGTTGACATGGGCAATCATTTCGATGGTAGTAGGGGCATTGCTTGCATTGCTTCTTGTCGTTCTGCCAAATTCGCCGATGCGTGGAGATGATGCAGTCGGTTCCTATATGGACACAATCGTCCAATCGCCATTCATGAGTGACGGACTAGTGCCGATCATCGCAATCCTCTTCTTTATACCGGGGCTTGTCTATGGCTTGATTACACGTTCAATCAAGAGTGATAAGGATGTAGCGAATCAGATGACTGAAACGATGGCTTCGATGGGCATGTTCATCGTGTTGGCATTCACCGCCGGCCAGTTCGTCTCTTATTTCGCAGAATCCAATATGGGCCTTGTTATAGGAGTGTATGGTGCTGAGTTGCTTGAAACCCTCAAATTGACCGGTATTCCACTAATCATAGGCTTTATGCTGGTCACAGCAATCGTCAACCTGTTCATAGGTAGTGCGAGTGCAAAATGGGCGATGATGGCTCCGATATTTGTACCGATCATGATGCAGCTCGGCTATTCACCAGAGTTGACGACTATGGCGTACCGTGTTGCGGATTCATCGACAAACATCATCACACCTCTCATGACATACTTTGCGATCATCATTGCCTTTGCGCAACAATATAACAAAAACGTAGGAATCGGGACATTGATTTCTGTCATGCTGCCTTATTCCATCTTCTTCTTTGTTACTTGGGCACTGATGTTGATCGTTTGGATGCTCCTTGGGTTGCCACTTGGACCAAACGCACCAATTGAATATACACCGTAGAAAAAAGGTACAGCATAAGCTGTGCCTTTTTTCATGGATTAAGTTTGCATTGGAATGTATAATTCTTAATGAAGCAATGGTTTAATAAGACCATTGGAAGAGAGGGGTAATGGAATGGATAAGTTGATTCTGATAGATGGCAATAGTGTTGCCTTCAGGGCGTTCTATGGTCTGCCGCTCCTCAGTAACCAGAGCGGCCTGCATACGAATGCGATATTTGGTTATGCAAGACTGCTTGAAAAAATCATTGCGGATGAAAAGCCTACCCATTTTCTGGTAGCCTTTGACGCCGGCAAATCTACTTTCAGGCATAAACAATATGAAGAGTATAAAGGGGGAAGGCAGAAGACGCCTCCCGAGTTGGGTGAACAACTGACACCCATCAGGAGATTGATTGATGTCTATGGCATCAAACGTTACGAACTTGATGAATATGAAGCTGACGATATCATTGGTACCCTAAGCACTAAAGCAGATAAGGAAGGCCTAGAGACAATCATCATTACAGGGGACCGTGACCTTACACAGCTTGCCAGTGACCATACAACAATCTACTACACCAAAAAGGGAATATCCGATATAGATCGTTATACTCCGGCCTTCGTCGAAGAATTATACGGTCTCAAGCCAGAGCAGATCATCGACCTTAAAGGCTTGATGGGCGATAAGTCGGATAACATTCCTGGGGTCCCCGGAATTGGAGAAAAGACCGCGCTTAAATTACTAAAAGAATATCAAAGTGTGGAAGGTGTGCTTGAACACCTTGATGAAGTGAAAGGTAAGAAGCTCAAAGAAAACTTAACGGAGTATCGCGAAGATGCCCTCCTGAGCAAGGATCTGGCAACGATCTACAAAGAAGTTCCCATCGATTTCGATATTGCCAGCCTGAAGTTTGAACAGGACCGGGAAGAAGATAAATATGAACTGTTCAAAGAGCTGGAATTCGAATCGCTGCTTAAAAATATGGAGGCAAGCGAAACTGAAGACAAAGTCGAATTCGAAGATGAGCGAGTGGATTCCCTGGAAGAGTTGAGCGGCGATGTTTCTTTCCATCTGGAAGTAAGGGCAGAAAATTATCTCGTCAATGCACCTGTGTATCTTGCTGCAACAGATGGAGCGCTGACATTCATAAAATCGATTGATGAACTGGAATCGTCATCAATTGAAGATTTCCTCACATCCAGGAAGTCCATTAATGTATATGACATCAAACGGCAGATGGGGCTTCTTAGACATTTGGACATTCATTTCAAAGGGTTTGATTCCGACATCATGCTTGGCAGTTTCCTGCTGGATCCTTCCAAGAAGATTATTGATGTCGCGGAGACTGCTGCTGACTTCGCAGTCAATATAGATAGTGATGATTATCATTACGGCAAAGGGAAGAAAGCTGTAACCCCGTCAGGTGCAGAACATGAAAAGTTTCTCAATGACAAGGTAATGGCCATCCATAAGGTGAGAGAACCGATGGAGGAATATTTAAGAAGAGATGAGATGCATGAACTCTGGGAAACACTTGAAATACCATTGGCTAAGGTTCTTGCTGATATGGAATACAGGGGCATCAAAGTAGATGCTTCACGGCTTGAGGAGATGGAGAAGGACATACAGAAACGGCTGGATGAAATTGAAAGTACCATATACGAGATGGCCGGAGAGTCGTTCAATATCAATTCGCCTAAACAGTTGGGGCATATTCTGTTTGAAAAGTTGAATCTGCCTGTCATCAAAAAAACTAAAACGGGCTATTCCACTGCAGTCGACGTTCTGGAACAGCTACAGGATAAACATGAAATCATTGAGCATTTACTGCATTACCGTACCTTAGCCAAACTCCAGTCCACATACGTGATTGGACTCCAGGGGGAAATTAAAGAAGATTCGAAGATCCACACTCGATTCAATCAGACGTTGGCCCAAACAGGTAGGTTGTCGTCGGTTGAACCGAACCTTCAAAACATCCCGATACGGATAGACGAAGGACGAAAGATACGTAAAGCGTTCGTGCCAAAAGATGAAAATCATGTTCTGTTGGCTCTTGATTATTCACAGATTGAATTGAGGGTGCTTGCACACATTACTCAAGATGAGACGATGATCAATGCCTTTACAAGTGATACCGACATCCATACTAAAACTGCGATGGAAGTATTTAAAGTCGATAAAGAGGATGTTACGCAGAACATGAGGCGGAATGCGAAGGCTGTGAATTTTGGCATCGTCTATGGCATAAGTGACTATGGATTGAGCCAGAACCTTGGCATCACCCGTAAAGAAGCCAAAACCTTCATTGATAATTACTTGAATTCATTCCCCCAGGTCAAGGCGTTCATGAAGTCGATCATACAGGATGCCAAACGTGATGGTTATGTGAAGACAATGCTCAATCGCAGAAGGTATATACCTGATATCCATAGCAAGAACTTCAATGCACGAAGCTTTGCAGAACGCACTGCAATGAACTCCCCAATCCAGGGTACAGCAGCCGATATAATAAAATTGGCAATGGTGGAATATGACAAATCTGAAGAGGCAAAAAAATATGATGCAAAACTGCTGCTACAAATCCACGATGAACTGATTTTCGATGTGCCAAAAGATGAAGTGGAGGATTTCATCCCAGTTATTCGACGCATTATGGAGAATGCGATTGAACTCAGTGTACCGCTCAATGTGGATTATGGTTATGGCAGTGATTGGTATCAAGTGAAGTAGGTGGAAGAATGCCGGAATTACCAGAAGTGGAATTGGTCAAGCGTTCTCTAGAACGGACGGTGGAAGAGAAGGGGATCGGTGCCATATCTTTCTCTGACTATATATATAAGGGGCATGAAATTGGCCGAAGAACCATAATTAAAGAAAATCTTGAATCATTTAAAAAGAAAGTCGATGGTGCCTATATCAAAAAGATAGGAAGGCGCGGGAAATATCTGTACTTCATCATGGAAAAGGATGGAGGCGTCTTCCATCTGATTTCACATCTCGGCATGTCGGGTGCTTTCTTTGTGGCCGACTCGATAGAACAGATCAAAGACTTGAATTACCGCAGGCATTGGCAAGTGTCTATACCGCTGTCAGATGGACAGTCTCTTGTCTACAGTGACATCAGACGTTTTGGGGAAATGTCGACCGTTGACAGGATGATTGACTTCCCTCCCTTTAAAAGGATGGCCCTGGAGTATACGCATCCGGATAGTCTTGCTGAATTCATTGAAAAGATCAAAGATCCCGGCAGAAGCAATAAAGCGATCAAAGCGTTGATAATGGATAGCACGGTCATACCAGGTGTCGGCAACATCTATGCTTCAGAAGCATTGTTCATGTCGGGAATTTCCCCCGTCCGGAAGGCGGGGAATATTTCAGTTGAACGATTAACCAAGTTGCACCAGGCGATTGTTGAAGTATTTGAGCTGTCACTGAGCCGTGGTGGTTCCACAATCTCGGATTATAGAGGGATATCAGGGGAGAGGGGCAGCATGCAGGACCGGTTCAAAGTCTACCAGAAGAAGGTATGCCCGAGCTGTGAGGCGCCCCTCAAAACAAAAACGATAGCAGGAAGAAATACATTTTATTGTACAAATTGTCAGAGGTGATCCAATGAACTACATTATCGGTCTGACCGGAGGCATTGCCAGTGGCAAGTCAACCGCTTCAGAATATATTCGATCAAAAGGCTATCCCGTGCTTGATGCGGATATTTATGCCAAAAAGGCGACTGCACAAGATGGCCCTACCTATAAAGGGATACTCGACCACTTCGGGGAGGACATTGCAGGACCGGACGGCGAAATAGACAGAAGGAAGTTGGGGGCGATCATTTTCAATGATCCAGAAAAGCGGCAAATATTGAATGGTCTGGTCCATCCTGAAGTGAGACGCATGATGAATGAGGATAAAGAACGATTGAGCCGGGAGAGCCATGTATTTTTGGATATCCCGCTCCTATTCGAAAATGAGTTGGATGAACAATGCGACTTGACTGCAACAGTCTATGTCGATGAGGAAACGCAAAAAAAGCGGTTGATGGACAGAGACGGCTTTACAGAAGAAGAGGCGGTGTCAAGAATCAGAAGTCAAATGCCGCTATCGGATAAGCGCGATAGAAGCGACGTCGTGTTTCAGAATAGTGGCTCTATTCAGGAATTGAGGGGCCAGATTCAAAGCTTTCTAGACAAGATTGAAAAGTGAACATTTTATGCAGATTACACCTTTAAACACGCTTTCAATATGTTATACTAATCAGTGAAAAGTATAGCATAAAGGGGCAATCGTCATGAAAAAAGTAGCAATCAATGGTTTGGGAAGAATTGGAAGAATGGTATTTCGCATCGTTGCCGCTTCGGATGAATTGGAGCTCGTAGCGGTGAACGCCAGCTATCCTGCCGAAACACTGGCTCATCTCCTCAACTACGACACCACACATGGGAAATTCGGAAAGCAGATAGAAGGCAATGGAGACAAGCTGGTCATGGATGGTAAAGAAATTCTGATCACGACAGAAAGAAATCCGGAAAAACTGCCATGGGGAGACTTGGGTGTGGATATTGTCATTGAAGCGACAGGTGCCTTCAACCATGGTGACAAAGCAGCGGCCCATGTTAAAGCAGGGGCCAAAAAAGTATTGCTGACTGCACCAGCCAAAGGCGGAGATGTGCAAACTGTAGTTCTTGGGGTAAATGATGAAGAATTCGATATAGATAAATATGATGTATTCTCCAATGCATCGTGTACGACAAACTGTCTGGCGCCAGTCGCCAAAGTGCTGGATGAGGAGTATGGCATCGAAAATGGTTTGATGACGACTGTCCATGCCTACACAAACGATCAGAAGAACATCGATAACCCGCATAAAGACCTTAGACGGGCACGTTCTTGTGCAGACAACATCATACCGACTTCGACTGGAGCAGCAAAAGCCTTGGGTGAGGTTCTCCCCCAATTGAACGGCAAACTCCATGGCTTGGCATTGAGAGTGCCTGTCTCGAACGTCTCGCTTGTCGATCTGGTGGTTGATCTGAAAAAACCTGTGACAAAGGATGCACTCAATGAAACATTCGAGAAACACGCTGATGGTGCGCTATCCGGTATCATGGGTGTCACTTATGAACCGCTGGTGTCCAGTGATTTTAACACTGACAGCAGAAGTTCGATTATAGACGGTTCGTTGACGATGGTCATGGACGACAACAAAGTCAAAGTCCTGGCATGGTATGACAACGAATGGGGTTATTCGACCCGAGTGGTGGAATTCGCTGAAAAAATTGCTGAAAATCTATAGAAAGAAAAGAAGAAACGAGAGTTTCTTCTTTTTTTATGGTCAATGTATTATAATGGTATATCAAACTGGGTAGGAAGAGGTGGTCACAGTGAAATGCCCGAATTGTCATCATACAAGTTCGAGGGTGGTCGATTCCAGGCATACCGATGAACTGTCTGCGATACGCCGGCGTAGGGAATGCGAAGAGTGCGGTTTTAGGTTCACGACGTTTGAACGTATGGAATTATCACCGCTGGTCGTAGTCAAAAAAGATGGAAACAGGGAAGTCTTCAGCCGGGAGAAACTGATGGATGGATTGCTCCGTGCATGTGAAAAGCGTCCAATCCCCTATGAGACGTTGGAGAAGACAGCAGCCCAGATAGAGTTGGACCTCAGGAATTTAAATAAATCGGAAGTTTCGAGCAATGATATCGGAGAACATGTCATGAAAGCGCTGATTACCTTGGATCAAGTGGCATATGTAAGGTTCGCTTCGGTCTATAAGGAGTTCAAGGACATCGACCAGCTCATGGAGACCTTGAAGCATCTGGCTAAAGGCAGTGACGATAATGAACTTCAATGAAAGACTAAAACCAAATACCGAGTTCATCGTTTATATGCCGTCACCGTTCGAAAAGTCCCATCTGAACATCATAAATGAACTGTATCTCCCCCTGATTGGCCAGGAAGCGGCCATGTCATATATCTACCTTCAGGAATCTTCAAACCATTACAGCAAACTTGAAACCAGGCTCCACAGAGAGATAATGGATGAATTGAACATGCCGCTTTCAAGCTTCTCAAGCATACTCGAGAAGCTTGAAGCGATTGGACTTATCCGTACGTTCGTGTCCAATACCCCCCATGAAGATCGCTTCATATACGAGCTGTTGTTGCCGCTTACACCAGATGCCTTCTTCAAAGATCCGATGCTTAGCCTCTATCTCTATGGCCAAGTGGGTTCTGTGGCTTTCAATAGAAAGAAGGGGCGCCTCCAATATCCGCCGATGCCAGAAAACTTCACCGAAGTAACACGCAAGTTCACCGAAGTGTTCCACACAGGGAGTGGTGAAGGTTTCGAAGTGCCCACTGAAACTTTCAGCAAGGAAAACGAATCTGTAGGACCGCAAGTCGACCTAGAAGATTTTGACTTTGATGTGCTCTTTACACATCTGAAAGGGACACGTATCGACCGTGCGTTCTTTACGAAGGAAATACGGATGCTCATCGTTAAATTGAGTATCCTATTCAATTTCAATGCCTATGACATAAAACAAATATTGTTGTCATCTACAACACAATATGCGGGAATAGATAAAGAACAGTTGAAGTATGAAGCGAGGAAATACTATCAGAAAGAGAACAAGGGCAAGATTCCTAAATTTGATGGTCCGGCGCAACAGGCGGCTGAAGATAACACCGGTAAGGAACCATATATAGAACAACTCGAAACCATTAACCCCCTAGACCGGCTGAATGATATACGCGGCCAGCGGCCAAGCGACAATGATGTGAAGCTCGTCACCGACATAATCGCCCGTACAAGTCTGCCAGGCGGTGTCATAAACCTACTTCTTGAGTATGTTTATCAGCAGAAGGACGGAGACTTGAACTACCCGTATACAATGAAAATTGCAAGGGACTGGGAGGAGAAGGGGATACGTTCGGCTAAGGAAGCCTATGAATCGATAATGGAATACAGAAAGCAACGCAACCCGAAAAAAGGCGGGCGCAGAGAACGCCAAGGTGAAAAGAAACCTGCATGGATGGATAAATCATCCGCTAAACAGAAGAGCGACGTGCACACCGATAGCGGGAAAAAAGCGTCATCTGTCCAGAAGACAGCAAAGGATGATCCCGAGCTACAAAGAATGATAGATGAATTCAGAAAATCCAGGTGATCTTAATGGAACCCATAAACCAATTTTTAAAAAACTCAAAGAAACTGCAGGAGAATAATGAGCGCCTTTATGAATCGCTCATCAAGCATCCGCGCATTATAGAACTGATTGAAAACAGTGAGCATGAGATTACGCGTTCAATGATTAAAAATGATCTGCTTCAATTGAAACGTTACGCCGAACAATCTTTAGCCTGTGAGAAATGCGGCTCGCTGAGTGGGTGTGTGAACCATCCACAAGGTTATGTACCTTCTATAGATGTAAGGGATGGGCGGATACATGTAATCTATTCCCCTTGTCCTACAAAAATCAAAGAAGACCGCTTCCGGGAAAAGGAAAAGATGATCGAATCCTATCATGTACCTAAAGATGTTAAAGATGCGACATTCGATACGGTTTTCCTGGATGGGGACTCCAACAGGCAGGAAATCATCAAAAAGGCAATTTCAGCAAGCAAGAAGATAATCGATGGAGAAAAAACGAAAGGGCTTTATATACATGGCAGTTTCGGCATCGGCAAATCCTATATGTTGGGATGCATCGCCAATGAATTGAAGGAACAGTCGGTCTCTTCGATAATCGCCTATGTACCTGAAATCATCCGGGATCTCAAATCAGGTTTCAAAGATGGGACGACAGATATCAAGTTTAAGACGCTGAAAACGGCTCAAGTGCTGATGCTTGATGATTTAGGAGCCGAAGATGTGACCCCTTGGGTGAGGGATGAAGTCATTACGAGCCTGCTTCACTACCGCATGGTCGAAGGTCTCCCGACGTTCATCAGTTCAAACTATTCGATGGAAGAACTGGAGTACCGTTATAGCCGGACGAAGGAAAACGGTGTGGAGGAGACTAAAGCCCGAAGGATGACGGAGCGGTTGCGCTCATTATGTGAAGAAGTACAGCTCGAAGGCAGAAACTATAGAAACGGTTGATGCTTGATAATTGACTCGGCCTTCAGTATAATCAATATATAATTCCATCAGTTAAACGCCAAGGACAATGCTTTTTCGTATTCATTCAAAGAGAGTGCATGAAATGCTGAAACATGCATAATGGAACGATTGAGATACTCCCTTGATATATGTCGGGCTAAAACCCGGACGGCGCGGGCTGTTATCTCCGGCTGAAGGCGAGTTAAATCTCGTGAATCAGGGTGGTACCGCGGTGTCAATCGTCCCTCTATTAGTAGAGGGACGATTTTTTTCTGGTGAGACTATGATGATGAAAGGATGGAAAACATGACGCAGATAGAAATAAAATTTCCAGATGGCAATATCCAAAATTTACAGTCGGGTGTGACTCCTGAAGAAATTGCACAGTCCATAAGCCCGGGCTTGAAGAAAGCGGCCGTTGCCGCAAAGGTGAATGGGGAAATGTATGATCTACGAAGGCCGATTAATGAGGATGCTGACCTGCAGCTTATCACCAATAAAGACGAAGAGGGCCTTGAAGTGCTACGCCACTCTACAGCGCATCTTATGGCGCAAGCGCTGAAACGCCTTTACGGCGATGTGAAATTTGGTGTTGGTCCTGTAATTGAAGAGGGCTTCTATTATGACTTTGATACCGAGGAGAATATTTCCTCGGATGACTTTGAAAAAATAGAGAAAGAGATGCAGCGCATTGTTGATGAGAATGTGGAAATAGAGCGAAAGGAACTCACGAGGGGCGAAGCGCAGGAATTATTCAAGAATGATCCCTATAAGCAGGAGCTCATCGAGGCGATTCCTGAGGATGAAACCGTAACAGTCTATTCCCAAGGGGAGTTTACAGACCTGTGCCGTGGTGTGCATGTTCCGTCCACATCAAAAATAAAAACCTTCAAACTTCTATCTACAGCCGGTGCCTATTGGCGGGGGGACAGCAATAACAAGATGCTGCAGCGCATATACGGCACTGCATTCTTTGATAAGAAGGATCTGAAATCCTACTTGAACCTTTTGGAAGAACGTAAGGAACGTGACCACAGAAAAATTGGCAAGGACATGGAATTATTCCAAAACAACCAGTTGGTAGGTGCAGGCCTGCCATTGTGGCTGCCTAACGGCGCAACAATCAGACGCGAAATCGAGCGGTACATCGTCGATAAGGAAGTTGCTTTAGGTTACGACCATGTCTATACACCTGTACTGGCAAATGTCGACTTGTATAAAACAAGTGGCCATTGGGAGCACTATCAGGATGACATGTTCCCGACGATGGACATGAATGGGGAAGAGTTGGTGCTGCGCCCGATGAACTGTCCGCATCACATGATGATCTACAAATCGAGCAAGCACTCATATAGGGAACTGCCGATACGGATTGCAGAGCTCGGCACGATGCACAGATACGAAGCAAGTGGCGCTGTAAGCGGACTTCAACGCGTCAGGGGAATGACATTGAATGATGCCCATGTGTTCGTCAGGCCGGATCAGATAAAAGAAGAGTTTAAACGTGTGGTCCAACTGATAATCGATGTCTATGACGATTTTGGATTCGAGAACTATTCATTCCGTCTGAGCTATCGCGACCCTGAAGATACTGAAAAGTACTTCGATGACGATGAAATGTGGAATAAGGCTGAACTGATGCTGAAAGAGGCAGTGGATGAAATGGAACTCGAGTACACTGAGGCTGATGGGGAAGCGGCCTTCTACGGGCCGAAACTTGATGTTCAAGTACAGACTGCCCTCGGCAAGGAAGAAACCCTATCGACAGTGCAGTTGGACTTCCTGTTGCCAGAACGCTTCGAATTGACCTACACGGGCAGCGACGGCGAACTGCATCGTCCTGTGGTGATACACCGCGGAGTGGTTTCTACCATGGAACGCTTCGTTGCGTTCCTGACTGAAGAATATAAAGGCGCATTCCCACTCTGGCTCGCCCCACAGCAAGTGGAAATCATTCCGGTCAACCTTGACCTGCACTATGATTACGCCCGTGCACTCAAAGATGAAATGAAGAGCCACGGCATGCGGGTCAGCATCGACGATAGGAATGAGAAGCTTGGGTATAAAATCAGAGAAGCCCAGATGAGGAAGGTGCCTTACCAGGTGGTCATCGGGGATAAGGAAATCGAAGAGAACCAGGTGAACGTCAGAAAGTACGGCGAGAAGGACCAGATCACTTACGACAGGGAAGACTTCATCTGGGAACTTGTTGATGAAATCAGGCTGAAAAAATAACTGCTTGACAAAGTCTGTGAAAGACTGTAGAATTATAAGAGTTGATAAGAACGGACAAGAAGAAGCTCCCGCTTCTCACCCGCAAACACCTATGAGGTAGTGACCGGGTCACGCAGTGAGATAACGATGGATTGGCATGATACCATTCCAGAATTTCTCATCACTGGTTGGCGGGCGCATATATGTGCCCGCCCTTTTTGTTCGTCTTCAAACTATATGGAGGTGTCAAAGATAGCAAAAGATCAAACATTAATCAATGACAAGATTCGCGCCAGAGAAGTTCGTCTCATCGGACAAGATGGTTCACAGCTTGGAGTAAAACCCACCCGCGAAGCACAAGAGATGGCTGAGCGCGTAGAACTTGATCTAGTATTGGTCGCGCCTAATGCCAAGCCGCCTGTTGCACGCATCATGGATTACGGTAAATTCAAGTATGAGCAGCAGATTAAAGAAAAAGAAGCGCGTAAAAAGCAGAAGGTGATCAATGTTAAAGAAATCAGGCTTTCTCCAACAATCGAGGACCATGATTTCAACACTAAATTGAAACAGGCGAAGAAATTCCTTGCGAAGGAAGATAAAGTCAAAGTTTCCATCCGCTTCCGCGGCCGCGCAATCACGCACAAAGATATCGGCCGTAAAGTGCTCCAGCGCTTTGCAGATGAATTGTCTGAAGTTGCTACAATTGAACAAAGACCTAAGATGGAAGGCCGTTCAATGTTCCTGGTGGTCGCACCGATCACTGACAAAAAATAATAATCCGGAGGTTAGTCTCATGCCGAAAATGAAAACTCACAAAGGTTATGCTAAACGCGTCAAGCGTACTGGAACAGGTAAATTCAAGCGTCATCGTGCGTTCACATCACACCTGTTCGCCAACAAGACTACAAAACAGAAACGTCACTTGAGAAAAGCGACGCTAGTTGCTAAAGCAGACCAAAAACGCATCAAAAAGCTACTTTCATATATAAAATAATCGATCGAATTAAGGAGGAGCACACATGGCACGTGTCAAGAATGGTTTAACGTCCCGTAAAAGACGTAAAAAAGTACTGAAGCAGGCAAAAGGATATTTTGGTGCGAAAAGCACACTTTATAGAACAGCGAAACAGCAGGTAATCAAATCCGGCCAGTATGCGTACCGCGACCGCCGTCAGACCAAGCGTGATTTCCGCAAATTGTGGATTACACGTATCAATGCAGCTGCACGCCAGCATGGAATGAGCTATAGCCGTCTGATGAACGGACTTAAAACAGCAGGTATCGACATCAACCGTAAAATGCTTTCTGAAATCGCAATTTCAGATGAAAAAGCATTCGGTGAAATCGTTGCGCAAGCTAAAAATGCCTTGAATAAATAATGCT
>NZ_JBHMAH010000004.1:130525-320330 GCF_042429615.1 Salinicoccus siamensis
AGGAGCGGCCATTTTACATATGTTGCCTATATTCTTTTATATAGTGTATCCATCAGATCATCCGAGTACTCGAAATAGCATTCCTTCAGGTCCTTATTTCCTTGGTCCCCATCAGATTGCGGCATGATATCCAATCGGATGAGGGGTTCATCTTCATCGAAGAACGGCAAAGTCTGTTCTGCATATTCATCAGTGAGTTTATTATAGATTTCAATGGCTTCTTCTTCACTTTCGTATGTCTTCTTTAGGACGTCCAATTCTTTTCCTGTACGTTCAATTCTGGATAGTTTTATATCGATCACTATAACGCCTCCTTCTACAAGCTTTATGCTTCTCTTATTGATGATAACAATTAAAAGGCTAAATGTGTATTAATAAGTTTTATATTACGAAAAGTGAAATAATTTATGATAGAATGAAATCGACAATTAATTATAAGGAGATGGATGACCGATTATGGATAAACAACTTGAAATGATGAAAAGTCTAACGGATGCAAACGGCATTTCCGGTTTTGAATATGATGTTAAGAACGTCATGAAAAAATATTTGGAGCCAGTCAGTGACGAGCTGATCCAAGACAACCTTGGAGGACTGTTCGGCAAACGAAATGCCAAAAATGGTTCGCGCACATTGCTTATTGGTGGGCATCTCGACGAAATCGGCTTCATGGTGACGCAGATAGATGATAATGGCTTCATCAAATTCACACCGATCGGTGGCTGGTGGAACCAGGTCATGCTTTCTCAAAGGATGAATGTGGTGACTGAAACGGGAGTACTGACAGGGGTCATCGGTTCCAAACCACCTCATGTATTATCTCCAGAAGCAAGAAAGAAACCTGTTGATATGAAGGAGATGTTCATAGACATCGGCGTCGCTTCAAAAGAAGAAGCAGAATCAGCAGGGGTCAAAGTCGGGGACATGATTACACCTCACTGCGAATTCACAGAGATGGCGAACAAGGATTATCTGCTGGCAAAAGCATGGGATAACCGGTTCGGCTGTGGTGTAGCCATTGAAGTTCTGGAGTCTTTGAAGGATGAAGATCTGGACATCAATGTTGTCAGCGGGGCCACAGTACAGGAAGAAGTTGGCCTGAGGGGTGCCAAAGTGGCAGCGAACAAAGTGAAGCCGGACCTTGCGATTGCAGTCGATGTCGGCATTTCCTGGGATACACCAGGTATGAGCGAAAAGGATGGCACCGGAAAGATGGGCGATGGCCCGCTTGTTCTGCTACTTGACGGTTCAAATATCGGACATGTCGGCTTCAGGCGCCACGTAGAGAAATTGGCTAAAGAAAAAGATATACCAGTTCAGTGGTCGGCGATTACTGGCGGAGGGACAGATTCAGGCGCATTCCATGTATCCAACGAAGGTGTGCCGTCAATCTCCATAGGTGTACCGCTCCGCTATATGCATTCGAATGTTTCGATTCTGAACAGGAATGACTACAATAATGCCGTCCGTCTCGTGACCGAAATCGTCCGGTCACTAAATGATGACGCTGTGGAGGAAATCATTTGGTAGCATCAACATTCATCGGCTCAAAAGATAATAAGCGCATCAAGGATCTCAAGAAACTGCAGATGAAAAAATACCGCAAAAAGGAAGGACGTTTCCTGATTGAAGGGGAGCATCTGGTTGAAGAAGCCGTCAGATACCATCAGACACTCCACACTCTGATACTCTTAGAAGGATACGATCCTACTATGCAGATACCTGAGGGAACGGAGATGCTCAGCGTCAGCCGGGCTGTAATGAAAACCTTATCCACCCTGGATACGCCGCCAGGGGTCATGGCGGCTGTGTCCTATGTGGCTCCGGAAGTGGGGGAGGACAATACGCTGCTCCTTGACGGTGTACAAGATCCCGGCAACTTGGGGACGTTGATCCGTTCAGCGGATGCTTTTGGATTCAAGCACATCATTTTATCTCATGATACGGTGGATCCATTCAGCGACAAGGTATTAAGGAGTACGCAAGGCAGCCTCTTTCACATCCATCTTGAAACAGCAGAGCCTACGACTGCAGTCAATGCATTCCAGGGTATTGTGATGGGAACTGCCATCGACGGTGCAGTACTGCTCGATGATACGCCTTCACCTGAGGCGTCCGTTATGGTGGTGCTTGGCAATGAAGGGCGTGGCGTTTCAGAAGAAGTGCTTTCATTGGTCGACCAGAAACTGAAGATAGGCATGCCCGGCGATAGTGAGAGTCTGAATGTGGCGGTTGCCGGGAGTATCATTATGCATCATTTCAAAGCTTGATTTTTCGATAGTTTGATTTATAATGATTTTATAAGATGAATACGATGCTTCAGATGAAGCCGGACATAAATGATCTATAATTCCGAAACAGGGAGCGCAGCACATGGACTGGAATGCTGGGTACGGATGGGATCAGGGTTCACCTGGCAGATGGAGCAATGGGTCAATCCCTTATCTTTCCATAAGCGTCTGTATTGTCATGCAGAAAATCAGGTGGTACCGCGGAAACTCCGTCCTTTGATGAAGGGCGGGGTTTTTATTATATTTTAGGAGTGAAATGATGGATACATCAGAAATAGGGCGAGTTAAGGAATCATTCGATCAGGCTGTGGCCCATATAGAAGATCTAAAGAGTCTACAGCAGTTGAAGGTGGAATACTTAGGTAAAAAAGGCAAAGTGACAGGGCTCATGAAGGAAATGAAGAACTTGTCCAAAGAGGAGCGCCCTCAATTTGGGGCAGCAGTGAATGAAACACGCAACCACATAACAGAAATCATCGGACAGAAGACCCAAGCACTCGAAGCTGAAGCGCTTGAGGCTAAATTATCGGAAGAGGCGATTGATGTTACGCTGCCAGGACGCGATTTTAGTCTGGGCAGTCCACACCCCCTCAGCTTGATCATTGAAAATATCGAGGATTTCTTCATAGGACTCGGCTATGAAATTGCAGAAGGGTATGAAGTGGAAACCGACTATTATAATTTTGAAGCGCTCAACTTGCCGAAATCACACCCTGCACGCGACATGCAGGATAGCTTTTATATTTCTGAGGAGATGTTGCTCAGAACACATACTTCACCTGTCCAGGCGCGCACGATGGAATCCCGGGCAGGAAAGGGTCCGGTCAAGATAATCTGTCCCGGGAAAGTTTATCGTCGGGATAGTGATGACGCGACGCATAGTCACCAATTTACTCAGATTGAAGGCCTGGTGGTCGATAAGAATATTCATATGAGTGATTTGAAGGGCACTTTGGAGCTTTTTGCCAAGGAAATCTTTGGGGAAGAGCGTGAAATACGCCTTCGCCCAAGTTATTTTCCATTTACAGAACCTAGTGTAGAAGTCGATATCTCCTGCTTCAAATGCAAGGGTGACGGATGCAATGTATGTAAGTATACTGGTTGGATAGAAATACTCGGGGCAGGGATGGTTCATCCTAATGTCCTTGAAATGGCTGGCTTTGACTCCAATGAATACTCGGGCTTCGCTTTTGGCATGGGGCCTGATAGGATAGCTATGCTGAAACACGGTATAGAAGACATCAGACACTTCTATACAAATGATTTGAGGTTCATCAATCAGTTCAAAGTGACAGAAGATGGTGGTGCAAAGAATGAAAGTATCTAAGGAATGGTTGCAGGAGTTCATACAACTTGATGTTCCTGCGGAAGAATTGGCTGAGAAGATTACACGCGGCGGTATCGAAGTCGACGAACTGAAGGATTATACGGCAGAAATCAAAAACCTGGTGGTCGGCCATGTCCAATCAGTCGAGCAGCATCCTGAGGCAGATCGCCTTAAGGTATGTCAAGTCGATACAGGGGATGGAATCCACCAGATAATATGCGGGGCTCCTAATGTAGTTGCCGATTCCTATGTCATTGTCTGTAAAGTCGGCGGCAGACTCCCTGGCGGTGTGAAGATTAAGCGGGCAAAACTACGCGGTGAAGCCTCGGAAGGAATGATATGTTCGCTTGAGGAGCTTGGGATCAATGAAGATCAGGTCCCGTCGGAATATCGTGATGGAATCTTCATTTTTAAAGAGGAGAAAACGGCCGGCGAAGACGCACTTCAGGCATTGTGCCTCGATGATCACGTCATGGAATTCGACTTGACCCCAAACCGCAAGGACGCCCTCAGCATGATAGGTGTCGCCTATGAAGCGCGTGCTCTATTCGGCGGGGAGGTTTCACTCCCTGAATACAATATTGATGATGCGCATCTTGGTGATGACGAATTGAGCGTCGATAATGAAGATTTTCAGGCAGTCCCTTACTATGCTGCCCGAGTGGTCGAAGACGTAAAAGTTCACCCTTCACCTGTCTGGATGCAGATACGTCTGATCAAGGCAGGTTTCCGTCCGATCAACAATATCGTCGACATATCCAACTATGTGCTGCTTGAATTCGGACAGCCATTGCATATGTTCGACCGTCAACAGATTGGCTCGGATAAGATTGTGACGCGCTACGCCAAGGAAAACGAAAAGATGACGACTCTGGATGGTAAAAAACAGACACTCAAGCAGAGTGATATCGTTGTAACCAATGGCAATGAGCCAATTGCCCTGGCCGGTGTTATGGGTGGCGCATTTTCTGAAGTCACGGAGAACACGACCGACGTCGTCATCGAATCGGCAGTCTTTGATTCATTATCCGTGCGTATGACAAGCAATCGCCTGAACTTGCGCAGTGAAGCATCATCGCGTTTTGAGAAGAGTGTTTCCCATGAATTTGTACGGAAGGCACTTGACCGCGCAGCTTATCTCCTGCAGAAATATGCAGGCGGTAAAGTGACGTCAAAAGTCATCTCAGCAGGTGAACTGGATGTAGAAGATTCCACGATAGAAATTACAGGGGACTACATCAATAATCGGTTAGGTATGGATCTGACCGTCAAAGAGATTACCGATGTTCTAGGTAAGCTGGGGCTTGTTGCCTCGGAAAAAGAAGGGGTATTGACGGTATCGATACCGTCAAGGCGCGATGACTTGAAGATTAAAGCAGACATCACGGAGGAAATTGCAAGAATATACGGTTATGATGCTTTGCCGAGCTCACTCCCCGAGTATTCGAAGATTACTCCAGGGCAATTGACGGATATCCAGAAAAAGGTCCGAATCATAAGACACCAACTGGAATCGCTTGGTTTATCGCAGGCGGTCAACTATGCGCTGACAAGCCGTAGTCAAGCCGGACAATTTACGGAAGTCAACGAAACATTGGACCTTCTGATGCCAATGAGTGAAGATCACGCGGTGTTGCGCACCAGTCTGGTGCCTCATCTTATTGATAATGCGGTATATAACAGCAATCGCCAACAAAAAGACGTCCAACTGTATGAAATGGGCAGAATATTCATCCCGCGCGGAGAAGCAGAACTCCCGTTGGAAAAAGAAATGCTTGCTGGTATAGTGACAGGTGATATGCACCGTACAGATTGGCTTGGTGTCAAAGTACCTGCAGATTTCTATGCAGCCAAAGGCATCGTGGAGACGGTGTTTGAGAAACTCGGCATGTCTGCACATATCACCTATCGATCGTCTTCCCGATTGAGCGAGATGCACCCCGGCAGAACAGCAGACATCATTCTCGAGAATGATACTGTCATTGGATTCGTAGGTGAAGTCCACCCTGCGTATGCGAATGAGAATGATTTGGATGGTGCTGCAGTATTTGAAATCAGCATGGGTGAATTGCTTGAGAAAGCACAAGGGGATATCATCTATCAGCAGTTGTCGAAGTATCCGTCCATTACACGGGACATCGCGCTGGTGGTCCCTTCTGAGACACATGCTGGAGATCTGGTTCAGACAGTCCGGAAAACAGCTGGAAAATACCTTCATGATGTCTTTGTCTTTGACGTGTATGAAGGTGAACGCCTGGAGGCAGGGAATAAATCAATCGCTTTGAGACTCGTTTACCTGAATAAAGAGGAAACACTGACCGATGCGGAAGTGGAAGCATCCTACGACCCGGTTGTACAGGCACTGGAAGCACAAGGTGCACATATCAGATGATAAATGAAGATGCCTATGGCGGACGATGTCGCCATAGGCATCTTTAATCTTTTGAAATGCACTATACAAATAATGCCGTCAGCCATGATTTTTGCTGTTCATCAGGTCGATGACCTTTTGACGTGATTTGAAGTGTTTTTTGGTGATGGCATCGAGGTACTCCAAGCCATGCTTCTTTGCAAGCTTGGCAGCGAAGACATCGGTTTTGTTGCTTGCGCCACGCGGCACCTCTGCTTTTAGGTTACGGTTCAGGTTCTCCATCTGTTCCAGGTATTTGCTGCGTGCCAGTATGCTTGCACAGGCTACCGCGATGGATTTGGATTCCGCTTTTGTTTCCTGGTATATCAAATCTTCACGGAAAGGATGGGGGACGTATTTCTGATATGCATTTTCAGATGTGAACTGGTCGATTACAATGGCTTCCAATGCCTCTTTCCAGTCATCCCTCATTTTTTCATGGACATTTCTGATGCAGTGGTCGTGGAGTACTGCCTTAAGTTTGACTATGTTCCATCCCTGATCAATCTTTTCATTGTAGGAAGGATTATCGAGTATTACAAGGGAGTACGGGACGATATGTATGATGTCGCCTGCGATTTTCCTGACTGTGCTGTTGCTTAAGTTCTTGGAGTCCCTTACGCCAAGTTCTTTGAGGAGTGCGACTTTATCCTTCGGAACATAGGCTGCGCAGACTGTCATCGGTCCAAAGTAGTCGCCGACCCCTGCTTCATCGCTGCCGATCGTATTCATAGTGTCATAGTTCATGGCTATCCTACCTTTATGTTTTTTCTTATGCATATACTTGTATAAGATTGGTTACATAAGTATAATAAATTAATGATAACATATGGGAACCGAAATTTTTACGGGGAGGCAATGTCAGATGGCAGAATATAAAAACCGCATTGCTGTCGAAATCAATGATCAACAATATACTTTAGTTGGGGAAGAGGACCCTCAGCATATTCGTTATGTAGCGAGGCTCGTCGATGAGAAGATCCAGGAAATTGGAGCGAAGAATGCAGGTTTGGATACAACGCGAAAGGCAGTACTCACAGCAGTGAACGTTATGGATGAGTATGTCAAATTGCTTGAGAAGCACCAGGCGTTGATAGAAGAGATGGAAGAGCAGGGTAAATGATATCATGACACTCATACTGCTGATACTTCTGATTGCAGGAATGGTGATAGGATACAGAAGAGGAATGGTCCTTCAACTGCTCCACTTGATTGGAACACTCTCTGCCATCATCATCTCCGCTAAAAACTATGAGAAGCTGGCTGCACGCTTCGATATGGTGATGCCCTACCCTTCAACTTCCGACACGCTTACCAATCCCCTTATGCCGGAATTGGCGAATGCTGAATATGCGTTTTATAATATGACCGCTTTTTTCATTATCTTCATCATCTCCAAAATCATCATCCAACTTATCGTCAGCGCATTCGATTACCTGCAGCAGATTAGTGTGTTCGGTATAGTTGGTGATATAGTGGGTACTTTGCTCGGCCTTATAGAAATGGTCTATATACTGGCGGTTTTCTTGACGATGATCGCCTTAGTGCCGCTCGATTTCATCGAAACGATGGTAGGGGAGTCCGGTTTGGCTCAATTCCTGCTGGACAACACATTTATCCTTTCCGAAAAATTCATAGAATGGTTACAGAGTGAGTCATAGGAATATGGCTCTTTTTTAGGAGGTAGACATGACTAAGAAGGACATAATCAATCTGCTTGAGACCATAGGGACCTACATGGAATTGGCACTGGAAAACCCGTTTAAGGTCTCTGCCTACCGCAAGGCTGCAAGTACTATAGAGCGGGATCCAAGGACACTTTCTGAAATCGAAGACTTCTCAGAGCTGAAAGGTATAGGTAAAGGGGTCAATGAAGTTATTGAAGAGTATGTGAATACCGGCCGTTCCACTACGCTCGAAGATCTGAAGTCGACTGTTCCAGCATCACTGATCCAGCTGCTGCATCTCCCGACACTTGGGGCTAAGAAAGTGGCGAAACTGCACAAAGAGCTTGGTGTAACTACTTTGGAAGGACTGAGGACGGAATGCGAGGCCGGCAATGTCAGCGCTTTGGACGGTTTCGGGAAAAAGACTGAAGAAAACATCATCAAAGGAATTGATGACATGCTTACGCGTCCTGAACGTCATCCCATTGAAACAATTCAGAAATTTAAAGCGATGATTACGGATGCTTTGACAGAATTGGAAGGAGTCAAGCGGTTTGATATTGCTGGCAGTGCGCGACGTTATAAGGAAATGAGCAAGGACTTGGATTTTATCGTGGAAGCAGATGACTTAAAGCAGGTTACGGAGACATTTTTGGAACTACCGTTCATAAAAGAGGTGGTCGCCAGGGGCGATCGTAAGCTCTCTGTAGTCGCCGAGTATGATTTAGACCAGATCAATGTCGATATCCGTTTTACAACACCTGGTGCGTACCATACTACACTGCACCATTTTACCGGGTCTAAGGAGCATAATGTGAGGATGAGGCAGATCGCCAAATCACGGGGGGAGAAAATCAGTGAGTATGGCATCGAAAAAAATGGTGAGATGCTCACATTCTCTTCTGAAGAAGATCTGTTCAATCATTTCGAGCTCCCTTATATCCCTCCGGCGATGCGCGAATCAGGCGAAGAGATGGATATGGCTATGAATGAAATTGTGGCCCCGGAAGATATTCGAAGTGATTTGCATATGCATACCGTATACAGTGATGGGGCCCATTCGATTTCTGAAATGGTCGAAGCGTGCATTGATAAGGGGTACGAATATATGGTCATCACAGATCACTCGAAGAGCCTTAAAGTCGCAAATGGACTGGATGAAAAAAGGCTCAGAAAACAGATTGAAGAAGTGGAAAGCCTGCGGCCGAAATATCCAGAGATAGATATTTACACCGGCACCGAGATGGATATATTAAAAGATGGCACCCTCGACTTTGATGATGATATACTCAGTGAATTGGATTATGTCATCGCTGCCATCCATTCCAGTTTCCAACAGACTGAAGAACAGATCATGGAGCGTCTCGAAGCAGCGTGCGACAATCCATACGTCAGACACATCGCGCATCCCACCGGACGACTCATTGGAAAAAGAGACGGTTATGCCGTTAATATGGAACGGTTGATCAAAAAGGCGAAAGAAACGGGGACAGTGCTCGAAGTGAACGCGAACCCAAGGCGTTTGGATTTATCTTCCGACGTGATACGCCATTCCGGCCTGATGTTGACAGTCAACACAGACGCCCACCATACAGATCACTTGGATTTTATGGAATTTGGGGTCGCTACGCTGCAAAAAGGTCTGGTGAAAAAAGACCAGGTGCTCAATACGTTCACAAGGGAAAGGTTCAGGGAATGGATCAAAAATGGAAAACAGAGGTTTTAACATGAATGAAAGAACAATAAAAACTTTAGAGTTCGATAAAATACTCGCTGAGTTGGAGAATCTGGCCGAGAGTGAGAAGACAAAGCAAGCGATCAGTGAGGACATCATATCCACCGATATAGAAGTCATCCGTCAGATGATCGATGAGGTTGATGATGCGTCCACGATGCTGAGGTACCGGGCAGTAGAACTTTCAGGCATCACTGATATCAAACGTCATCTGAAACGTGCGGAGATAGGTAGCATGCTCGGCGTCGCAGAATTGAATGAAATCCGGATGATGCTGAACCGTAAACATACGCTTGAGGGCGTGTTCGATGAGTTTGAAGCGGATGAGATCAGCCTTGTGCATCTGCCGGCTTATATAAACGGGCTTCCCGACATCCATTTCCTATACCGTAGAATATCCGAGACATGTGATGCCCACCAGGTTTTGGACCATGCATCGGAAGCCCTTCTTAGAATCCGCCGCAAAATCAAGGCGGAAGAAGGCAAAATAAGAGAACGCCTAAATGATATCATTCGCGGCAACAATCAGAAGAAGCTTTCGGACAACCTCATCACAATGCGCAATAACCGTTATGTCGTACCTGTAAAGGCGGAACATCAAGGGGATTTCAATGGCATTGTGCATGATATATCGGCGAGTGGCCAAACTGTCTATATGGAGCCCATGCTTGTCGTTCAGATGACAAATCAGATCCAGCACTTGAAGGATGAGGAACAATCTGAAGTGGAACGTATCCTCTATGCATTGTCTGCTGAAGTCGCAACAGTCAGCAGTGAATTATCCATGACCGATGATGCACTCCATCATATTGATCTGGTGTTCGCCAAAGCGCGTTACGGTAAAAGCATCAATGGTACAAAACCTGATATCATGACTGAGGGTGGTATTTATCTGCCCGCAGCATTCCATCCGTCCATCCCGGCAGATGAAGTGGTGAAGAATGATATCATAATGGATGATGAAACGCGTGCTGTGATCATAACGGGACCGAATACCGGCGGTAAGACAGTCACACTGAAGACACTTGGTCTGAGCGTGCTTATGGCCCAGTCCGGCATACCCATACCAGCGAGGGACGGCAGCCGTCTAAAGCTGTTCCGTAAGGTATTCAGTGACATCGGGGATGAGCAATCCATCGAACAGTCTCTTTCGACGTTTTCAAGTCATATGACGAATATCACCGGGATACTCGAAGAAGCGGATGGGGAAAGTCTTGTAGTCCTTGATGAATTAGGGGCGGGGACAGACCCTGAAGAAGGGGCGGCCCTGGCCATCAGCATCTTGGAATATCTGCTTTCAAAGCAGTCGACCATAGTAGCGACAACGCACTATCCTCAATTAAAGTCGTTCAGCTATACACGGGAAGATACCATTAATGCAAGTGTAGAGTTCGATGTGGAGACGCTCTCCCCGACATATCGTCTTCTCATGGGGATCCCCGGCAAGTCCAATGCTTTTGAGATATCCAATAAACTCGGTTTGGAAGAGAGTGTCATTGAGCGGGCACGGGCCCTTGCCGGACGCGACTCGGAAGATGTCAATGAAATGATTACAGCACTTGAGAGGCATACGAAGACTGCCAGGGCAAATGAGGAGGAGACTGCGCGGCTTCTGAAGGAAACTGAACAGCTTCATGCTGAACTGGATGCATATATGGAAAGTCATGAAGAATATAAAGAAAAGATCAGAAAAGAGGCGCGCGAATCAGCCAACCGCATCATCAAACAGGCAGAAGCGCGCGCAGAGACTGTCATCCAAACCCTTGAGAACATGAAGCAACGCGGTGCGGATATACAGGAACATGAAATGATAGAACAGAAAAAACAATTGTCTGACAGTTATCATCAGGAGGATATCCGTAAGAAGGAGCGCGCTAAGGAAAAAGAGCGCATCGAACGCGGAGACGAAGTGGATGTCTTGTCCTATGGCCAAAAGGGTGAAGTGCTTGAAGCGGATGATGACTCCGTCACTGTACAGATGGGTATCATCAAAATGAAGGTGGGCCTCGATGAGGTCAAGAAGAGGAAGAAGGAAAAGCAACAGCAGCGTACCGTATCACGCCGGGTAGGGAAAACACCGGTGAAGAGGGAGCTTGACCTGAGGGGGGAACGCTATGAAGAAGCGCTCCAGAAACTCGATCGTTATCTTGACCAGGTCCTGCTCTCCAATTACAATGAAGTTGAAATCATTCATGGGAAGGGGACCGGTGCGCTGCAAAAAGGTGTGCAGCAGTTCCTTAAATCCCATTCCAAAGTGAAATCCTTTAGGGGTGGCATGCCTGGTGAAGGTGGCTTCGGTGTAACGATCGTTGAGATGAAGTAGGTGGTCTGATGGATAATTTTGATATGTATAAACTCGCCAAAGTGCTGATTGTGATTGGTGTCATCATGTTTTTGGGTGGCATTGTCTATTTAGCTTTTTTGGCCTAGGCAGTAAAATTGAGCATGCTGAAAGTGCATGATATAATCAACTCATAATTCAACTTATTGGAGGAATTTCAAATGGCAATAATCGAAGTGAACGACCAGAATTTCAAACAAGAAGTAAACAGCGGCGTTAAATTGGTGGATTTCTGGGCACCATGGTGCGGACCTTGTAAAATGATTGCACCTGTACTCGAAGAAGTGGCCCAAGAAGTGGATGGCAAAGCAGACATCGCCAAACTTAACGTTGATGATAACCAGGCTACAGCAAGCGAATATGAAGTCATGAGCATTCCGACGCTCATCCTGTTCAAAGATGGGGAGCCTGTAGATAAAGTCGTTGGTTTCCAACCAAAAGAACAGCTTGTAGCACTTATTGAAAAACACGCATAATGAATGAGCCGCCCTCTGAGGCGGCTTTTTTATCATTTAATTCAACATGAGGGATGATTATGGAAGAACTTAAATTGAAATTGTCCGTCCTGCCGACTGAACCGGGCTGTTATCTGATGAAAGACCGTCATGGCATCGTGATCTACGTCGGCAAGGCGAAAAATCTCCGCAATAGGGTCAAATCCTATTTTTCCGGGGCCCATGATGAGAAAACGATGCGTCTTGTAAAAGAAATCGAAGATTTCGATTTCATAGTAACCAATTCCGAAGTCGAATCACTGCTGCTTGAACTCAACCTCATCAAGAAGCATTACCCAAGGTTCAATATACTCCTGAAAGATGATAAGAGTTATCCCTTTATCAAAATCACAAAGGAGAGACATCCTAAACTTATCGTCACCCGTACAGTCAAGCCATCTTCCGGTACTTATTTCGGACCTTATCCCAATGCCTACAGTGCACATGAGACAAAAAAGTTGCTCGATAGGATCTACCCGCTCAGGAAATGTAATACGATGCCGGATCGACTGTGCCTTTATTATCACATCGGCCAATGTCTCGGACCTTGTGTCTACGATGTCAGTCAGGACCAATATAAAGAGATGATTGATGGCATAACCCGCTTCCTTAATGGAGACACCAAACAGATAACGGACGAATTGAAGGATAAGATGCAGAAAGCTTCCGAAGACCTGGAGTTTGAACAGGCCAAGGAATACAGGGATCTGCTTGGACATATAGAAGCTACAATGAACAAGCAGAAGATGATGACCAAGGACATGACTGCACGCGACTGCTTCGGTTACAGCATATCCAAAGGATGGATGGCAGTATCCGTATTATTGATAAGAAATGGCAACCTCATTGAGAAGAAAGCAGATATGTTCGCAATAAATGATGAGCCGCAGGAAGAATTTTTCAGGTATATCGCCCAATTCTATGATGTGAAATCCAATCTGTTGCCAAAAGAAGTCCATATACCGAGTCATCTGGAGCATGAAGTCATTGCAGAGTATCTGCCTGTCAGTGTCATACAGCCCAAACGGGGTCAAAAGCGCGAAATGGTCGATCTTGCAACGAAGAATGCCGAGATAGCACTCAGCAATAAATTCGAGATGATTGAAAAAGATGAGGCCAGAACCGTAAAGGCGATAGAGAAACTTGGGGAAGCGCTCAATATCGAAACGCCTGTACGCATAGAAGCCTTCGACAACTCGAATATACAAGGTGTCGACCCGGTCAGCGTCATGGTGGCCTTTGTCGATGGGAAGCCGAGCAAGAAGGATTACCGGAAATATAAAATAAGGACCGTCACCCAGCCCGATGACTATGCTTCCATGGCTGAAGCAGTCAGAAGACGCTACACACGTGTTCTTAGAGAAGGATTACCATTGCCCGATCTACTTATTGTAGATGGCGGCGTGGGTCACATGAACACCGTCAAATCCGTACTCCTTGATGAATTGTCATTGGATATCCCAGTAGCGGGGCTGGCCAAAAATGACAAACACAAGACGGCTGAGCTCCTCTACGGCGATGATGCATCAATCATACCGCTTAAAAAGAATTCACAGGAATTCTACCTTCTGCAAAGGATACAAGACGAGGTGCACAGGTTCGCAATCAGCTTCCACCGCAACACAAGGAGGAAGACATCCGTCACCTCCCGATTGGATGGCATTGAAGGTGTTGGACCGAAACGCAAACAAAAACTACTGAGCCATTTCGGTTCAATTAAACGGATGAGTGAGAAGGAAGTAACGGATTTTACTGAGATAGGCATACCGGCGCCGATTGCAAAACGTATTTTGGAAACACTGAAAGACTGAACAGCAACACTCGAACGGTCATGATCTTTTTTAGGCAACCCATCAAGTCGCCTTGATTTATATAATTCTTGAGAGTAAAATGGTGGTTGTATAAACTTATTTCATTGGAGAGTTAGGGGGGAATTCGAGTGTCAAAACAAGATTCAAGTTTTGCGATCAGGCGGCTTCATTCGTTGCTGGGTGTAATTCCGCTAGGTGTATTCCTTATTCAGCACCTGGTCGTCAACCACTTTGCAACACGGAGTGAAGAAGCGTTCAACACTGCAGCCGGGTTCATGGCGAGTCTGCCTTTTGTTCTGTTTTTGGAGATTTTCATAATTTATCTTCCAATCCTGTTTCATGGTGTCTACGGTATCTACATCGCTTTCACTGCAAAGTATAATATAGGCGGAAAAGGCTATGGCTTCCACAGTACATACAGAAACTGGCTGTTTGCACTTCAAAGGATCAGTGGTGTGATTGCATTCATCTTCATCGCAATCCACGTGTTCCAGACAAGGGTACAAGTATTTTTTGGAGCGGAGGTCAATTTCGACCTGGTACATCAGATTGTAAATAACCCAGCATGGCTGGTGTTCTATATCGTCGGAATCATTGCGACTGTATATCACTTCGCCAATGGCCTATGGGCATTCATGATCACATGGGGCTTCACGCAATCTGATAGATCACAGCGCGTGATGAGCTATGTATCAGCGGTCATCTTCGTGGTGGTCAGCTTCATCGGCGTTCAAGCAATATTGGCATTTATCTAATTAAGGAGTGGAAAGAATGGCTAATGACAAAATTATCGTTGTCGGGGGCGGGCTTGCCGGTCTTATGGCGACGATCAAAGCGGCTGAAACAGGAGCTGAAGTAGACCTGTTTTCTATAGTGCCAGTGAAACGTTCTCACTCCGTATGTGCTCAAGGTGGCATCAATGGAGCAGTCAACACCAAGGGTGAAGGCGACTCTCCAGCGATCCACTTTGATGACACAGTGTACGGTGGAGACTTCCTGGCCAACCAACCACCAGTCAAAGCGATGACTGATGCAGCGCCGGATATAATCCATCTGCTGGACCGCATGGGGGTCATGTTCAACAGGACAAACGAAGGATTACTTGATTTCCGACGTTTTGGGGGCACACTCCACCACCGGACGGCTTATGCCGGTGCAACGACTGGACAACAGTTGCTGTACGCCCTGGATGAGCAGGTCAGGAAGTTTGAAGTAGATGGCCTCGTCAATAAATACGAAGGCTGGGAATTTCTTGGAGTCGTCCTTGACGATGAAGGACGTGCGCGTGGAATTACTGCACAGCAGATAACGAGTGCAGAAATTCAGACATTCAAGTCTGATGCAGTCATAATGGCGACAGGCGGCCCTGGAATCATCTTTGGGAAATCGACGAACTCCATGATCAACACTGGTTCTGCAGCTTCAGTCGTTTATCAGCAAGGTGCAGTATATGCAAATGGCGAGTTCATCCAGATCCACCCGACCGCAATACCTGGAGATGATAAACTCAGGTTGATGAGTGAGTCGGCCAGGGGAGAAGGGGGACGCATCTGGACTTATAAAGATGGCAAACCTTGGTACTTCCTGGAAGAGAAGTATCCAGATTACGGAAACCTTGTGCCAAGGGACGTCGCCACACGTGAAATCTTCGATGTGTGCGTCAACCAGAAGCTCGGCATCAATGGGGAAAACATGGTTTACCTCGACTTATCACATAAGGATCCACATGAGCTCGATGTTAAATTGGGGGGGATCATAGAAATTTACGAGAAATTCACAGGTGATGATCCACGTAAAGTACCGATGAAGATATTCCCGGCAGTCCACTACTCAATGGGTGGCCTGTATGTCGACTACGACCAGATGACCAACATCCCTGGACTCTTCGCTGCAGGAGAATGTGATTATTCACAGCACGGCGGCAATAGGCTCGGAGCGAATTCCCTCCTGTCGGCGATATACGGCGGAACAGTAGCCGGGCCTAATGCGATAGAATACGTCAGAGGTCTCGAAACCACATATGAAGATCTTGATGATTCCCTCTATGAGAAATATGCCAAGATGGCACAGGAAGATTTCGATGCCATCATGAGCATGGACGGTGATGAAAACGCTTATGTCATCCACAAGGAGCTCGGTGAACTCATGACGGATAACGTAACTGTTGTCCGCCACAACGATAAGCTCCTTGAAACGGATAAAAAGATCGTTGAGCTCATGGAACGCTATCAGCGCATAAATATCAACGATACGAAGAAGTGGAGTAACCAAGCTGCCTTCTTCACTCGCCAATTATGGAACATGTTGGTACTTGCACGTGTCATCACGATCGGTGCATACAACAGAAACGAATCCCGCGGTGCCCATTACAAACCTGAATTCCCAGAACGTAATGATGAAGAGTGGCTGAGGACGACCAAGGCATACTTCGAAGGCCCGAAAGAGGCCCCTCGATTCGAGTATGAAGAAGTGGATGTCAGTCTGATTCCACCGCGTAAGAGGGATTATACTAAAAAAAGCTAGAAAGGAGTGCGGAGATAGATGAGTGAGAAAAAGATAAAATTTTCAATAAAACGTCAGGAAAACAAAGAATCCCAATCTTATTGGGAAGAGTTTGAAGTACCTTACCGTGAGAATATGAACGTCATAAGTGCTCTGATGGAAATCCAGCGGAACCCTGTTAATGTTAAAGGTGAGCGCACCACTCCTGTCACTTGGGATATGAACTGTCTTGAGGAAGTATGTGGCGCCTGTTCAATGGTCATCAATGGCGGTGCGCGCCAATCTTGTACTGCATTGGTCGATCAGTTGGATCAGCCGATCAAGCTTGAACCAATGTCCACATTCCCGGTTGTCAAAGACTTGCAGGTCGACCGGTCATTCATGTTCGATAGTCTGAAACGTGTCAAGGCATGGGTTCCAATCGATGGAACATATGATCTTGGTCCTGGACCACGCATGCCTGAAAAGAAACGTCAGACTGCGTATGAACTGTCAAAATGTATGACATGCGGTGTATGCCTGGAAGTATGCCCTAACGTCAATGACAGCTCCCAATTCATGGGTGCTGCCCCAATCAGCCAAGTCAGACTGTTCAACCTCCACCCGACAGGGAGCATGAACAAGAACGAGAGGCTGGATGCATTGATGGGCGTAGGTGGAGTTGCCGAGTGTGGCATGGCGCAGAACTGTGTCAAAGCATGCCCGAAAGGCATTCCATTGACTACATCAATCGCAGCAATGCAGCGGGAAACAAACTTCCATATGTTCAAATCCTTCTTCGGAAGCGATCATGAAGTAGAATAATATTGAAATAGGAGGAGCACTGCTTCTCCTATTTTTTTATTTTCAATTACGATATAATGAAATAAATCAGCAGGAAGGACTGTGGATAATGAGTGATAAGGAAGCAATCATCTCCATAGAAAAGTCAATCAGATACATATCTGTTCATGTGAAAAGCCATGGCAGGGAAATACTTAAAGAGTATGAGATTTCGCCACTGCAGTTCGTGGCGCTTCAATGGGTGGATGATAAGGTCGGCATTACGATAGGTGAGTTGTCAAACAGATTGTATTTGGCGCATTCAACGACGACTGATATCGTGGATAAGCTTGAAAATGGCGCATTCGTCAAGAGACAGAAATATGAAAAGGACAAACGTATCGTTCTGGTGCTCATGCAGGATAAAGGACGGGAAGTCATAAAAGAAGTCATCAATAAGCGGATATCCTATATCTCTGATATCACTTCACATCTGACTGAGGAAGAGAAAAGTATGCTGCCGGATGTCCTTGAATCAATACTCGATGAGAGTGAACGAAGAAGTGATGGATAGGCCGATTGGAGTCATGGATTCTGGTGTTGGGGGCCTTACAGTAGTAAGGGAGGTCATCAGGCAGCTGCCGAATGAATCCATTATATATCTTGGGGACTTGAACAGGTGCCCCTACGGTGATAGGCCAATGGAACAGGTCAGAAGATACACGATAGAAGTCGCAGATGTCCTTGTGGCGCGTGGTATAAAAATGCTTATAGTGGCGTGTAACACAGCTACTGCAGCTGCTCTCGACATATTGAGGGAGAGATACACGATTCCGGTGGTCGGTGTGATCGGGCCCGGGGCGCGCAGTGCAATCCAAAGCAGCAATAACCAGAATGTCATTGTGCTTGCAACGAATGGTACAGTCGACTCCGGCGCCTACCCTGAAGCCATCCGGCGCATCAACCGTAAATTCAATGTGGAAAGTACAGCTTGTCCGAAGCTGGTTCCTCTAGTCGAGGAACTGCGCTATAAAGATAAGGTTGTGGTACGGGTCGTCCTTCATCAGACATTGAAGCATCTACACAGCTCCAAGGCAGACACAATCATCCTTGGCTGTACGCATTATCCACTGCTGGCGGATGAGATATTTGATTATTTTTCCGGTAGAAAAAAAGTCATCGACTCGGGGCATGAAACAGCGCGAGAAACGAGTTCAATACTCACCGCGCTTAAGGCACATACGCCATCGCAATCTGAACCGACCTATACCATGATCGTCAATGGTAAGACGGAACGATTCGAATATATTCTGAAGGATTGGATGCCTTTCCTCGATTATGAAATTGAACAGATTACACTTGAGGAGGAGACTCAATGAAAATCGTTATAGCTACAGGCAACAAAGGGAAAATCAGAGACTTCAAGACAATATTTTCAGATGTGGAAGTAATCGGAATCAAGGAACTGCTCCCGGATTTTGAGGTGGAGGAGACAGAAGATACATTCGAGGGGAATGCTGTACTGAAGGCTGAATCAGCCTCCAAGGCACTTGGTCTGCCAGTCATCAGTGATGACTCAGGTCTATGCGTCGATGCCCTTGATGGAGCCCCCGGCGTATATTCTGCCAGATATGCAGGGTTAGGGGCGAGCGATGAAGATAACAACCGTAAATTGCTGGCAGCCTTGACGGATGTTGAAAATCGATCAGCAAGATTCGTCTGTGTCATTGCACTGGCGATTCCTGGCAGAGATACGAGGAGCTATGTTGGACAACTGCACGGGGAAATATTGGAATCCTCGGCTGGAGAGGGTGGCTTCGGCTATGATCCGCTATTTAAGACACTGCAGGGGGAACACTTGGGGATGATTAGCACAGAACAAAAAGGGGAAATAAGTCATAGAAGAAAGGCCTTGGAGAAATTGAAGCATGATGCTTCAGCATTTGAGATTTTGTTAAACCATGATGGGGGTGCAGATAAATGAAGATATTGATTGTAAGTGATAATCACGGAGAAAAAAATATCGTATATGATGCATTCGGCAGAAACAGTGGTAGTTTGAACATTCATCTGGGCGACAGCGAGTTTGAATATGATGACACTGAGATGCGCCACTTCGAACGTGTCGGGGGGAATGTCGATACGGATTCACGTTATCCTGTGGAAGGGTACGATGAAGCATCCGGAATTTTCTATAGCCATGGACATTATTACGGTATAAAGAAGGATCGGGGCAAGCTTGCATCGCGAGCGCGTGAATATGGCGCCAGTTATGCTTTATATGGACATTCCCATATTGCAAAAGCTGAAAAAGTAAATGGTGTCTATTGCATCAATCCTGGCAGCATATCACTTTCAAAAGGGGAGATGCCTGAATCCTATGCCGTTTTAGACACAGATAATAATGTCGTGACATTTCTTGGGCGTGACCATAAAGTGTTGAAGGAAACAGATCTTAACAATCTATAGGGATCCGGTGCTTGAGCGTATTGAGTATCATAGCGCTAGATATCGAAGTTTTAAATAGAAGAATCGCTGGTTGGGAGGAGAGACCATGAACATTCTTTATTTCGATGATGATTGCATCATCTGCAATCGATTTGCAAAATTCATCACTACTCTGGACCGGCAAGATAAAGTGCGGTTCCAATCCATCAAAACATTGGATACCGTCATGCCGGAAGAAGTCGATTCACTTATTTATTATTCCGATGACATCTATATATATTCGGATGCAGTGATTGAAGTGCTCGCCGACACGACTGGTTTTAAATCGGTCAAATTAATGAAGGTCATCCCCGTATGCTGGAGAAATGCATTGTATAAATTGGTTGCCGCCAATCGCCACCGCGTAAACAGGGGGGAATCATGTACAATAGATCCGGATGTGCGCAGCAAGATTGTTAAATCCACGAAATGAAGCCGTTATGCAAAGGAGTGCAGAAAGATGATCATCACCGTAGATTCTGAAATAGAATTGAGAGCCCTAGCTCCAAAAGAGAATGAAATGGTCTATAAAGCAATAGATGAGAACAGAGGGCACTTGAGAAAGTGGCTCGCGTGGGTTGATTATATGACAAGCGCAGCCGATTACATAGAAATCATCCAGATATGGCAAAATGCGATAGATGAAGGAAGCGGTATGCAGCTCGGAATTTTCTATCGCGGCAGTTTCGTAGGGATGTGCGGATATAATGAAATCTTTTCCATGAGCCATAGGGGACAAATAGGCTATTGGATAGTGAAGGAAGCGGAGGGTAGAGGAATAGTGAGCCGTTCTGTCGAGGCCCTCATCCAATACGGGTTTGAAGTGGTCGATTTGAATCGGATAGAGATCATATGTGGCGTCTTCAATTACCGTAGCCGGGCGTTGCCGGAATCACTCGGATTCGTCAAAGAGGGGGTCATGAAAGAGTATGAATATCTATATGACCATTTTCACGACTGTATAATTTACCGCCAGTTGAAAGCGGAATATGAGGATTGGAAAAGTCTGCTTTGATTGTGTAATAAAACATCAATAGTTTTAAAAATAAGTTTGACTTTTATCGTCACGATTGATTATAATGGTACTTGTCTGATTAAGTCCTGGTAGCTCAGTCGGATAGAGCAATGGCCTTCTAAGCCATCGGTCGGGGGTTCGAATCCCTCCCAGGATGCTAAAAAACCCCGCTCTGGGGTTTTTCTTTTTTATGATATCTTGTCCCAGTAGCTCAGTAGGATAGAGCGACAGCCTCCTAAGCTGTAGGTCGGGGGTTCGAATCCCTCCTGGGACGTCCATACCCTTCATATTATTGAAGGGTATTTTTATTTTACAAATTAACAGACGAAATATAGAATAAATGTGAATAAGGAAAGGAAGGTTCATGATGAGTAAGTTCGACGAGCAGATCCTCGTCGTATCAAGGCAACAGATCTTCAAAGGTGAAACTGATGCATTCAATGGGTTCATCAGCAAAGAGGATCCGAGATACGGCCGTATATTATCTGCATTCAATGACTATAAAGTGAAGCGACGCGGTGATATGGAAGAAAATCCTACCTATAAGCAACTGATCAGCTACGCAGTCATCACTGCAGGGGAGGAGACATTGGTTTATAAGCGCCTTGAAGGTGGGGGCGAAGACCGTCTGCATGGCCTCCTGTCCATTGGAGTAGGTGGCCATATGAATGATGTGCCAGAGGCCGAGGCGATCAATGAAAAATTATTCATCAACGCGGCAAGGGAACTGGAGGAAGAAGTCGGACTCCAAGAAGACGCACTTGAAGATATTGAAATCATGGGCCTGATCAATGACGACGAGGAAGAAGTCGGCAAAGTACATATCGGTATCGTCTTCAAAGTTGAAGTGGATAAGGACAAAGTACATGCCAAGGAAGAGGATACTTTGGAACTGGTATGGAAGGACAGGAATCTCCTCCCAAAAATGAATCCATACGAATCATGGAGTGAACTGATCATCAGGGATGCTTATGGACAATAACATCCTGTCGCACAGACGTTTCCAAAAAAAGATGGAGCAGGATCTGCATGCTCTATATGAACAAGGGAACGCCCAGGGTTTCATTATGCGCTTTAAAGAGTACGAGCGTCATCACCCAGCAAGTACAACTCTTACCGAGTATTTCTACAAATCACTCGGTGATGAAGGTCGATATGATGATATCATCGATTATTCCTTGATTCAGATGAATGAAGGGTTTGGAAATTACGATCTGCATATGAAAAACCTTCTGGAGGCACTGCTCAGCCAAGGCAGATACTATGAAGTCATAGAATTCTCAGATCAGCTCATGCAGGAAGAGCTTCCACAGGAATTCCGCATAGAAGTTGCCGCATTGCGTCATAGAGCCAAAAAAGCATTGGATGATAAGGAAGTGCGTCCCGACGAATCGTATGATGAAACATACCAGGATATGGATGAAGAAAGCTTCTGTGAGATGCCATTGCATGCTAGGCTAGACTTTTTGAAGCATCTTATGGACACTGGGGACGAGAGTTACAGGGTGCTTATCAAAAATGTGCTTGCCTCAGAACAAAATCCTGAGACCATTACATTCATGTTGCTGTACCTGAAGATGTGCGGGGAGGACCAGGCGGTGCGGTTCTACAAGATGGGGTCAGAAGAAGAGGCCATACCAACGTTGCTTCCAGATATCGAAGAGACGGAAATGTATGTCAAAGTACGCAACGATGTGCTGGAACACTTAGAAGACAGGATGCCTGAATTCGCTGAAGCAGCCGATTCGATGTTGATTGCACATATAATAGGCGTCTATCCACTCGACTTGCCTTATGATCATGAAAATTTGGCGGACGCTTATCTGCATGAGCTACTCAGGATGGTCAACGTGGACAGTGGGACCGAACCCACACCTGAGGTCCTTGATTGGGTACGTTCAATCGAACGCCTCATGTCACCATCTGATTGAACAAATCAAATGTTGGATATAAAAAAGTGATATGTTATACTATACTGGTTAATTGAAATTATGGACTAACGGAGGAATATGATTATGACTCAGAAGTGGGAAAAACAAGAGGGTAACGAAGGCATTCTTACAGTTACTGTACCAGCAAAAGAAGTGGACGGTGCTCTCGATGAAGCATTTAAAAAAGTATCCAAAGAAGTGAGCATGCCTGGATTCAGGAAAGGTAAAGTACCGCGTCAAATGTTCGAGAAACGTTTTGGTGTAGAATCCCTTTATCAGGATGCATTGGATATACTGCTTCCTAAAGCGTATACAGAGGCAGTTCAGGAAGCGGACATCAATCCAGTTGATCAGCCGGAAGTCGATGTAGAGCAGATGGAAAAAGGACAGGACCTAATCTTCAGCGCGAAAGTTACTGTTGAACCAGAAGTCAAGCTCGGTGAATATAAAGGACTGGAAGCGGAAGAACTTGATACTGAAGTTACTGACGAAGATGTTCAAAAAGAAATTGATAACATGCTGGAAGCACATGCTGACATGGTCGTTAAAGAAGAAGGTTCAGTTGAAAACGGAGATGTCGTAAACCTTGATTTCGATGGCTACGTTGATGGTGAGCAGTTCGAAGGCGGCAAAGCAGACGGCTATGAACTGGAAGTCGGTTCAGGCAGCTTCATCCCTGGCTTTGAAGAACAGGTGGTGGGCATGTCCCTAGAAGAGGAGAAAGATGTCAACGTCACTTTCCCTGAAGAGTACCACGCAGAGGAGCTTGCTGGTAAAGAAGCCGTCTTCAAAGTTAAAGTAAACAGCATCAAATCTAAAGAAATCCCAGAACTTGATGATGAACTCGTCAAAGAACTTGACCAGGATGTAGAAACGGTCGACGCTTTGAAGGAGAAACTTGAAAAAGACCTCAAAGAAGCCAAAGAGAACGAAGCGGATGTAACCATGAAGGAACAGCTTATCGAACAAGCATCCGAAAATGCTGAAATCGATGTACCTGAAGCAATGGTCAAGACAGAAACAGACCGTATGCTCCAAGAATTCGAACAACGCCTTTCTCAGCAAGGCATCAACATGGAAATGTACCAGCAGCTTTCTGGTCAGGATGAAGATGCACTGCGCGAGCAGATGAAAGATGATGCAGAGAAACGTGTACGCACGAATCTTGTCCTAAAGCAGATCTCCATCGATGAAAACATCGAAGTTGAAGAGGCAGACATGGACAAGGAGCTCGAAAAAATGAGTGAACAGTTCGGCATCAGCGTAGAAGACATCAAGTCCACTCTTGGCGATCTATCAATGCTTAAAGATGACCTTAAAATACAAAAAGCAATCGATGTACTCGTAGATAACCGTAAACAGAAATAGAATCAAAAGATTATAAGGGTGAGCTCTGCAACATAAAGTTGTGGGGCTCGCTGTATTATGGAGCCTAAAACCGGATATTTGATTTCGCTGAAGTTTTCTAGTATATTTTACAAGAATGAAAAAAGAGGTGTTGAATATGTTCAAATTTAATGAGGACGATACGAATCTGACTTGTTCCTTCTGTGGAAAAGATCAGGAACAGGTCAAGAAACTCATTGCAGGCAGCGGCGTCTATATCTGTAATGAATGTATAGAACTCTGCCATGAAATCATCGAAGAAGAACTGAAGTCCGAAAAGACCGAAGTTATTACAGAAGTACCAAAACCACAGGAAATATTGGAAGCGTTGAATGATTATGTAATTGGACAGGACAATGCCAAACGTGCTTTGAGTGTAGCTGTATATAACCACTATAAGAGAATCAACCAAAACCAAGAAGATGGTGTAGAAATCTCTAAAAGTAATATCGCTCTGATTGGCCCAACAGGTAGTGGTAAAACACTGTTGGCCCAAACATTGGCACGCACACTGAATGTACCTTTCGCCATTGCCGATGCCACAAGCCTGACTGAAGCAGGTTATGTCGGTGACGACGTTGAGAACATTCTGTTGCGCCTTATCCAAGCGGCGGATTTCGATGTCGAGCGGGCAGAACAAGGTATCATCTATGTAGATGAAATTGACAAGATAGCACGCAAAGGTGAAAACACCTCCATTACCCGTGATGTTTCAGGTGAAGGTGTCCAGCAGGCCCTGCTCAAAATTCTTGAAGGAACGACTGCAAGCGTACCGCCACAAGGTGGACGTAAACATCCAAACCAAGAATCAATCCAGATTGATACTAAGAACATCCTGTTCGTGCTCGGTGGTGCATTTGATGGTATGGATGAAATCATCAAACGTCGTATCGGTGAAAAAGTCATTGGGTTCGGCGGTGCTTCAGACAAACCGAATGACAAAGATGAGTTGATGTCCAAAGTGCGCCCTGATGATCTTCAGAGCTACGGCCTGATCCCAGAATTCATCGGTCGCGTTCCGATCATCAGCCACCTTGAAGAACTTGATGTCGAAGCACTTAAATCCATCCTGACTGAGCCTAAGAACGCGCTGGTCAAACAGTATGAGAAAATGCTCCAGATTGATGATGTTGAGCTTGAATTTGAAGAAGATGCATTGAATGCGATCAGTGAGCTTGCCATCGAAAGAAAAACAGGGGCCCGCGGACTCCGTTCAATCATAGAAGAGCGGATGGTCGACATTATGTTCAATGTGCCTTCCAATGATGAAATCCGCAAAGTGAAAATTACACGGGCGACTATAGAAGAAGAAGCAGAACCACTACTTTTCGATGAGAACGGCGAGAAAATCGAATTGAACCGTAAAAGTGCATAATACAAAAAAGCTGTCCAAATCTGTGACAGCTTTTTTTCTGAAAGGAGCATTATAGTGAAAATCAACCCGAATAACATAGACATCCTTATATCTGCTGTTGAAAAAGCACAATATCCAGCAACAGGCCTGAAAGAAATCGCATTAAGCGGACGGTCGAATGTCGGCAAATCTTCATTCATCAATGCAATTGCAGGACGAAAGAATTTTGCGAGGACTTCATCTAAACCAGGCAAGACCCAAACATTGAACTTTTATAATATGGATGATCAATTCATATTTGTCGATGTGCCTGGCTACGGCTACGCGAAGCAATCCAAGGTGGCACGTGAGAAATGGGGACAGATGATTGAGAGTTACCTTGCAGAGCGTGAGGAGCTATCTGCAGTCATCCAACTTGTCGACCTCAGGCACAAACCGACGGAGGACGACATATTGATGTATGACTACTTGAAGCACTTCGAAATCCCAGTCATTCTGATATGCACTAAAATGGATAAGATTCCAAAGAGCAAACTGCAGAAGCATCTGAAATCAGTGAGGGAAACGATTGATCTGGAAGAGGAAGATGTCATGATTCCATTCTCTTCTATAGATAAAAAAAATGTATCAACAGTGATGGATGCCATTTCGGAATACATCTAGAAGTTCACAAAAGTTTCTTATTTATAATTACTATAAATAATCCCATGCGATGGATTAAGGAAGCACTTTCTGTTAAAATAATAAGTATTGATAGTGGCTCAGACATAGCCACAATAGCATAGGGAGGCAATTCACATGCATGTCATCGCATTGAGCCTAAATTATAGAAAAGCAAGTGTTGAAGAACGTGAGGCAGTGGCCTTCGAAGATGAAGATGTCATTCACGCGCTCCACTCATTGCGGGAACAAAAAAGTGTACTGGAAGCAGTGCTGCTTTCTACATGTAACAGGACGGAAGTATATGTAGTCAGTGATCAGGTGCATACAGGCAAATATTATACCCAGATGTTTTTGGCAGACTGGTTCAACCTGGAACTTGATACAATCAAAAAGATTACTGACGTCAAAATCGGTGATGAGGCGATAGAGCACTTGTACCGTGTAGCATCAGGCCTCGATTCCATGGTGTTGGGCGAAACGCAGATACTTGGTCAGATCAGGGAAGCCTTCATGACTGCCCAGGAAGAGCATACTACTGGCACCATATTCAATAAACTGTTTAAAGAAGCGATTACAGTGGCAAAAAGGGGGCATAATGAGACAGACATCTCCAAAAATGCGATTTCGACATCGTATGCTGCAGTAGAACTCGCCAAAAAGATATTTTCACGTGTCAGCGACAGTAAGGTTCTTATCATCGGAGCAGGGGAGATGGCGGAGCAATCGCTGTTAAACCTGACTTCCAATGGCATCAAGGATGTGACTGTGGTCAACCGCTCTATTGACAAGGCGCAACAGCTTGCAGAAAGGTTCAATGGCCGCAGTACAACCCTCGAAATGCTTGAAGATGAACTGGAAAATGCTGATATAGTCATTTCAAGTACCGCTGCCCGGGAGTATGTAATCACTGAAGGGACGGTCGCCTCTATAGCAGGCAAACGTAAAGGCAGTCCGCTTATAATGATGGATATCGCCATGCCACGTGACATCGAGCCAACAGTGGGTAATATGGACAATATATATATGTATAATGTTGATGATCTACAAGGACTGGTGGATGCCAACTTGTCCACTAGACAACAGGAAGCAAATAAGATTGAAGGCATGATAGCCGAGAGTATGGATCAATTCAACGAATGGATCAACATGCTTGGCGTCGTTCCGGTAATACAGGCGCTCCGTACTAAAGCACTTGGTATACAGGAAGAAACATTGCAGAGTGTCGAACGGAAAATACCTGAGATGAGCGATCGTGAACGCGCCGTCATTTCAAAGCATATGAAGAGTATCATCAACCAGATGTTGCGGGAACCAATCACCTATACAAAAGAGATTTCAGGTGACAGGAAATCGACTGAGAAACTCGCAGAAATCAAACAGCTCTTCGGCATCGAAGAAGAGGTGGAAATGATAACGCGTCAGGAAAAAGAAAAACAGCATGAGAAACGTCTGGCCAGAAAACAGGCACTCGCAAGTGATTAGATAGGTGGAAACCATATGGATATGATGTTCCGCAGTCATGAGTTTATACTTCTACTATACTTTTTAAGCCTTTCTGTGCTGAGCTACGATTTGTTTTTCAGAAATCGGCAGGCCAGAAAGGTTTCATTTTACCTTGTCGGGGCAGGGGCAATCCTTCATATATTTTCCTTTGTGCAAATCGGTCTGTCCCTAGGACGTTTCCCGATCCAGACGGTTTTTGAAGGGATATATGTCCTTTCAATGCTACTCGTCATCATCGGAATCGTGCAATATAAACGCAGTGATTCGGAAATCGCATTTGCAATTTATGTGTTCACTGCTTTTTTGCTGCTCTCAATGTACACATTCGCACCCGTGACGTATGATGAAGTGACTGAAGTATCTGCCATCATGAATGATCTGCTCGTGATCCATGTCGTCTTGTCATTGCTGTCTTACGTCATGTTCTTTATTTCGGTCCTTCATGCCGGCATTTATATCATCCAATATGATAATCTTAAAAAGAAGCGTTTCAATCGTCTCTTCTTCTCACTATTCAGTGTGGAGACAGCCAAAAAAATGATGATCCGGACCGCAATACTTGGATTTTTGTTTATATTGATAGGTATATTCCTCGGTATCCAATGGGGATTATATATATTCGGTACAGATATTCTGACGGATCTTAAAGTCCTTGGTACATTGATTGTGCTCATACTTTATGGGGGACTTCTTTCCTATTTGAGTTTGACGCGCAACATCTATAAGTTTGCAGTAGCGAATATCGTAATCTTTATTATTTGTATGATGAATTATCTGTTTATAACACAGCTTTCCAGTTTTCATTTCTGGAATTATTAAAGGAGAGAGAGCATGAGAAAATTTACCGTTGGCTCCAGACGGAGCGGTCTTGCAATGACACAGTCCAAACAGTTTATCGAACAGCTGAAAAAACACTATCCGGATATGGAAATTGACATAAAAGAAATTGTGACTAAAGGCGACAGGATTGTTGATGTCCAACTTTCAAAAGTAGGAGGGAAGGGCCTTTTCGTCAAAGAAATCGAAGATGCCATGATAAATAGGGAAATCGATATGGCTATACATAGCCTGAAGGATGTGCCAAGTGTGATGCCCGAAGGATTCACTATTGCATGCGTCCCTAAACGCGAAGATATGCGTGATGCTTTCCTGTCGAACAATAATATACTGTTTAAGGATCTGCCGAGTGGCAGTGTGGTAGGGACGAGCAGTCTCAGAAGAGGGGCACAGCTGCTGTCGATGCGTGATGACATCAAGGTAGACTGGGTACGGGGCAACATCGATACCCGCATCCAAAAGATGAAGGACGGTAAATATGATGCCATCATACTGGCAGCAGCCGGATTGAAGCGCATGGGATGGTCAGATGATATCGTGGCGGAATATTTCGATCCAGAAGAGTTCATCCCGGCGATTGCCCAAGGAGCATTGGGCATCGAATGTCGCTCAGATGACCACGAATTGATTGAGATACTACAGAGTGTCCATTCAACAGAAGATGCAATCTGCACATCTGCAGAACGGGCATTCCTGAGGAGAATGGATGGCAGCTGCCAGGTGCCTATCGGGGGCCATGCTTCATATGAGGATGGAGAACTTTATTTGACTGGCCTCATTATGCCTGAGGATGGCAGTGAACAGTACATCGTCAAAAAATCCCATGAAGACCCGGAGACACTCGGAAATATCGTCGCAGATGAGATGGAGCGCATGGGAGCCAAAGATATCATCGATCGGATCAATGAATCACTATAAGCCCATCGTTGTCACGACCCAAAGCAGGACACCTACAGTCCATTCTGATCTGATGGAACTTGTCCATCTGCCACTCATTACTGTTGAACCTTTTGCACTGGATGAATCTGTGTTTGAGGAAACATATGACTGGCTCCTTTTGACGAGTCCAAATGCGGTCGAATTCTTCATGCCCTATATCGACAGGGTGGATTGGAAGAAAATTGCCACAATCGGCAGAAAAACAAGCGAAGCACTGGAAGAGCGGGGCTATTATGTTGATTTTGAGCCCACTGAATATACCCAGGAAGGGTTCATGGCTGAATTCGAGGCAAAAAAAGGAGAGCGTCTCCTGTATCCGGTCAGTAAAAATGCCCGTCCGTTGATCTATAAGCATCTCCTGAAAGCAGGTTGCCAAGTCGATAGGCATTTCCTTTATCATCCGGTAGAGAATGACAAATCGCTCAAGGATATGAGGACGCTCCTTAAAAAAAATCTTTTTGCTGTCATTTTTTTAAGCCCGTCAGGTGTCAGGGCGTTTCAGAAGCATTTCTCTGCTTTTGAACTGGATGGTGTACTGGCCATTGCAATAGGACATGTCACAGCGACGGCACTGATGGGATTTGGCATAGAACCAGTGCAACCTGAGAAAGCAACAATGGAAAGTATTATAAATCTTCTAGAAAGTAGAATCGATTGGAGAGCTAATAATGAATTTTGATAGACATCGGCGTTTAAGAAGTTCTACATTCATGCGTGATATGGTCCGTGAGACTAAAATAACGAAAGAGGATCTCATCTATCCTATTTTTGTAGTGGAAAAAGATGATGTTCGTGAAGAAGTGCCTTCAATGAAAGGTGTTTTCCAGATTTCATTGAATCTTCTTGAGAAGGAACTTGATGCGGTCAAAGAAGCAGGGATAAAATCCGTGATATTCTTTGGCATCCCGAAAGAAAAAGATGCCGAGGGGCATGGTGCCTATGACGATAATGGCGTGGTACAGGAAGCATGCCGGATATCGAAAAGATTGCACCCGGAAATCCTTGTCATACTTGATACTTGTCTTTGTGAGTATACCGACCATGGCCATTGTGGTCTGATAGACCCTGATACGCAGGATGTCGACAATGACAGCACATTACCGCTTCTTGTAAGGACGGCAGTCTCTCAGGCCAGGGCAGGTGCTGATATAATTGCTCCAAGTAATATGATGGATGGATTTGTTTCTGAAATCCGCAAGGGACTCGATGACAATGGATTCAGCCATATCCCGATCATGAGCTATGGCATCAAATATGCTTCTAAATTTTATGGACCATTCAGGGACGCTGCAGACTCCACACCATCATTCGGTGACCGGAGAACATACCAGATGGACCCTGCAAATCGTCTTGAAGCCCACCGCGAACTGTCTAGTGATCTCGAAGAAGGCTGCGATATGATGATCGTCAAACCTGCACTTTCCTACCTTGATATCATCAGGGATGTACGTGATCGCAGCGATGTCCCAGTGGTTGCCTATAATGTGAGTGGGGAATATGCAATGACGCGCACGGCAATTGATATGGGTCTTCTTGATGAAGCGGTTATCATGGAACAGATGATTTCAATGAAACGTGCGGGGGCAGATATGATAATTACTTATTTTGCAAAAGATATTTGCAGAATGCTTGATGAAGGGATGGAATAGGAATGTATAAAAAGTCACAGGAGCTTTATCAGACTGCGAAGGAACTCATGCCTGGAGGAGTCAATAGTCCAGTAAGAGCATTCAAATCGGTTGGCATGGATCCTTTATTCATCGATCGGGCCGAAGGAGCCAGGACATATGATGTGGACGGCAACGAATACATCGATTATGTTTTAAGTTTCGGACCACTTATCCTGGGCCACAGCGATAGGAAAGTTGTCGACGCGCTTACAGCGACAGCCCAAAAAGGCACAAGTTTCGGTGCACCTACCCGCCTTGAAAACGAGTTGGCCGAGCTGGTCGTAGAAAGGGTGCCGTCAGTAGAAATGCTCCGCATGGTGTCATCAGGTACAGAAGCGACTCTGGCTGCTCTACGGTTGGCACGGGGATATACCGGCAGAAACAAAATACTTAAATTTGAAGGCTGCTATCACGGCCATAGTGATTCCCTCCTGATCAAAGCAGGGAGTGGTGTGGCTACATTAGGTTTACCTGACTCCCCGGGTGTGCCGGAGGGGACCGCAGCGAATACAGTTACAGTGCCATATAATGATGAAGAAAGCTTGAAGATGGCTTTTGACAAGTTCGGTGACGACATTGCAGCTGTCATCATGGAGCCGGTAGCCGGTAATATGGGGGTAGTGCCTCCAAAAGATGGCTACTTGAAATTTGTGCGTGAGCTTACAGAAGAGAATGGGACACTGCTTATCTTTGATGAAGTGATGACAGGATTCCGTGTCGGATATAACAGCGCTCAGGGTCATTACGGCATCAAGCCGGATCTTACATGCCTTGGCAAAGTGATTGGCGGAGGACTACCGGTGGGCGCCTATGGCGGACGCCGCGAAATCATGGAACATATTGCACCAGTTGGTAACATCTATCAGGCAGGGACGCTTTCAGGCAATCCGCTCGCTATGACGGCAGGTTTGGAAACGTTGCGTCAACTGACGCCTGAAAGTTACGAACATTTCAATAAACTTGGCGATATGCTCGAGGTTGGACTCAAGGAAGTCTTCAGCAGACATGATCTGCCTATAACTGTAAACCGCGCTGGATCCATGATTGGATTCTTCCTTACAGAAGGACCTGTAGTGGATTTCGACAGTGCCAATACCAGCGATCTTGACCTGTTCAGGGAACTTTATCAAGAACTCCTCAAGGAGGGGGTCTATCTGCCACCTTCCCAATTTGAAGGAATGTTCCTCTCGACTAAACATACCCCAGAAGATATTGAGCGTACGATTGATGCTTTCTCAACAGCATTGGACCGATTGGCCACCAAATAGGCTTTTACCAAAACAACATTTAAGTGTATAATGAAGTAAATTATATAATGTGGGGGGAATCACAAGTGGTTAAACATGATGAACACATGTCTGATAAGGATGTGAATATCAAGGGTGAAAGAGAAGAAGACCTGGTCTATATTGAAGGTCAGAACAGAGAGATGATTCAAAAGGAAAAGGTAGACAAGAAGAATCCTCTTATGTGGATCATCCCGATTCTCATCGTCCTATTGATCATTCCATTGATTGTGAACCAGTTCAGCGGTGGTGGTTCTGAAGAAAAAGAGGAAGAAGAAAGCGCTGCAATCATCCAGGAAGCACCAGCAACTGGTGCAGCAGCAGTGCATTTTGAAGCGACTTCAGAGCAAGAACTTGCTTCAGAAGGAGACATGGACGGCGTAATGCAGGCATACCAAGATGCCGATTTTGCTACATTTCCATCAACAGGCGCACTGATGGCGGCCAGTTGAATTATGACAAGGAAAACACCCTGCCTCTCGGCAGGGTGTTCTTATGTTCCGCCTGTTGATAAAAGTCTCTGATCGATATAAAGGAGGGGACAGATGAAATACCTCTATCTCATACTGCTCTTTGTAATGGCGGTAGTAGTGTCATCCATACTTCATTTCAGTGGCATGATACTGCCATGGCTTTTCGGTGCCATGATCGCTGCAATTTTGTTTCATCGCTTCGTAAATGTAGAATTTGCCTATCCGAAATGGTTGGGCAATGCCGGATTGATCATCATAGGGGCTGAAATCGGTTCGACTTTTACAGAAGATACACTGATTGATATGGCTGATGATTATATGAATATCATATTGCTTTCTGTTTTAATCGTCGCTTTGAGCCTGTTGCTTTCCAGGTTCTTCATGAAGTTGACTGGGTGCTCTTATGAAACGGCAGTGCTCGCTACAATTCCAGGTGCCTTATCGCAGATGATCGTCATGGCTGAGGAGGAGAAGAAAGCGGATCTTCTGCTCGTCACTTTAACGCAAATGTCCAGAATAGTCCTTGTGGTCATCATCGTTCCCTTCATTGCAAGTTTGGCACCTCGTGGTGGTTTTGCCGGTATAAATGATGTGGCGGCCCCTCTATCCGAAATATTCACTCCCGAAATGATCTGGATCGTTGTTTTTACGCCTTTACTCATCTACATCCTAGGAAAGCTGAAATTTCCTGTCCCCGTCATGATTGGGCCCATGATTGCGATATTGGTTTGGAACTTAATGACAGGCTACACCTTTTCAGTTGATGTGGAATTCCTGTATGGCGCCCAACTTCTGTTCGGCCTTAGAATCGGCATGCAGATTTCAACGTTGGTCAATCAACTGAACACAAGAATGATTGTTTCTATGATTGTCCAAAATGTTCTGCTTATCTTCGGCACGATGATACTGGTATTTTTATTTATACTCACTACGGAGCATCAGTTTACAAACCTCTTCTTGAGTGCCGCGCCAGGCGGAATCGGACAAATCATCATCGTAGCTGTTGAGATGGATGCTAACATCGCAATGATTTCAAGCTATCATATCTTCCGCATTTTCTTCATCCTGCTCGTCATTGCACCTCTCATAAACCTTATGCTCAAGCGCAACAGGCATAGCCAGGGCAGCTAAAGGACTTGACAGTCCTGAAGGGTTGGAATACTATAAAACTAATGAAATATAAAGAGTGCAGAAGAGTAGCGGTAAGTGGGGAATCCAGAGAACATGTGGTGCTGGAAACATGTCAAAACTTGCTGTGAAAGTAGTCTGTTTGCAATCAGTTCTGAATCGAGTAGGTGCTGACGTGTAATGAGCGTTAATCATTTCGAGTGCAACCGTATAGGTTGAATTTAGGTGGTACCGCGGAGCTTCCGTCCTATTCAGGATGGAAGCTTTTTATTATGTCTTAAGGAGAGGATAATATGGAAATGTCGAAGAAATATAATCCACAAAAAGTGGAAGAAGGAAAATATGAAAAATGGGTGGAATCAGGATATTTTAAATCTGATGCAAATTCAGATAAACCACCATTTTCGATCGTCATCCCGCCACCGAATGTTACTGGCAGACTGCATCTCGGGCACGCCTGGGATACTACACTGCAAGATATAATTACACGGATGAAGCGTATGCAAGGTTATGAAGTCCTTTATCTGCCTGGGATGGATCATGCCGGTATAGCAACTCAGGCAAAGGTCGATGCGCGCCTACGTGAACAGGGCATCTCAAGACATGAGATTGGCCGCGAGAAATTCCTTGAGCATGCTTGGGGATGGAAGGAAGAATATGCAGATTTCATCCGGAGCCAATGGAAGAAGCTTGGTCTCGGGCTCGATTACGACAAGGAACGTTTTACGATGGATGAAGGGCTTTCGAAAGCTGTCCGTAAGGTGTTTGTGGATATGTACAATAAAGGTCTCATCTATCGCGGAGAATACATCATCAACTGGGATCCGGCCACTAAAACGGCACTCAGTGATATCGAAGTCATCCATAAGGAAGTGGAAGGCAATTTCTACCACGTCCATTACCCGCTGCCTGACGGAAATCATCTGGAAATTGCTACAACGCGTCCAGAGACGATGCTTGGTGATACGGCGATAGTGGTCCATCCAGAAGATAAACGTTACAAAGAGTACATCGGCCAATCCGTAACTTTGCCGATCGTCGGTCGTGAATTGCCGATTATAAGTGACTCCTATGTGGATATGGAGTTCGGTACAGGTGTAATGAAAGTGACGCCTGCGCACGATCCAAATGACTTCACGCTCGGGGAAAAACATAATCTTAAGCGCATCAATGTAATGAACGAGGATGGCTCGATGAATGAACTTGCGGGAAAATACGAGGGTATGGACCGTTTTGAATGTCGTAAAGCTCTGGTGGCAGACCTCGAATCTGAAGGTTATCTGATAAAAGTAGAACCACATATGCACTCTGTGGGCCACTCCGAAAGAAGCGGTGCAGTCGTAGAGCCGTATTTGTCGACGCAATGGTTCGTGAAGATGGACACATTGGCAAAAAATAGCCTGGATAACCAGGATACCGATGAGGCCATACAATTTGTACCGGAGCGGTTCGATGCAACATTCAGGCGGTGGATGGGTGACATCCGGGACTGGGTGATATCGAGGCAGCTGTGGTGGGGGCATCAGATTCCGGCCTGGTATCATAACGATACCGGAGAGATTTATGTCGGCATGACTCCTCCTGAAAACATTGAGGAGTGGACCCAGGACGAAGATGTCCTGGACACATGGTTCTCTAGTGCCCTATGGCCGTTTTCGACGATGGGATGGCCGGAAGAAACTGACGATCTGAAGAAATTCTTCCCGACGAACGTACTGGTAACAGGTTACGACATCATATTCTTCTGGGTAGCACGCATGATTTTCTCTTCATTGGAACATACTGGAGAAAAACCGTTTGATGATGTTCTCCTCCATGGTCTTGTAAGGGATGAACAGAACCGCAAGATGTCCAAGTCGCTTGGAAATGGAGTTGACCCGATGGATGTCATCGAAAATTACGGTGCCGATGCACTGCGTTATTTCCTCTCCACCGGATCGACACCGGGGCAGGATCTCAGATATTCTGATGAAAAAGTCGAGTCCGTCTGGAATTTCATCAATAAGATATGGAATGCGTCACGGTTTGCTCTTATGAACATTGGCGAGGACTTCAAGATGCAGGATATAGATCTCGAAGGGGATAAATCACTCGCAGATGAATGGATCCTTACGCGTTTGAATGAAACGATCTCTGATGTCACGCGTCTCTCTGAGCAATACGAATTTGGGGAAGTGGGACGCATCCTCTATAATTTCATCTGGGATGAGTTCTGCGACTGGTATATTGAAATGGCGAAAGTACCAATGTCTGAAGGATCGGACAGTGAAAAGGCGATGACGCGTTCAGTCTTGCTGTACACTTTAGACAGTGTATTGAAGATGCTGCACCCATTCATGCCGTTCGTTACAGAAGAAATATACCAAGCCATCGACAGTAATCGTTCGATTGTTGTAAGCGACTGGCCCGAAGTGGTTCCTGCACTGAGCAACCCGACATCGAAGAATGCAATGGCGCTGTTGGTTGACATCATAAAATCCGTCCGTCACACACGGAATGATGTCAATACTCCACTGTCGAAGCCAATCGATATCCTGATTGAAGTGAAAGATGAATCAAGGCTTGAAATCATAGAATCCAACCGCCACTATATCGAACGGTTCTGTAACCCGGAAATATTGGAGATCTCATCCCATATTGCTGCAGATGATGATGTCAAAACCGATGTGGTGAATGGAGCCACTGTAATTCTGCCATTATCTGGATTGATTGATATGGAAGAGGAAATCGAGAGGCTTACAAATGAGTTGAAGCGTCTGGAAGGCGAACTGAAACGCGTTGAAGGCAAGCTTGGCAACGAGAAATTCGTCCAAAATGCGCCGGCTGCAGTAGTCGAAAAAGAAAAGGAAAAACAGCAGAACTACCAGGCACAGTACGATGAGGTAGAAGAAAGGTTGAATAACCTGAAAAGAAAGGGATAAGTGATGGAATATCAAGAAGGATTGAATTGGATCCATGATAGGATGAAGTTCGGCATCAAACCGGGTGTAAAACGCATGGAATGGATGCTTAAAAAGCTTGATAATCCTGAACGGAACATCAATGGGATCCATATAGTGGGAACGAATGGTAAAGGATCCACTGTGGCCTATATGCGGAATGCCTTAAACCGCAATGGTTACTCTGTGGGGACTTTCACTTCCCCCTACATCGAAACATTCAATGAACGAATATCAATCAACGGCCATCCAATTACCGATGAACAGCTTGTTGAACTGATCGAAATAGTGAAGCCCATAAGCGAAGAATTGGAAAGAGAAACCGATCTTGGTACTGCGACTGAGTTTGAAATCATTACGACGATGATGTTCGTCCATTTCGGTACCATTCAACCAGTCGATTATGTACTTGTTGAAGCAGGACTCGGTGCGAAAAAAGATTCTACGAACGTATTCAATCCCATTCTGACAGTGTTGACAAGCATAGGCCTTGATCATACCGCCATCTTGGGAGATACATTGCTTGATATCACAAAAGATAAAAGTGGTGTGATAAAGCCAGGGGTTCCTTTAGTCTTCAGTATCAAAGATGATGTTTCCAGGGATTATATCCATAAAATCCTTGAAGAGAACGATTCAAAAGGGATCGAATTGAATCGGGATATCATCCTCATCCCCGAAAACGGCGAGTTCCAATTCCAGTACGGGCACTATGATCTCCAGGACCTCAAGTTGAGCATGCCAGGCAGGCACCAGAAGGAGAATGCCTCCCTTGCGATTGCAGCACTCATTGAACTATACGAAAGGAACCAGGTCAATATCGACTGCAATCTGTTGATACAAGGTATTGAAGAGACGGTTTGGCCAGGCAGGATAGAAGTGGCGTCGACCGAACCTTTAATCATTTTGGATGGTGCCCACAACAATGAGGCCGTCGATGCATTGGTGAATACTATGGCGAAGGAATATCCGAATAGGGATATCACTGTCCTGTTTTCTGCAATAGAAGGTAAGCCGATCGATACGATGATCGAAAAACTGGAATCGATTGCTGATTCCTTCAACGTCACTGAATTCGATTTTCCAAAAGCCTTGGATAAAGAGACGGTATTCGAGAAAGTCCAGCATCCGGTAAAGGCCGTGGTTGACGACTATAAAGCATTTCTGGACACGTTTGATGGAGATATACTGCTTGTTACCGGCAGTTTGTACTTCATCAGCGAAGTTAAGCAGAAGTTAAACAAAAACGACGATAATCAATGATTATCGTCGTTTTTGTTTAGAAAGGTCCGTAATTAATCCATAGACTGATGACCATGAAAAGGGCACTTGCCACCACCCAACTCAACATGATGGGCCAAACGAACCTCAACCATTTCTCATAGGGGATGTTCGCGATGCTTAAACCGGCCATCAAAATCGCGGACGTTGGAAATAAGTAGTTGGAAAGCCCGTCGCCCATCTGGAAGGCAAGGACAACCGACTGTCTGGAGATGCCTACGATATCCCCAATCGGTGCCATCAGCGGGATGGTCGTAGCTGCCTGTCCAGAGCCAGAAGGTATAAAGAAATTGAGAATGAATTGCGTGAGAAACATTCCAACTGCAGCAATTGTAGCCGGCAGCCCGTCCAAGACAGAGCTTACAGCATATATGACTGTATCGATGATGGTTCCATCTTCGAGTATCAGCAGGATGCACCGGGCAAGGCCGACTATCAGTGCGCCGAAGGTCACTTCTTTGGCACCTTTGATGAAATCTTCTGCAATCATATTAGGCGTATTGCCCCCGACAAGACCGGATAGTATCCCCATTGCAAGGAATATTGCTGCAAGGTCGGTCCCGGTGGACCATCCTTTTACCACCCCGTAGATGATCAGGGCAAATCCAGCCAGGATGATGGCCAGCACCAGAGCATGCCTCATCGTAAATGTTCTGAACGAATATGCTTCCTGATGATTTGATTGCTCCAAAGCATAGACATAGCTTTTCATCTTATCATGCTGGACACGTTTACCATATCTATAGACGAAGAATGAGGCAATTGCAACAAAGGTAAGCTGTATGATAATCCTATAGAACATACCAGAAAATAAGGGGAGTTCTGCAATCTCCTGTGCCACACCGACCGTAAAGATGTTCATGAAGCCTCCGGCAAATCCTGAAGCAGCTCCGAGAGCCACTATCGCCATGCCCGTCATCGCATCCATGCCGAGTGAGCGGGCAAGCAGGATTCCCATCGGGATGAAAATCAATGTGGACTCAGCCATACCGAAAGTGGCGCCCCCCAAAGAAAATATCAGCATGGTGAGGGGGATGAGTATTATTTCACGATCTTCAAGCAAAGAGACAACTTTGCTGATGCCAGATTCTATCGCACCAGTCCCGTTTATCATGCCGAAAGCACCACCTATCAGAAATATCAGGAAAATGATGCTTCCCGCATCCATCATACCAGCTGGAATCACGCGGAAAATTTCAGTCCATTCAACTGGCGTCTGTTCAGTAAAGCGGAAAGAATCGCCATCGACTACAAAGGTTCCGTTCTCATTTTCATGACGTTCAAATTCCCCGGCCGGGATAATATAGCTCAAGGCCATCGCTAGAATGACAATAGAGTATATAAGTACAAATGCATGGGGCACTTTGATATATTTCATGGCTGCCTCCCATCTATTTTATTCATCTATGATTATACGGTAAAGAAAATCTATGGCAACAATTTTATTAATTATTTGGATTATTCCTGCAATTTAATCTTTTAAAAGCTCCGATTAACTGTATAATAGATGTATAAAATCGAGAGAGGAGATTTATATGAGCAACGACAGAAACGAGTCGTCAGCACCGACACCAGGTTTTAGGTTTCCACATACTTATGCAATTTTATTTGCGGTGGTGATCATTGCCGCCGTCCTCAGCTACGTTGTGCCGGCGGGTGAATTCGAACGTGTGGAAGTAGGCGAGCGGACTGAGGTTGTACCGGGGAGCTATACAGGGGTTGAACAGAGTCCTGTCACTTTCTTTGAACTCTTCAAGGCGATTCCAACAGGGCTCATCGACGGGGCCAGCATCATTTTCTATATATTTCTCGTCGGGGGTGCTTTCGGGATTGTCCGTGCGACTGGCGCCATAGAAGCTGCAATCCAGAAAGTCATGGTGGCAGTTAAAGGGAATGAGCGATTGATGATTCCGGTCATCATGTTTGTCTTTTCTGTTCTGGGCTTCTCGACTGGCATGTCTGAAGAAGCAATCATCTTCGTGCCGATAGGCATCGTTCTTGCAACCGCTTTAGGATATGATGCGATGGTGGGGACTGCGATAGTGACTTTAGGTGCCGCATCAGGCTTCATCGGTGGTATGCTGAATCCATTCACTGTAGGAATCGCCCAGGAGATTGCTGAACTTACCATCTTTTCCGGATGGCAGTTCAGAACTGTCATCTATCTGGTGGTGCTTGGTGCCGGCATCCTGTATGTCATGCACTATGCAAAAAAAGTGAAGAAGGATCCCGAAAAGAGTTTAGTCTATGAAGAATCCAAAAGGGGACAGGTCAACTTCACAGAAGATGTGATGAACTTTGAAGAGCTGAAGAAGAGGCATGTTTTCATACTGCTGACTTTTACTGCCGGTATCATCATCAACGTCTACGGGATTTTTCAGCATGGCTGGTTCCTGACCGAACTCTCCGCCAACTTCTTCGTCATAGGCCTTCTGGCAGGTCTCGTGAGTGGCATGAGGATAAATGATATTTTTGATGCATTCATAGATGGAATGAAGCTGGTTGTCTACGGCGCCATCATCGTTGGGTTTGCCCGCGCCATTGTGGTGGTCCTGGAGTCAGGTGTCATCATTGATACGATCATCCACGGCATGAGCAGTATACTGGATTTCCTTCCGCCATCCATCACAGCCCTTGGTATGCTGGTCATTCAAGTCATCATCAACTTCTTCATCCCGTCCGGCTCCGGACAGGCGATGACTACGATGCCGATTATGACGCCCATTGCCGATCTACAGGAGATCCCAAGGCAAGTGGCGGTTCTTGCATATCAATATGGTGATGCAATAACCAATACCATCATTCCAACTTCCGCCTCATTGATGGGTGTGCTTGCAGTATCTGGCATCCCGTATCTGAAATGGGTGAAATTCGTTTGGAAGATTACTGCATTATGGCTCTTTATCGCCGCATTGGCACTTGTGGCCGCTACGATGATCGGAATATCCTAAAAAAGGCCGATCTTAAAAGATCAGCCTTTTTATGCAATCAGGATTTTAAAGAATCATTCTTCAGGGAATCCCGTATCTCCCTCAAGAGCACAATCTGTTCATCTTCAGCCGCTTCTTCCACGAAACGGTTACGGGTTAATGTATTGACCACTTTAACGAAGATGAAGATTGCTGCACCAATGATGATAAAGTCGATGATGGCTTGGATGAACACACCATAGGTAATACCTTTATAAGCCCATTCAGAAGTGAAATCTGTGTTTCCGAAAATCAGGGCGATGGAAGGCATGATGATGTTCTCGACAAGTGCTGTGACGATTTTACCGAACGCTGCCCCAAGCACCACTGCAACAGCCAGGTCGAGGACATTGCCCCTGAGCAGGAAATCTTTAAACTCTTGCCACATGTGGATTCTCTCCCATTCAATTTATTTAAGATCATAGATAATACTACAATACAGACAAGAAAGTGCAATATGTTTTCAGGAGTTTTTATGGAATGCTCCATGATTTAGGGCCTTAGGCAGTTTGCTATAATCAACAGTGTATGGTAACATGAATAATTGTTTTGTGGGCTGTATTATTGAAAGTAATCAGCAGGGATGAAATATTCATAGGAGGAATTACATGAGAGAAAAGGAAAAAGTCCAACTGACCCCGGTGTTTTGGATTACATTGGCTATCGTTTCCGTACTCGTATTGTATGGAGTCTTCTTTTCCGATAGCTTTGAATCGGTGACGGGTACAATTCAAGGTTTTATCACAAATAACTTCAGTTGGTATTATGTATCATTAACAACAATTTTCATTGTATTTTGCCTTATTTTTGTATTTACACCGATGGGGCAAATTCGTTTGGGCAAACCAACTGAAAAACCGGAATTCAGAACAATTTCGTGGTTTGCGATGCTATTCAGTGCCGGTATGGGTATCGGTCTTGTATTCTGGGGAGCGGCTGAACCGATCAGCCACTATTTCACGCCTCCAAGTGCAGAACCCGGTACAGACATGGCATTAAAAGAATCATTGCGCCGCACATTCTTCCACTGGGGGTTCCATGCCTGGGCAATCTATGCAGTGGTAGGACTTGCCTTGGCCTTCACCCAGTTCAGACGTGGTGAGCCGGGTCTTATTTCAAGGACATTGAAACCAATCCTCGGCAAACGTGTCGAAGGCCCACTCGGTACAGCCATTGATGTACTTGCAGTTTTTGCAACAATTGCAGGTGTCGCGACTTCACTTGGTCTAGGCGTAATGCAGATCAATGGTGGCTTATCCTATTTATTCGGCATACCGAATAACATTTATGTACAGATACTCATCATTGCAATCATCACTGCACTATTCATGTGGAGTGCATGGTCCGGATTATCTAAAGGGATCCAGTATTTGAGTAATGCCAACATGATACTTGGCGGCATTCTGCTGATCTTCACACTCGTCTTGGGGCCGACGGTCCTTATACTGAACATGTGGACTGATACATTCGGTGGCATGATCGGTAATTTCATCAATATGAGCTATGATGTGGCGCCGCTCGATCAGGCCAAAAATGATTGGCTCGGCAACTGGACCCTCTACTACTGGGGCTGGTGGATGAGCTGGAGCCCATTCGTCGGAATATTCATCGCCCGTGTATCAAGAGGCCGTACAATCAGGGAGTTCGTATTGGCAGTAATGGTTGGACCAGCTGTCCTCAGCTTCTTCTGGTTCAGTGTCTTCGGTGTTACGGCAATCGAGTCAGACAGGATGAATGGTGGCTTCGCAGATCTGACGACAGAATCGGTGCTGTTTGAAATGTTCAATAACATGCCGCTCAGCATGGTCGTGTCCCTTGTAGCAGTTCTGCTGATCGGTACTTTCTTCATCACTTCAGCTGACTCTGCTACATTCGTTCTGGGAATGCAGACAACCAATGGTTCATTGACGCCGCCAAACCGCATTAAAATAATTTGGGGACTTGCACAAGTATTGATTGCAATCGTCCTACTGATGGGTGGCGGACTCGGAGCACTTCAAGCCTCGGCGATCATTTCAGCCTTCCCGTTCTCCATCATACTGATATTGATGATGGTAGCCACCTACAAGGATGTGGCGCAAGAACAAAAGGCGCTCAGCTTATACTTCAAAGAGGATTATGAAGGTACAAAATATGAGAAAATGATGCGCGAGTACGAAAAAGAACAAGATAATAATAATAGGGATTAATATATTGTTATGATTATGACCTGGAGAGATAAGTATTACTTATTGCTCTAGGTCATTTTTTTGTATCACGATTATTGATGAATACATGGTGCTGGCGTTTACAACCATTATGTAAAGATATACAATTGATATGAACGGTCTTACGACTGGAATATTAATAGGGGGCTATTAACATGAGTCAGAACATTAGTGAATCAGCAAAAAAGTCATTCACTGTCGACGGCAAAGATTATAATTACTACAGCTTGAAGACTTTGACTGAACAAGGCATGTCAGAAACTCACAAACTGCCTTACTCAATAAGGGTATTGCTTGAATCTGTACTGCGTCAATATGATGGCAGTGTCATTAAAGACGACCATATCAAATCATTGGCGACATGGGACCAGGGCAGCAACAAAGGCAAAGAAGTGCCATTCAAACCATCCCGCGTCATCCTTCAGGACTTTACAGGTGTACCTGCGGTAGTGGACCTTGCATCTCTCAGGAAAGCAATGGATGATGTCGGCGGCGATGGCCAGAAGATTAACCCTGAAGTACCTGTTGATCTTGTCATCGACCACTCTGTGCAAGTTGATGCATACGGCACTGAAAATGCACTTGAACTCAATATGGAACTTGAATTCGAAAGGAACCAGGAGCGTTATGAGTTCCTCCACTGGGCGACTAAAGCATTCGATAACTATAAAGCTGTACCACCAGCTACAGGTATCGTGCACCAGGTCAACCTTGAATACTTGGCGAATGTCGTCCATGTAAAAGAAGATGGCGGAGAGATGATCACGTATCCGGATACTCTAGTCGGTACGGATTCCCACACAACCATGATCAACGGTCTTGGTGTACTCGGTTGGGGTGTCGGCGGAATAGAGGCAGAAGCTGGAATGCTCGGACAGCCTTCCTACTTCCCGGTACCTGAAGTGGTCGGAGTCCGTTTGACGAACTCTCTTCCGGAAGGAGCAACTGCGACGGATCTGGCGCTGCGTGTAACAGAATTGCTCCGTAAGCAGGGCGTGGTCGGCAAGTTCGTTGAGTTCTTCGGTCAAGGTGTACCTGCATTGCCGCTTGCAGACCGTGCCACAATTGCGAACATGGCGCCTGAATATGGTGCAACTTGCGGGTTTTTCCCAGTAGATGAAGAAACACTCGACTACATGAGGCTGACAGGCCGCAGCGAAGAGCATATTGAGATTGTAAGGGCATATCTCAAGGAAAATGATATGTTCTTTAATCCGGAGAACGACCCAGTATATTCCGAAGAAGTGGAACTTGACCTTTCTACTGTGGAACCAGCGCTTGCCGGACCAAAGCGTCCTCAAGACCTTATCAACTTGTCTGATATGAAAGGTTCGTACAGGAAATCCGTAACTGCTGAAAGCGGCAACCACGGTCATGGTATGGAAGAAGGGGAATTCGACAAGAAAGCGACCATCAATTTCAAAGATGGCAGGAATGTAGACATTAAAACAGGTGATCTGGTCATTGCCGCAATCACTTCATGTACAAACACTTCCAACCCATACGTAATGCTTGGTGCTGGCCTTGTTGCCAAAAAAGCAGTTGAAAAAGGCCTCGAAGTCCCTTCATACGTAAAAACATCATTGGCTCCTGGTTCAAAAGTCGTGACAGGCTATCTCGATGACTCAGGCCTCCAGGAATACCTCGACCAACTTGGGTTCAACCTTGTCGGTTATGGTTGTACAACATGTATCGGTAACTCTGGACCATTGCTTCCGGAAATCACAGAAGCAATTACAGAAAACGATCTGCTTGTAAGTTCTGTGCTGTCCGGTAACCGTAACTTCGAAGGGCGCATACACCCGCTCGTCAAAGCGAACTACCTGGCCTCACCACCGCTGGTCGTAGCCTATGCCCTTGCAGGTACAGTAGACATCGACCTCCGCAATGAGCCGCTTGGTAAAGATAAAGAAGGCAATGACGTCTTCATGAAAGACATCTGGCCATCCACTCAGGAAGTGAAGGATGCAGTCATGAGCAACGTCAGTCCTGAACTCTTCAGGAAAGAATATGAAAGAGTATTTGATGCCAACGAAATCTGGAACAACATTGAAACAACAGATGAGCCGCTCTATGATTTCAATCCAGATTCCACCTACATCCAAAACCCTTCATTCTTCCAGAATCTCTCAACAGAGCCAGACAGCATAAAGTCACTGAATGGACTGCGCGTACTTGGCAAATTCGGAGACTCAGTCACAACAGACCACATTTCACCAGCAGGGGCGATCGGTAAAGATACGCCGGCCGGAAAATGGTTGATTGAACAAGGCGTTTCACCACGCGATTTCAACTCCTACGGTTCACGACGCGGTAACCACGAAGTGATGGTGCGCGGTACATTCGCCAATATCCGTATCCGCAACCAGATCGGACAAGGTAAAGAAGGCGGCTTCACAACGTACTGGCCAACAGGCGAAGTGATGAGCATCTATGATGCAGCCATGAAATACAAAGAAGACAACACTGGTCTTGTAGTCATTGCCGGAGACGACTACGGCATGGGCTCAAGCCGCGACTGGGCTGCCAAAGGTACGAATCTGCTCGGCGTTGAAGCGGTTATAGCAGCAAGCTATGAACGTATCCACCGTTCAAACCTCGTCATGATGGGTGTATTGCCACTCCAATTTGTAGATGGCGAAGATGCAGAAGCCCTTGGACTGGACGGTAGTGAGACATTTGATATCCAAGTAGACGATAATGTCATGCCTGGGGATGTCCTTGATGTCACTGCAACTAAAGAATCCGGTGAGAAAGTAGCATTCAAAGTGAAAGCACGCTTCGATTCTGATGTTGAAGTTGATTATTACCGCAACGGCGGCATCCTACAGCTCGTACTTAGGAATAAACTGAAATCCTAGGATTATAGACATAAAAGCATCCCATCTCTTCGAGATGGGATGCTTTTTATTTAAGGTTGAATATGACTTCTTCGTCCACGGAATCAATCTGAAGTTCAGCGTCTTCAAAATACCACAAATCGGCTTCCTTGATGAAGACTTGAAGCCCTTCATATTCGAATATTTTACTGTCCGGAGGAATCTGATCGACAGTGAGTGCAGGCGAGAAGCCTTGTTTCAGCTGCGTATCGCCTCCGTACCTTACATAAACGTTTACACCTTGACCCTCATCAGGATCCATTTCATCTTTCATCCAATCAACTGCACGGTCTGTAACTTCCAACATGATGCCACCTCCTGCTACATGAATGTAATCTTCGATTCTGTACCATCCATTATACGCTTGATGTTTGACGAATGTCTAACGACAATGACCACCATGATAATGAATGAAAAGGCAATAAGAAGATAATCCCGAAAGACGATCGACAAGATAAAGAAGACGATGGCACTGATGATGCTTGAAAGAGATACATACTTACTCAATTTTAGAGTAGTGAGAAAAACAGTGAGCAGGATGATGAATAAAATAGGGTTATAGGCCAAGACTGCTCCTGCGCTTGTCGCGACAGCTTTACCTCCTTTGAATTTCAGGAAGATGGAATAGACATGGCCAAGTGCTGCGGCAAGCCCAGGGATGAAGACATGCATCTCCGTATCGATCAGTATGGCAATCAAAACAGGAAGTGCGCCTTTGAACATATCCAATAAAAGGACGACTATGCCTGCTTTCTTTCCCAAGATCCTAAAAGTGTTTGTAGTTCCAATATTTCCACTGCCGTGCTCCCTTAGGTTTATTTTATAAAACCATTTGCCGATTAAAAGACTAAAAGGAATTGCTCCTATGAGATAGCTGAAGACAAGGAGCATCATATTGATTTCCATCTAAAATCCCCTTTTGTTATCAGGTACTAACAGTTTACCATATAAATTTAAATGGGTATAATAAAATATAGTTTACTATAATATTATTATGTAAACTATATAGTGTTACAATGATTGTCGTATACCGATTAGGGTTGCAATCATTTAAGTTTTGTATAAAAATAGAACATGAGATAAAAATAACGAACGTATGTTTGTGGGAGGAAATCTGATTTGACGAAACGGAATACTTATACAGATGAGTCGATTCAAATACTTGAAGGACTGGATGCTGTAAGAAAACGCCCCGGCATGTATGTCGGCTCAACCGACTACAGGGGCCTGCATCACCTGGTCTATGAAGTGGTAGATAATGCAGTGGATGAAATCATCAATGGCTACGGCGACGCAATAAACATTAAAATAAATCCTGATGAGAGCATTACAGTACGTGATAATGGAAGAGGTATGCCAACAGGCATGCATGCTTCTGGCAAGCCCACACCGGAAGTCATCTTCACCGTGCTCCACGCCGGTGGGAAATTCGGGTCCGGCGGCTACAAAACTTCAGGCGGCCTCCACGGCGTCGGAGCCTCTGTAGTCAATGCGCTGAGTGAATGGGTGAAGGTCAGGATATTCCGCGATGGCAAAATACATGAAATGTCATTCAAAGAGGGCGGAAAAGTCGATCGTGCGCTAGAAGTGACAGGCAATACCAAGGAAACTGGAACTGAAGTCACCTTCAAACCCGACCGCCAAATATTCCAGAGTGGGACCACGTTCCACTTCGAAACGATCATGGAGCGGATGCGTGAGTCGGCCTTCCTTGAAAAAGGGCTAGAAATTACAGTTGCAGATAACCGGCCCGATGAACCGGTCGAAGAGGTCTTCAAATATGAGGATGGCTTGAAGGCGTTCATTGAATTCCTTAATGAAGGCAAGGATTCCATAGGTGATGTTGTCGTATTTTCAGGAGAATACGATGGCATTTTGGCTGAGGTGAGCTTCCAGTATAATGACCAGTACGCAGAAACGCTCATCTCATTCGTCAACAATGTCCGCACGAAGGACGGAGGTACACATGAGGTCGGCTTCAAAACCGGTTTTACTCGGGCATTCAATGAATATGCCCGGAAAATCAATGAGTTGAAGGATAAAGATAAAAATCTCGAAGGAAACGATATCAGAGAGGGGCTCACAGCCATCATCTCCATCAAGATTCCTGAGCACTTGCTCCAATTCGAGGGCCAGACAAAAAGTAAGCTTGGGACAAGTGAAGCGAGAAATGTGATGGAGTCACTGATAAGCGAACACTTGCCTTATTATTTTGAAGAAAACGGTACGCTCAGCACACAACTTGTTAAAAAAGCTGTGAAGGCGCGCAATGTGCGCGAAACTGCGAGAAAGGCGCGCGAAGAAGCGCGTAACGGTAAGAAACGTAAGCGGGACACCTTGCTGTCAGGTAAACTGACACCCGCACAGAGCCGCAACGCCAAAAAGAATGAGTTGTATCTGGTGGAGGGGGATTCTGCCGGCGGGTCCGCCAAACAGGGCAGGGATCGAAGATTCCAGGCAATCCTCCCGCTCCGCGGCAAGGTCATCAATACTGAACGGGCCAAGTTTGAGGATATATTCAAGAATGAAGAAATAAATACAATCATCCATACCATCGGAGCCGGTGTCGGCACCGAGTTCAAGGTGGAGGATACAAACTACGATAAAATCGTCATCATGACGGACGCGGATACAGACGGTGCACATATACAAGTGTTGCTGTTGACATTCTTCTTCAACTATATGCGACCGCTGTTTGATGCCGGCAAAATCTATATCGCAATGCCTCCACTTTTCCAATTGAAGAAAAAGACGAAGAAGAGAGAAGACGTCCGCTACGTGTGGACCGAGGATGAGTTATTGGAGGCCCAAAAAGACATGGGCAAAGGCATCGAGCTCCAGCGCTACAAGGGGCTCGGTGAAATGATGCCTGAACAGCTCTGGGAGACGACCATGAATCCTGAGACAAGAACATTGATACAAGTCGGCGTCGAGGACGAAGCACTCTCCCTCAAGCGTGTCACGACACTTATGGGTGATAACGTTGAATTGCGGCGTAAATGGATTGAATCGAATGTCAGCTTCACGCTGGAAGATGCAGACAGCATCCTCGAAAAAGATGGCACTAAACTGAGTGAAAGTGGTGATTTGAATGACTGATCATGTTCAGCAGCTCCAGCTTGAAGATATAATCGGAGACCGTTTTGGACGCTACAGTAAATATGTCATACAGGACCGTGCGATTCCAGATGTGCGGGATGGTCTGAAGCCGGTTCAGCGGCGTATACTCTATGCCATGTATAAGGAAGGGAATACGTCCGAGAAAGGATTCAGGAAAAGTGCCAAAACCGTCGGTAATGTCATCGGTAATTACCATCCGCACGGGGATTCAAGTGTCTATGAAGCCATGATCCGGCTGTCCCAGGAATGGAAGATGCGAGAAGAACTGATCGACATCCACGGCAACAAAGGGAGTGTTGATGGAGACCCCCCTGCGGCGATGCGTTATACGGAAGCGAGGCTTTCTGAAATATCCAACGAAATGCTCCGGGACATCAATAAAGATACAGTACAGTTCATCAATAACTTCGATGACACAGAAGTGGAGCCTACGGTGCTGCCTTCGAAGTTCCCAAACCTTCTTGTCAATGGCTCGACCGGCATATCGACAGGCTATGCGACTGATATCCCTCCACATAATCTGGGGGAAGTCATAGATGCGACATTAAAGGTCATCGATAAGCCGACTGTTTCGACAGACGAACTGATTGATATCGTCAAAGGGCCTGATTTTCCGACAGGTGGCATCGTCCAAGGCAGAAACGAATTGAAGAAGGCATACGAAACAGGCCGGGGGAGAATCGTCGTCCGAAGCAAAGTCAGGACTGAGACGTTAAGAAGCGGACGCATGCAGATCATCATCGAGGAGCTGCCGTACGAGGTGAATAAAGCGAACCTCGTCAAAAAGCTGGATGAAGTGCGGGCGGACCGCAAAGTGGATGGCATTCTTGAAGTGCGGGATGAGACGGACCGTGAAGGCTTGCGGATCGTCATTGAAGTCAGGAAGGAAGCCAACGTCGAGGGGATCATAAACTATTTCTACAAAAAGACCGATCTGCAAGTCTCCTATAATTTCAATATGGTGGCCATCAGCGATCGTGCCCCAAAACAGCTTGGCTTAAAAGAGATACTAAACAGCTACATTGCGCACCAGAAAGAAGTCATTCTGAACCGTTCCAATTATGAGCTTCAGGAAGCGGAAAAGAGGATCCACATCATAGAAGGCCTGATGCGGGCATTGTCCATTCTCGATGATGTCATCCGCGTCATCAGGGAATCGAACAACAAACGGAACGCCAAGGAAAACCTGGTTGAATCTTTCGGCTTTACCGATGCTCAGGCAGAAGCGATTGTCATGCTCCAGCTATATCGCCTGACGAATACAGACATCGTCCAGCTTGAAACGGAACACAGTCAGCTTGATTATACGATCAACCAGCTGCGTGAAATCATCGCAGATGAAAAAAAGCTCTTGAAAGTCATTAAAAAAGAACTGAGGGACATCCGTAAACAATATGGTTCCATGAGAAAAACCGTCATTGAAGATGAAATCGAAGCGATTGAACTGGAAAAAGAAGTGCTCGTCCCCAAAGAAGATGTGATGGTGTCACTGACCCGTGAGGGCTATGTGAAACGTACGAGCTTGAGAAGTTATCAGGCGAGTACGCCAGAAGAGCTTGGTATGAAGGAAACGGACGAAGTCTTGTATGCCAGGCAAGCCCACACACTGGAAAACCTAGTCGTCTTTACGAATCTCGGCAATTATATGATCATTCCAGTGCATGAACTGTCAGACATCCGGTGGAAGGATAATGGACAACACCTATCAAACCGCTTCAAAATCGCGTCTGAAGAATCTCCAGTGGCTGCCTTCACCTTCGAGGCATTCGATGCCGGTCTGGACATCATATCAGTAACGCAGAATGGTCAGATAAAACGGACCGGCCTTGAGCTTTATGAAGCTTCCCGCATAAGACGGCCAATTTCAGGCATCAGCCTGAAAGGGGATGACCGGGTGGCATCAGTGATGGTGGCTACTAAAGACACAGAGGAGATTCTGCTGTTGACTGAAAAAGGCGTGTCGCTGAAGTATCCGATATCTGAAGTGAATCCTGTCGGCTTGAAGGCACAAGGTGTCAAAGCAATCCAACTTAAGCCAGATGACAAGCTGGCGTTTGCCGGACTCATTACAACTGAACGTTATATAGTCAGTGTATCCCAGCGCGGAGCGGTCAAACGGACAAGTCTCGATGCGTTCGACAATGGCGCCAGAGCCCAAGTCGGCACCGCATTATTGAAGGAAATAAAATCAAAGCCCCACCGCATTATAGCGGCTAACCTTGTCGAAGATAATGTGGAAATCACACTTGAGTCCGAAAAGGATGCCTTTAGATTGGATGCCAAATCAATCAGACTCAGCGGCCGCTACGCCAATGGATCGTTCGTTGTCGATGAAGATACATTCGGCGAAGTGGAGCGGGTGAAATTCAAAAATGTTTGAATGAAGTGAAAAATTTAGACTTGAAGCAGCCATCAGAATAATATAACATCACTTATATTGGGAGGTGCTTTATGGAAAATGAAGGAGTAGTACCAGGTTGGTTCAAAAGTGTCATTGAAGTTGGTAATGATCTTTTATGGGGAGATTTCCTCATAGGACTATTGATTCTTGCAGGTTTATATTTCTCGATCAGTTCAAAGTTCGTGCAATTCAGATGGTTCAAGGAAATGTTCAATGTACTTACCGAGAAGGCGGAGACATTGCCGGACGGTCGAAAGGGCATTGCTCCCTTCCAGGCATTTGCGATCAGTGCAGCGTCCCGTGTAGGTACCGGCAACATCGCCGGTGTGGCCACGGCAATCGTGCTCGGTGGGCCGGGCGCAGTCTTCTGGATGTGGGTTATTGCATTTTTTGGTGCAGCGACAGCGTTCTTCGAGTCGACTTTGGCGCAAGTCTACAAAGTCGAGGATAAAGACGGTGGTTTCCGCGGCGGGCCGGCATACTACATGGAGAAGGGACTCAACCAAAAGTGGCTCGGCGTCTTTTTTGCAGTATTGATTACGGTCACATTCGGTTTTGTCTTCAATGGATTGCAGGCCAATACCATTGCGCATGCCTATGAAGAGGCCTTCAACATAGACCGGTGGGTCATTGGCCTCGTCATCGCAGCACTTGCGGCCATCGTCATATTTGGAGGAGCACGGTGGATTGCCAATGTCACGGGATATATCGTGCCGATTATGGCACTTATATATCTGGGGGTGATATTCGTGATACTCATCATCAACTATGACCGGGTCATCCCGATGCTTACAGATATATTCCAGAATGCCTTCGGCATCCGGGAAGTGTTCAGCGGTGCAATCGGTGCCGCGATATTGAATGGATTCCAAAGAGGTTTATTCTCGAATGAAGCAGGGATGGGTTCAGCACCAAACGCAGCAGCATCAGCAGCCGTCAGCCACCCTGTCAAACAGGGACTCATCCAGTCGCTCGGGGTATTTTTCGATACGATGATCGTCTGTACAGCAACCGCAATCCTCATATTGATGTATACGGACTTGAGTTACGGTGAAGAGGCACAGCAGGGCATTCAAGTGACCCAGGCGGCGATGGGCGAGCAGATGGGTGCCTTCGGCGCTACCTTCATTGCGATTGTCATCCTCCTGTTTGCATATAGCTCGATACTCGGCAACTACTTCTATGGTCAAAGCAACCTCAACTACATCAAGGAAAACAAAACATTGTTGTTTGCCTTTAAACTCCTTGTAGTCCTGATGGTCTTCATCGGAGCGATAATGGACCTTGAAACGGCATGGTCGATGGCCGATCTGTTTATGGCGTTGATGGCCGTGACCAACCTTGTTGCAGTATTCGGCTTGAGCAATGTGGTCTGGCAAGTTGCCGCCGACTACAAGACGCAACTGAGGGATGGTAAAAATCCAGTTTTCCAGACGAATAATATCAAAGCGGATCTTAGCGATGTGGACGAGTGGGGTGAAAACCGTTACGCGTACCGCAATCAGGATAGATCTGGACATTAAAAAACCAGACCTTCTAAAGGTCTGGTTTTTTTAATTGAACAATGTCTTGAAGAAGGAAATGATGCTACTGAAGAAATCAGAGACGGCCCGTTTAAAGGTGCTCCATGCATCAGAATCCTGGATGTCCTGACCAATTTCTTCTGCCTTATCAGCCGCTTGTTTGAATGCATCGCTTGACCTTATTTCATCGATCAGGTTCTGGGCGCTGTCCTTGAGGCGTTCTGCTTCTTCATCTGTAAATATATTCGTGTTCTGTATTTGTATCAGAATATTGACGAGGCGGTTGATTTGATCACCCGTCACTATGCCATCCAGACCGTTCTCATTCAACTGTTCCTCTACTATTCGGCGAATATCCGCTTCAGTCAGATTCCCGCCCTGATTGATGATTTCAATTTTAATGTCTGTAATGGCTTTATTCAGCTGTTCCTGTGAAAACCCTTCTTTTTGCGCATTTTCTTTTGAGATATCTGATATGGCTTCCAACTCATCCTGGGAATTGCGGGTGCGGTCGGTATCAATTTCCTGCCCCTGTGCTTCAAATGCCTTATATATCCCTGAGAGGGCACTTTCCCCTGTGACATCTTGAGCGGCTCCGATCGTGACTTCCGCATCTGTAATACCCGATGTGAGCAGGGCGTTTTTATATGTCTCTTCCGTAATTTGGGTAATCTTACCCATCGTTTCATCTACGGTGATGTCAAGTCCATATCCATCTTCCCTCTGAATGATGCGGATGCTTGATTTGAGTACGGCATCGTCATAATCCTTGCCGATGTATTTGGCGACATCCTCCGAGTTGACGAATGTGATTTTGTCCTCTTTTTTTGTACCGAGTATGCCTTCGGTATCCTCCAACAGCTGGGGATCGTCCTCAAGGGCGGCACCATAGACGGTAACAGCTTCCTGCCACTCGGCCGCCTGCACTTCAGTGGGTATCAGCACCAGGGCCACCAATGCGATAAAAAACCAATTCCGGATCATCATAACCCTCCTTATCTAATATTTATATTCTACTATATGCTCATTACTTTCTACAATTTATTATATCCGGTCAAATGCGGTTTTCTCTTTTAATCTCTTTTTAAACGCGATAGAATGATTGAATACATTAATGACGGGAGCCAAGTATCATGGATAACGACTATAGACGTTCTGGACGCACTAGTGAGGGTATGAAAAGAAAACGGTTGCGCAAGCGTACGCTGATTCCTTTAATTATATTTATAGCGCTCATCTTCATCGTTTTGTATATCTTCTTCTCCTATCAATCCGGGTTGGATATAGCCGAGGACAAGGGAGTCGAACAAGAGGCACATGAATTCGGTGGGGATGACAATAATGATGGCAAGAAGACCATACTGCTGTTAGGGGCAGATCGTGAAGTTGACGGGGCACAACGCACGGACGTCATCATGCTTGGCCAATATGATTATATGAATAAGGATATGAAACTCGTATCGATGATGCGGGACATCTATGTGGATATCCCCGGTTTTCAAAGCTACAAGATAAATTCCGTCTATTCGCTCGGGGGCGTGGAACTCCTTAGACGCACCATCAAAAAGAACTTCGGCATCCAGATCGAAGAGTATGCAGTCGTTGACTACAAAGCATTTGAATCCGTAGTGGATGTGGTCAACAAAAAAGGGGTGATGATAGACGTCGAAAAGGATATGTCCGAAAAGATTGATGTTGAACTGAAAAAGGGTGAACAGCGTCTTAATGGACAGGAGCTTCTTGCTTATGCAAGGTTCCGCCAGGATAAAGAAGGGGACTTTGGCCGGGTAAGGCGTCAACAGCAAGTCATCACCGCCCTGAAGGATGAAGTGCTGACGATCGGTGGCGTGTTGAAACTGCCTAAAATTGCAGGGACGGGCATGGGCCACGTCAACACGAGCATGACCGATGGGGAGATGTATAGGATGATGGCCTCCTTCCTCCTAAGAAGTGATAAGGACATAGACACGCTTACAGTACCGGTAGAAGGCACCTACCAATTTATGGATACGTCACACGCCGGCAATGTAATCGATCTCGATTTTGAGGCCAATAGCCAGTATATGCATGAGTTTTTGGAAAACAATGCTGAAGATTCGGCTGAAGGCGAGACTACAACTGAATAGGCAAGACAAAAAAAGGATGGCCGCTGCGGGCCATCCTTTTTTATTTGGAGCATAATTATTTTTTAGGCTTTTTATCCAATTCATTCTGGGTCTGCGGCCATGCCCGGTGCCCGTCATCGACCTCAAATTCTGTATTTACATCAACGACATGCCTTTGTTTCAGGATCATCTCCTCTATGTCATCCCGGATGGCGTTTACTTCTTCAACAGAGAGGTCGGGATCCAGTTCCGCCACAATTTCAACGTGGAGGAGGTCCCCTTCCTTCATGACGAAGAGCTTACGTATATCTCTGATTTCATCATGTCTCAGCACAATCTCCGAAACACGCTGTTCCATGCGCGGGTCGTGTTCACCAAGTGCCCCCGCGGCATTCTCCATGAAAATTTTGTAGACGATGTAGAACATGGCGATACCGATCATGATCGAGGCGATGCCTTCTGCTTGGGAAAATCCTGTAAAGCGTGCAATTAGTATGGCAAGGATGGCGAGCAGTGCACCACCGGTTGCAACCGTATCTTCCAGGAACACCAATTTGGTCGCCGGTTTTGCACGGTCCATATGGATAAAGCTTGTCGTAAGCGGCTTTAAGCCATCAAAAGGCTGATCTGCCTGTTTGAGCAATTCTTTACCTGCCTTAAATAGAACGAACGCCTCAAGTATGGCGGCCATAGCGAGAACGCCGATGTTGATGAGCAGCATTGTTGTATCGGTTTCCACCGGAAGCGGTTCTAAAATGTGCTTTAGCCCCTCGCGCACCGTCTCATATGCCAATATACCGACGATGATGACGGCAAATAGTAAAACAAGATTCACGAGACGTCCAAAGCCGAAGGGGAAGCGTTTGGTCGGCGCTTTCTTCGACAATCCGGAGCCTACATAAACAAAGAACTGGTTAAGTGCATCGCCAATGGAATGCATCATCTCAGCAAACATGGCAACATTTCCCGTCAGTATGAAAGCACTGCCTTTTATGGCTGCGATGAAGAAATTGACGATAGATGCAGTCAGCGATGCTCCACTGCCTTTCTTAAGTAATGCGATGATATCCTTCAAATCATTTTCCTCCTTACTGATCTTTACAATATATCATACCCAAATCCATAAATAATCATGTTTTGACCTTCCTATTTTATGATATGATGAATTTACGGGTATGCGAACATACGTTCTATTCGGAGGGGATTACATGTATAACTATCATATCTGCCCAAAACGGCACATTTTCTGTGTGGACCAAAAAAGCTTCTTTGCCAGTGTTTCCTGCATCCAGGAGGGTCTAGATCCACTCACGACACGTCTTGCGGTAGTGGCAGACACTAAAAACCCGGGGGCAGTTGTATTGGCTGCAACACCAGCCCTCAAAAGAATGGGGATAAAGACTGGCAGTCGGTTGTTTGAAATTCCGAACCGTAAAGATATTTATATCATTAATCCCTCAATGAAGACATATCTCGATTATTCTTCCAGAATAACGGAAATTGCTTTGAAATACGTCGCTCCAGAAGATTTTCATCAATATTCCGTGGATGAGTACTTCATGGATGTTACAAAGAGTTTCCGGTTGTTTGAAGAAAGTCCTTGGGAACTGGCCCTACGCCTCAGGAAAGAGATCTATCAGGAGACGCGTATTGATTGTGCCGTCGGCATTGGGGAGAACCCGCTGCTCAGTAAGTTATCGCTGGATATCGAAGCGAAGCGTGCGCCTTCTGGTATAGCGGAGTGGCGCTATGAGGACGTACCTGAAAAAATGTGGCATATCAAACCGCTTAGAACACTGTGGGGGATCAACAAGAATAGTGAAGCCCGTTTGAATGAACGCGGCATATTTTCAGTGGGTGACCTGGCACACTACCCGCCCGAATATTTGAAGCGGGACTTTGGCATCATCGGTGTCGATTGGCATCTGCATGCCAATGGCATCGATTTCAGCACCATCAGTGAAAAGCATAGTGTACATGCGCCTTCCATTGCCAAAAGTCAAATCCTTATGCGTGATTATCACCTTGATGAAGTCTATGTTGTAATGCTTGAGCATATTGATGAAGTGACGCATCGTTTGCGTCTATCAAAACGGTTGGTACGCACCATCCATTTTTCTGTAGGGACAGCAGATGGCAAGCTATATCGAAAGCAGTTCACGTTAGAGGGGGGGACGAATGACGGGAACATCATCATGCAGGGTGTATGGGAACACATCGTCAGTATGGCAGATGCCTATGCGATGTACCGCACTTTAAGCATCTCTTTGACAAACCTGACACCAGATGACATGAGGCAGTTATCCCTGTTCGAAGACCCGGGCGAATTGAAGAGGCAGGATTTTCTTAGGACGATTGATGCATTAAAGGTCCGGTTTGGACAACTCAGCGTGATGAGGGCCCTGAGTTGTACAGCACCTTCGACGCTTAAGCTTAGGGAAGGGTTGATAGCTGGCCATAAAAGATAAATGTCTTTCGTGTAGCTTCCCGATGGAAATGACAGTGAATTGTAGTCGTGTAGACATGAACTTCGCAGAAATACTGCCAGTACCGTCCGCAGATGATATAATGGAGGAGACTATATATATTTATGAGGTTTCAATTCGCATTAAGTTTGGAATCTGATAATATATTCGGAGTATCAAAATTAGTTGACAGGAGTGCCATTATGCAATTTACAGAGTTGACCACTGAGGAGTTCGAACAGTTCACACGGACACACTTCAGTCATTTTACACAGACGGTGGATAATTATCGTCTGAAAATTGAGCAGGGTGTTGAAACCTACCTGATAGGCGTGAAGGACGGGGAAGCGGTAAAAGCGGCCTGCCTCATCACCCTGACCCCTGTAATGAAGGTATTCAAATATGCCTATACCAATCGTGGGCCCGTCATGGACTATTCAGATAAAAAGGTGTTCGATACATTTTTCGAAGGGCTTAATGCCTTCTTGAAACCAAAGAAAGTGATGCATGTCAGAGTAGACCCCTATGAAGTAATCAAAGAACGCAACCACGAAGGCGATATCCTCGAAGATAGGGGGAACCGCTATATATTCGATTACTTCAAAGCACTGGGCTTTACACATGAAGGATTCTCCGTCGGATTCGATCCAATCGTCCAGATCAGATGGCATTCGGTTCTTGACCTTAGAGATAAAGACAGCAAAGCTGTGTTGAATGATATGGATAGCCTCCGGAAGCGGAATATAAAAAAAGCACAGAAGCATGGTCTTCATGTCCGTTATCTTGGGCTTGACGAGATAGATGTCTTCAGGAAATTCATGAGGGATACATCTGAAATGAAATCCTTCACAGACCGCGATGATTCCTACTATATCAGCCGTAAGCAGCACTTTGGAGACAATGTCCTGATTCCACTTGTGTATGTCAATTTGGATGAATATGTCGCATCGATCACAAAGGATCGGGACGCATTGATGAAAAACATCAGTAAAGCGAATCGTGACCTCGAAAAAGATCCAGCCAACAGTAAAGCTGAAAAGAAAATAACGAATCTGACGGCTCAGCTCGAAAATATAGAAGATAAATTGCAGGAAGGCCATACATTACGTGAAACCCACGGCAATGAGCTTCCCATAGCGAGTGCCTACTATTTCATCACCCCGCATGAAGTGGTTTATCTTGCAGGAGGCAGCGATAATGATTTCAGGCATTTCGCGGGCAGTTATCTGATCCAATGGCATATGATCAACTATGCCCTGGACCATGATATTGGACTGTATAACTTCTACGGCATCAGTGGAGACTTTTCAGAAGAAGCGGAAGACTACGGCGTCATTCAGTTCAAAAAAGGATTCAACGCCACAGTCTATGAATATATCGGCGATTTCATCAAGCCGATCAATAAGCCGGCGTATAGGGTGTATCAGTCACTCGTAAAACTAAGAGAGAGAATAGGGAGGTAACAAACGGATGAAATTCGTTGAACTGACTGAAAAGGAATATAAAGATTATATAGAAAAAGGAGAGGAATCGGCCTTTTTCCAGATGATAGAAAATAAAAAGAATAGGGAGATGGATCAACAGAAGGTACGCCTGCTTGGCGTTAAGGATGCAAGTGGTACGGTGATAGCAGCATGTCTCTTCACATTGAAGAAAACGGTCCTCGGCAAATATTTCTATTATTCCAACCGCGGGCCCGTACTGGATTACCATGATCACGACCTTGTAAAGTTCTATCTGCAGGAGCTGACAACCTATCTCAAGAAGAATGACGGACTGTATGTAAAACTTGATCCGAATTGGATCTATAGAAAATATGATAAGGATGTAGTGCCTAAAGAGGAATATCCGGCCCAGGATGCATTGATCAGACTGATGGAAGATGAAGGATATGTGCATCAAGGGTTCACCCGCGGCTATTCTAAAACATCCCAGGCGCGGTGGATGAGTGTCCTCGATTTGTCGGGCCATGATGAAAAGAGCCTCTTTAAGTCCTTCGATTCACAGAGGAAGCGGAATATAAAGAAAGCACAGAAATTCGGTGTGAAGGTGCGGTTCCTCGATCTCGATGAGATCGATATATTCATGGATCTCTACTTGGATACAAGTGAGAGGCAGGGGTTCTTCACCCATCCGAATCCGAAGGAATACTTCTCCAATTTCAAGAAAGCCTATGGAGATAAGGTCCTTATCCCCCTTGCGTATATAGAGTTGGATGAATACGTAGAGAACCTGTCGCAGGAGATCACAGACAATGAGCGGAAGCGGGACCAGCTCATGCAGAAGGACAGCAAGAATGATAAGACTCTGAATAAGATTGCTGAACATGATAAACAGATCAACAAGATGACTGAAGATCGCAAAAGTGCCATGGAGATAAGTGAAAAGGAAGGGAATGTCCTGAATCTTGGGGCGGGCATCTACTTTGAAACCCCTTATGAGATGGTCTATAACTCAGGTGCGAGTTCAAGCGAGTTCGCCCATTTTGTCGGACCCTACATGATGCACTTTGAAATGATGAAATACTGTCTGGAGAATGGCATCGACAGATATAACTTCTACGGGGTGAGCGGTGACTTCTCTGAAGATGGGGAGGATTACGGCGTCTACCGTTTCAAACGTGGCTTCAACGCTGAAATAGAGGAACTGGTCGGTGATTTCGTCAAGGTCATCAGTAAAGTGCCTTATAATCTCTATAAGGTGAAACGTAAAATCGAACAGAAGACAGCTTCAAAAAGCAACTGAATAGTGAAGGAGGGTTGAACAGTGCAGATATCACAAATCCAGGAAGAAACGTTTAAAGCGTTCATGGCAGAGTATAAGGGACATTGCCACTATCTCCATGACCCGCTTTATTATGATTACATTTCAAAGACACAGGAGACGCACTTGCTTGGCCTCTATGAAGATGATGCGCTAGTCGGGGTCTCCATGCTCAGCGCGACATCGGTCCTGAAACGCTATCGGCTATTCACTTCTCATACAGGTCCATTAATCCAGCCATTCTCGAATGAGAGGCTGCAGTTCTTCCTGAAGGAAATCGACGATCACGTCAAAAAACATCATGCTGTAAAACTCATCCATTCCCCTTATATGATCTATCAGATGAGAGACAACGATGGAGAGATTGTGGAAAGCCCTAAAAACAATCATGAAATCATAGACATCTACATCAATCAGGGGTATTCACATAATGGTTTCACCAAACAGCTGGTTACAGATGAACTGCTCAGACATCAGGCTGTACTTGATTTGAATAAGGATGAAGAGCAGCTCATTAAAGATATGGATTCAAAAACACGCTATAATACGCGTGCGAGTGAGCAGATGGGCCTGAAATTGCGTTATTTGGATGAGGATGAGTATGATAAATTCATCCAGATATATAAAGACACCGAGGAACGCATCGGTTTCGACCCGGTAAGTGGGGAAAAGATAAAAAATCTGCTCCATGCTCTAAAGGAGCGTACTTATCTCACTTTGAGCTATATCAATCTGGATGAGTATTTGGAACAGTTGAATGGTGAACTCGGCGAACTTACTGCAGAATATGAAGAGATGCAGAAAAAAATCGATTCCGGCAATGGTACAAAAAGGATGAAGGGGAGGGTGAATGAAGTAAAGGACCTCCTCGGCAACAAAGAGAAACGGATAAAAAAGATCCAGAATGTGAAAGAAGAGTATGGCACAGTCATAGAGCTTTCTGCAGCCATGTATTATTACAACAACCATGAAATGGTTTATCTATTCAGCGGCAGCTATCCGGAACATTCCATGTTCATGGGTACGAACTTCACGACATGGCAGATGATCAAAAAAGCAAAGGAACTCGGAGCGGAACGCTTCAATTTCTTTGGATTGACCGGCGATTTTACGGAACAGTCCAAGGATTACGGTGTCTTCAAATTCAAAAAAGGATATAATACATTCATAGAAGAGCTACCGGGCACTTTTGAGAAAGTCTTCAACAAGCCTGCATATAAATTGGCACAGAAATTGAATAGAATATAGTGAAGAAACCATAGCGAAGCCGCTATGGTTTCTTTTCATTCTGTAGTTTTTTCAGCATATCCCCGTACCTATCATTCCATTTTCTGTAGGCAAGAGACCATAATATGATCGTGGATAATATAAGGGCGCCTGTAGCTGGCCCGAACCATGGTGAAACGATGCTGTCGTCATGGGCAAGGCCAATCGGGGAAAAGAGGATATAACAGAATATAATGGCCCCGATTAGCAGGAAAGTGACTGGGAGCGCAAATCTCCATGGGGTCATATCCACTTTTGGGTCAGACTTGAAATGATGGGGTTCATCAAGCGGCTTTATGAGCATGGAGAGCATCATAATTGCCACAGCCAACACGAAAAGCATCCCCTGTATATGAATGAAACTGATGTCGAAATTGATGCCGAAAAACATCGGCAGGCCCCATATCAACATATAGTAGAGTGCGACATGGACGATAATCGCCACCTTGGCTCCAATAGGAGGTACTTTTCTGGAAAGTATTCCGGTGAGGATAATGGCAATTACCGGTATATTAAAAAATCCGGTAAATTCGCGGATGATATTCCATAATCCTTCCGGCGCCCGGAGCAGGAGTGGAGCGATGAAGAAGGAAACAAGGGCAAGTAGGGTGCCGAACCATTTGCTGACCTTTATCATCTCACGGTCTGAAGCATTCCTGTTCATTTTGACCTTATAAATATCATAGACGAACATTGTCGCCGCGCTGTTCAACAGTGAATTAAAGCTTGAGAAAACAGCGCCGAGCAGAACAGCCAGAAAGAATCCGCTTAATATAGGAGGCAGTAACTCAGCGATTAATGTAGGATAGGCCAGATCCATGGTTTTGAGTCCATCTCCATATAGATGATAGACGATGATGCCTGGTATCATCATCATGATGGGGACAAGTATTTTGAGGAAACCGGCAAACAAAGTGCCTTTCTGTCCTTCAGCCAGGTTCTTTGCCCCAAGAGTCCGCTGGATGACATACTGATTGGTACCCCAATAAAATAAGTTGGCGAAAATCATACCGGTGAATATCGTACCGAAAGGGACGGAGTCTTCCTTCGAGCCGATGGCGTTTAATTTTTCTGGATTGTTAGTGGCAATCACCTTCATGCCACTCAATACGTTTCCATCCCCCAAAGAGTAGAAACCGATGACAGGTACAAGCAGACCGATGATGAGTAAGCCAATGCCATTCAGGGTGTCCGATATCGCAACTGCCTTCAATCCGCCGAATATAGCATATATGGAACCAATTATACCTACAATCCAAATGACAATCCACATCGATTGCTCAAGGGAAAGACCAAGGAGGGCGGGTACATCGAAGAGCTGCAGCACCGCAATGGATCCGGAATAGAGAACAGAGGGGATTGTGACGAATGTATAGCCGAGCATGAAGAGTAAAGTCACCATCATCCGTGTACCTTCGTCGAAACGGCTATTTATAAATTCAGGTAAAGTGGTGAACGAACCGCCTATGTATCTCGGAAGAAGAATCAGTGCAAGAATGATGACGGCAAAGCCGGCCGTCACTTCCCATGCCATATTGGACATATTTGAATTGTAGGCCTGTCCATTAAGCCCTATAAGCTGCTCTGCAGAAAGGTTGGTGAGCACAAGGGAACCAGCAATAAATCCGCCCGTCAAACCGCGTCCCGCAAGAAAATACCCAGCACTGTCGCCGACAGTATTGCGCGTTTTCATATAGGAATAAAAAGCGACGAAAGCCATGAAGAGAAAACATGTAACAATGGTATAGACCATTTTATCAGCTCCATGAGTATATTAATAAAAAGTCCTTACTAATATACTCTCAATATGCATCTATTAAACTTTAAATGAATGAGTTTTGCAAATATTAATGTGTCTATTTAACGAGGGTTTTACATACATTAACATAAAAACAACAAATGTTAATAAAATAGGTGTTTTTGTTGTATTTTAACTTGTATTTTTATCTTAGTATACTTATACTATATATATACCGTTAAAAATACATTAAAAGGGAGAAATGGAAAAATGAGTAAAATAGGATATGCGAGAGTAAGTACCAAGGGCCAAAATCTGGAAAGCCAGCTCGATATGCTTGAAGAAGCAGGATGCATCAAAGTGTTCTCAGAGAAAGTAAGCGGTAGGAAAGCCCAAAGAACGGCTTTAGATCAGTGCTTAGAGTATATGAGGGAAGGTGATACAATGGTAATCACCAAGTTGGATCGATTGGGTCGGACTACAAAACAGCTTATAGAATTGGCGACGACATTGGAAAAACGCGGCATAGACCTTGAAATCATCAATATGAATGTAACGACGAAAGACCCGATGGGTAAGATGTTCTTTACGATGATGTCGGCATTCGCAGAACTGGAAGCAAGCTTGTTGAGCGAACGCACCAAAAAAGGGCTTGAGTCAGCGCGTGCAAGAGGCAGAAATGGCGGCAGACCTGGCATTACAGACGATAAAAAAGCGATGATACAATCATTGTATGATGCAAAGAAATATACAGGGAAACAAATTGCAGAAATGGTTGGTGTATCTAGAGCTACTGTATATAAAGTTGTAAATGAATCAAAACAAAATGAATCATAAGTCAAAGAAAATTGTACCAACTCAATATAGTGGATAAAGCATAAAGCCTGATCGATATACACGGATCAGGCTTTATTTGGTGCAAAAGTATTATTTTACAAAAGATTTACTGATTATATAATAAAGTTTACATAATATATATTATAGGAAGTTATATATAAGGAAGTAGTACTCCTACTTTTACTTTATATCACGTTTATAGCACATGTCCATAAACCAATACGGTCTATAAATGAATATGAGTCGAATCATCCCTGGAGTCTGTTCCATACTGATCTCGAGTGATTAAAACGAGTTATATCGCCACGTGATTCCAAAATTAAATATATTGATTAAAATAATTTTATATTTATTTACGTGTCTATTTTATATATACATGTTTATGGGTATTACTATACGAATATAAAAAACTTCTTTGGTTTATTTCATCCAAAGAAGTTTTTGCATGCCTCTCGTCCGTCACATTACATATTCCGAGTATTGGTATCTGTTGGCTCTCCATTACTTTCTGGGCTGGATAATTCCTTCTTTCGTTTACGTCCTCTGACATACATCCACACGAGCATGCTTACAATCAGTGACAGAACGCCTAAGAATACTGCATAGCCGAACAACGGCTTCCAGTCTGTACCCTCTATAAAGTTAGGTATCACGAATGCCGCCAGCGTCATCAATATAAAAGAAAACACGGGAATGAGGATATAATTATGCAATACCCATCCGACTAAAATCGTTAAAATAATGACGGCAAGAATCGTAATTAAATAAAAATTGAAGTTCTCTATCATGATTTCACCCCATCTTCACTATTGCTATATTTATATTACCCTCTTTACTTTTAAATATTTGCATATCATATGATTTGAATTTTTAGAATCTTCATGTATACTGTCATTAATACTTCGGATTTCGAAATTAAAGGAGCGATTTTTAGCCATGGAAGAAATGAAATCAAGAAAAGATGTTGACGTGCAATATACGTGGGATTTGAGCGACTTATTTGCAGATGATGAAGCTTTTGCTCAAGCAATTGAAGCAGCTCGTCCCAAAATTAAAGACTTCAACAAAAAGTACTCGGGAAACCTGCACAACCCTACTGCAGCAATAAAAGCCATCCAAGAATATAAATCGATCCTCGAATCACTCGTCCCAATCGGCAATTATGCCAATTTGAAGCTCTCCTCGGACCAAGGCGACGGGAATGCACAGAAATTGGATAGTATGGCGAGTAATATCAGTACATATTTCAACAGCGAATCCAGTTTCCTCACAAGTGAACTGATTCAAAAAGAGGATGCATTTCTTGAAGAAGTGAAATCAGAAGCGCCGCAATTCCTCCACTTCATAGATGAACTGCTCAAAAATAAACCATACCAATTGAATCCGGAAGTCGAAAAAGCGCTTGCAAGCTATTCACCGGTTTTTGACGGACCCTACAGCTTATATCTTAAAACTAAATTGTTGGATATCGATTTCGGTACTTTCAATGCCAACGGAAAGGAATACCCCCTCTCCTACTTGTCTTTCGAGGGAGAATTGGAAGGCCATGAAGATGTCGAGATAAGACGCAATGCATTTAGGGCATTCAGTGATACACTCTCAAACTATCAACATACTGCTGCCGGTACCTATGATTTGCAGCTAAAGCAGGAAAAAACGATATCTGATCTCAGAGGGTTCGATTCTGTTATAGATTATCTGCTCCATGAGCAGGATGTAGATCAATCCCTCTACCATCGTCAAATTGATATGATAATGAGTGATCTTGCCCCTCATATGCGACGCTACGCAAGACTGTTGAAGCGCGTCCATGGGCTTTATGAAATGAAATATGAGGATTTGAAGGTTTCACTCGATCCGGCATCAGAACCTGAAATAAGTGTCGAAGATTCCAGACAGTATATCAATGATGCCCTCAAAGTCATGGGTGATGATTATCTCAATATGGTGAACCGTGCCTATGATGAGCGCTGGATTGATTTCGTCAAGAATAAAGGGAAGTCTACAGGTGCCTTCTGCGCAAGCCCATACGGGTCACATCCATTCATTCTGATATCCTGGACTTCCCTTATGACTGAAGTGTTTGTACTCGCCCATGAATTGGGGCACGCTGGACACTTCCATAATGCCAATCGTGAACAGAACATCTTCGACGCGCGCAGTTCGATGTATTTTGTGGAAGCACCGAGCACAATGAATGAAATGCTGATGGCGAATCATCTTCTAGAGAACTCCGAGGATCCCAAGTTCAAACGCTGGGTCATCAGTTCAATCATATCCAGGACCTATTACCATAATTGCGTGACGCATCTGCTTGAAGCTGCCTATCAACGTGAAGTCTACAGAAAAGTTGATGCCAAGGAGAATATTTCCGCAAGTGACCTCAACACGCTGAAGCGTAATGTCATTGAAGAATTCTGGGGGGATGATGTGAGCATCACTGAAGGGGCCGAACTGACATGGATGAGGCAGCCCCACTATTATATGGGATTATATCCGTATACCTATTCAGCTGGTCTGACGATTGCGACTGCTATGAGCAAGCGTATACTCAATGAGGGACAGCCTGCTGTGGATGATTGGTTGAAGGTACTGAAGGCGGGTGGTACAAAGACCCCTGTCGAATTGGCCAAGATGGCAGGAGTCGATATCACGACTGATCAGCCTCTCCGCGATACCATCGATTATATAGGAGAACTGGTTGATGAGTTGGAGCAGTTGACTGACCAGATAGAAGGATAGAAAATGGGCAGGAAAAACCCGGTAATCATATGATTACCGGGTTTCTTTCATTTCAGTCTCTTTTTCAGTCTGGACGATTTTACCTTCCTTCATCAAACGGCCAAGCGCTCTTTTGAAGGCGCCTTTTGACATATTCAAAGCTTCTTTTATATCTTCAGGCGCACTCTTATCATTAAGCGGCATGCGCCCGCCATTGCGCTCGATGTAATCCAGTATCTTCTCGCTGTCTGCATCCATCTTCTTATATGCCTGCTGGATGAAAGAACCGTTCAATTCCCCTTTATCGTTGATGCCGATCACCCTGAACTTCTTCAACTCACCCAGGCGTGGTTCTTCTTCACGTTCACTCTCATGGATAAAGACTTTGTGTCCTTCATTCGTCAAAAGGAACGATCCTATCCTGAGCAGACGGTAAGGACGCCCTTCCATCCATTTATTCCTGTAGTCTGCGAATGCCGACTGGTCAAGTGGCGTGAAGCGCTCGGCGGCTTCCTGTTCAGTGATCAGACGCCCGAATAATTGGTTGTCGCTCTCAGCCCTCAACTTCAAATAAAGCTGATCCCCTTCTTTAGGCCAGACTGACTTCACTTTAGGGAGGTCAACCCAAGGCACAAGAATTTCGCGAGGGGCCCCGATACCGACGAACGCTCCCTCCCGTGTCACTTCAACCACTTCTGCATAACCGTATTTATCAACGGTTGCAGTTGGCACTATAGGAGCAGCAAACAGTTCACCACTTCTATTCGGATAGATGAATGCGCTGATTTCTTCCCCTATCTCATAATCCCATCCCGAGGCGGAGGCATTCATTCTGATATAGACTGCGTCTTCCGCTTTAAGGTGATATGTGGAACCTTCCCTCTTGATGATTTTCAAAAATTGCACTGTACCTGATATCTGATTCATGAATGATCTCCTTCATTTGTGTTCTATATTTTCAATTATTGTGGTCATATCTTGATTGATGACCAGGTCGGCCATAAAATCAAAAGGCGTCTCTTCTCTGTTGATTATGATAAGATGGTGACCTTTGAAGTAATGGAGCAGATATGCTGCAGGGTTCACAACCAGTGACGACCCCAACACAATCAGTGTATCCGCTTTTGATACCTTGTTTTGGGCGGACTGCAGGACACGCTCGTCCAGCATCTCTCCATATAATACTATGTCAGGCCGCAATATCCCGCCACATTCACACGTCATTACATCATTTTGCAATAAGGCACCCTTAGTATAATCCTGGTTGCATGAAATGCAGTAGAAACGATTGAGCGAACCATGCAATTCATCTACATTACTACTGCCGGCCTCGGTATGGAGGCCATCAATATTCTGTGTCACGGTCCCAAGGGAACGCCCCGCAGTCTCCATTTCCGCAATGAAGCGATGGACACTGTTCGGGTGCTTATCGCTGGTCAACAGGCGTTTCCTGTAAAACTGCACGAAGCGCTCAGGTTCTTCATCGAGATGGTCACGGCTTAAAAGATATTCAGGTGAATTCCCCGACTGCCTGATTTCATCGAACAATCCACCCATACTCCTGAAATCCGGTATGCCACTTTCAACTGAAACCCCAGCACCAGTAAAAAAGACGATATCGTGACTGGTATCGATAATGCTTTGAAACCGGCGTATATCGTTCTTCATGGGTACTCATCCTCCTAGAATTATATTTCAATGGTACCATAAATGTGGTATCATCGCTTAAGAATATACTAAAGGAGAATGCCTATGCTACAGGTAACAGACGTAAGTCTCAGGTTTGGTGACCGCAAACTATTCGAAGACGTAAACATAAAATTCACACCAGGAAATTGCTATGGTCTCATTGGGGCGAATGGCGCCGGCAAATCAACATTCCTGAAGATCCTCTCAGGAGAAATAGAAGCTCAGACTGGTCATGTGAGCCTGGGGAAAGACGAGCGTCTCGCTGTATTGAAACAGGACCATTTCGGTTATGAAGATCAGCGTGTATTGGATGTCGTCATGATGGGACACTCGAAACTTTGGGACATAATGAATGAAAAGAACGAAATCTACATGAAACCGGACTTTTCTGATGAAGATGGCATACGTGCAGCCGAGCTTGAAGGCGAATATGGCGAGATGGGTGGATGGACAGCTGAAGCTGATGCTGAAAGCCTGCTCCATGGACTGGGTATAAAATCTGACTTGGTCGATAAGAATATGTCCGAGCTCGAAAATAATCAGAAAGTCAAGGTCCTGCTGGCCCAAAGCCTGTTCGGCGACCCGGATGTCCTACTTCTCGATGAGCCGACCAACGGCCTCGATATAGAAGCGATCCAGTGGCTTGAGGAGTTCCTCATCAATTTTGATAATACTGTTATCGTGGTTTCCCACGACCGTCGATTCCTTAATAATGTATGTACCCATATTGCGGACCTTGACTTTGGTAAGATTGAGCTTTATGTGGGCAACTATGATTTCTGGTACCAATCCAGTCAACTCGCCCAGCAAATGGCACAGGACCAGAATAAGAAAAAAGAAGAGAAAATCAAAGAATTGAAAGATTTCGTTGCACGTTTCAGTGCCAACGCCTCCAAGTCCAAGCAGGCGACAAGCCGTAAGAAGACCTTGGAAAAAATCGAATTGGATGACATCAAGCCATCGTCAAGAAAATATCCATTCGTCAAGTTTACACCAGAACGTGAAATCGGCAATGACCTCCTCTACATTAAAGGGCTTAGCCATAGCGTCGATGGCGTCAAGGTGTTGGATGACATCAATTTGACGCTCGACCCTTACGATAAGGCAGTTTTAATCGGTTCATCCGAAATTGCCCGCACTACTTTCCTCCGCATATTGGCTGGTGAAATCACACCTGATGAAGGAGAAGTTAGATGGGGCGTGACAACAAGTCAAAGCTATATGCCAAAAGACAATTCAGCTTATTTTGAAGGCGTGAATACAAACTTGGTGGATTGGTTGCGTCAATATGCACCTCCAGAGGAGCAGACAGAAACTTTCCTCCGTGGATTTTTAGGCCGTATGCTTTTCAGTGGTGAAGAAGCTAAGAAGAAAGCAAATGTCCTTTCAGGGGGAGAAAAAGTTCGTGCCATGCTCTCTAAGATGATGTTATCGAAAGCCAACGTGGTCCTTCTTGACGAGCCGACAAACCACTTGGATCTTGAAAGCATTACAGCTGTGAATGATGGGTTGAAAGATTTCAAAGGTTCTATTATATTCACTTCACACGACTTCGAATTCATTAACACCATCACCAATAAAGTGATTGACCTGCAGGATAAAGGTGCAATCGTCAAAGAATCAAGCTATGAGGAATACTTGAAAGATAAAGGTCTCATAAAATCTTAATTGAGAGATAATTTTAAAAAATACAAAAAACAGTTTACTTATATTGGCTGTCTATGTATAATCATATCTACAAATAAAATATGTTTGGATGAGGCGCATCAATCATGAGTAGCCACTTGTTGAAGTCTGCGAACTTTAAGCTGGTGAAAGGGTGCGATGCCGAAATAGTATACTGTTGCAGCAGTCTGCTATTGGATCCGGAGGTTAAGAGCTACGGGTCTGTCATTATTTTTTAATAATGGAGTGCATCACTTGTATATGGATAAGACAAGTCTGGCATTCTGCCAGGCTTGTTTTTTTATTATTTCTGGTGTGTGCTCCCAGTGACAGGAGGACATATGGACGCTAAAGTTTTGAAGTTCGGTGGTTCATCAGTTGGTGGTTTCGATAGGATCAGAAGTGTAGCAGAACAATTGCAGGAAAGGGTGCAATCTGGAGAAAAACTGATAGTGGTGGTAAGCGCCATGGGAAGGACGACCGATGAGTTGTTGACAAACATCAACACCCTCTCCTCTACTCCCAAAGAAGATCACGTCGCGCTTCTTTTGACGACGGGCGAACAGCAGACCATCTCCTACCTGTCGATCATCCTTGAAAATCTAGGGGTGCGCACTAAAGCGATGACTGGCTATCAGGCAGGGATAAAGACGTTTGGCGGCCATATGAAGAGCCGGATTGCGAGCATCGATCAGGAGGCCATAGAGTCTAGCCTGGCATTATATGATGTTGTTGTAATAGCAGGATTCCAAGGCATTAACGGCGATGGAGAAATAACAACGCTGGGACGCGGGGGCTCGGACACTACAGCTGTCGCCTTGGCTGCACGATGCAATATACCTTGTGAGATATATACGGATGTAGAGGGCCTCTATGCAACAGACCCCCGACTCTACAGTGCAGCAGGCAGAATCTATGAAATCAACTACGATGAGATGATGGAGATGAGTGCACTTGGTGCAGGCGTTCTTGAAACACGCTGCATAGAGATTGCCAAAAACCATTCCATCCCCCTCTATCTGGGGCAGACATCATCAGAAAAGAAAGGAACATGGGTTATGCAAGAGACAGAGATCATTGAACGTAAGGCAGTGACGGGCATCGCCCTAGACAGCAGCATGATGCATGTCACCCTTTACGAACCCGAACAGGACTCTACGCTTATATTCGATATGTTCAATCAATTTGATAGTCATGAAGTCAATATCGATATGATATCGCAAGTCATCAACAGTGGAGGCTTTCAACTTTCATTTACGGTAAAGGGGACTGATTCCCTCCAGCTTCATGAAATACTTGAGTTGATTGAAGAGATGCATGGGGAAATCGTGACGGAGGTCAGAACGGATCGGGCTAAAGTTTCAATCATTGGTTCAGGCATGCGGGATATGACAGGTGTTGCTTCCAAGGCATTTATCGCATTGCATCAATCGGGTATACCTTTTTATCAGACGACCACTTCGGAAATCAGCATTTCCTATGTGATCGACAAGAAGAACGAGACTCAGGCAGTCGAAGTGCTCGCCGAAAAATTCAACATATAATTTTGGAGGTTTTTTAGATGGTTAAGGTTGCAATTGTGGGGGCGACAGGCGTCGTTGGAGATAAGATGATTGAAATGTTCGAGAGGTATGAAATAGAACCGGAAGAACTCATGTTGTTCTCTTCTCCGCGTTCTGCAGGTAGACAAATCGAAGTCCATAATAAGTTGTACACAGTCCAAGCATTGACTGAGGAATCAGCGGATGAAAAATTTGATTATGTCATTATGAGTGCAGGAGGGACGACAAGTGAGCATTATGCGCCAGTGTTTGAAGAGAATGGCGCCATCATAATAGACAACTCCAGCCATTGGCGGATGTATGAGGACGTTGATCTTATAGTGCCGGAAATCAATTCGCCAAAACTGAAGCGCAGGATAATAGCAAACCCGAACTGTTCCACAATCCAGTCCGTGGTTGTGCTCGCCCCTTTGAAGGAAAAGTTCGGTTTAATCAGAGTCGACTACACTACCTATCAGGCAGTGTCCGGTTCCGGAAGTGGCGGATTGCGTGATTTGGAAGAAGGTGCAAAAGGTGCGTCTCCAACCACTTATCCCCACCCGATCCATGATAATGTCCTCCCCCATATCGATGTCTTTCTGGAAGATGGCTATACAAAGGAAGAACATAAGATGATTTCAGAAACACGTAAGATATTAGGCCAGCCTGAACTTCCTGTAACTGCTACATGTGTGAGGGTCCCTGTTTCAAACAGCCACAGCGTCCAGATTAACGTCACACTTGAGGCTCAGGCGACTGTCGAAGACATCAGGGAAGCGTTCAAAGGATTGCCCCACATCAGCATAATTGATGATCCGAGCAGCAACCAGTACCCTACTCCGCTGGCAAGCACCGGCAAATCGCAAGTGTTCGTCGGCAGGGTCCGTAAAGATGAATCGTTGGATAATACATTCCATATATGGTGTACAGCAGACAACCTTCTAAAGGGAGCCGCGCAGAACTCGGTACAGATTTTAAAAATGATGATGGAAATGGAGCGTGGATGATATGGATAGTCGTTTGATTTTTGAAGGAGTCGGAGTTGCGATTACAACCCCATTCAGCAGTGATGAGATAGATTTTGAGGCATTTTCCGATCATATAGAATACTTGATCAAGAATAACGCCCAAGCGCTCATAGTAAACGGTACTACGGGAGAATCCCCGACCTTATCCATGAAAGAAGCCAAGTTGCTGATTGAAGCGGCAGTGACCAAGGTGGCGGGTAGAATCCCCGTCATTGCCGGCACAGGGACAAACGCGACACAATCAACCGTGGAGATGTCCAAATTCGCAGAAAATGTAGGGGCGGACGGCATCATGCTGATAACCCCCTACTACAATAAGACGAATCAGAAGGGACTCTACCAGCATTTTATCAAGGTAGCGGATTCCACCAACTTGCCAGTGGTCCTCTACAATGTGCCCTCCCGTACTGCCATGACCATAGAAGCAGAGACGGTTTACGCACTCAGTAAGCATCCCAACATCATCGCCCTGAAGGACGCAACCGGCAACTTGGAATATACAAAGCAGCTACTCGAGTTGACTGGGGACGAAAACTTTAGTCTCTACAGCGGTAATGATGACAACATGCATCGATTTTGTTCGATTGGCGGCAAAGGGTTGATTTCAGTGGTAGGAAATGTCATCCCGGGAGAAATGCAGGATATATACGGATCGATTAAAGAGCACAAGCCGGACTCCGAGGCAAAGTTTCAACAGCTGATGCCTTTAATCGAAGCAGCACAGGTGGATGTCAACCCGATGCCGATCAAGGCGATGACAAGCGCTCTCGGTTTTGGATTGAATGAATTCAGGTTGCCCCTGGTCCCTTTGGAAGGTGCAGCACTGGGGCATGCGTTACGAACGTTGAAGAACTATAAGGAGGGCATCGTCCTATGAGGATACTGCTGGTCGGCTACGGCACCATGAACAAAATTACGGCACGTCTGGCAGAAGAAGGAGGACATGAAGTGGTGGGGGTCATAGTAAATGGCGATAACCACTCCCCCTACCCCACATTTCAAAATATAGATGACGCCCAGGCAGACGTGGCGATTGATTTTTCCCACCCCGCTCTAATATTACGCCTTCTGGAAAATGAAGTGGCCACTCCCCTTGTGGTGGCGACTACCGGAGAAAAGGAAGCGGTCATTTCAAAGCTGAAAGACAAAAGTCGTGAAGCGCCAATATTCTTCAGTGCAAACATGAGCTACGGGGTCCATGTCATGAACAGCCTCCTGAAGAAGGCGCTCGGACTGCTGGAAGAATTCGATCTGGAGATGGTTGAGCGGCATCACAATAAAAAAGTGGATGCCCCAAGCGGTACGCTTGTCAAACTTCTCGATACCGCCCTCGACCATCGTCGTGGCAGTTATCCCGTATATGACCGGTCGAACACTAACGAAAAAAGGAGCAGTGATGAGATTGGCGTGAGCGCCATCCGTGGTGGTTCGATCGTCGGCACACATGATGTCATCTTTGCGAAAGATGATGAAGTGATAGAAATCACCCATCAGGCACAGTCCAAAGAAATATTTTCAAATGGGGCTCTAAAAGCAGCGGCAGAATTGGTACATCGTCCAAAAGGATTCTACGACTATAACAACCTATTCGAGGAGAGATAAAATGAGGAATTTTTCAGCAGAGGAAATCATACAATATATAAGCGATGCGCATAAAACCACACCTGTAAAAGTATATGTAAATGGTCATTTCGAAGGTGTGGAATTCCCCGATTCGTTCAAAGTGTTCGGAAGTGATGCCTCAAAAACGATATTCACTGACCTTGCAGATTGGAAAGTGTTTGAGGAAACGCATTCAAACAGAATCAATGACATTGAAATTGAGATGGATAGAAGGAATTCAGCCATTCCTTTGAAGGACTTGTCCGAAACGAATGCACGTATCGAACCCGGCGCCTTCATTCGTGAAAATGCTGTAATTGAAGATGGTGCAGTAGTGATGATGGGTGCCACCATAAATATAGGGGCGGTTGTCGGTGAAGGCACCATGATCGATATGAATGCTACTCTGGGAGGCCGTGCCTACACAGGCAGAAATGTACATGTAGGCGCAGGCGCCGTACTTGCAGGTGTCATAGAACCGCCGAGCGCATCGCCCGTCGTCATAGAGGATGAAGTCCTGATCGGTGCCAACGCGGTCATATTAGAAGGTGTCAGGGTTGGGAAAGGTGCGATCGTGGCAGCCGGTGCGATCGTCACTGATGATGTTCCCGAAGGTGCAGTTGTGGCCGGCACGCCTGCTAAAGTCATTAAACAGGCAGAAGATGTGGAGGGGTCAAAAAGGGAAATCGTCTCAGCTCTGAGGAAACTCAATGACTGAATTGGAAGCAGTCAGGTCATATAGGCGTAAGCTCCATCAATTCCCGGAACTATCCCTTGAAGAACACAGGACGACTGAATATATAACTGCGTTTCTGAACAGCTTGGATATCACGTTCGAACAGCCACTTAAGACAGGAGTGGTCGCCTATGTAAGGGGTAATTCGGATCGGACATTCGCGTTTAGGGCGGATATAGATGGGCTCCCCATCCAGGAAGAGAATGATGTTGAATACCGCAGCAGGAACGATGGGAGGATGCATGCGTGTGGTCATGACGGCCACACTGCTGCCATGATGCTTTTTATCGAACGCTGTAAAACCTTATCGGATAAAGGCAGCTTGAAGCATAATGTAATCTGTATCTTCCAACCTTCTGAGGAGACTGGAGCAGGAGCTAGACAATTGCTTGATGTGTGGCACCCAGGAGACGTTGAGGCGATATTTGGGATCCATATGATGCCTGAGGAAGACGAAGGGACGGTGGTGGTCCGGGATGAGGAAATCACAGCCAGCGCGACTGAATTCCGTTTTTATATAAAAGGTTCTTCTGCCCATGTCGCTGCAAAGCATGAGGGTGTATCGGCCATTGAAACACTCCTCTGCATCTCCAGCCAGCTCACCCAACTTCAGCATTTCCATCTGAATGGACTCAATCGGAACATCATCCATATCGGAAATCTGCAAGCAGGCGAAGCAATTAATACTGTGGCTTCAAAAGGTTACCTTGAAGGGACAATAAGAACCTACGAAGCAGAAGATCTTGAAAAGATTAAATTACGCATGAAGAAATTGGCTAATTCTGCACGCAATCTTTTTGGCGCAGAAGTGGAAGTAATTTTCAATGAAGGTTATCCACCAGTCATCAATTCAAACAAATTACGCCCGCAAGTCGAAGGCGCATTATCTCTATTGGATTTAAATGTCGTCGATAATGAAAAGCCATATTTGTTCGGCGAAGATTTCAGTTTCTACAGAGCGTTGGCACCCTGCTACTTTGTGTTTTTCGGCTGTCGAAACAAGGATAGAGGATTTACGAATAGTCTTCATACTCCTCTTTTTGACTTCGATGAAAAAATACTGACGGCAGTGGCAGATTATTATATGACCCTTCTGAATGATACTCTTTAAGGTGGTGACCATATGGGCGGTGTTGTTACGATAGATCAAAAACAGTTCATAAAGACAGCCAGGCAAGCGACAGGCGGTAATGATGTGATAGCCGTCGTTAAGAATAATGCGTATAACCACGGTCTTCAATTTACAGTTGAATCTTTCCTTGAAGCGGGGATAAAGGCATTTGCGACGACATCGATGGATGAAGCACTCACCATCAGGGAGTTGTCTGAAGAAGCAATGGTGTTCCTGATGAATCCCGTGCAGGAAATTGAGGTGGCCAGGGAGAAAGACATCCACATCACGCTCCCCTCCCTGCAATATTATTATGATAACAAGGACAGGTTGTCAGGGGTAAAGGTCCACCTAGAATATGCCGGTCTATTCAACCGTTCAGGATTTGAAAATGCAGAAGACATAAAAGAAGTGATTCGGGATGTATATTTCAGTGATCAGGAACCAGGAATCGACATCCAAGGTATATGGACGCATTTCGGCTATGCAGATGAAATAAAAATGGATCATTATGAACTGGAACGTTCATTATGGATGGATGTACTTGCAGAAGTCAGTTCAACCGGGCATAATTTCAAATATATTCATGCACAGAATAGTGCCAGTTATGCACGTGACGGCCTTTTTACAGGCCACACCCATCTCAGGCTAGGCATTGCGCTCTATGGATCCCGCCCCTACTCCCTTTTATCTGCTGATGACTATGTACAGAGCCTTTCATTGAAAGCACCAATCATTCAGATAAGGAGGCTTACAAAAGGACAGAAGTGTGGTTACGGGGGTGTTTATGAGGCGAAGGATGATGTACATATCGCAATTGTAGATATCGGCTACGGCGACGGAATTCTGAGGAAACGCGCTGACTTTGATTGTATGATAGGCACTAGAAGATTTCCGATAAAAGCCTTGATGATGAGCCATATGATAGTCGAAGTCGATGATATTGTTGAAGTCGGTGATGAGGTGGTCCTATACAGCAACGGTATGAGGATAGATGAGTATACCAATTTAGGCGTCGGCGCCAATTCAGAACAGCTCGGTGCACTGAACTATAATTCTCTAAAAAAGGTGATTTTAAATGATGATAGAGTATGTAGATAATGAGCTTCAGATCAAAGGTCATCCTCTATCGGAGGTTGCTGATAAATATGGTACCCCCCTATTTATTTATGATGAAGATGAGATACGGGAAAATTGCCGCAGATATCACCACGCCCTCCAGAAGGATGAAATTGGATATTCGATTTCATATGCTTCAAAAGCATTTACTTCTATCCAGTTGGTGCGTCTTCTGCGGGAAGAGAACATGAAGATGGATGTCGTATCGGCAGGTGAACTTTATACAGCCCTTGCCGGTGGAATGCCAGCGGAAGATATACACTTTCATGGCAACAACAAGACTCGAGAAGAGATTGAGTATGCACTTTCAGCAGGAGTCGGGCTATTTGTGGTGGATGCCCTTGACGAGGTGGCACTTATAGATGATATTGCTCAGCACCCAGTCCAAGTATTGTTGAGGGTAAATCCAGGGGTTGATGTTGACACCCATTCATATATACAGACTGGCCAGGCGGATAGCAAGTTCGGATTATCGATTTCCAATGGCTCTGCCTTAGAGGCTATAAAAGAGATCAAGCATAGCCGCAATCTTGAATTTAAAGGTCTACATTATCATCTTGGGTCCCAATTGACCGAAATACAGCCGTTTATCGATGCCATGGAAATGGTGTTGAGATGGTTGAAAGAAACTGACATTCAAATTGAGGTACTGAATATGGGGGGCGGATACGGCATCAAGTACACAGAAAAAGACGACAGATTTCCGATTGAGGAAGCTTTTGAAGAAATTATCAACAAATTGAAAAACCTGTGCAGACAGTATAGCATGGCCCTGCCCCACATCATGATAGAACCTGGGCGTTCAATTGTTGCAGAAGCAGGAGCCACTCTATACGAAACAGGTGTGGTCAAAGAAATACCAGGTGTCTCCCGGTATGTTTCCATAGATGGGGGGATGAGTGACCATCTACGTACAGCACTATATGGCGCTGAGTATACAGTACTCCCAGTCAAAAAAGAGGAAGGAAAAGAAATAAGATCACATATCGTCGGGAAACTCTGCGAATCAGGGGATGTGATCAGTAAAGACATTGCTCTGCCTGAAAATATCACGCGTGGAGATTTGCTTGTAGTCAAATCTACAGGAGCCTATCATTATTCAATGGCCTCCAATTATAATCAGATGAGAAAACCGGCAGTGGTGTTCATTTCGGATGAGGGAATACGTGAAATCATAAAAAGGCAGGCACTCGCCCAATTGATAGAGAATGATGTTACTTGAATATATTAATATTTAAAAACCCCAAGGCAAAAGCCTTGGGGTTTAGATGATACAAATCCATTTAAAATAAATTGATTTATATTATAGTTTAACAACGTTAGCAGCTTGTGGGCCGCGGTCGCCTTCAACTACTTCGAATTCTACTGATTGACCTTCTTCAAGTGATTTGTAGCCTTCTTGGTTGATTGCAGAGAAGTGTACGAATACGTCATTCTCGCCTTCAATTTCGATGAAGCCAAAACCTTTTTCTGCATTGAACCATTTTACTGTACCTTGTTTCATTAATAAATCCTCCAAAAACGATATTCAATAGTAAATATCATATGACTATTGATATATTGATTATACTCTATTTTAACTTGTTTTGCAAACCAATATGCTATTATATTTTTTGTATCATAAGAATATTCTGAGTATCCTATTTGACTACTTCATTATCTTTGATCATGATTGGAGTATAGAAGATTTGAAGGTCTTCATCACAGTCTTCACAGTATTCCAGTTCACAACCATTGAAAAAGGCATGCATATCATACTTACCGACCTTATATGAGCTGAAGTGTTTCTTCATATCTTGAATAATATCTGTATATCCGTTTCCCATTTCTTCCTCTGTATCATACGTATACCGGTCCACTATTTCTTCCTGCCAGCCTTCGAAAAGCCACCAACCTTCGTAATCCGCCTTTAGTATGACAACTTCGTACATTTTAAAAACCCCAATTCGGTAACCGTAATAAATGTATTATATACGCGTATAATTCGCATTATCAAGCTAAAAAACCTATAATATATTAATAAGAGGTGTTATAAAATGGAGACAAGAATGATTGTTGTTATTGGAAAAGTCCAAGGAGTCGGGTTCAGGTATTCTGCAAAGAGAATCGCCGATCGATTTGGCATAACCGGGTACGCCGCAAATGTAAGAGATTACGTGGAAATCTATGCATCCGGTAGAAAAGATGACCTTGATGAGTTTACTGAAGAAATCATCAAAGGCGCCTCCCCTACTTCACAAGTTGATGATCATTCAATCAAGAAAATGCCATATGACTCCAGCTACAGTAACTTCTCGACAAAATAGTTATCGACTGAAGGTGTATTGCTTTTATGAATAAAAATATCTCCCACTTGGTTGCCTCTATGGTATCCATACCGGTTGCGTTGATTGCCGGTATGCTTTCGATGATCGCCTTCGACATTCATCTTATATTTGATATGATGATTGCGGCTGGGGCGTTCTTTTCATCCTACCTACCAGTCCAGACGAAAAGTATGCGGTCACAACTGGAAAAGATGGGTATCACGAAAAGTGAGTATCAACATGTTAAAAAGCAATTGTCTGAAGCCAGGGAAAAGATGAAACGCTTGAGGCAAAGCTACAAGAATGTCAGAACACTAAAAGACGCAAAATTGATATATGATATAAACAGGCTTTCGCGTACCATCTATCAAGCTGTAGAAGATGATCCCAAACTTTTCTTCAGCATCCAGCAATTCTTCCATTCAAACCTGGATTCCGCCGTTAACACTATCGAGCAGTACCTGTTTCTATATAAGATGCCTGGAAAGACAAAGGATGAAAAAATCAAGCTTCATGAAACCCGGATTTCCCTCTTTGAGTTAAAACGTACCATACAGTCTAATCTATCGGCGATGAATGCCACAGGCTACCAAAATCTCGAGGTGGAAAAAGATATCATTAAATTGAACAGAAAAAGAAAGATGACGACCCTCAAACTGGATAACCAAATGGAACAGAAAAAAGTCAATTTGAAAAAAGAAGAAAAAGAACCAGTATATCAAGACAGAGGTGAACATGATGAAGGAAGAAAATAATCTGAAGGAATCATTACTCTCTGATCCTTTTTCATCTGTGGATGAGAATACAGAAATTATGCCACAGCCAGAACCCACAGACATCGAATCAGTGGAACAGGATCAACTCACAACGTACAAGGAACGCTTCAGTGAAGAAGACCTTAAGAAAATTGAAGAAATAAAAGATAAAATAGAACCACTGGATAATGATGGATTGATCCAATACGGTTCAAATGCCCAACAGGCCCTTTCAAAGTTTTCCCATCAAATGTTATCGGAAGTACAGTCAAAGGATGTCGGCCCGATAGGAGATACTCTTGAGAACTTGATGAAGAAACTCAAGGAAATAAACCCAGATGAACTGACCGATAAGAAAAAGAATATATTCAATCGTCTGTTCAAACGAGTTAAAAAATCTGTGAATGAGTTGATATCGAAACACCAGAGCGTCGCTTCACAAGTAGACAGGATCAGCATCCAGCTTGAACATGCCAAGGAAGTGCTGATAAAGGATATCCAATCTTTAGATCAATTATACAATCAGAATAAGGATTATTTTGACGCGATCAACATCTACATTGCGGCTGCAGAATTGAAGAAGGAAGAACTGAATGAAAAAACTTTGCCAGAATTAAAGAGCAAGGCACATAACTCTGATAACCAGATGGACGTTCAGGAAGTAAATGACATGATGCAGTATATCAACCGACTCGAAAAAAGGATTTATGATCTGAAACTGTCGCGTCAAATCACATTGCAGTCAGCGCCGCAGATCAGGATGATACAGAACATCAACCAGACGCTTGCGGAAAAGATACAAAGTTCAATATTAACTAGCATACCACTATGGAAAAACCAAATGGCGATTGCGTTGACCCTACTCCGCCAACAATCAGCCTCCCAGGCTCAACAAGCTGTCTCGAACACCACTAATGACTTGCTCACAAAGAACTCTGAGATGCTTAAGCAGAACTCGATTACAACAGCCAGAGAAAATGAACGTGGTATAGTAGATATTGAAACGCTGAAAACTACCCAGGACAACCTTGTCAGCACCATAGAAGAGACATTGAGGATACAACAGGAAGGTTCCCAAAAGAGGCAAGCTGCAGAAAAAGAACTCGTCAATATGGAAGAGGAACTTAAATCAAGACTACTTGAACTTAAAGATGAACATCGTTATTAAAAAGAATCGGCCGCTATTAGATATCCAATAGCGGCCGATTCTTTAATTTTATTAAGAATAGGATATACGTTCTTTCTTGAGACCTATCAGATAGCCGACGATATAGCCGATTATCATTACTGGAATCCATTCGAATGAACTTGCAAATAACGGCATGCTTTCAATCCATCCGATATCCATCCAACCATTACGTTGAATGACAGCCAACACACTGGTTATGATTATAAGATAAACCGGCAGTTGGAAACTGAGTCTCGGTGACGGAACAAAGTATGTTATGAACAACAACGCAACAGAAGCCATGGCGACTGGATAGATGATGTAAAGAACAGGTACACTTGTCTGTATTACCTGATTCAATCCTTGGTTGGCAAGCAGAAGTGACAACAACGTGAAACCGATGACAAAAGTTTCATATGAGATTTTAGGCAAAATACTGTTGAAATATTCACTGACCGCAACAATGAGTCCTGTTGCAGTTGTCAAACAGGCGACAAGTACAATAACCCCTAACAATACAGCTCCAAAACCACCATAAGTATCACTGGCGGTGAACGTAAGGATGAATGTCCCCAAGTTCTGATCACCTATAACCTCGTCTCCAATATTCACCCTATTGCCTATCCAACCGAGTGATATATAGATTATTCCGAGCAGCAGAGCTGCGATTGAAGCGGATTTTACGGTTTCTATCAATAATTCTTTTCGGCTGTTGATACCGAGCCCTCTGATGGCATTCAAAACGATCACTGAAAATGCTATTGCTGCTATGGCATCCATAGTCAGATAGCCTTCCGTGAAACCGACAGAAAATGGTGCACTGGCATTAAATTCTTCCGCAGAAGGATTCGGAGCATTACCTGTATACATCATTATAGCCTTGATGATGAGGGCGACGATGGTAAGGAGTAATACCGGCGTCAAAAACCGTCCAATATTATCGACCATACTTGTCGGGTTGTAGCTGAGGGCGAATACTATAATGAAAAAGACGATTGAAAAGATAAGAAGACTAACCCCACCAGCTCCGTTGATAAATGGAACGGCTGCCATTTCATATGCAGTTGTTGCAGTTCTCGGAATGGCAAAGAAAGGTCCAATGGCCAAATATATGGCGACCATAAATAAGACTGCGAATACGGGATGAACCACTTTCAATGACTCCCTGTACCCTCCTCTTGAGATTGAGCCTGCAATCACCCCGACCAGAGGTAATCCTACCCCAGTGATGACGAACCCGATAATCGCCAGCCAGAACAGATCCCCGCTTTGAAAACCTAGACCCGGCGGGAAAATAAGGTTGCCTGCTCCAAAGAACATGGCAAACAACATAAATCCAACTATAAGACTGTTTTTAAACTTCATTTATTGACCCCCTAATTGAATTTGATATAAATGATAGACTTTAGTTTGCAGTATAAAACTGTTTTAGTCTATTAAAATTCTAAATTGTCAGATATAAGACACAGACTATTACAATAACATCTGTGTCAGCAGTCTTTGCATAAGTTGCGGCAGAACATATACGATATCTTCAGCATCGTCAACAATGACAACATTAGTATCATATATATTTTTTATGGCTTCTAATGTATTTTCTTCATTATCTTGGTTTATGAAGATATTGATTACTCCTATACCATTTTTAGCTGCTTCCTGCACAGCTTCATGAGTGTCAATTATACCGCTCTGATTATATTCTTCTGCGCTTGGCAATCCATCTGAAAACATAATGATGAACTTATTCTTTTCATTACGCCTATTTAAAAGCTCCATCTCATGCCTCAAGATCATACCATCCCTATTATCACCCGAAGCTTCAATATTTAATAAAGAAACAGGATAGTAATATTTGGAGCGCTCGAAATCCATATGTTCATAGATGGTGTTGGGATAGTGATTTTTCATGACCTCAAATGTATCTTCATGGTGCGAAATGATACGATGAGGGATTTCAAGCGTCTTTAACACATTGTTGATGATGATTGCCCCATTACGGCACCCTTCGAGATTCTCCATCATAGAGAAAGATTGATCGATGATAAGAGTAAATGCAGCATCTATTTCTCTCGATTCAGTATTTTTCTTTGTAAAAACTTTATGGCTACCTGTAATCATTGGCCCTACCGGATTTTTCATGAGCCTACCTGAAGATCGGTTATCTTGTATAGAATTTATCTTGTAATCAAGAATCTGCATGATCTCTAGAATGATTTTCCGGGCTGTAGAGTGATAGATATCATATAATGATTTGTAATCCGTGTAATTCGTGAGATTTATTTTAGGTTGCACAATATTCAGGACGGCATTGTGGTTGGCAGAATAGGAGTCCATGAAGTGGTTATCACCAGTATTTGTGCCGAAACCTTCGTGGTAATCATCAACATCATCATTATAATCATTTTGCTTTCCATGATCGTTTTTGTGGGATGCGTTGTCGCCCGTCTCACCAATCATGTTAGCCTGCCCCGCATCCCTATCCGTTTTAGTATCTATCTGCCTCATCTCATCCTGTTGGTCTTCATTGGATTTGCTTTCTAGTTTCTGTGCATCCTTCCGTAAATCATCTTTTCGGATGGCTGACTCGATTTCACTGAACGGCATATCATGAATCTGAAACTTGGAAGACACTGAGATGTACCTGGACAAATAATCTGTCATCTCTATTGCGAGCTTTATACTTTCGGCAGTGGAATGGGTGATGATATTAAAATATTCATCCATGAAATAAAATGAATCTTCCGATTTTAAAATGGCTACATTAAATCCTTTTAAAAACTTCTCGGCATCACTTTTGGAAGGTTTTTCATACTCCCTCATCATGATAGTGTCACCTGGACCAATCATGTGTACTATTAATGGACGTTCTTGTAGTGCATATTTTCTAGTACGGTTATACTCCAGCGAAAGAAAGATCTGTTGGGTAAACCTGGATTCCTCTTTCATTTTGCTGTATAAAGCATAATCAAATATAAAAATGGAAGGATAACGTGTCAGGATATCGTACCTGAATCCTTCCAATTCGGATATATCCTGTCTATGTTTCCAAAAGAAACTGAGATTGAAGACATTATCAACTGGGTTGAAGTAACTGAACTTACGCACCATGACAGTAGTTTTTTCCTGTTTGAGCAGAAGGCGCGTCAAATCCGTCAACTCCATCATAATTTTTGAATCTATAACTTCATCGTTGAATTTAATAAATGAATAAGCGATATTCCTCACCTTCCAAAGCGTAACTCAGCTGCATTTAAAATCGCCTTCTTCTCCTGGTTACTATCGAGCTTGTCAATGATTGTGCGGCGACACGCTCGGTTTATAGGTATTTTAGTTGACAAGTCTGCGAGGTCAATCAGACTCCTGACACTGGAAGCTTCCTGTGAAATCTGCCCCTGTTCTGTCATGGTAACGAGATCAGTATGGAAAAGAGTGATTGCGTCAATGACTGATTCCTCTTGTTGTAAGCTTTGTGCTTTCAGAACTTCAGTCAGTGCCTCTCTCGAGACATAACCGAGTTCGATTACGTTGAACCGGTTGAGTAGCGCTTCATTCATGGGCATTGTTCCGACATATCCGACATTTATCGCGGCAATGACATTAAATCCATCCTTTGCCGTCGTTGTTTCACCTGTTAAAGGGTTGGTAATGGTTCGGCGGTAGTCCAAAGCGGCATTCAATATAGGCAAAACTTCCGGTTTCGCCATATTTATCTCATCTATATAGAGAATTGCCCCTTCATTCATCGCCTGTATGACGGGTCCCGACACGAATACGACTTCCTGCTTGCCATCGATATACTCGATTGTCTTGAAACCAAGCAAAGATTCTATATCTACATCCACTGAACAATTGATGCTGTACATGGAACTATTCATATCTTCAGCTAAATTTTCAGCAAGTCTGGTCTTTCCCGAACCGGTCGGCCCTTTGAGCAGGAGATTTTTATTCAGAGACATTATTATTTTCGAATCTTCATATATGGTTTCATCATTATGGAGAAAACGAATAGCCATTATGATTCCACTTTTTCGAAATATGTCTTGTAATAGCCGCCGACTTTTCCGGAATTATCTATGACGAATATATATTCTTCAGTTTCGTTCACCATTCTATAAGTTTCACCAACAGTCAACATATCAGAAACTTTATATTTTTCGGCATCTGTGTGCACTACCTTTACTGTACCCAAGTCATTTTCGTACCATGTTTCATGTAACATATCAATCTCTCCAGTCATTTTATTTAATATGATTCTAACATAAAAAAGTCAGGCGTCACATGGACGCCTGACACAAAATATATTATCAGCCTTCAAGAAGTAGATCTTCAGGATTTTCTACAAGATCTTTAATCGTTTTCAGGAAACCGACTGCTTCTCTGCCATCAATTATCCGGTGGTCATAGCTTAGTGCGATATACATCATTGGGCGGTTTTCCATATTTTCATCATCTATTGCAACAGGTCGTTTTTGAATGGTATGCATTCCAAGAATGGCTGCTTGAGTACCATTGATGATAGGCGTGGACATCAGTGATCCAAAGACGCCACCGTTTGTTATTGTGAACGAGCCGCCGGTCATATCATCGAGACCCAACTTTTTATTTTGAGCTTTTTTCGCCATATCTGCAATGCCACTCTCTATTTCAGCGAATGTCTTACGATCACAGTCCCTTACGACAGGCACTACAAGCCCTTCTTCAGTCGATACTGCAACACCGATGTCATAGAACTGTTTGAGTACGAGATCGTCTCCATCAATTTCAGCATTTACCGCTGGGTATTTTCTTAGTGCTGCTACTGAAGCTTTAGTGAAGAATGACATGAACCCGAGACGGGTACCATCATGACGTTCTTGAAACTCTTCTTTTTTACGTTTTCTGAGTTCCATCAGATTTGTCATGTCAACTTCATTGAATGTCGTCAACATGGCAGTATTCTGGGAAACTTCCAGCAGACGCTTGGCAATAGTCTGCCTTCTGCGTGAAAGCTTCTCCCTTACTACCGGCTTTTCAGGTTTGCCCGAGTCTTGTGCCTTAGGCTGTTGTGTTTGTTTTGGTGCTTTTTCTTCGGCAGGTTTAATGCCATGGTTCTCGACATCTTGGCTCCTCACCAACCCGCGTGGATCGGCAGCATTGATATCACTGATTGAGATGCCTTTTTCACGTGCCATTTTGCGGGCAGAAGGGGTAGCGACTACATGTTCATCATCAGAAGAAGATTCTGATGTCGCTGGTTCTTCGGATTTTGTCTCTTCTTTGGCAGGCGCTTCTTCTTTCTTTTGTTCTGGTTGAGAATTTTCATCTTCAGAGGAACTCTCTGAAGCTTGTTCATCAGAAGAGTCCGCTTTACCGCTTTCGTCAACTATAGCAATGACTTGTCCGACCTCAACCGTATCCCCTTCTTCAGCTTTCAGTTCAGTAAGGGTACCAGCTTCTTCACTGATCACTTCTACGTTGACTTTATCAGTTTCCAGTTCAAGGATATTTTCACCTTTTTCAACATAGTCGCCTTTTTGTTTTAACCAAGTCGCAATCGTTCCTTCTGTTATGGATTCAGCTAGTTCCGGTACTTTTACTTCAGCCATTTTTTAACCTCCTATTATTTAAAAGCAGTTTCGATTATTTTTTGTTGTATCAGTTTATAGGATTCTCCATCGCCCTCAGCAGGAGATGCCCGTCTCAATCTTCCAATGTAGTTCAATTCCACTTTTTCAGGGAGGACCTCGAGCAATAGTGGCAACGCATAATGGTATGCACCCATATTTTTCGGTTCTTCCTGAACAAACCTCACTTCTTCGAGATTTTTTAGATCATCCAATAGATCTTTCAGCTGTTCGGATGGGAATGGATAAATCTGCTCCAGCCTTACAACAATGGTTTCATCGTCAGGATTATCCTTTTGTTCAGCAAGAAGGTCTACTGCCATTTTTCCGCTTGCAATTAATACTTTTTTAACTTTTGTCTTTTTGTAGGAAGGAATGATTACTTCCCTGAATTGACCTTCAGTGAATGCACTTACCGGCTCACTCACTATTGCGTTGCGGAGCAGGCTTTTTGGTGTCATCAGAACGAGAGGTCTCATCTTATCGGTATCCATGTATTGAGCTTGCTTACGCAATAGGTGGAAATAATTGGATGCGCTGGATAAGTTTGCAACCGTCATATTATTCTCTGCCGCAAGCTGAAGGTACCGCTCGAGTCGTGCTGAAGAGTGTTCCGCGCCCTGACCTTCCTGTCCATGCGGCAAGAAGAGGGTCATGCCGGAAGTTTCTCCCCATTTGGCGTTCCCAGACGATAGGAAATTATCAAATAACACTTGTGCCATGTTTGAAAAGTCACCATACTGTGCTTCCCATATCGTCATAACATTTTTATGTTCAATATTATAGCCATAATCAAAACCGACTACAGCAGCTTCGGATAATGGTGAGTTGTGTATATCGAATGAGGCACTCAGGTCTTCAATATTGTGAAGAGGGACAAGTTCTTCACCACTTTCCGGGTCATGGAGTACCGCATGCCTTTGGGCGAATGTACCCCTTTCGGAGTCTTGTCCTGTCAGACGAATAGGAGTGCCATCCTGGTTGATTGTAGCGAAAGCGAGTGCTTCAGCATGCGCCCAGTCCACGAGATCCTTATCATCCTCAAAAGGTTTTTTGCGGCGGTCCAATACTTTGGAAAGCTTTTTGAACACAGTGAAATTCTCCGGATAATCGAGGAGTGCGTCATTAATCTGTTGGAGCCTATCCCTTGAAATGTTATCTTCAGGGTCGCTGTCTTGACCTTCCATCACCGAGTCGGGAGCTTTGAGGTCACCATCTATATTGGTATCATTTTTATCGATGGCATCGTGTGCCGCTCTCATTTCATCAAATACACTCTGGATAATTTCCTGCTTCTCATCTTCAGAAAGAATATCTTCCTCAACGAGTCTGGAACCGTAAAGCTCTTCAAGAGTTTCCCGCGACTTGACTTCTTTGTAGAGAAGTGGGTTTGTAGCGGATGGTTCGTCCATCTCGTTATGGCCGTATCTTCTATAGCCGATTACATCTATGACGATATCCTTACGGAATTGCTGCCTATATCTCAAGGCGATCTCCATTGCACGCAAGACATGTTCTGGCTTATCCGCATTGACATGTATCACAGGGAGGTCGAAACCAAGTGCAGGGTCTGAAGCATAGACAGTTGACCTTGCATCTGTTTCTTCAGTTGTGAAGCCTATTCTGTTATTCGCAATGATATGCAGGGAACCACCGACTGAATAGCCCTTCAATTTACCCAGGTTGAGTGATTCGTACACAATCCCCTGTCCCGGGAAGGCGGCATCTCCATGGATGATTGCGGCAATTGCTTTGTTGGTATCCTGTTCTGGACGGCCAGCAAGGTTCGTCGCCTCTTGCTGTGCCCTTGTTCTGCCGAGGACTACAGGGCCCGCGACTTCAAGGTGACTTGGGTTGTTGGCGAGGGTGATGCGTTGCTCAAGACCTTTGTCAGAACGCGTTTTAGCGCCGCCAAGGTGATATTTGACATCACGCATCCAACCCTGTGTAATTTCCAGGGAACCATCTTCAGGAAGGAATTTCATGGGATCAGTATGCATGAATTCACTAATCATCATTTCATATGGCTTTTCAAGAATGTGCGTCAGTACATTCAGGCGGCCACGGTGGGCCATACCGATCTGAAGGTTTGGTATTCCCTGCCCTGCCATAAGAGTGAGCAGATGATCAAGCATAGGAACGATGGAGTCAAGGCCTTCAATAGAAAACCTTTTCGCACCAACGAAGTTTTTGTGAATATACTTTTCAAAACCTTCTACTTTAGCCAGCATTTTGAAGAGATGTTTTTTTTCATCATCCGACATTTCAAAATTACGTTGATCTGCAATCATCTCCTTGAACCACTGACGTTCCTCAGTGTCATTGACATGCATGTATTCGTATGCAATCGGTCCAGTGTAAAGGTCATGGAGCTGCATTAATGCTTCATAAGCATTATCGTTGTCATCGCTTAGATATTCACTGACAACGGTAGCAGGCATGTTTTTCAGATCTTCTTCAGTCAGATCGTAATCTTTGAAATCCAAACTTGGCACATTTTTTATATCAGGATCATACACGGGATAGATTTCCGATTTCAAATGTCCAAATAGCCTTATATTGTCGATGAGATGAAGTAGATTCTTCACCTTCTTATGGTCAGTTCCCGAAGAATCGGCAACAGCACCACCCGAGCCGAGATTTTCAAACAGGAATCGCATTTCTTCGCTTACACTGTTTGGGTCTTCCTGATACATTTCATGAAGCTCGAGAAGCATTCCCATGTTAGCGCCGAAACGTACCGGGGCATTCTCAAGTTCTTTCTCCTGCATTTTGCCACACCCTCTTTAGAATCTTTTTAACTTATACAGCTCCATTTTAGCACTATAGAATAAGGTTTTAAAGCCAATAATAAGAGCAAAACATAGAATAAGCTACTTTAGGTCACTTTTTCATATAAAAACGGATTGTTACCTTCGTAAACTGTCCTTCTTCGCTTTCCAGCCAGACATTTCCCCTATAGCTTTCAATAAGCTTTTTCGCGATTGAAAGGCCGAGTCCATTGCCTCCCATTTCTCTACTCCTTGATTTATCCACTCTATAGAACCTATCGAATATGGCTTCGATTTCCTTTTCCGGTATTCCAATGCCATGATCCATGATGACTATGTCAAAATGATCTTCTTTCATTTCTGTAGTAATCATTATGTGACATCTATCTTTATCATATTTTATGGCGTTATCAAGAAATATGACGAGTATCTGTTCGAGGTGGTAGGGGTTGATCATATATTTGATCGGTTCTTCTTCCAAGTCAAGTGTGAAAGTATAATTAGAATGGAGTTTCCTCATAGATTCAACACGGCTTCTGACCTCTTCGTTAATATCTACCTTCTCCATATTCATGTCGGGTTTACCTTCATTTTTTGTCAAGATCAACAGTTCTTCGACCAATTTATTAATCCGTCTCAGTTCGTCGATGGATATGCCCAATGACTCATCAAGAACTTCAGGCTTATGTTTCCCCCATCTGCTTATTAATTTCAAATGCCCCTGGATAATCTGGAGGGGAGTCCGTAGTTCATGACTGGCGTCCTCGACAAATTGTTTCTGTTGATTATAGGATTGTTCCAGTGAATCCATCAGGTGGTTGAATGAATCTATCATATAGTCCGTTTCTTCTGAGTTGGTTGTGATCTTCAGACGTTCAGAAAATCCTTGTTCCTCAATCCGTTTCAATTGGTTCGCAATCTTCCTTATTGGGCGTACCATCCTATTGGAGAAAAAGTAGCTGATGACGGAAGTGAAAAGGATAGACATGAAACCAACTACTGTTGCTATGAACATCATCATGCGAATTACTGAGTTGTATGAATTCAAGGGGTGTATGACTGAAATGTAACCATCCCAATACTGTGAATCAATTTTGGTGCTGCCGATAAGAAAATCTTCCTGATCGATTTCAGATTCCTTTATTTCCCGTTCAGAAACAGCTTCAAAATCAATATCGAGTTTCATCGGTATACCGGTAGTGGCGCTGAAGACTTCCTCGCCACCTTGGGTATAGAGAATCATCTTCTGTCTGTCATATAGGCTTGAATATACTTCATCCTGGCTTATGGTGTTGATCGGCTGCGTTTCATATAAGCTTTCCAATTCTTCAATGCTTCTATCGACTGAACGGTACTCCTGATCCTTCAAATATATACTGGTGAAATATATGAGCATCGAACTGAAGATCAGATAGGTTACTGATATGATCAGAGTAGATAGCCTCAGCCATTTATACTTCAACGATTTCTTATTCATGTCCGTATCACATACCCGACTCCCCTTACAGTTTCAATCAGCTTGTGCTTATTGTAGGGCTTCAATTTATTCCTCAAGTATCTGATGTAGACATCCACTACATTCGTTTCAACTTCACTTTCATATCCCCATACATGGTCTAGAATCGTCTCCCTTTGGAGCACGATACCGGCATTCTTCATCAGCAGATACAGAAGATCATATTCGGTCTTCGTCAATTCGATTGGATTGTCGTCAACGGAGACATGGTGGGCGTCGGAATTTATCTTGATGCCATTGGTACTGAGTATCTCGCTTGCATTCACCTGAGATGGTGAGCGTCTCATAATCACTCTGATTCTTGCGAGGAGCTCCTCGATTTCAAAAGGTTTGACAATATAGTCATCGGCGCCATAATCAAGACCTATGACTTTATCGTATGTCTCCCCTTTTGCGGTGATGATGATGATGGGAGTATCTTTTTCCTTTCTTAGCCTTCTACATACTTCAAGGCCGTTTAATCCGGGCAGCATGAGATCAAGGAGGATACAGTCATAATCATTTTCCATTGCTTTCCTCAACCCATCTTCTCCATCTGAAGATGACGTGACCCCATACCCTTCGTGGGTCAACTCAAGTTCTATAAAACGGGCTAGATTAAGCTCATCCTCGACTACAAGTATTTGTTTCATCGTAATCTTCCTATCATTCTTTTTACATATCATATCACTAATCTTCATTTCTAAGAAAGGATAGCAACAAAAAGTGGTATGGCTGTTTTTCAGCCATACCACTTAGAAAGGATATATAGTTTTTGAAAATGATTAGATTAATAAGGGGGGCTTATTCTCATTGAGAATCATTTTCAATTAAAATTTTATCGTTGTAGACGAGTTCTGTCAAGCTTTTTATGCATAATAAAACTTGTACCTGCCACTACAGCGAGACCTCCGACTATCCCAGCTATTACATCAGTTGGATAGTGTACGCCTAGATAAACTCGTGATGATGAAATCATTATTATAAAAAACGCTCCAAGACTATAAAGTAAGGTCTTGTGATCCAGAGAACTGTTTTTCACCAGAACCATCAACGAGCCAAAAAAAATGGTCGAACCCATTGCATGGCCACTCGGGAAACTGAATCCTGTAATTTCTATCAATCGGAGCATCGAAGGCCTTTCCCTATCAAAGGAATTTTTCAGCACCGGGACAAGTATACTGCTTGAGAGCATGGATATGATCAGAAACAAAGTTGCAAACTTCAATCTATAGAGCATCAATATGGTAATCATCACCACTGATAATATGATCATTGAAAGGACTTCCCCGACTTGGGTAAAGCCAAGCATCAATGCTGTAGTGATGAAACTCTCGGAAGCATAGATGAGTTCGTAAACTTCTTTATCCACCCACCGGCCGACCCGTGATTCATGGAACAGGGCAATGGTGCCGAAAATCAGGACAAATACCATGAAAAGCGAGAATTTCTTTGTGCGGCTCATTAATCCACCTCCTTATCCACCAGCATATCCACCAGGTCCTTTGGACGGAAACCTGCATCAAATTGCTTCATTCTGGCAAGTATCTCATCTTCATCGTCTCGAATGCGGTTCACGGCCTCTTGGAAGGTATCTATGCCGAGACCTTCTTCATCAATGACTTCCGCGTACCCCTTCTCTTTAAAATACTCTGCGTTCTCAACCTGGTCTCCCCGGCTTTGTCCTTTGGGGAGTGGGATGAGAATCATTGGTTTCTCATTCAGTAAAAACTCGTAGATTGCATTGGAGCCACTGCGGCCAACTGCAATCTTGGAAATTTTCATAAGATGCGGCAATTCTTTTTTGACGAATTCAAATTGTTTATAATTCGAATTATCAAGCCCTTCAATGTAGTTACCTCTGCCGCACAGATGAATAATTTGCCATTCATTAGTCAGCACGTCGAGATTCTTCCTGATGAAGTTATTGATTGATTTCGCGCCAAGTGACCCTCCCATCACTATCATTACAGGTTTTTCAGGAGTGAAGCCTGTAAGTTCATATCCAATATCATCATATCCACGTGCCAATTCGTCACGTATTACAGGGCCTAGGTATTCAGTTTTATTTTGTGGTAGGTAGTCTAGGGTCTTTTTGAATGTGACGAAAATCTGTGTGGCAAATTTAACGGCAATTTTATTTGCCAGGCCAGGTGTAATGTCAGACTCATGGATATATACAGGTATGCCGAGTGATCTGGCAGCCAGTACTACAGGCACACTGACAAAGCCACCCTTTGAAAATACAAATTCCACCTTCTCCTTCTTAAGGATTTTTCTGGCGTCACCGATTCCCTTTGCAACGCGCGTTACATCTTTAAGGTTCTCCATTGAAAAATAGCGTCTTAACTTACCACTTGAAATATTGTAATACTTAATCGACGTTGCACCGATTATTTCTTTCTCAATGCCTTTTTTCGAGCCGATGTAGATAGGTTCTATACCCCGGTTTATAAGGCATGGGATCATCAGTTTATTAAGCATAACATGTCCCACAGTGCCGCCGCCGGTAAGGGCAACTTTTCTTTTTTTAAGTTCCATACTTTCCTCCATAACTGTTCTATTGTAATTACTTTAAACTATTTTAACTTGCTGTACAATCAGAAGCCGCATAAACATTATGTTCATACGGCTCCTGGATTATTCTTCTGTATCTTCTTCGTCAGGGGACTCTTCAGAACTTTCTTCTGAATCGTCTTCTTCCGGTTTCTGAATTTCAAGTATTTCCGCATGTTCTTTTGCATACTTTTCGATTTCAGAACGTGTAAACTCACCGTTGATATAATCCACAAGATAATTGAGCTGCGCATCGTTTTCATTGATGTAGGTCCGCAACTCACTCATTATGGCAGTGGCTGTTTCGCCAGTGACGTTGCCTGTCTGATCGAGATCATTATCAGCTTGGAATTTCTTTACTGTTTTCGTCAGCTTCTTATCGTAGGATTCGTCAAAATCGTCCATTGGATATCCAAGGGTATCGAGCGCAACCTTGATGGAAGGAACAGATTCATCAGATATGCCTTCTGTAAAGACTTCATCAGGCCCAAGCATCTCAACCCTATAATAATCAGGGTTCAATAGTCGGATATCCGGTGTGATGCCTTTTTCGTGAATCCAATCGCCTTCTGGCGTAAGCCATTTTGTATCGGTGTACTTGAGAAGGGAATCATCACCGAATTCGATTGTCTGTTGAACGATGCCTTTACCGAACGACTCTGTACCGGCAATTGTGACATCAGTCAGATCGTCCATCGCTCCCGTGAATACTTCGGAGGCACTCGCTGAACCTTCATTAATCAGTATATATAGATTAAAGTCGTCCGTGTTGTCATTTGAAGGCCCAGGGGCTGTAATTTCCTTTCGTTCTCCCCCATTCTCTTCGAGGTAAAGTACAGTTTCCCCTTCATCGACGAATTGGTTGATCATGCCGACTGCCTCATCCAGGAGACCGCCTGGGTTATATCTGAAATCAATGATCAGATCTTCAATATTAGCTTCTGCAGCTTCATTCAATTTAGCTTCGAATTCGTCATTGGTGCCTCTTTGGAACCTGTTTATGCTGATATGACCGACTCCGTCTACCTCTTCATAAGTAACACTATCGATATGGATGGTATCACGGGTGATCGTAATCTCAAATGGGTCCCCTTCATTTCTTGCAAGAGTGAGGGTGACATCCGTACCTTTCTCCCCGCGGATAAGTTGAACTGCTTCTTGCACATTCATACCTTCTACTGGCTCATCGTCAACTGCGAGTATTTCATCGCCCGGCTCCACCCCGGCTTCTTCAGCCGGAGAACCACGCATTGGAGATGTGATGATAATGCGACTGCCTTCCTGCATCACTTCTGCCCCTATACCTTCGAAGTCTCCGCTGACGGATTCCTCGAACGAGGCGATTTCCTCGTTATTCATGTACTCGCTGTATGGATCGTCGAGACCTTCAACCATTCCCTGTATTGATGACTCTATCAGTGCGTTCCTGTCAACATCCTCGTAGTAGTTGTCGGTGATGGTGTCATAGACACTATAGAGTTTGGAAAACTCGCTCCTGGTATCAGTACCTACATTAACTGCTTTTTCATTGCCTGCTTCAAGACTCAACGCAGTAATGACTGCAGAAAGTATGATGGAAGTAAGTATTATGATGAGAAACCAGAAAAAATTGATATTTATATGTTTGCCCCCGACTTTGCGGGAATTATTGGAATCATGCTCTTCTTTCAAAATCTACACCTAATTTCTACTTGAATAATTAAGTAACAGTTTATCAGTTTAAAGATGAAAATTAAACAAATATATGTAAAAAGGAAAGGTCTCGACACCTTTCCTTTCTTTTGGAATTATTTTGCTTTTCCAATGAACGGCAGGCTTGCTTCTAAGGCAACCTCTATCATTTCATTGAAAGAAGTTTGTCTTTCTTCACTTGAGGTTGCTTCACCCGTTAATACGTGATCGGAAACCGTCAGAATGGAAAGCGCCCTGGCGTTGAACTTTTTACTGATTGTAAACAATGCAGTGGATTCCATTTCAAGCGCCAATACTCCATATTCCGCCAACTGTTCAATATTGCCATTCTCGTCATAGAAGGAGTCAGCTGTGAATATATTTCCGACTTTAACATTCATGCCCTTCTTCTGCGCTTCATTATAACTTGAGAGCAGCAATTCGAAATCGGATGTTGGAGCAAAATCGATGTTCTTGAAAAGTTTACGGTTCTGATAGGAATCACCTGATGCACTTTGGGCAAGTATAACATCCCTTACTTTGACATCTTTTTGAATAGCGCCGCAAGTTCCTACACGTATCAGGTTTTTAACGCCATACTCGTCCATAAGCTCGTGGATGTAAATGGAGATCGAAGGTACTCCCATACCAGTCCCCTGGACAGAAATGCGTTTTCCTTTATAGTAACCTGTAAATCCAAGCATGTTACGGACTTCGTTATAGCAAGTGACATCATCCAAGAAGTTCTCGGCGATGTATTTTGCACGCAGTGGATCTCCCGGCAGTAGTATAGTGTCGGCAATATCACCTTTTTTGGCATTGATATGAATACTCATTGTTTTATTGCTCCTTTATCTTAAGTTGTTTTAATGCTGCAACCAGTTGAGGTAATCGTCAAAAGCAGTATCAAAATGCGAAAGCGGCATATCTTCATATGGATTGTTCTCAAGATATTCCGTAACCTCAGAATATTCCGTGGAATATTTCGGGAACATGGGATCGTTTAAGATATGTTCGGCTAAACCTCCGATTGATGAGTTTTCACCTTTCCTTGTTTTCATATACTGGTAGAATGAATGATTCTTCATTACTTGACGGTAGCAGTCACAACTACAGTGTCGGCCCTGTTTAAGTTGGTGACATCCTCAACCTTGAATTCATCCAGCATATCACTATTCGTGATGATGACAGGAGAAATGGTGCTGTTCGCTTCTGATTTTACCAGTTCCATATCGAAAGTGACAAGTGGATCCCCTTTTTCGACGGAATCTCCTTCTGAAACATGTCCTGTGAAGCCTTCACCTTTCATCGCTACGGTCTCAAGACCGATATGGATCAGAACTTCAAGTCCATTGGCAGTTCTGAGCCCAACTGCATGGTTTGTCGGAAATACTTGCATGACCGTCCCGGAAACGGGCGCAACGACTTCGCCGTCGGAAGGTTTGACCCCAAACCCTTCGCCCATCATTTTTTCGGCGAAGACCGGGTCTGGGATATCTTCAAGTTGTATATATTCACCGTTTAACGGACTCGTAATTTCCAATTCCTTCTCAGTGTTGTCTTTTTTACCAAATAGATTTTTGAACATAATTTTACTCTCCTATCAAAATGGATTTGAAATTCAATCGAATAATTTAAGGTATTCACCGTAACCTTTTTCTTCGAGTTCATCTTTCGGTATGAAGTCCATAGCGGCTGAATTGATGCAGTAGCGCAAGCCCCCCAGTTCTTTGGGGCCATCTTCGAAGACATGGCCAAGGTGGCTGTCTGAAGCTTCACTCCTTACTTCTATTCTATGCCTCCCGAAGGAATCATCGAACTTTTCACTTACATCTTCTGAAATTGTTTTGGCAAAACTTGGCCAACCGCAATCGGAAGCGAATTTGTCCCTTGAAGTGAATAACGGTGTGCCTTTCAATTTATCGACATAAAGGCCATCCTCGTAATGATTCCAATATTCATTCTGGAATGGTGGTTCAGTTCCATTCTCTTTCATTACGCTATATTCTTCTGGTGATAGCTCTGATTCATGACGTCCTATTGCCATTTTATTTCATCCCCCAATGCTTTTCGATGAATGCTTTTCTGCCGGAGCCCTTAAAGTATGCATTATAATGGGCACTGTTCGTTTTATAGAAATCCTGATGTTCTTCTTCAGCTCTATAGAAGTTTTTGTAAGGTAAAACAGGTGTTTTTATCGGATCATTGAATATATTCTGCTTGTCCAAATCTGCAATTACAGATTCCGCAATTTCTTTTTGCTTGTCATCATGATAGAAAACTGCCGGTGCATATTGCGGGCCTCTATCACCAAACTGACCTTCTGTATCAGTTGGATCGAAAGTCTGGAAAAAGATATTCAATAGTTTTTCGTAAGACATTACAGTTTCATCAAAATCAATCTGGACAGCCTCGACATGTCCTGTTGTGCCGGTTGAGATTTGCTGGTACGTAGGGTTTTCCACATGTCCATTCGAATAGCCGGACACGACGGAATTGACACCATCAAATTGGTCGAATGGTTTGACCAGGCACCAGAAGCATCCTCCTGCTAGTGTAGCTGTTGACAAATTACTCACCTCTTAATCATTTGTTATTGAAAAGTACCACTCGTCATTCTGGTAATCAATCTTTTCGACTTCCACTTCCATTTTAAAATCCTGCGTTAATGTTTTGGTGTTGATCAATAATGCACGCTCATCATCATCAAAACGGATGCCCTCTGGGAGATCGCTTTGATTTTTGATGATTGAGTAGAACATATCTTGGGTGAGCGGCAGATCGCCAACATCGATATCCTTTACGGCAAAGACGACCTCTTCACCTGTAGAGACGGGTTCAAGATTCAAAGAAGTTTCTATTTCAATGCCAAGTACATCCTGCACAGCCTTAAAATAGATACCCGCTTCACCCACCGAAACCTGAATGGATTCCTCATCGATTGCATCATTGAGGATGGATTGCACTGCTTGATTGGTCATCTTCAATTCTATACCCGATTCTGCTGTGTTATAATTACCATTTTTCTCATCAGGCAGATCATATGAATTGCTGAATGTAATGGCTATCCATATGATGAACAGAATATTGATGGACAGCAGTATTGAGAAGAAAGTCTTCCAAATGTTCAAACCCCAACTCCCCTCCTTCTTCACTTGCGTCTATAGTGCAGGAATTCATAAGGATATCTGTTCTTTTCATTTTGAATCCCCTCAATCTTATCGACCAGTTCCCATTCAGAAGGATCATAATCGGGAAAGAAGGTATCACCAGCGAAGCGCCTGTGAATACGGGTGATGTGCATTTCCTCTACAAGGTGCATCGTCTGATTATAGACGGTGCTACCTCCAAAGATAAATACTTTTCCTTCCAAAGAATTGATTGCATCAGTATGATTGATGACATCAATGCCTTCTGCACTGAAAGTTTCATCGCGCGTCAATACCACATTGCGCCTATTCGGCAGGGGACGCCCCAAGGACTCGAATGTCTTACGTCCCATGACGATTGTATTCCCTTCCGTCAGTTGTTTTACATGTTTAAGGTCTTCGGGAAGATGCCAGGGCATTTTGTTTTTAAAACCAATTACAGATTGGTCGGCGTAAGCGACTATTAAAGATATCATGATTCTCCTCCTAGACGGCTATTGGTGCCTTGATATAAGGGTGGCTTTCGTAGTCGATGACCTCGAAATCTTCATATTCCAGTTCGAACATTGATCTATTGCCTTTTATTTTGATTTTAGGAGGGCTGAAGCTCTCACGGGCGAGCTGTTCATTTACTGCGTCCATATGGTTGGTGTAGATATGTGCATCCCCCAACGTATGGATGAATTCATGTGCCTCCAGACCACACTCCCGTGCGACAAGCTCAAGCAGAAGCGCATAGCTTGCTATATTGAATGGTACGCCTAGGAAAACATCTCCGCTTCTTTGATAGAGCTGCAGGCTCAACTTACCATCGTTTACATAGAATTGGAAGAAGGCATGGCATGGCGGCAATGCCATACCGTCGATTTCGGCAGGATTCCACGCCGTAACGATGTGTCTCCTTGAATCTGGATTCTTTTTGATGCTTTCGACTACATTCTTCAACTGATCCGTAAATGAGCCGTCCGGGCCTTGCCAATGACGCCATTGCTTGCCATAGACATTTCCAAGATCACCGTATTTCTCGGCAAACGCATCATCTTCCAGTATCTTATTTTTAAAACGCGTCATTTCTTTCTTGTATGTTTCATTGAATGATGCATCTTCCAGCGCACGGCGTCCGAAATCGGTCATATCCGGGCCTTCATATTCTGCGGATTCGACCCAATTTTTAAACGCCCACTCGTTCCATATGTTATTGTTGTATTGAAGTAGGAAACGTATGTTCGTATCCCCGCGTATGAACCATATCAATTCTGTTGCAAGCATTTTGAAAAGCACCTTTTTGGTTGTCAGTAGCGGGAATCCCTCTTTAAGGTCAAAGCGCATCTGATGGCCAAACAACGAATAGGTGCCGGTTCCGGTGCGGTCATCCTTGTAGCTGCCCTCGCTTTTGATTTTTCTCATAAGGTCATGGTACGTATCATCAAAAGTATTCATTAGATCCTCCCCTTTTCTTTTTGGACGTCTTTATATATAATATACATTGAATACAGTTAAAATAGTTAAAAATTTATTTGATTTGGGGTGTCGATCATGGAAATATTTATGACGGTCGGTCTCACTCTTCTTGCTCTCTATTTGATGTCGATGAGTATTTTTGAGTAGATCCTATCCAATAAAAACAGGAAAGGCTTGGCCTTTCCTGTTTTTATTTTGAACAATTTTCATCAAACGCTTCCTTCAAGTCCATCATGATGTCATGCACATCCCGGCCCTCGATATTTTCCCGGGGCACGAAATGAACAAGTGCATCCCCTTTGAAAAGGGCCATGGAAGGGCTGGAAGGCGCTTGACCGATGTACTCGCGCATACGTTCAGTCGCTTCCTTGTCCTGGCCGGCGAACACCGTTGCCTTATGATCCGGCTTGATGGGGTTCTGTTCCGCTACAGTTACGGCAGCAGGCCGTGCGAGTCCCGCTGCACAACCACAGACACTGTTTACAACCACAAAGGCGGTTTCATCTTTGCCGATGCCCTTCATGAACCGATCGACTTCTTCTGCTGTAGTAAGATCATTGAAAGCCATGCCAGTCAATTCTTCACGCATCGGACGTGCCATTTCCTTCATGTACTCTTCATAGGCGTTCATATTATCGCTCCCTTTCCTGAATTTGCTTCCATACGCTGCCGAGGGCTTCTTCGCCCTGCTCTATACGGGTGATGGCCATTTCGATCTGCAGTCGTACATCGTACTGCGGATCATCTTTATGCGCCTTCAAATGAGACAGGCTCTCTTCATCGCCGACCTCATATATGAACATTGCTGCACGCCACCTTACGATCGGGCTCTTGTCGCCGAGTAGAGGATAGATATCCGGCAATCCTTCTTCGTATCCAAGGTCACTGTATGCATCACCAGCAGTCCGTCTGACAGGTACGGAACGATCCTGCAAGGCTTTCTTAAGGTAAGGCAGCGTCTCACGCTCCTCAATCATTGCCAGCAGACTCACCGCTTCCCGCCTGATCTGCATCTTTTCATCTTCCAGGGCGATGGATAGGACGGGATAATCATCCTGTGTGGGTGTCTCCATATGATTAAGCAGCCACAGGCGTTCCTTCCAGTTGTCGCGTGCAGTGAATTCGGACTTCTCCACCTTGAAGTAGCGTTTTGGCTCCGGGGCCTTCTTTGTCTTTGCTTCCTCCACCATGGTCTTAAGCACTTCATCGTCATGGAGCGCCTCAAGCTCTTCAGTCAACTCTTCGAAGATTGATTCGGGTTCCCCGTATCTGGTGCCATAGTCCTCCCATTTCCTGAGCATTATGATGTTGTCTTCAGGAAGGGTTGCCGCTTCCACGGCATCGGTGAAACGTTCTGGCAGCTGCCTGCGGTGTTCCTGGCCATCGTTGAGCTTGATCTGGTAGGGTATGCCCTTGAAGGTAAGCACCTGGGCTGAGACGGAGCCAAAAGCATTTTCAGATTCTAGTTTTTTTTTACTTCATCGTCATTATTGGAATCGAAAGTTTGCTCGATCTGAGGAATGAGCGTCTCCCAGTCCGCCTTCGGTGACTTGTCGACCGAGATGAAATTGAGGGCGTGGAAGACGCTTGTGACATCCTCCAATTCAAGTACGCGGTTGATGAACTCAGGTGCCTCATCTGAAACAGCGCGGTAAGTCGATGACTTCATTTCCTTCTTCTCTTCACTCACAGTGATTTTCATTGTATTGGGACTTGGTGTCGGTTCAATTTTTACGATTTCCATTATATATCCTCCTATTGAAGTTTATTGCCATGCGTCCGTATCGAAATGCCGACCGAACACTCATGGATGCAGAAATTATGTGCAGCTGTCCTGCTGCCTTCGGAACGGTTCAATTCTTTGAGAAGGCAGCCATGACAGTACTTTTCTTCTAGATCATTAATTTTTTCAAGTACATCTGTGTTCACTTTTCAACCTCCTCCACTGATTATAACGAAGTTCCTTCCATAACAAAAGGCAGGGCCACACAATCAGTTTTTCCGGTGCCTGAACAGTGCGTCTTTAGCGAGTGCATCAGCGTGTCTATTTTTATTCCTCGGGGTCCAACTGATGATGAACAAAGCCATTTCCCCTAACTTATCTGAAACACTCATAAAATATTTTCGGAACACTTTATTTTTGACGTGGTTTTTATCGAAGCTATCTGCAATGACCTTTGAATCGGTGTGGATGATCAGTGAACGATATCCATGCTCAAGCGCCTTATCTACCGCAAATTCCAAAACCGCCCACTCCGCCTCATGGTTATCCATCTCCCCGAGATAAGCGGTGAATTCTTTTTGTCCAGCGTCATCCTTGAAGACTACAGCGCCGGCAGCAGCCTTCGGGTTGGTGCCGGCTGCTGCATCTATATATACACGTGTCATACAGACCCTCCTAGAGACCGAGCTTCCCTACATATTTTCTGGCGATGGACAGATCATGTGCCAAGAGCACCTGATCGACGTCCTGAAGGGATAGGCGCAGTATGCTCGATTCACTTATCTCCCTTGCGTCAAGCGGGACATCGGTAATGATCTTCGCCAGCTGGTGGGCAATCCTCAAAGATGCCATATCCGCTTCAATCTTCTTTCTCAGTGCTGGTGTCAGGGTGTCGAGATTAGTCAGCATATTGTCTATATTGCCATATTCCCGTATCAGCTTGAATGCGGTTTTCTCACCCACGCCTTTGACGCCTTTATAGCCGTCACTTGCATCCCCCATCAGCGCCTTGACATCGATGAATTGCCGAGGGGTGATGCCATGTTCCAGTATAAAACGCTCTTTTGTATAGTGATGGTACTCGGTATAGCCTTTCTTCGTCAGCCACAGCTCATTCTCTTCATCCAGAAGCTGAAGGAGGTCGCGGTCACCGCTGACCATGACGACATCATCGAACGTGGTCGACAGCGTACCGATGATGTCGTCCGCTTCGTAGCCCCTGATGCCGATTTGGAAGATGCCTAAGTCATCAAATACTTCCTTGATGTGGTCGAATTGCGGAATCAGCTCATCAGGCGGGGCTGTGCGGTTCTTTTTATAGTCTGGATACCAGTCGTTGCGGATCGTCTGTGACCCCATGTCCCATGTGATGATGAGTCGGGTCGGCTGTACGGTTTCAACCAGCTTGAAGACATGGCGCACAACCCCCTGCACGCCGTTGGTCGGCCTGTCGAAGGCACTGTACATGAACTGCTGCCTGAAACTGGTGGCGTAGAAATGACGGAACAGGAGCGCCATGCCGTCTATGATCAGATTTTTATCCTTCAAATTTTGCCATCCTTTCATGCATGGTCGACACACCGGTCTCCACATCGTGATGGCGGATCCATTCCGAGAAGCTGCCGCCATAGAGGCGTACCGGCAAATCCATGCTTTCAAGTACATAATAAGGCGGGGTCGCACTCATGCCCGAGCCGCAATAGACTATGAGTTCCCTGAATTCCGACAGGAAGGGCCTGAGGTGCTCCAGACTGGTTATATTCAAGCGGCCTGATTCAAAGACGTCGGAATACGGGATATTTACAGCGCCTGGTATATGCCCTTTCTTAAAGTCGATCGGCTCCGTGTCACCGAGGTAGCGGTTATGTGCCCTGACGTCGATCAGCAGCACATCATCAATGCCCACAGCATGCTCCACGTCTTCTAGTGTGGCGAGCATCGATACATCTGGAGGCTGTACCTCACGGGATTCATCAACTTCATCCGGGAAGGAAGGCGTGTGCTCCAGTAGCGTGAGGCCGGAATCTTTTAGGTTCTCGCACGCGTCATTCCACAGCATGGCATGGAAACCGTATAGCTGGAATAGATAATAGAGGCGTGTATGAAAGAATGCGTCCTCCTTATCCAACAGAAGCAGTTCGGCATCCGTGTCTTGCTTCAGTGCATCATAAAGTCCGCCTACCACTGAGCCCGGTGGTATGGGATGACGCCCTTCATTTAGGCCTTCTGATGTGAACATCCATGGCTTTTGGGGAATATGGAGGCCTAGATATGGTGTGTCTGCCACCATCGCGGCGGATGCATCTAGATCATCCATGACATTACGGCAATCGATGGGCATGAACTGTGTGCCACGTAGATTATTGTCGGTACTGTCGATAATCATTTTTTAATCTCCTTTATGCCTTCTCAGTTGTTCGAAAAGTGCCTGGTCTTCTTCATAGTCCGTTTCGCTGATATCAGCAAGCGGTTCATTCAATGCGTGTGAGACAGTGGTGAGTTCATCGTCCAAAACGGCGTCTTTGGCTGTCAGATACTCATCTGCCATCTGCACTAGCTCCTTTTTTAGCGCCTCGAAATCGATGGAGCCGACAATCGCCTCGGACAGCTCGAGTAGCAGGCTCCTGAATGCTTTAGGTTGGCTTCTCGATTTATGCAGCGCTTTTTGATGGTCCAACAGGACTTGCGGTTTGATGCGCAGTTCCGGCTGTGGCCTCGGCACACGGCCGTCTTCAATACGGCTGGCGATCATGGCTTTGCCCAAGTCTTCGTTGATGGCTGTCAAGGACTGCATCAGCTCGGCATCAGCCTTGTGGTAGACTGCGTTGAAACTTGTGGCAAGTTCAAGTCCAAGGTGCTGGTTGATGTCATTGGAGAGCGCCGTCAGATTGTCAGCGATGAAATTCCGTTCTTTTATGTCCGCAGCCGATATCAAGTATTTCAAGTAATCGTAGAGTTTAAGCTTCAGCTGCTTTTCAGTATGGGAGAGGATGATGTCAATCTCCTGCTGCAGGGTATGTGCAAATTGCTGTGCACTGTAGTCGGCAAGCGTTTCAAGGAGACGACGCCGAAGCGTTTCAATGCGATCCTTTTCCTCATTCTGATTGTGGTACCGTCGCATATTGGAAGCCACTGCTTCTTCCAGCTGGTTGGCCGTTTCCCTAAGCGACTGATACTGCATGCCTATGGCATTATTGTTGGCAATCTCGGTGATTTCCGCCTTGGCCGCTTCAAACTGAGCATTATGGGACGTCACTGCTTGTTTGCTCGAGACCGGGAATACTTTATGGCTGATCTCGAGGTGATCAAGCGACTCGTGGGTATAGTCCATGACTTTTTCCAAGTCTGCCTCGGTCCGCATCAGATCCACCGCATTGATGATGAAGATGATCGGGAAGGCGCTGCCTTTTATCGATTTTATATACTGTAGGAAGCGCTCATCGGAACGGCTGAAGACATGATTGTAGTAGGAGACGTATATGATCATATCACTGTCTGAGATGATGTGGTGCGTCTCCTCTGTATGGCGTTCGTTGATCGAGTTGATGCCTGGTGAATCGACGATGGAAAAGCGCTGTGTCAATTCATTATCGACGGCCAGATATGCCTTATGGATGAAGATCGCTTCTTCGTCTGCACTGATCTTTTCTATAAGTTTATCTTCGGACATGCTGATTTCCTTGCCCAGATCATCACGATGGGCGTCGTAATGCGTCAATATGCCGTTTAGGAACGGAATGTAGGCTTCTTTGACATTATTTTTATGGCGTTTGATCCAAGGGATGAAATCAGTGATGGACTGACCCTCCTGATTGGTGATCACTTGAAGCGACTGGACGATATCCGCTTCTGTCTTATAGAGTGCCCGCGACTCGCCCACGTTCGATATCTCAGTGATTGTCGCGGTGGTCGGATTCGGGCTTGCAGCCAGTCGGGCCTGACCCATCAATGCATTGATGAACGTCGTTTTGCCGGCGCTGAAGCCACCGAAGACGCTGATGTTGACTTTACCGTCATGGATGCGTTTGAGCTTCTCGTTGATTATTGCAGCGAACTCCGCATAGCGCGGATGCGGTTTTAGGATCTTCAGGAGATATTCGAACTGATCGATGTCCATGTTTTGTGGTGCAGGTGCTTCATACCCTCTCGATTCGGGGCGCTCCGTTTCGGTTCGGGCCACATCACGGCTCACCGCTTCCGTCAGTTCAAGCTTGTCGGTCTCGTCGTCCAGATGGATATAGAAATGCCTGTAGTTGGCAGTGCCTAGGGACTCCTTCAAGGCAAGCAATGCCGCCAGATGTTTCGCATCATCAATCTCATCCGAATGGTCTTCAGTCCGTGTCCCTTCAGTGGCTGCGGATAATGTGGCGGCATGCGCCAATGCAGATGTGGTGACGTCTTTTTCAATCCTGGCTTTCAACTTGTCCAAATAGTTCATGATGTACTGGGAAGAAAGGGTGGTGATGTCTTCCTCAGACAGCAGTTCATCATTCCAAATGTACCGGAAAGGCGCCCCTTCTAGAGTGAGCGTATCAAAGAAGGCATTCACCGGGGCGTTTATTTCAGATTGGATGACGGGTTGAATCTCCTCACCGATCTTTGTGCGCTGGGACTCATATAGTGACTGGTACTTCTTTTGCTTGCCAAAGAACCCCCCTGGTTTGATGTCGCCGGATAATACCTTCAAAAATTCGGTGATCGCGGACTTCACGGGGTGGGGATATAGATAGCTGTCCTTTGCGATTGCCTTCACTTTATCCTGTATATGTGTCTTCAACTGGTCTGGGTCGGAGTGAAGTGCTGCAATCCTGTTCTGGTCATCTTCCTTTTCGAGATAATCGATATGGTCCTCTACACCCTCTTTCTGGACACCTTCTTCAAGTCCCAGGCGCTCCTGTAGAGAAGAGATCTGGTCATCCAGATAATACAGTTGACGGCTTTCGATATTGTCTACAATACGTTCATGGTACGCCGCCTCATATGCCCCGCGGTGCGATTCGACTTGTGAGATGTGCGCAGCCAGCGCCTTTACATCATTATGCGGGGAATCATAGATGGAAGTTGTAAACACTTTCTCCGGCATGATGCGCCATTGGCTCAATGTCTTTTTGATGCGTGCGATGAAGGTGTCCATGGCCAGTTCCCCATCGTCATGCTTATCGATCTGGTTGATGATCAGGGAGAACGGGATGTTCATCTCTGAAATCTCTTTTAGCAGCCTTAGATTATGTTCGCTTTCGACGTGATTGTATTCGACTGTAAAGAAGATGTAGTCACTGTTCAGCAGGAAGCGGTTGGCACTGTCTTCATGACTGTCGGTTCTTGAATCGACACCCGGCGTATCCTGGAAGACCGTCTTTTCCTTGAATACTGGATGGGCTACTTTCATCGAGATCGACGCAATGTCCAAGTCACCCGTGTTCAACTCCCTGAGCGCGCTGTAGTCTTCCAGTGGAATGTATCTATATTGGTCGATGAAGGCCTGGATCTCCTCCGCTTCACCGATTTCCACCGATACGGTGTTGCTTGTGGTCGGCACTGGCGATGAAGGCAGGATATCGCGGTCAAGAAGATGATTGACCAAACTGGATTTCCCTGCAGAGAAATGACCGATGAATGAAAATACAAGCTGGCCCCTATAAGTTTTCATAATGGCATGGTCAATCTGTGACACCAGAAATGCATTGTCGGACTTCAGAATCTCTTTACGTAGTTTATACAGGGTTTCAAGGGTAGCGGTTCCAGACAATTATTCATTCCCCCGCTTTCCCCAATATTGGAAGTACGTGGTCTCTATATAGCCGTTGAACAGTTTACGGCGCTTCGTCGCACGCTTCCCTACTATATGTTCGAACATTTTATTTGAAGTCATCAGATAGACGCTCAGCGTCGGGTCGGCAACCATCATATCGCCAAGCCGTCTGTACATCTCTTCGACTTCTTTTGCCTCCCCGATGCGTTCGCCGTAAGGTGGATTGGTCACCAGTTGGGCATCTTCATCTTCAATCTCAAAATCATGGATATCGGACACCAGGAATTCAATATCATCTTGCAGGCCGACTTCTAAGGCATTATCCTTAGCGACTGATATCATTTCAGGATCGATATCAGCGGCGATGATTTTGATGTCCCGCTCATAAAGGGCCGCTTCTTCTAACTCCATACGCATATTCTGCCAATCCGCCTCCGGGATGATGTCCCATTTTTCAGCATCAAAAGTACGGTTCGAACCGGGTGCGATATTGAGCGCCATCAACGCGGCTTCAATCACGATCGTACCAGAACCGGCAAAGGGGTCTATCAAAGTTTTCGAGCCGTCATAATTGGCCAGTTTGAGCATGGTAGCGGCCAACGTTTCTTTGATCGGCGCCTCCCCCTGCCCCGTACGGTAGCCGCGTTTATGGAGGGCATCGCCACTTGTGTCGATGGTCAGCACTGCCCGGTCTTTCAGTATGGCGATATCCACCTTGTATCTCGGGCCATTTTCAGGCAGCTTGCCTTTAATGTTGAATGCTTCTTTAAGATGTTCGACGATGGCTTTTTTCACGATGCGTTGTACGTCGGGTACACTGTACAGCGTCGATTTATGGGAACGGCCTGTAACGGGGAACGCAGCCGCTGGACCGAGGATGTCCGACCATGGCAATGCCTTCGTCTGTTCAAAAAGATCGTCGAAGGATGTCGTTTCAAAATCCCCGACTATGATGCGGATACGGTCGGCTGTGCGCATCATCAAGTTCGTCCGGATGATGGCCGTTTCATCGCCCTCAAAATAGACACGTCCATTTTCGAGTGTCGCAGGATAGCCAAGCGCCTCTATTTCATCGGCGACGACCTTCTCTACGCCCATTGGTGTGTTTGCCAGCAGTTTGAATTGCATCTAAAAACCCTCTCTTTTTTTATGTATGACCCATAATCTATAAAATAAAAGCCCCCCATTTCGTAATGGAGAGCGTGTCTAGTCCGGTGTCTCTGTAAGCCATGTTCTGTACCACCGTGCTGTCATGTGCACTAGTTACACTCGCACAGTGGTGATAATCATCTGTCTATACTACAAAGTAGTATCTCTCCGCCGGTTGAATTCCCATTGGAAAGTGCTCCTACCAAATTTGGATTGCTCACTCGAGGGGTTTACCGCGTTCCACCTCCTGCATTTCTGCAGAAGCTACGTCACTGTGGCACATTTATGACTACCGGGACCATATTCTCACTTAGGCCCTGTCGTCGCCGTCAGCCTTAAGCTGCCCTGACTTATTATTTCGTCAGGCACGAACACTACACTCATCTCAGAAGTGTGTGAGCATGGACTTTCCTCTATGCATCAGAGTGCATAGCGATTATCCGAGACATACCGGTTCGAATCAATTAACTTTAGACTGTCCAAACACCTTTTTTTCCAGATTGCTCAAGCGTTTGAGTATATCGATCTGGTGGTTTTGCGTCTGGTTATCAACGGAGCGTGATTTAGTCGCTACACGAATCCTCAGTTCCTCTACTTCCTTTTTGAGGCGGGCATTCTCATCTTCCAGTCTTTTGAGGCTATTATTCATATCAGCCATCTTCTGATAGTCGCTGATGACATCATCAAGGAAACTATCTACTTCAATCGGCTTGAATCCTCTGATAGATTTTTCGAATTCTTTCTCGAATATATCTTTTGCTGAAAGCTTCAGCGTGTACTCGCTCATTGTATCACCTCTCATACGCGGAATCTATGAAAGCATTGATTTCGTCAAATTGTATTCTTTCAATATTATACGGCCTATCTTCCTTTAGTTCAAGCATTTGATCATATATGAATCGGGTTTTTGAATCGGCCTGTTCATCATATACGACGAGGGCCTGGTCCGAATGGTCGATCAGGAATCGGTTGATCATCGGGAACATCCGCGGAGATTCGTAAGGTCTGTCGAAGATGAACTGGTGATGATCGCTGTTATCTAAAATCTGGTGCAACAGCAGCGCATCGTCCTCCTTGTACCGCTCGTCGAAGCCGTGGAAGGGCTTCAGCACCGAATACTTGAATGTATATTCCTCTCTCAGCTCGATCATCGCCAAGGCGGCGTAGAATTCGATGCCGGTGTACCCTTGGATGATGAACCATTCGGTGCCGTTATCGATATATTCCTTCAATTTGAATTTCATGAAGTCTTTAAGCACCTGGGCTTCAGGCTGTGACGATTTGAATATACCGAGCTCATAAGGCCTATAGCCGGCGATCAGTGTCCGCATCAGAATAGCGCCTCCCTTTCGGCGTGGGCCAGCCACATGTTGAGGAATTTGTATTTCTCACGGTAGACTTTCTTACTGAAGCGGCGCATATGACAAGCCATCAAGAGTTCCATGAATTCCTCTTCGGCCTTTTCACGGGTGGCAGCGTTGAAGCGGAAATCCGTCTTCATGTTCCTTATGGACATCACAGTCTCTTCGTTATCTTTAAGGAACGGTTCGATCTCCTCACCGAAGTCGAATTCGTATCCCGCCCTGGCCTTCTCGTACCTCCGGGCAACTTCATCAAGCAATGCGCGCAGTTCGGAAAAAGAGGGGTTTCTTGACAAAAATGCTGCACCTCCTATAATTATCAATGTTTAAGTCAGCATAAATATTGTATAATGATATATCATCATACACAATAACGAAAGGTGATGGGCATGAAGTACCCTAAAGGCACGAAGCCCCGGCACAACAATCCTGCTTCCCGGAAGAAGTCGAGAAGCGGGACGGTCCGCTACGGATCGCGGGGAATGACGCTTGAAAAAGATCTTGACCATACCAATCAATTCTACCTGGAGACCGGACGGGCCGTCATACACAAGAAACCGACGCCCGTGCAGATCGTCAATGTGGACTACCCGTCAAGAAACAGGGCCAAGATCGACGAAGCCTACTTTAAAGTACCGTCGACAAGCGACTACAATGGCATATATCGAGGAAAATATATAGACTTTGAAGCTAAGGAAACGCACAACGAGTCCCGTTTCCCCTTCATCAACATACATGAACACCAGGTTGACCATATGATACGGTGCCATAGGCACGGCGGCTTAGTCTTTATCATCCTCCGCTTTTCATTCTACGGGGAAACGTATATGATGCCCTTTGAAAAGTTCCTGCCGTTTTGGGATGCTTATAAAGATGGTGGCAGAAAATCAATCAGATATCAAGACATCAAGTATGAGAGCATCCTGCTTAAGCAGGCCATAAACCCGCGCATCCAATATTTGGACGCTGTAGATGAATTCTATTTCGAGAATGGAGAATGACAATGGCACAAAATTATAAGAGAAGTTCTGGGAAGCCACAGAAGAAAGGTGGAAAACGCTCCAGGTCATCAATAATCAAGCGCATAGTTTTATGGCTCCTGCTCATCGGCCTGGTTATGCTGGTTGCCGGGTCCTTCCTGTTCGCCTACTATGCATCGAAAGCCCCCGCCTTCAGCGAGGAAAAGCTGAAAGATCCGATACCTGCTAAAATATACGATAAGGACGATGAGCTGGTCACGAAGCTGTTTGAAGGCCAAAAGCGGGAACTGCTGGACATCGACAATACGCCGGAATACGTCACTGATGCTGTACTTTCGGTTGAGGACGACCGTTTCTATGAACATGGAGCTGTGGATTTCCGGAGACTCGGCGCAGCGGTGCTCAATAATGTTACGGACGGTTTCGGCAGTCAGGGAGCGAGTACGATCACGCAGCAAGTCGTCAAACGGGTCTTTCTGACCGAAGAGAAGACCATCGCCCGAAAGGCACAGGAAGCGTATCTCGCCTATCGCCTGGAACAGGAATATTCGAAGGACGAGATACTCGAGATGTACTTGAATAAAATCTACTACTCGGATGGGATATACGGCATCAGGACAGCATCAAAATACTATTTCGACAAAGAGCTTGATGAATTGAACCTGGCGGAGACAGCCTACCTTGCCGGCTTGCCGCAGCTGCCCAACCGGTATAATCTATATGTGGATGGCGAATCGGGAACCAACCGGGCCCACACTGTCCTGAACCTCATGCTGCATCATGAACGCATCACCGAAGAACAGTATAATGAAGCGATAAATACGGACATCACAGCGAATCTGGTGAGCCGTTCGGAAGAAGAACGTGCTTCTAGTGAACCGGAAGATCCTGAATATGCCTCATATATCAATATGGTCAAGCAGGAACTGCAGACGAACGATAAATTTAAAGATATGGAGCTTGGTGAAGCACTGGCAAGCGGCTTGTCGATCTATACGAATATGGACAGTGGTGTCCAAGCGCAGCTTCAGACGATGGTCAATGACAGAGATTATTATTATAATGAAAAATTCAAAAGCGAGCACTTCAATATTGCGTCCACCATCCTGGATACACAGACAGGTGATCTGGTCGCCGTCTCTGGAGGACGCGATTACCGTGAAGTCGTCATGCATAACCAGGCATTGGTCAAAAAGAACGTGGGGTCTACAATGAAGCCTTTCCTTTCCTACGGCCCTGCCATAGAACATATGAAATGGCGGACGGATCACCTCATTGAAGATGAAATGGAATACCAACCTGAAGGATTCAGCAATACAATCAGCAACTATGATATGCAGGATCACGGCGAAGTTACGATGAGGGATGCCTTGAGGCAGAGCTTCAATATTCCGGCAGTCAAGACTTTTGAAGCCGTAAAGGAAGAAGCGGGAGAAAATGCGCCTGAGGAATTTGCGGAAAATGTCGGACTTGAGTACAGCACTGAGGACGAAGACGATCTGTCGTTGACGTTCAACGATGTGCTCGGGGGCGGTGACCATTCACAGTTCAGTCCACTGGAAATGGCCCAGGCCTATGCTTCTTTCGGCAACGGTGGTACTTACAATGAAGCGCAGTCAATCCGCTACGTCGTCACCGATGAAGGTGAAACCATAGAGTTTGAGAGCGAATCCGAAAAGGCTATGGAAGATTACACAGCCTACATGATGACTGATATGCTAAAAGGCACTTTTGAACCTTACGGCAGTGCAGACTTCATTCCAATGAATGGCTTGAACATAGCCGCCAAAACGGGAACCACTTCCTACTCGAAAGAATTGAGGGAAGAGAATAACCTGCCCGACAATGCAGCGAAAGATGCCTGGATTGTAGGATACACACCCGAGTACACAATGAGTGTGTGGACCGGATTCAACAAAACCCTTGAAAATGGTGAGGCGTCATTCGTCGGTCAGGATGAGCACATTACGCCGCAATGGTTCTTCAGGGACATCATGCAGTCGATCAGCACCTATAATGGACAAGATTTCGCAAGGCCTGATAGCGTTGTCCAGGTGAACGGCAATGAACTCGCCGTTCAGGGCAATGAAGGACTTCAGTCTACAGAAACCGGCAGAAGACAACAACAGAATACTGAAACCGAGAAAACAGTAGAAGAACCAAGTCAGGTCATTACAGAAAGTGAAGAAGAACCAAGCACGCAGGAAAATACTACTGAACCATCAACACAGGAAGAGACTACCGAAGAGCCGACTGAGGAAACGACTTCTGAACCGGTCCAGGAAGAAACGACTGAAGAGCCGACCCAGGAAGAAGCCACTGAAGAGCGGACTGAAGAACCGACTTCTGAACCGACTGAGGAGCAGACGGAAGAAGCGGCGCCTTCTGTTGAAGAGCCAGTGGAGGAGCAGACGGAAGAAGAAACAGATGAAGCGGCATAAAAATAAGCACCCCTGCCTGGGGTGCTTATTTTTTGTTCCTCCTGACGCAATAGGAGGCGTACTTTTTAACGAATTCCGTATAGATCAAATTCAACTGGACGATGCTGTGGTATTTATAGGGATTGGCTTTTATATAAGAAATCCTGTCGCAGTAGTTAAGGGGGAGGACTTCTGGATGATCGTCTGTTTCTAGTTCCGATAAGTGCTTTTGGATATGATCGGTGACGAGTGAATAGTATTTGTCGTAAAGATCATGGTCAGGCTGACGGGCATTTTTGATGAGTGAACCGTAGACTGCCTCGATCGTCACAGTAGCCCTGCCTTCTTCATACGTTTTTGCCCTTCCCTACAATCGTCGAGAAGCGGACACGCTTCACACTTCGGGTTTCTCGCAGTGCAGTGGTATCTGCCGAAAAAAATCATCTGATGATGGGTCTTACTCCATCTATCTTCAGGGACTTTCTTCATAAGGGTCTGTTCCACCTCAAGCACAGAGTCTTTGTACCGTGCAATGCCTAATCGCTTGGATACACGTTCGACATGCGTGTCCACCGCAATTCTCGGGACGCCGAATGCCACTGAAAGTACAACATTTGCGGTTTTTCTGCCGACTCCAGCGAGGCTGACCAGGTCATCGTAATTATCAGGAATTATTCCGTCAAAACGCTCAATGACATCTTTGCTTAATTTTTGGATGTTTTTGGCCTTATTTCGAAATAGGCCGATTGATCTGATGTCCTGTTCCAGCTCAGCCTGCTCGACCGCAATAAAATCCTCGGGCCCTTTATATTTCTTAAAGAGCTCACGGGTCACCTTATTGACAAGGTTATCTGTACATTGTGCCGATAGAAGGACGGCTATAGTCAGTTCAAATGGGTTCTCATGGATGAGTTCACACTCGGCATCTGGAAACATGGCGTCAATCTTATCTATCATTTCTATGGTTTTTTTCCGGCTAATCAAAGACATCTTCTCCTTCCAACCAAGATCTGAGGGGCATATGGGTGCTGTTTTGAGGTGATTTCTTGCTTCTCGGCTGACTTAGGATACGCTCCACATACTGAAGGGATGTCACTTGATTCTGATAGGCAAGATCGACAGCTTCTTTTATTGACTCAGCACTATTTGCTGGGTCTTCAAGCCAGCTGTTGATCCTTTCGAATTCATTCGGGCTGATGACACGGCCGTACAGTGCTTCAATATATTCGAATAACGAGCGTATTTCCGAAGGGTCCGGCTCTGCCGCTTTTTCCTCGATGAACTGTGGAAGTTTCCTGAACAGCGGTTCGAGCGAGAAATGTTCGACATACCGGCCTTCATCTTTGACTGTTTCGACCTCAAGCAGCCCGTTTTCGATCAGATGTTGGATGACATCCGAAACTTCTCCAAATGATATCGTCATCCCTTCAGAAAGGTGTTTGAAATCAGGCAGTTCTGCTGAATTATGACGGATATCAGACAGTCTTATGACGATGATCAATGATTTCTCATCCAACCCGAGTTTAGAGTAATTGTCGAGCAGAATTTTATTGACCGGCACATTCATATACTGTATATAATCTGCAAGCATGATAAAAGCTCCTTATAAAAATATCGCCTTGCGGCGATATTGGTTTTATGGATAGAGACGGTTGAGCAGACGTGGGAATGGTGCTGTTTCCCTGACATGCTGTACACCACTCAGCCAGGCAACAGTACGCTCGAGGCCGAGTCCGAAGCCGGAATGCGGCACACTGCCGTACTTCCTCAATTCAAGATACCATTCATAGGCATCAAGATTGAGTCCGCTTTCTTCTATCCTTTGTTTTAATGTGTCATAGTCATGGATTCTTTCACTGCCTCCAATGACTTCTCCATACCCTTCCGGTGCAATCAGATCGGCACACAGGACGGTACGTGGATCCTCGGGATTTTCTTCCATATAGAATGACTTTATCTCTTTTGGATAGTTGATTATGAAGACGGGTTTATCGAAATGGTTGGCGATTTCGGTTTCATGTGGCGCTCCGAAGTCATCTCCCCACTCTATATCTTCAAAACCTTTTTCCTTCAACAATTCTATCGCATCAGTATAAGTGATGCGCGGAAACGGGGCTTTGATCCTCTCAAGCGCTGTTGTATCACGGTCAAGCCGTTCAAGGTCGAGCTTGCAGTGTTCCAGAACTTGCGTAACCAGGTATTCTACATACTGTTCCTGAACTTCAAGGCTGTCCTCATGCTTATAGAACGCCATTTCCGGTTCGATCATCCAGAACTCAATAAGGTGTCGCCTTGTCTTCGATTTTTCGGCGCGGAATGTAGGTCCGAAAGAGAACACTTTTCCATGAGCCATTGCTGCCGCTTCTGCATATAGTTGGCCGCTTTGTGAGAGGTAGGCATCTTCATCGAAATATTTCGTATGGAACAGCTCTGTTGTACCTTCCGGTGAACTGCTTGTCAGTATCGGCGGATCGATCTTTTTGTAGCCGTTGTCGAAGAAATAGTCATAAGTGCTCTTGATGATCTGGTTGCGGATGTTCATGACAGCGTGCTGCTTCTTCGAACGCAGCCACAGATGCCTGTTGTCCATAAGGAATTCAGCGCCGTGGTTTTTCGGTGTGATCGGATACCCATGGGACTCATGGATGATTTCAATGTCCTCGACTTCCATCTCATATCCAAACGAAGAACGGTCATCAGCTTTAATGGTGCCGGTAATATACATGGAGGTTTCCTGGTTGAGGCCCTTGGCGGTTTCGAATAGACTTTCGTCATTTTCTTTTACTACGATGCCTTGCATGAAACCTGTACCGTCCCTAAGTTGCAGGAACTGAATCTTGCCACTCCCTCTTTTCTGGAGCAGCCAGCATCCTATCGTTACCTTCTGTCCTTCATGTTTTGGTGCCTGGTTAATTGAGATCTTCATGTCAAACTCCTTTTGCATGTTGTGTTATGAATTTTTTGATGCGTTCAAGCGCTTTTTCCATATCCTCTGCGCTCAATGAGTAGCTCAGGCGGATATTGTCGGGTGAACCGAATCCGGAACCCGGCACTACAGCCACATGCTGTTCTTCAAGCAGCTGTGCGACGAAATCATCGACACTATCGAATCCGCATTTAACAGCACACTCCTTGAAATTCGGGAAGAGGTAGAACGCGCCTTCTGGTTTTATGCAAGTTATATATGGCAGCTCCATCAATTTACTGTACGCTTTATCCCGGCGTTCCCGGAAAGTATTATTGTATTCAACCAGATACGAATCTTCCATCCCATAAGCCGCTACCGCAGCCCATTGTGATGGTGTGGCAGGGTTCGATGTCGAATGGGTCGTAAGGTCAGTCATCGCCTTCATGAGGTCACGGTCGCCACAAGCGTAGCCGATGCGCCATCCGGTCATCGCATGGGATTTGCTGACGCCATTTACGATGATGGTGTTCTGCTTCATCTTATCGCTCATCGAGGCGATCGAAATGTGTACATTATCGTAGACGAGTTTTTCGTATATTTCATCAGCCACTACGATTATATCCGTCTCTTCGAGATAATCTGCAAGTGCCTGGAGTTCGTCTTCTGTGTAGACCATGCCACTTGGGTTGCTTGGTGAGTTGAGGAGCAGCATGCGTGTACGGTCGGTCACGTGGCGCTGAAGTATTTCCGGCGTCATTTTAAAGGACGTGGATTCATCTGTATGCATGATGACTGGCTTACCTTCAGCCAGTTTAACCTGTTCAGTGTAACTTACCCAGTAAGGGGTCGGTATCAGGACTTCATCCCCTGGATTCAAGGTCGCCTGGAAGATATTGTAGAGGACATGCTTTGCACCACTTCCAACGAAAATCTCTGATGTGTCGTATTGCAGGTCATGGTCCATTTTCATCTTTTTTGAAATGGCTTCTTTAAGCTCTGGAACACCAGAGGCAGCGGTATATTTGGTATGGCCTTCCTTTAGCGCCTGGTAGGTTTTCTCGATGATCTCATCTGGTGTATTGAAGTCAGGTTCTCCTGCTCCAAGGCTGATGACATCAACGCCCTGGGCTTTCAGTTCTCTTGATTTGGCTGTGATGGCCAATGTCTGGCTTGGTGTGATGTTCTTTATTTTTTTAGAGAGTTGCATCGTCTGTCTCCTTTAATAGTGTTATATCCATTATAAGTCACGAAGCAAAGCTTTGAAAGACTCAGTGTTTCCTTCTATGACGTTTTCGTCAGGGAAGTATTTCAGAAAGGCATTTTTATACCTTCTGCTGAGCAGCCGTTTATCGAACAGGAACAGAAGCCCCTTGTCAGATGGTTTGCGATGGATACGCCCCGCTATTTGACGGAATTGAAAAACAGCTTCCGGCAGATCATTTTTATAGAAATGCCTGAAGTCCGGCTGTTTTGGCACGGGGAATGGTAATTTTGTCAGCATTAGGCTCTTCAATCCGTCCCCCTCTATATTGATGCCTTCGTTGAAACTGGAAGTGCCAAGCAAAATGCTGCGTTCCAGCTGATTGAATTGGGACAGCAACTTGTCGCTGGCCATTCCTCTCGTCTGCCTAAGTATGACGAAGCTTTCGAATGTTTCGATGGCTTCCATGTATTCATATACCTTATCAAGCAGTTCATAATTGGAAAATAGAATCATTAGTTTTTGATCCGTTTCACTCAAATAGACGGCCATATATTCCACGATTGACGAGATGAAGGCATCGTCATTGATATTGTAGTCCGGCACATCTTCAGGAATGAAGAGCTTCGTGCTGTTGAACAGGGAATCATTCGCAAAGACTTTGGTGCGGGGCTCATGCTCTCCGAACCAATAATCAAGATGGCTGAAGCCGCCGTTCACTTCGAGGGTCCCTGAGAGCAGGATGGACGCCGAACCGCGCACCACTCTCTCTTTGATGGTCTCCATATCATCAAGCTGTATATGGATTTTTATCTTTTGGAAATTAACGTCAACATCAAGAGAAAAGCGCTCATTTTGAAGCCCTTCGTATATCTGTTTAAGCACCATAGCATAATGGTGCATATGGTTATAGATTGCCTGGTAGTCGCCTGTGTCCCTGACGATGCCAAGAAATGTCGAGGCGTGCCTTGAGCCTGTCTCAAGATGTGCCATAAGCTGTTTTCTGTTGCCGGCCGAGATGGCACTGAAGATATTATCGATATTATGGTTGATGCGTTTTAATATATCTTCAAGCATTTCGGCGTCCGCAGCATCATTTTGTTCGAGATAGCTAGAAAGTAGCCTCTCCTGATTGGTGGTGCCTATCTGTCCAATGAAGAACTTCATGTCCTGATAGCCATAGGAGACCTTCAGACGCTCATCGAGCGCGCGCTTCAGCTGGTGGGCCTCATCGATGATAAGCACTTCTACATCCTGCAGGTATTCAGCACAGTCTGTAAGGAAATAATGGTTGGTCACTATCAGAGTCGACTCTTCGGCACGTTTTAGGGCCCGGTTGAAGAAAATCTCTCCAAGTGTGCCGGATTGGATCGACGCAGTCCGGTAGTAGGATTTTTCAGGTCCCCTTAAATGTATTTCCGCTATATCCCCTGTTTCAGTTTCCAAAAGCCATACGAGCAATTTCATCTTCAACTGTATGATTTCTGTATTATCCTCTTCAGCGGAGAGCAGAAGTTCTACGGCATCGAGATCAATGTAATTATCTTTTCCCTTCAAGCTGGCTGTCGGTATATCTTTGCCAAGCGCCGCCTTCAGAGATGCCAATTCATCTTTGATGATCTGGTTCTGCAGAATCTTCTTCGACGTGGAGATCAACACTTGTTTTCCATACAACGAATGATAGCTTACGGCTGCAATAAGAAAAGCGATGGTTTTTCCAATACCAGTATAAGCTTCCACCGCGAGGTTTTCAGATCGTTCCATCGCTTCGAATATTTCTTTCGCAAGATGTAGCTGGTCCGCCCTGAAGTCTTTATGTGACCAGCGTATGTAGGCACTATATATTTCGTCCACTGACATGGGAGCAACACTCGCCCGCTTCGTTGTGGCTTTACGGATATGGAAGGTACCATACCGTTCGAGATGAGTCGTCTTTGATGATGTAGATTCTGCTGCTACAGAAAAGATCAGATCTGAAAGGTTAAATTTCAGGGGTTTGGATAAATGGTACAAAAGCTTCAAAGTCTCTGTATCGAGTGCAGTGATCTTAGTGAGCAGATGGATAAGCAGTTCTGCAGTAGCCCTTGCATCTTCATCAGCCCTATGGGCGTTTGACAGTTCAAGATCTAATACTTGCGCAATTTCATTAAGCTGAAAGCGCTCGAGCGTGGGCAAGAAAATCTTGGATAGTTCAACAGTGTCGAGCAGGTATAAAGGCCTGAAGGAAATACCACAGGACTTGAAGGCCATTTCAAGAAACCCGTAGTCGAATTCCACATTATGTGCTGTAAATACACACCCTTCAAGCATACTCGAGATGTGTTTTGCAACCTGTTTAAACTTCGGGGCGCCTTCCAACATCCCGCTGTCAATCCCAGTCAAATCTTGGATGAAAGGAGAGAGCATGACTTCATCCGACAAAAATGTAGTATACTGATCGACTATCTTCAAGTTTTCAACTATTACAATACCTACTTGTATAATGCTGTCTCTATTCCGATCGTTGCCTGTTGTTTCAAGGTCTACAACCGCAAATTTCTGATGTTGCATCTTATCACCGATTCCCCACTATAATTCTATATCTGCACTGATTACTCTTCTGAGTCGACCATTTTCATCCACCACTTCAAGGAAGCCGCCCTCATCTATGTCAAGTGCCCGAGCCATGAATGAATCTCCTGTCTCGCTGATTTTTAAATATTTGTCGAATATTATCGATTTGGCTTTCCACTCGTCCCTGATGGCAGTGAATGGATGCTTGAGGAACAAACCATAGTAATGTTCCAGGTTTCTAAAGAGATGCTTCATGAAAATGTCCGTATCGAGCCCCTCCCCTTCAGCCATCTCTGCTTCGATGGAAGTCGCCCTCGGCAAGGAAGACAAAGCTGCGTCATTGAATATATTGATGCCGATGCCACATACCACAGCATTGACAGCATTCCCTTCACTCACTACTTCCGTCAGGAATCCGCATACTTTCTTATTATTGATATATATGTCATTTGGCCATTTTATGCCGCTCGATAGATTAAAAGTTTCATCAATGGACTTGGAGATGGCGAGCGATATGAATAAATTGAACCGGATGATGTCCGTCAGTGGCACGTTCGGTCTCAATACGAGTGAGATATAGAGCCCCCGCTGTTTGGGAGAAGCCCAATTACGGTTGAATCGGCCACGTCCTTTCGTCTGTTCCTCTGAAACCACGATAAATGCACCGTCATAGGTATCGAGCATCTTAAAAGCAATATTCTGCGTCGAGTCGACCGTCTGCAGATATTCGATATGCCCGAACACTTCGGAGTGTTCCACCAGAACTTCCAAGGCGGTCTGATTTATGTAGCCGGGCGGCGCAATCAACCGATGACCTTTATTCGGTACAGATGTAATCTGATAGCCTTCCGCTTTTAGCGCTTTAATGCTCTTCCATACTGAAGTTCTGGAAATGCCAAGCTGATCCGCCATCGACTGGCCTGAAATGTATTCATCATTCTTTAATAATCTTAATATGTCCTGTTTCGATTTCGACATGGGCGTCCATCCATTTCATGATTTCATACTTGTCATTCTTTAAATTGCCACACAGAATCTCTTCTTCAAGCGCCTCCATAATTGTACGGATCCATTTGCCGCCAGGCAGATTAAAATACGCCATAAGCTGCTTGCCATCGATGGCAATATCTTTTTGGGAATGTATCGGCAAATCCGATTTCACCCCTATCGCGGCAGCTATATTCTGCACTTTCAGCGATGAAGAGAAAAAAGGATTGGTGCCCATCATGGAGGACGCAACAGATAGTATTCTATCAGAAAAACTATATGCAAGCATCAAGTAATCTTCGTGTGCAGCGTCCTCCGACAATTTTAATATCTGGTTGATTTCATTTTTCATCTCGTTCGAAAGTTTCAAGGTATTGAGCGCGTCATATAAATCTTCATCCAGCCAAATCTGCAGTGCAATCTCCTCCAGTAATGATTCTGGCCGTGTTTTGAGGAATGATGTTTCACACACATGTTTGAAGAAAGGGAGATGCGCTGTAATCCCAGTTTTGACAAGGACGTGTTTTGCTTTTAGATTATCCTTCCCACCATACAATTTTACAAGCTCTGCCACTGTTCGCTCTACAGCCACATGTTCAAGGTATTTGGCGCTCTCAGTCATGGCATCTTGCGTGGCTGTTTCAACGTCAAACTGCAGCTGGGAAGAGAAGCGTGCTGCCCGCAACATCCTGAGGGCATCTTCACCGAATCGTTCCCTTGGGCACCCGACCGTCCGGATGATTCCATCTGCTATATCGGCTTTGCCTGAATAGGGGTCCAAAATCTTGAAATCTTCATCCATGGCCATCGCATTCATCGTAAAATCCCTGCGCTCCAAGTCCGTATAAAGCCGGTTGGTGAACGATACGCGGTCCGGCCTGCGAAAATCACTGTAGCCTTCTTCTGTGCGGTACGTCGTGACTTCAAAGGAGACACCTGAAATCCGTACGATGATTGTGCCATGCTCCTTCCCCACATCGATCGTCTGCGGGAATAGTGATTCTATCTGATCCGGAAGCGCGTTGGTTGTGATATCTACATCATTCACCGTGCGTCCCATATAGTAATCCCGTACGCAGCCTCCAACAAAGTATCCCTCGAACCCGTTGGATTTCAATGTCTTCAGTATCTCTCCACCTAAAATAAATAACTCATGCATTGTCTGCATCCCCTAACAGATCTCCATAAAGCTTCTCGTACTGACTGACGATGACATTGGAGTGGAATCTTGATGCAATATCCGACAACATATTCTCATGCATTTCCCTATATAAAGAAGGGTCTTTCGCCAGTTGCATGATATGTTTTCCAGCACTTCTGTAGTCCCCCACCTCAACCAGGAATCCAGTATCTTCATTTCTGATCACTTCACTGATGCCACCAGCCACACTGCCGATAGGTACTGCGCCGCAGTTCATCGCTTCGAGCAAGGCTAATCCAAAGCTTTCCTTCTCACTCAGCAACAGGAAAATATCGCTCATCAGATAGAATGACCGTACATCCGTCTGTTGGCCGGCGAAGATGACATGGTCCTTCAGCCCCAGAGACTTTACCAGCCTTTTGACACTGTTCATTTCGGGACCATCACCCACCAGTACCAGCACTCCATTGAGTGCTTCATGCACAGTATGGAAGGCCCGCACTATATCATCGATGCGCTTGATCTTCCTGAAATTGGAGGTGTGCATCAATACGATAGTGTCTTCATCTATACTGAAACGTTCCTTCATCTTCTGCTGCGTCATCTGGCGATGTTCAACATTAAAATAATTTTCATCGACGAAATTATGTACGGTGCGGATCTTTTTCTCCGTCTCTATCACAGCTTTCGTCTGTTCCTTTAAGCTCTCGGAAACTGCCGTAACAGCATCAGAGCCGTTTATGCCAAAACGGATGGCGCTCACTAACGACATATCGTAGCCGAGCACTGTGATGTCTGTACCATGGAGAGTGGTTACAACGGGCACCTCCCGTCCAGCCATCTGCCTCGCCAGTATACCGCATACGGCGTGGGGCACTGCGTAATGCATATGGATGATGTCCAGGTTATGCTCAAGAATCACTTCAGAAATCTTACTTGCGATGGTTATGTCATATGGCGGGTAACGAAAAACGCTGTAATCATTGATATCCGTCTGGTGAATATAGATGTTGGGATGGCTTGTGCTTAGACGGAACGGTACATTGGAAGTTATAAAATGGACCTCGTGCCCCCGCTCTGCCATCTGTATACCAAGCTCGGTGGCGATGATTCCGCTGCCCCCTACACTTGGATAACATGTAATGCCAATTTTCATAATGCTACTCCCTTTCCGTGCGTGTCAGATGGTACAGGACTGCTTCCGCAGTGCCTTCATTGGTTGCTAGAGGCACGTCATAGACATCGGATAACCTGAGCAAAGCGGTAACATCCGGTTCGTGCGGTTGGGCAGTGAGTGGATCCCTGAAAAAGATGATACAGTCAATGGCTTTATTCGCGACCATGGCACCTATCTCCTGGTCACCCCCTAGGGGACCGGATTTACAGCGGTTGACCGGCAAACCTGTATGCTCAATGATGCGTCCTCCGGTAGTTCCTGTCGCAAAGAGTTCTTGATTTTTGAAGAAATCCAAGTGGATGTCCATAAAACGTAAGAGGTCATCCTTTTTCTTATCGTGTGCAATCAATGCAATCTTCATGTTCATCATCCTTTTCTGATCATTCAATGATTGATATTCGAAAGAGTATATATTGTCGAATTTACTTCATATCATCATCATTTTACCAGAGTTCAAGATAAATAAAAAAGGAACCCTCCAAAAGGGTTCCAGAAAAACTATCAATTGCTTCCACGTGCAATGAGGATGAACCGTACCAGTTCTGCCACAGCGACAGCAGTCGCAGCGACATAAGTCATGGCCGCAGCATTCAAGACCTTCTTTGCATGACGGTATTCCTTCTCATTGACGATATTCAAAGTCTCTATCTGGTTCATGGCGCGTTTTGAAGCATCGAACTCGACCGGTAGCGTGACCACCTGGAAGAGTACTGCAAAAGCCATAAGTGCGATACCGCCCCATAGGAGCATTTCACCCAGTCCACCACCTGCATTGCTTTGTGCATAGGTGATGAGCATTCCTGCAATGATGAGGAAGTACGAGAAATTACTGCCGATTTGGGCGAGTGGGAACAATGCGGAGCGGAAGTTCAGAAAAGCATATCCTGTTGCATGTTGGATTGCGTGCCCCACTTCGTGTGCTGCTACCGCGGTTCCGGCAACACTAGGCGTATCATAGTTGTGTGGGGATAGAACTAGTTTTTTATTCTTGGGATCGTAGTAGTCGCTCAGAAATCCTCTGCCTCTTTCAATGGACACGTCATAGATGCCATTTTCCTTCAAGATTTCCTCTGCGACTTCACGTCCTGTCAGGCCGCTGGTTGACCGCACACGGGAATACTTATTGAATGTGGATTTTACATTCATTTGTGCGAGCATTGGAACAACCATAAGGACTACAAAATATAGAATGATATACACGTGTATTCCAACCTCCATTATTTTTACATACTTTATTTTACTTCAAATTTCAGTATCCCGTCAATCAGAACGCCTTTCTACCAGTTGTTGTAGCAGCACCAGCACCAACACACTCAGCCAGAACGAAAAATACCCGATATGATCCTGGTATTGGACGAGATTACCATATACGGGGTATTGATTATAGACATAATCCACCACGTCATTATGGAACAGCCATATTGCAGTGATATAGAAATGACTCTGTTTTATTTCAAGATGTGGCAGGAATAGGAAAGCTTGTATAGCCATTATGCTGTGGCTCGCTATAAGCATAAGTCCTATCCACGAAACAAAACCTGTTTCTATGAAAGTCAGGAAGTTCATCACCACTGCCCATACGCCGTATTTTATAAGCGTAGTAAAGGCAAGCGCATCCATCAGCCCCCATCTTTTGCCGAGGAGAATCAGCACGATAACTATGCATAGGAAAAGCGTGGCCGTCGGACTATCCGGGACGAAAGGCATGAAGTACCATTCGGTTGAACCCAGCTGTCCCCTATACCACCAATACCCATACAAAGTCCCGAGTATATTTGAAATGAGCAGGAGCAATAAAAAAGCCCTGTTGTACATTAGGTCCAGTAGCTTATACATATAAACATTCCCTTATTAAAAAAAGCCCTATTCCTAGGGCTTTTTGACTTATCGATCTGTAGCGTGACGCTCCCAGAAGAACTTATTCGTCTTCTGAAGTTTCTTCAAGGTTTGCTACAAATTCTGAGATTTGCTTTATTTCATCGTCTGAAAGTTGATCTTTGAATGCTGGCATATCCCCTGAGCCGTTCTCTACGAATGCCTGTACAGTTTCAGGAGCGAGATCGGCTTCAACCAGGTTTGGACCTGAAGCACCGGTCAGCTCACCGCCGTGGCAACTTGTACAGTTCGTTTTGATGAGGTTCTGGTAGACAGGGTCTTCAGTATCCAAGTTGGAGAATACGATCTCCCCTTGCTGATTCTGTGTCTCCCAGTCGTGGTATGCCACTGATTCCCATGTAGTATAGAAAATAATCGCAAAAGAAATCAGCATCATTGCAGAAGCGACTGGACGTTTTGACCAGAGGCGTTCTTTATTGTTGTCAAGCCATGGTGCAAGAAGCAATGCACCTACACCAAGCCCCGGAATGACGATTGCGCCGATGATGTTGAACGGGCCGGATGCGTATGAGTATTTGAGTATCTGATAAAGGAACAGGAAATACCAGTCAGGTAACGGTATATAACCAGTGTCGGTAGGATCTGCTATACGCTCAAGCGGCGCAGGATCGGCCACTGTCAAACATAGGAACCCTATAAGGAAAACCGAACCAGTCACCCATTCTTTCAGAAGGAAATCAGGATAGAATTCTTCCGTGCGACCAGGAAATTCTGAATAGTCGCGATTTAGTTTTGGCTTTTCATACTTTTGTATTCTGGAATCGCCGACAAAAGTCAGCCCTTTTCCACGTTTCATATCAATTTACCTCCCTTGATTCCTATAGTGGTCCTGAGATGCCTTGTCTACGTATCATGATGAAGTGGATAGCCATCAGTACAAATAGAGCAGCAGGCAGGAAGAATACATGGATGGCAAAGAAACGTGTCAATGTCTGGGCACCGATGATCTGTTCATCACCAGCAAGCAACGTCTTAATCCATTCACCGACGAACGGTACACTCTCTGCAATTTCCAAACCTACTTTTGTGGCAAACAATGCTTTCATATCCCATGGCAGCAGGTAGCCTGTGAACGCCAGCCCAAGCATGACGAGGAACAGCAGTACACCAACGACCCAGTTGAGTTCACGTGGTGCTTTATACGATCCGGTAAAGAATACCCTGAGCGTATGTAGGAATATCATCACTACGACCAGACTTGCGCCCCAGTGGTGCATCCCTCTTACTATAAGTCCTGCAGCAACATCATGTTGCAGATAGTAGACGGAATTCCAAGCATTGACGATGTCCGGGACATAATACATTGTCAGGAACATGCCCGACAATACTTGAATAACAGTGATGAAGAATGTTAACCCTCCGAAACAATAGACGAATGCTGAGAAGTGGTAGGCAGGGTTAACGTGTTCCGGCACTTCGTGGTCAGCGACATCCCTCCATATAGGAGTGATGTCCATGCGATCGTCTATCCAATCATAGATTCTATTAAGCACATTATTCCCTCCTATATTAATTCACCAGTTCGTTAGGCTTCAATTCGCCTATTGTAATAAAACCATCGGACTTGCCGACTTCATACTGATCCAATGGTCCTCTTGGAGGAGTACCCGGAACATTCTTACCATTTTTCTCGTAAAGTCCATTATGGCATGGACAGAAGAAACGATTCGGGTTTGCATCATCACCCGCCCAAGTCACTGTACAACCGAGGTGCTTACATACCGGTGATAACGCTATGAGCTTATCTCCGTCCTTATACACCCAGGCGAAGTCAGTCACTTCACTCTTATACCAGCCATCCTGCTGCTCAAAGGAAAAGTCGACCTTCGTAGGCTCTTCAGTGATCTCATCGACTTTGATGCTCGTTGTGATCATAGCACCTTCTGCTTCACCTTGGAACAATGGATCGACGGCAAATCTTCCCATAGGTAGTATTATGCCGGCAGCCATGAATGAACCGACCCCCATCAGGGAATAGTTCAGAAATTGGCGTCTTGTTACTTTTTGCGACATTCGTATTTCCCCCCTCAAACGCGCGTTCTTTTACATATTAATATAACTAGGACAGTTCAATTTTAGCCTATTAGATGAGGCCGGTCAATAACGTATATCAAGTTTTGATAACGGCCTAAAGCATAATGGTGTAAAAACACCTATTTTTTATTGTTCCATACCGCAATGATTTGTTTCATCGTATCTTTGACCTCATCATCGATGAGGTTCATCTTCATATCTGCAGACATATCCTCCAAGGGGATGTGGTTCAATTGTATGCCGTGTGTCCCTTCTACCTGAGGCACATTATGGGAAAGAATGATGATTTTTTTGAAGCCATAGTTGCGGAGCTGCTCAGAATAGTCTTCTACAACAGCCGTGATGCCATTGACGGTAACGACTGCAGGTGTAATGAAGAGTCTGCCTTTGAATTGTTTCTCAAGATGAACAGTAATCATCTGCATCATTTCCATATCGCTTGCGTGCATTTTAGGATCTTCGTCCATATCCCCATACGCAAAGGGGATGACAGCCGTATCCACAAATTCAATTTCATCTTTGAGTACATTGAGATCTTGATGGTTATAAAGCATCAGGTGCCCTCCTATCGGTTTGTTTTCTGCAAGTAATCGGTCAATTTTATGAAACGGTCGTGGTCTTTCCTGTCCAGGGCCTCATCAATCTGACTTAGCACGGCAGTACGGCTGAGGGCCATCAACTCTTCGTCCAGGGAGGATTCAAGTTCCTTTATTTGTTCATAACGGTTATCCTCATATCCTAGCCTGAAAGTAAGCAGCAAAGGCTCATCCTGATTCATATTCAATTCATGGAAAATCACTTCACCATCTACAGTGATCGTATTCCCCTTCTCAAGCATGAGTGTTGGACCTTGTCCTGATGAAGCGACTTTGAGGTGACGTTCTATCTCCTGGTCATCTTGAAAGTGGATGTTACTTGAGATATCTGGATGCGATTTGATGAAGTTTAAGATCCATACCGCGATACGGTCATCAAAATCATAATTATATAAAATATAGTCAATGAAGTCTTTTCTATATTTCATCGTATTCGTCATCCAACCTCTCCTTTTCAAACTGCCATTCGACATTGTCAGGTTCAATCAGCCTGAGTTTATCCAATACTTCCATTCTTGAAGGATGCCTGATCTCTGTCAGGTAACCATAATAATCCGTGTAGAATTCCACCGAGTCTCCGATGAGCATTGCGGCTTCCTGATATAGCGATAAAGCATCATCGTCATTTTCATTTTCCTGTTGGATCTTGGCCAACAGATACAGACTTTCTCCAGACAACGCATGGATATCGAGATTCGAGGTGTAGGCCCCTATTTCATCTGTCCTTGATGATTTCAATAAGGTTTCAAAAAGCATCAGGTAGGCATCATCATAATCTTCATCGAGTGCTATTGCACGACTGAAGTTTGTGATGGCTTCGTCAGACTCTCCACTCCTGAAATGTAGACGGCCCAAATGGAAAAAGAAGAGCGCATCCGTATCATCTTCCAGAATATATCTTTTAAGCAGATCTTTAGCCGCTTCGAGATCATGTTCCGTTTCATATATGTTCATCAGTAGAATATAGGAGTTGACGAAGTAAGGTTCGTTCTCGATGACCTTACCGAGTAGTTGTTTGGCAGATTCATATGATTGGAGCTGATAGTTGAGCAATGCCTTGCGGTAAAGGTCGTCATTGGTGTATTTGGACTCGTCTACAGCTTCAAAATAATCTTTGGCGGACTCGAGCTCAAGTTGATTCATATGAAGTTCTGCCAAGCGTAGATTAAGTTCGATACCATTCACTTCATTGATATCATTTGCGGTGAGCATTTCATAGAAGCGGATCGCTTCCGGAAATTGTCCATCCTGATAGTGGATTTCTGCCAAACCAAAATCCAGTATCGGATCATCAGAAAGCATTTTAGCTTCGTGAAGCGATTTGACGGCTACGTCATTCATGTTGAGCTGCTGGAATATTTCAGCTTTCAATATAAGGATAGCGGGCGTTTTCTCAGCACTGTTCACCAAGCTCAAAGCCTCATCCAGTCGGCCGTCAGTTATCATGATGTCTATAAGGTAAGACAACACTTCATCATCATGCCCAACATGCGCATTCAAATGGGTGAATACGGTCTCCCCTTCTTTATGGAGACCTAGTGACATGAGGGCATCACCAAGTATGAATAAGGCTTCCAGGTCTTCCTCTTCCGTCAGCCGAGGAACTTCAGCCAATACCTCATTCAATTTTGATTCCGGGTGTTCCCCTTTCCTCAAAAGGTCAACTACTTCATAAATCTGATTTTGCATATGCTATGCATCCTTTCTTAATGCCTCGAGGTCTGCCATAAAATCCGGATAGGAAATATCTATGGCCGCCATATCATCTATATCAAGTGGTTGGTCCATCACGATTCCCAACACAATCAGCATCATGATGATCCGATGGTCGCCATATCCTCTCATGGACACTCCCTCTGCCAGGTGAATTTTTTCTAGGGAAACTGTAAATCCATCATTGTATTCCGTAAATTCGAATCCGAATTTTGATAACTCATCGATGACGGCGCGAATCCGATCTGTCTCTTTATATCTGAGCTCTACAGCATCCCTTACCGTGCATGGTCCATCACTATGGGCGGCCAGTAGTGTCAGGATCGGGATTTCATCAATTAATCTTGGGATGAGTGCTCCTGAGATTTCAAAGCCTTTCAATTTGGGGGTATAGACAGCGCGGATGTTTCCAATGGGTTCACCTGTCGTCGAGGTGGGTTCAACGGTGATGTCAGCTTCCATCATCTCCAACACATCTATAATGCCAGAACGTGTTTCATTGAGGGAGACGTTCTCGATGGTGATGTCGGAACCTGGTTTAAGGGTCGCCAACACCAGTAGGAACGCCGCCGAAGATATATCTCCAGGCACTACTACATCGGCAGGGCTCAACTCTTTACCACCATCCAATGTGATTACATGATCATCAACCGAGATGTCGGCCCCAAATTCCGCCAACATGAGCTCACTGTGGTTCCTGGATGGCGAGGGTTCGGTTATGACGCTTTTGCCCTCAACAAACAATCCCGCAAGAAGCAGTGCACTTTTAACTTGTGCACTTGCGACCGGCATAGTATATGATATGGGTGACAGCTCAGCCTTGCTTATCTTGATTGGAGGGTATTTGTCATTCTTCAGGGCAATGCGCGCGCCCATCTGTTCAAGGGGGGCTTTAATGCGGTCCATTGGGCGCTTCGATATGGAAGCATCCCCTATTATTTCAGCTTCCAGTCCAATTCCGGCAATCATTCCAGTCAACAACCTGGCGGTAGTACCGGAATTACCGGTATATAATGGTGCATTAGGGGATTGAAGGTGCTTTCTTCCTGGAGAATCGACTTTCCACCCTTCGGGCTCAGCCACTATTTCGACGCCCAGAGACTCCATACATGCCTTTGTAGCATATGTGTCTGCGCTGAGGAGAGGGTCTTTGACATGGGAGATCCCCTTTGCCAATGAAGCGAACATAAGGCTTCTATGGGTGATCGATTTGTCGCCTGGAACTTTCCGGGTGCCGTAAAACCGGCTGTTCATCAATGTTTTCATAATGTCTCCTTTAATTCTTCAAGGAGCTGGGTCAAGTGCTCCTTTGCGATTTGTTGATAGTGGCACACCCCTATCTCCGTCATTAAAATGAAACCGATGCTCGCGTCATCCTGATTCTTCTTATCCTTCGACATAAGGGCGATCAGCTTTTCAACATCCATATGCTTTAGAGTATCCATCGGATAACCGAGCCGTTTGAAGTACTTGTAATAGGATGATAGCTCAAACACTTGAACGTTTGAGTTTGAATTTGACACATGCATCATAATATAGAGGCCAAGTACCACTGCTACGCCATGGGGAAGTTTGTCATTGTATTCTATTGCATGGCCGAATGTATGTCCAAGATTAAGGTATCTTCTTATACCTGCCTCTTTTTCGTCCTGTGTGACATGCCGCATCTTCGTTCTTATACCACTTATGATATACGGTTCCAGACTCTCTAACTGGATGTTTTCGGTGGTTTTTGACATCAATGAATGAACAGTGTCCTCTCCGTCGAGCAATGCATGCTTGAAGATTTCCCCAAATCCGCTTCTCAGTTCTTCCTGGGGTAATGTCTTCAGGAAACTCAAATCATATATGACGGCTTGAGGCCTATAGAATGTACCAATTAAGTTTTTGCCGTGGGCACTGTTTATAGCAGTCTTTCCGCCTATTGATGAATCATGTGCCAGAAGCGTTGTCGGTATCTGGATATAGTCTACGCCCCTCAATACAGTAGATGCAATAAAACCACCAACGTCACCAGAAGCACCGCCGCCAATCACAATGATCAGATCATTTCTGTGGATGCCTTTAGAGAGGAGTGTTTCCATAACATGGGCATAGGATTGGAAGTTTTTGGATTTTTCGCCAACTTCCAATATAATGGGTTGGTCGACCAAAGCATCAATGGTGCTGGAGTAGAGGGTGTAGACGCTCTGGTCCACCAATGTGTGGATTGTTCCATAGTGCGCCGTGTACTTCAAAAGTTTCTCTTCCAATATCCCCCAGCCTATATGAATCGTATAGTTGTTGTCATTATAGGTGGTCTCTATATCCATCTAGTACTCCTTTGTTCTTTCCTTGTATTGTTCTACAGCAGCGAGAAGTTCGCTGAAGTCATCATGAGGGAATTTCTCGAGCACAGCGCGTGCCATTTCAATGGCCACCATATGTTCACATACTACAGATGCAGCAGGAACTGCACAAGCGTCACTACGTTCTATTGTTGCTTTGAATGGTTCCTTAGTGTTGATGTCTACACTGAATAGAGGCTTGTATAATGTTGGAATCGGCTTCATTACAGCTTTTACGATAATCGGCATTCCTGTCGTCATGCCGCCTTCGAAACCGCCGAGGTTGTTGGTGCGTCTATGGTACCCTCTTTCCTCGGTATAGAGGATCTCATCCTGGACTTCAGAACCTGGAGTGGACCCTGCCCTGAATCCGATGCCGAATTCTACACCTTTGAAGGCATTTATGCTGATGATGCTGCCTGCAATCTTGCCATCGAGTTTACGATCATAATGGACATGGCTCCCAAGCCCAGGAAGTGGATTTTCAACGATGACTTCCACAATGCCGCCGATCGAGTTCCCTTGTTTTTTCGTTTCATCTATCAAAGCTTCCGCTTCCTTGGTCTTCTCTTCTGACACCATACGGACTGATGATTCGGCTGGAAGGTCGCGACGCTCTTCTATACTGTAGTCGCCTGAATCTTCGACGCTGCCGATCTGATTGACGCGGCTGTAGATGCGGATGTCGAGTGCATGCAGCAGTTCCTTGCTCAACGCACCTACTGCTACACGTGCAGCAGTTTCCCTCGCGGAGGAGCGCTCAAGTATATTGCGGAGGTCCCGTACATTGTACTTCATCCCACCAACGAGATCCGCATGGCCGGGACGCGGTTTGGTGATGACACGCCTCAGTGATTCCTGTTCTTCTGGAGTGAGAGGCTCGCTTCCCATGATTTTACTCCAGTGTTTGAAATCATCATTGATGATTTCAATCATTATCGGGCTTCCGAGTGTTTTGCCGTGTCGGATGCCACTCCCGAACTGGAAGGTATCCTTTTCGATCTGCATGCGACGTCCTCTACCGTAGCCCCCCTGCCGTTTGAGCAGTTCTTGCGTCATCCTTTCCTTATCAATCGGAAGATTGGATGGAAACCCTTCAACTATTGCGGATAATTTTGGGCCGTGCGACTCCCCTGCTGTCAAAAATCTCATGTAAATAGCCTCCCATTTAATTTTTTATACTAAAAAAAGCTGAGTAGATTACCCAGCTTGTATTAAGATCTACTAGTAGATCCAGTCAGTGTTGGACAAGTTGTAATCCAATACTTCACTGTCGTTGAAGAATAGAGAAATTTCACGTTCTGCACTCTCTTTCGAGTCAGAACCGTGGATGATGTTTTTGCCGACTGTAAGGCCGAAATCTCCACGGATTGTGCCTGGTGCTGCTTGTTGAGGGTTTGTGGAGCCTACCACAAGGCGAGCAGTATCGATTACATTTTCACCTTCGAGTACCATGGCGAAAACTGGACCTGAAGTGATGAAGTCCACCAACTCTCCAAAGAATGGTTTGTCTGCATGTTCCTGATAGTGTGTTTTCGCAAGCTCTTCAGATACATGCATCAATTTAGCACCAGCAATTTTAAAACCTTTGTTTTCGAGTCGCTCGACGATGGTACCGATAAGATTTCTTTGTACCCCGTCAGGTTTGATCATTAGAAACGTCTTTTCCATTATTCAAAAACTCCTTTTTTTCTATTCTTCATCATTTTAACACTATTATTTTTGTTATTTCAATTCAATTTGGACGATTCGCAAGCTTTTCTGCTATTTCCATCAAATATTCCCTGATTGGAGAGTCTATATTTCTTATGGCTTCCCGGGCTTTCTCAATATGTTGGGAGCTGATTGACAAGGATTGTTCAATTGCGTCTGAGGCAAGGAGCGTTTCTATCAACCCCTCAAGGTATTCTCCATCCTTACTGAATGCTTCCAGCCTATCCCTGAAAGATGCATCACGATTCCGGTGCAAAAGGACGGGCAGTGTATAATGGCCATTCTCCATATCTGAAAACTTCGGTTTCCCCAGGTTCTTTTCATCCCCTATGAAATCAAGGCAGTCATCTATAATCTGGAAGCTCATACCTATATGATAGCCGTATTCGATCAGATGGTTGAGTGTGTGTGAGGACAGTCCGGAAGCATATCCGCCCATTTTAATGCTGAGCTCGATGAGAAGTGCAGTTTTTCGGTATATTTTCCGATAATAGTCATCAAGCGTCTGATGCGCATTGAACTGCTGGTCAAGCTGAAATAGTTCTCCATCGACCAGATCTCTTATCGTTTCGGAAAAAGACCTATGCAATTCCTTATGTTTTATCGTACTGACAAGCGAAATTGAAGTGGACAGCAGATAGTTGCCTGTATTTATGGCTTGAAGATAGCCATGTTCATAGTACACCGTCGTTTTGCCTCTGCGCATTTTACTGTTGTCGATGATGTCATCATGCACCAGGCTGGCCATATGAATGAGCTCAAGACTGGCGCCAGCTTTTAGCACATCTTCAAATCTATTCGGGTCGCCAAGCTTTCCTGCAAGAAGTGTGAATGTAGGCCTTATTTTTTTACCGCCCGACATGAAAAGCTCATAACTCTTATTATTGACAAGCACATTATTTGGCGCCAGATTTTTTTTAATCAGTGTATTTATCTTCTCAAAATCTGAGGAGAGATACTCTTTGACTGTTTTCACAGCGACCCCGTCCATTCGATGGGCTTATACCCGATATGGGTGGCTGCCGTGCCCAAAGTGTGCCTGATGACTTTTATGTTTACAAAGCCATTTTCGGCCATTAATGCTTTTAGTCCATCCTTTGTAAGGAAGGTGCTTGTCGATTCGTAAAGCCATTCATATTCCTTGGTACGGTTTGCAATGATTCCGCCCAACGCTGGCATCACCTTACCGAAATATAGGTTGAAGCCTTTGTTGATGAGATGATTTTCAGGGTTGGATGTCTCAAGTATCACCAACTTACCGCCAGGTTTGAGTACGCGATAAAATTCCGTGATTGCTTTATGGTAGTCAGGCAGATTTCTCAGACCGAAGCCGATGGTAATGTAGTCGAAATAATCGTCATCAAAAGGCAATGACATGGCATTGCCTTGGATCAATTCTATATTCTCATAGTCTTCAACTTTTTGCGCAGCAACCTCAAGCATTTTTTCGCTGAAGTCCAAACCGGTAATCTGGGCACCTGGAGCCACTTTAGAAAGCTGTATGGTCCAATCGCCAGTGCCACAGCAGACATCGAGCACCCGGTGGTCATTTTTGACGAACATTTCCTTCATCGTGCGATTGCGCCAGATATTATGTTGGTTGAAGCTGATGATATCGTTCATCCTGTCATAGTCGCCTGAGATGGTGTTGAATATATTCTGTACTTTTTTCTCTTTATCCATTGACCTCACCTTTACTTATGATTTATGTATGGCAATGAAGTGATGTTCAGGTTTTTAATCCGTTCATCAATGACATCATTGAGTGAATCATCCGCATAGCCATGCTTGATCAAGTACAGCATCGGACCATACAGGAGCCATTTAAGCTCTTCAAGTTGAGGACTGGACTCCTTGAGCGCCAATTCTGACTTTGTAGAACTCAAAGACTTCGACATGTTCATCATATCATGGAGCACTTCATATTCCTCATGTTCAGCGAGCTTCAAATAAAATTTACTGAAGAGATAGTCTCCTACGAGCACACCAAGTTCCCTGCTGTCATCAGATGGTGTATCCAGAAAATTGAGTGCAGTATTAAAGAAGAGGACCGCTTCATTCACATGGGGGTTTTGGAAAGTATGAGCATTATCTGAAAAGAAATCGAAGAAGGGATCGTTATGTATATCAAGTATATGTGAATGGTAACCGAGGTCTGATATGAGTTCTTTTCTTAGAGCATCCATGAAAAATATCACCTTATAAATTAATAGACCTAACCATATGTTAGGCCTAAAATAATTAATTATTTTACTGCATCTTTAAGTGCTTTACCTGCTTTGAAAGCTGGAACTTTCGATGCTGCAATTTCAATTTCTTCTCCAGATTGTGGATTGCGTCCTTTTCTTGCAGAACGTTCACGTACTTCGAAGTTACCGAAACCAATCAGTTGTACTTTCTCACCATTTTTAAGTGATTCCTGAATAGTGTCAAATACTGCATCTACAGCAGCACCTGCTTCTTTTTTAGTCAAGTCAGCCTGATCACTGACAGCATTGATCAAATCTGTTTTGTTCATTAGGTCCACCTCCTTATATAACTATAATGATAATGCTCATTATCATTATGTTTTGACTTTAACACAGTGGCCGGGGCACTGCAACGCATTTGGAAGTTTTATGACCAAAAAAAGGCGTATTAATCACCTTTTGACCGGTTTGTCATGAAGATTGGATTATTATTCTCATCAACTGTGATTTCTGGGGAATAGACCGGCACTATGGGTGTGTATTCGTACAACACACTGCGTACATCATCTCCAGTTTCAAAAGAGAGATCATTCTCCTTGATTATTTTTCCGATGTCCTCCCTGTAGTCTACAATGAATTCTTCCCCACCGTTGTAGTAGACATTCAATGCCGCTCCAGTATAAGGGCTTTTTACCGTAGGGTTTGATTCCAAGTTGTAGAATTTCAAATCAAGTGGGTATACATTCGGATCAATCTGTTCATCCAGTTCAACATGTTCCCCCATTGCATTTAACCGCAAACGTAGAGAACGCACCTCCTCAGTGATCCTCAGATCGGCAAGCTTAACTTTCGGGTCGTCCTCAGCGTCTATGACGACATATTGATAGTGTCCGCCCATTTCATAGGAGTTTTCCGGTCGTTTCTCCAGATAATCGGGCACAAGTTTCTCAAAGTCGATTTGGTATTCCAAGTATTCGCGCTGGCCTTCTTTAGTTTTAATGGGCAAAAGGCCTCCAGAATCCTGACTGAATAGATCCACTGCGTTCTGCACCATCTGGATCTGTGTCTCATCAGGCATTTGGCGCTCCGCCTTTTCGGATTCCGGATAAAGGCAACCGGCCATGAATATGGTACTGATGATGATCATCACCAGCATTCTCCATCTATGCATGGGTACTACCCCCCAGTACAGGAATCATCAACAGAAATGCAATGATCAGAAGGGCCCATGCAATCATTGAGACGATGAAACTGAAAATCCCTTGATTCATTTTATACCTTGCTACATAGATGAGGACGGCTGCCAGAGCCATCGCCCCTATTGAATAGAAGGATATCCACATAAGATCCATTCTTGATATATCAAACATTTGATCACTCTCTAGTCCATTCTTTGTTTTGTTTTCCCATAACTTCTTTCAGCTTATCCGTCTCTCCAGTCCTCTCACGAAGCATCAGGGCATAAGTCGCCTCTTCTTCGCTCATTTCTTCAAACAGGAACTGGTAAAGCACTTTTGTTATCGGCATCTCGACTTCATATTCTGCAGCAAGCTCATAAGCGGCACGTGTCGTATTGACGCCTTCAACGACCATGCCCATCTCCTCTTGGGCCTGCTCTACACTCTTGCCTTCCGACAGCATTATGCCACACCTATAGTTTCTGGAGTGCATGCTCGTTGCTGTGACGATGAGATCTCCCATACCAGCAAGCCCTGTAAATGTGAGTGGATCAGCACCCATACGTGTCCCGAGGCGGGCGATCTCCTGAAGTCCGCGTGTGATGACTGCAGCTTTCGCGTTGTCGCCAAACCCCAACCCATGGATGACGCCTATGGAAAGGGCAATGATGTTCTTCAGGGCACCACCGATTTCAACCCCCACCATATCATCATTATCGTAAACTCTGAAATAGCTGTTCATAAAGACATCCTGGACGATTTTAGCATATTCCGGCTGTGCAGATGCCACACTAACGGTCGTAGGTGATCTTTTGGCCACTTCTTCCGCGTGGCTCGGACCACTCATTACGGAAATGTCTTTAACCGTATCAGTAGTGGTTTCTTCAGCAATGACTTTAGACACTCTGAGGTGGGTGCCGAGTTCAAGTCCTTTGGCGACATGCACTATTTGAACTTTCCTACCCAAAGTTTCCAACAGCTTATGCATATCCCGGGTGACAGACCGTATAGCCTTGACAGGGACGGCCAAAACCACCAGTTCCGCATGGGACAGTGCCTCATTTAAATCCACAGTTGCCTTGATGCTTGAAGGGAGTTCTATTTCCTTCAGATATGAAGAATTGGTGTGTTTTGTATTGATTTCTTCGACGACTTCATTGTTCCGGCCATAAATGATGACATCGTGGCCGTTATCTGCAAGCACCAATGATAAACTGGTGCCGAAACTGCCGGTACCGATCAATGAAATTTTCATAAGTCAACCAAACCTCCTAATTTCTTTTTCTGCTGATGATGTGGATTGGGGAACCTGTAAAATCAAAAGCCTTCCTCAGCTGATTCTCCAAATATCTACGATAGCTGAAATGCATCAGTTCTACGTCATTGACGAAAAGCACAAAAGTAGGCGGTCCGACACTGACTTGGGTACCATAGAATATATTCAGTCTGCGGCCTTTATCTGTCGGAGTAGGATTCATGCTCACACTATCTGCCAGCACTTCGTTGAGTGTACTTGATTGCACCCTTTTCTTATGGGAGTCATTAGCCAGTCGAATGAGTGGGAAGAGCGTGGATAACCGCGACCTGTTAAGAGCGGATACAAAAGCCACTGGTGCATAATCAAGGAATTGGAATTCCTGTCTCACCTGATCTTCAAACTTCTTCATAGTCTTATCGTCCTTTTTCACCGCGTCCCATTTATTGACGACGATCAATATGGCGCGCCCCGCTTCATGAGCCAATCCGGCTATGCGCTTATCCTGCTCGATTATGCCCTCTTCCCCATCCAATATGACAAGGACAACATCAGACCTTTCGATGGCACGATTGGCACGAAGAACAGAGTATTTTTCTGTAGCCTCATAAACCTTGCCACGTTTCCTCATTCCGGCAGTGTCGACCAGTTTATAATGTTCTCCATCATAATGGTAGTCGGTGTCGATCGCGTCCCTGGTCGTACCTGCCACATCGGAAACGATGACGCGCTCTTCCCCAAGAATGGCATTCACAAGGCTTGATTTGCCGACGTTCGGCCGCCCTATCAATGAGACCCGGACAGAATCATCTTCGGCCACGTCGGTTTCAATATTCTTGAAGTGCTCTACCGCCTGGTCGAGAACATCCCCCAATCCAAGGCCATGTGAGCCTGAAACCGGATACGGATCGCCGAGACCAAGTTCATAGAACTCGTATATATCACTTCTCATTTCGAAGTTGTCGATTTTATTGACTGCCAAAACAACGGGTTTTTTGGACTGCTGCAAAATGCGGGCTACGAAAAGGTCATCATTCGTGACACCTTCCCTGCCATTGACGATCATCATTATGACGTCTGCCTCTAAAATGGCGATTTCCGCCTGCATTTTAATCTGTTCCTGGAAGGGCTCGTCTTTAATCTCTATCCCTCCCGTATCAATGACGTTGAATTCATAGTTCAACCAGTCGCCTGTAGCATAAAGGCGGTCTCTTGTAACGCCGGGGGTATCTTCAACTATTGCTTTCCTTTCGCCTATTATCCTGTTGAATAATGTGGATTTCCCAACGTTGGGCCTGCCTACTACGGCAATTGTCGGTTTATACATAAGTAACCTCCTATATTTAAGCTTATTTTAACATAAAAATAAAAATAAAGAGCGATGGTATCGCTCTTTATCCGGTCGTATCCAATATTATTTTGAACGTTTAGATATCAAGGTCTTTGAAACGATCTCCGAATACATCACCTAGTGTTGGTGCGTCATCGTCTGTATCGTCACGATAGACTTTTGGTTCAGGATCGCGAGCAGGCTTTTCCGATGTTTCTTTGATGGACAATGAAACTTTTTCGGAATCTTCGTCCAAGGAAAGGATTTTGACTGATACGGTCTGACCTTCTTTTAGGACATCGGAAGGAGTTGCTACGTGTTCGTGGCTGATTTCAGAAACGTGTACGAGACCCTCTACTCCTGGAGTGACTTCTACAAAGGCACCGAAATCGACGAGGCGTTTAACTTCCCCTTCAAGCACTTCCCCTTCTGAATGCTCTTCAATGAAGGAATCGAAAGGACTGGCTTTTGCCTGTTTAAGGGATAGGCTGATCCTTTCTTGCTCAGGATCAACATCGAGTATCTTCACTTGGACTTTGTCGCCGATGTTAACTGCATCTTCGACTTTTTCGACTCTGCTGTAATCCAGCTCAGAAATGTGTGCAAGTCCATCAACATCGCCAAGATTAATGAAGGCGCCGAATGTAGTGATGCGCACTACTTCACCTTCGACGATGCTTCCCGCTTCCAGTGATTCAAGTTGCTTTTGGCGTTCTTCGGCCTTCTCAGCTTCTACGATACGCTTACGGTTTAGGATGACGCGATTCTTTTCAGATTCAATATCTTCAACCTTGACTTCAAGATCCTGCCCTTCGAATTGATCGAGATCTTCAATATAAGCGTCTGACAGAAGAGAAGCCGGTATAAATCCTCTTACTCCCACATCGACGACAAGACCTGCTTTGACGACTTCCATGACTTTCCCGGTGATCGTCTCATCATTGTCTTTGGCATCCTGCAATTTTTCGTAGGCATTCGCCTCATCCAGTTTCCTGATTGAGAAGATGACATTCTTGCGATCTTCTTCGTCTTCCACTTTGATGACGACACCCTCGATAGTGTCTTCTTCAGACACGATTTCTTCAGGGCGTTCAATCCTCTTGTTGGTCAACTGGCTGATTGGTACGATGCCTTCAAAATCAGAATCTTCAATGTGTACTTTGACAAATTTGTCTTCTACTTTGTAGACGGTGCCTTTGACAATATCACCAACTTCAAATGTGCCTGTAGATTCTGTTGTGTTCTCTTCAGGAAGACTGTCTGTTGTTTCTACATTGCCTTCTGTCACTTCGTCCACTTGTGTTTCGTTTACTTCTTCGTTGTTCTCTTGTTCTTTAAAATTATCTGTCGTCATGTGCCTGCCTCCATTACATTACTAAAAAGTATACCTCTAACTTCTTATAAATATCACAATTTGTCAAGTGATTGTCTCTGAAATCAGAAGATTGTTGATATCTTCCCTGAGTATTTCTGTAATCTCCTTACGGTTTTTACCTTGTTCCGTTAGTGCTTTCGTATCGATCGGCTTGCCAAAAATAAGTGTAATCCCTTTTTTTCTGTCATAGTTGCCTTTGATTGCTGCAGGTACGATGGCAGCTCCGGATTTGACCGCCATGAAACTGGCACCCTGTTGAAGGTCTTTCAAAGTGCCGGATTTGTTTCTGCCCCCTTCAGGGAAGATGAGGAGCATATTGCCCTCCTTCAGTTTTTCGACAGATTTCTTCAACGCTGCCCTGTCCCCTTTTCCCCGATCAACTGGAATAGCATTCAAATGGCTGATCAGAAAACCGAGCACAGGTATCTTGAATAATTCAGATTTGGCGAAAAACGACATCTCCCGTTTTACATTTATGGCTATGAGGGGAGGATCGTATTCTGAAGAATGGTTGCTGCATATCAAAACCGGACCTGTAGCAGGAATCCTGTCTTCTCCAATTACCCTTACCTTGAAACGGGAATAATAAAAGCCTTTCACCAAAGTCTTGACTGCATTGTAAAACATATCTTCAACTCCTAATCAGGCCTTCTGCCAACTTTATGATTTTATCCTCAACTTCATCGATGCTCATATGACTGGAATCCAAAAGCACTGCATCTGGTGCCTTGACCAACGGTGAAATCTCCCTGTTCATATCAAGGGCGTCCCGGCGGATGATCTGCTCAGTCAAGGTGCCGATGTCAATCCTGACCCCGCGCGCTTCTTCTTCTTCCAGTCGGCGCTTGGCCCTGATTTCAGCGGAAGCTTTCATATAGACTTTCAACTCAGCCTCGGGCAGAACGGTAGACCCTATGTCCCTTCCATCCATCACCACACCTTTTTCTTCCGCAATTTTCCTCTGCATTGAAACGAGGTAAGAGCGCACCTGGTGCTGACTGGAGACCTCACTGACACGTTGGGTCACTTCCTGGCTGCGGATGTCTTGAGAAACGTCTTCTCCGTTCAGGAATACAGATGTGCCAGAAGCCCCAAACCGTATGTCCACATCCTCCAGGTGATCCAATACTGCATCCCCATGCCTTATGACATGAAGTGTGATGGCGCGGTACATTGCTCCTGTATCGATATATATGTAGCCTAATTTTTTGGCAACGCGTTTTGAAATGGTACTCTTGCCTGCCGCCGCAGGGCCGTCAATTGCGATATTAATTTTATTTTTCATATAAACCCGCCTTGTTCATTGTTCCAGTATATTCTATCATAGATTTATAAATTCGTTTAGGAGGAAGTCATGTGCAGAATAAAATTTTAGCGATACATACTGGCGGCACCATCAGCATGTCATCAACCGATGGCATCGTCACTCAAACTTCTGAAAATCCACTCAAGATGGAAACGGATGGTGCAGGCGCACTTGGCATTGTGCTGGATGAAATCTACCCGGTGCAGAAGCCATCGCCGCATATGACTTTAGAAGATATGATGGTAATCCGTGACATCATCCTGCAGGATGGCGGCAGGCATGATGGGTTCGTCATTACTCACGGCACCGATACATTGGAGGAGACGGCCTACTTTTTAGACCTCACGCTTGATATCGATCAACCTGTGGTCATAACAGGGGCAATGCGATCATCAAATGAAATAGGGTCTGATGGATTATATAATTATATATCAAGTTTGAAGACTGCGATGACCCCGGAATCTGCTTCGAGGGGTGTGCTCGTCGTCTTCAACGATGAAATCCACACAGCTCGTAATGTAACAAAGACTCATACATCAAATATTGCGACATTCCAGAGTCCGAACCACGGTCCCATCGGTTTTTTGACGAAGGATGACATCCACTACCACCATCACATCAACAGGCAAGACCAATTCAATTCCGTCGACTTATGCAAAAAGGTCGCGCTCATCAAAGCCCATGCAGATCTGGACGGTACGTTCTTTAAGGCACTGGTGGATGCCGGATATGATGGGCTGGTTCTGGAAGCACTCGGCCAGGGTAATATTCCGCCAACAGCATTGGAAGGCCTCCAAGCCGCACTTGATGCGGATATCCCGGTCATTCTAGTCTCCCGTTCCTTTAACGGTATCGTCGGAAGCTATTATGACTACGAAGGGGGTGGCCATGACCTGAAACAAAGGGGCGTGATTTTCTCGAATGGGCTGAACGGGCAGAAAGCACGCATAAAATTATTGCTCGCGCTATGTAATGATTATGGCCATGATGCCCTGGAAGAAGTATTCAGACATTGACGGGCAGCATGCTGATATTACAGAAAAAACAACTTGGAAATCCATTGAGTCGGGATCTCCAAGTTGTTTTATTATTGTTCCAACAAATTCTAACCTATCGTTCTGAATGCTGTTTTGCGATTTCATCAGCAATTATTTTACCATGGAATCGGCCGTTTTCTATAAAGATCGTATTTGCGTCATTACCAGCTGCTATGACACCGGCAATATATAAATTTGGAATGTTCGTTTCCATGGTGTTCGGGTCATGGTTAGGAGCAGTACCATATTCATTCTCATTCAACTCAACGCCAAATGAGCTCAGGAAGCGATAGTCTGGGTGATAACCGATCATCGCAAAGACGAAGTCGTTGGGCAGTTCGAATGTCTCACCATTCTTCTCAAGAACCACGCTCTGATCTTTGATGTCCACTACTTCAGTACTGAAATGCATGTCGATCTTGTCATTCTTAACGAGAGAATCGAATTGTGGTAAAATCCATGGCTTTACACTTTTCGAATACGCCCCGCGCCGATAGACGACAGTGACATCAGCACCTGCCTTCTCGAGTTCGATGGCAGCGTCCACACTCGAATTCTTTCCACCGATCACAAGTACTTTTTGATTGAAGAATGGATGGGCCTCTTTGAAATAATGAAACACTTTTTCTTTACCCTCGCCGGGCACATCCAGATGGTTCGGTTGCCCATAATATCCTGTGGCGACGATGAGATGATTACATGCATACTGTCCTTTGGAGGTCTCAAGAATGAACTGTTCTCCAGATTTACGTCCTGAAGTTACCTCTTCATAAGTATTGATCTTCAAATTGAAGTGTTTAACTGCTTCCCGATAATAGACAAGTGCCTGATTCCGGTGTGGTTTATGCTGCTCGGTAATAAATGGGAAGTCCCCGATTGACAGCTTTTCACTGGAAGAAAAGAATGTTTGATGTGTCGGATAGTTGTAGATCGCCTCAACGACATTCCCTTTCTCTATCACCAGATACTCCATGTCCTGCTTATGCAGCTCTATGGCTGCAGAAAGGCCACAAGGCCCAGCTCCTATAATGATTGTATCTATCTGTTTCATGTTCTACACCTTTCTATTCAGGTATCGTCAGTTCCTGCCCGACCGACAATTCTCTATGATCATTGATGCCATTGGCCTCGAGAATTTTATCTATATTCTCTTTACTGTTGTCGCCATAAAATCTAAGTGCAATGCGGTACAGGTTATCATTGGGCCTCACTGTATAAGTACCGATTGAACCTGCTTGCCCCTGATCAGTCTCCTGTGTCGATTCCTCGACGGAAGATTGTTCCTCCCCAGTTTCCTGCGTCGCTTCTTCAGGCTGCTCGCCAGACTCCTCTTCCAATGGTGTCACCGGGCTGTCTGGGGTGTCGCTGGCATCCCCCGATTTTTTTTCTTCTATTGCTGCCTCAGCGGCGTCATTGAGTTCAGACTGCTGTTCCTCTGAGTAGGAGAAGTCCGAAGTGCCTGTACCCAAGTCATTGTTCTTTTCTTCACTTCGTCCATCATCTTCCCCTTTTTGGGCTTGTGCAATCTCTTTTTCTTTTTGTGCCTTTTTCTCTTCCAATTCCTTACGTGCCTCAGGTGCAGCCTCTTCGCTGTTTTCTTCTGATTGATCAGCTATCTGGGTCGACGGGTCATCAGGCCAGAAGTTGCTTGTGATCATAATGCCGAGGGCAATGGTTATGGGTAGTATGAAGACACCAGCAACAATGATGGGCCATAGGCGACGGTTATTATGCCCATCCTCATCTTGCTTTTTATTTTTGGGGACATTTGGACGTTTTCTCTTCAATTCCCCAAATTTCTTTTTAGAGACATTGATTTCATCTCTGAATCTTTCTTTGTAGGAAGAAAATTTATCTAGGAAGAATGTTTTCTGTTTGTCTATACTTTCGCGGTTGATGTAGCTGCCGATAGTTTTTCCAAGCGGTTGCCGTTTGGTTTTCCCATCGGTTTTATCCTTTTGTTTATGACGCTCAGCCCGACTCAATCGGGGCGCATCCTTTTTTTCATTATGCCCATTTTCGTGCTTTTCGTCCTTCTTTTCATCGGGGGTCCGCTTATGGTTTATATCTTTATAGAAATCGTCTTTCATATACATTCTCCTCAGAACTTCAATATTTCTCAATGTAAGTATAATATGTTTTCATTTTAATTTAAAGAGGCGGTCTGTGGCCTAATACGACCATGGTTGTATTATTAGGGCAGATATTTAATTTAATTGAAATATGGCGTAATTAGAATTAGAATGATAAAGAATGAATCGGTTAAGAGGTGAAAGTGTTGAGCGGGAAAAAATATACTATTGTAGATATGGATACTTGTATCGCATGTGGTGCATGTGGCGCGGCAGCACCTGATATATATGACTACGATGATGACGGCATCGCCTATGTCATCTTGGATGACAATAAAGGGACAGCAGTGGTTCCGGAAGAGTTGCTTGAAGATATGGAAGATGCCTTTGACGGATGCCCGACGGATTCCATAAAAGTTGAAGATGAACCATTTGATGGCGATCCTTTGAAATATGAATGATGATATTTAAATCACCTTGATCGGACCGATCAAGGTGATTTTTTCATTTTCTCAGTTTGGGAATCACTTTCGTATACACCAGATAGGCCACAAGGCCAACCAGTATACCTTTTATGATATTGAATGGAATGATTCCGGCAGTAATGATTGCACGTATATTCTCTATAAGATCACGCTGATCGATAATCAGGCCGTACGTGGGCAGCAGGACGAAATAATTCAACACAGCCATGGCCACTGTCAATGTAGTAATCCCTAAAACGAACCCTAGAATCAATGATTTTCTGGTCTTATATTTACTGTAGACGAAATATACGGGGAGCAAAAGTGAAAATGAGGCGAGAAGATTTGCTAAAGGGCCGATCGGCTCACTGGCCATGAGCAGTCCATACAATATAATCTTCATCAAAATCACAAGAGATCCTGCAACACCTCCAAAAAGCATGAAGCCTATGAAAGCAGGGATATCAGAAAAATCCACAGTCAGAAAAGGCGGTATAAGGGGTATCGGAAACTGTACAAGCATGAGTATGAAGGATAGGGCTGCTAGGATACTTATGATGATTAGCTTCTCCAGACGCGACCTTCTCATTTTCATCAATCCTCTCCAATAGTTTTTGGTAGTGTGATCCGGAATGTAGTGCCTGACCCGAATCTACTTTCCAGTTCAATGATGCCTCTATGCCTTTCAATGATACTTTTGACGATATAGAGACCCAACCCGGTACCATGCTGACCCCTGGTCCGCGATTCATCAACCTTATAGAAACGTTCGAAGATTCTAGCCTGATGCTCCGGTTTGATTCCTGTACCTGTGTCCCGGACCTCGATCGTCACTGAATGTGGCGATGACGATACATCCACGGTGATCTCATCTCCCGTTGAAGTATAGCGGATGGCATTGTCCAGGAGATTGGTCATCACTTGACTCAATTTATCGTAATCAAATTGGAAAATCAGCGGTCCGTCCAATGAATTCACCGAGAACTCTATGCCGTTTTCATTCATCTCATGTCTGAAGCGGCTTTTTAGCTTTTCAAGCAACAGATTAAAGTCGTTATCCATGATGTCGAAGAAATCGGAACGACTGTCCATGCGGGCTATTGTAATCAATTCATTGACCATCGTATTCATGCGATCTGATTCATCTTTGATGATGCCGATCATTTCCTTGATCTCATGCGGCTCTGTCACAATGTCGTCGAGGAGCGCCTCGGAATAGCCGCTCAACATGACCATCGGGGTTTTGAGTTCATGTGATACGTTGGCAATGAATTCAGAGCGCATTTTCTCAGCGCCCACTTCTTCAGTTATATCCCGTATGAGGAGTATCACTCCATACACTGTCTCCCCCTCTTTCACCGGGGTGTACGATAGTTGGAAATGACGGTGTTGCAGTTCTACCCTTTCGATGGTCGATTCACGCTTATCTGCCACTTCCTTGATGGCATCGTTGAAGCGTATGCTGCCCGATTCCGTACTCTGGAATATATGATTCATTTCATTTCCCTTATGGTTGCTGTAGATCAATTCTGCGCTACGGTTAAAGTATAATACACCTTCATTCATATAGGTGAATATTTGTTCGCGCAAATTTTTCTCATGGGTGATTTCCGATACATTATGTCTGATGTCATCGTTCATTTTATTAAAAGCAAGCGTAAGCTCGCCCAATTCATCGCGGCTTTTGACTTGAAGTTTATTATAGTCCCCCTTCGCTGTTCTGAATGCTGCATTCTTCAGGTTTATAAGCGGTCTTGTCAATCGGTTTATCAGAAAGAAGGCGAATAGGGTGGTGATGATGAACAGTACGAAAGCACTTGCAATGATTATGGTAGTCACTGCACGCATCGATTCATTGATGTCCTCCAGATCGCGGTATTTCAGAATAGCTGTATCTTTGTCAAAATAATCACTGAGATTGGAGACCTTGACCATATAATCATGGCCGTATATATCATTTAGGATGACTGTGCTTCCTTCACCTTCTTTATCAATCGTCTCCCGGAAGATCAATTCATCAGTGGCGGATTCTTCTGATAGGACAGTCCCATCCATATAGATGATGAGATTATCTTCCCTGAATAGTATTTCATCCGGATTATCGACATAATGTTCAGTCAGCACCATTTCTTCAACTCGTGACACTTCCTCCTGAAGGAGTGTTTCAGTGGAATTCAATACATAATTACGGAAATAGAGGCTCAATATGATGGATAATAAAATTAAAACTGTCGTTACTATCAGAATGATAGTCAACCACAGTTTTGTAACAACGCTATTAATGAACTTCATCAGTCGTTAACCTCGAATTTATAACCGATGCCCCATACAGTATGAATCATATTGCTTGCTTCTGGAGAGACTTTGTTGAGCTTTTCACGCAATCTCTTCACATGTGTATCGACAGTCCTGAGGTCACCGTAGAAATCGTAGTGCCATACTTCCCTTAATAATTCTTCCCTGTCGAAGACTTTATCGGGGCTGCGTGCCAGGAACAGCAGCAATTCATACTCTTTCGGCGTCAAGTTTATTTTTTCATCATCGGCCAGTACCCTATGGGCATCATTGTCAATCACAAGATGATTGTAGATGATGACATCTTTCGCGGTGGCATCAGCTTCTATGAAAGCTGTCTCAGATGAGCGGCGGAGGAGTGCCTTGACACGTAAGACAACCTCACGTGGGGAAAAAGGTTTGACGATGTAATCATCTGCCCCAACCTCAAACCCTTCAACCCGGTTATTTTCTTCACCTTTTGCGGTCAACATGATGATAGGTGTAGATTTTTGGGTCCTAAGACGTTTAGCCACTTCAATGCCATCCATTTTAGGCATCATGAGGTCCAGAAGGACGCAGTTAAAATCCTGTTCCATTGCAATTTCAAGAGCCTCTTCGCCGTCTTCGGCTTCAACAATCTCATATCCCTCGCGCACAAGGTACATATTGAGGAGCTTTCTGATGCGCTCCTCATCATCTACTACGAGAATTCTTTCAGTCATACAACCCCTCTTTCCATTTTATGCATAAGAGTGTAGTCCTGCTACAAGTAAGTTGATTGCAATCAGGTTGAAGAGTATCAGCAGGAAACCGATGATCGCAAGCCATGCGGATTTTTCCCCTTCGTATCCCCTATTCAATCTGAGGTGCAGGAATATCGTATAGAACATGAAGGTGATGAAAGCCCATGTTTCCTTAGGATCCCAACCCCAGAATCTGCTCCAGGCAATCTGTGCCCAAATGGCAGCGAAGAATATGCCGCCGAGGGCGAAGACTGGGAAGCCGATGATTACTGAACGGTAGCCAATTTCATCCATCAAATTCAGATCCGCTTTACTGGACCATGGCTTCAAAGCTGCAATTATGCGTTTCCTTAAAATCAGACGTACGATACCGTAGACGATCGTCCCCAGAATCACTGACCAGATTACAGTATTGAGTTTCTGTGAATCAATGATCGGCGGTAAATTGAGGCCGCTATGGAAATGTTCTGCTTCTTCATAATTATTATCCCCGACATTTTCGACCGCCACGGCACCTTCAAAATTAACCAGGCTCGGAAGATGGTACTCTGCCACTTGCGTCTGGCCCTGCTTATCTTGATAGATGAAGTCGTCTTGATAACCAATCACGTTCTGCATGATTAGTGTAGTTGCTATAAAAGTGACGACGATGACAATACCTGCCATAACAGCTTCAAGGAACCTTGCCCGCCACGACTTCTCAGTTGCCGGAACAGCTTTTAAGAGGTAGATCAGTCCAGCTACTGCACTCATGGATAGTATACCATAGGCCAAGGTGACTGTGATGACATGGATTGCAAGCCAACTACTCTGAAGTGCAGGTATAAGCGGCTCAACTTCCCTTGAGAACATACTGCCATAGGCCGTCAGAAGTAAGGATACCGGTAGTGCGAAAAGCCCGAATAAAGTGCTTCTGAAGTAGTAGTAGGTGATCAAATATCCTGCAATGAGCATGATTGCAAACATTGTAATGAATTCATACATATTTGATACTGGGGCGTGCCCTTGTGCAACCCATCTCAATATAAAATAGGACAGTTGCATAACAAAACCTATGACGACCATTATAAGAGCGATCTTTTCTGGCTTTTTGGATTTCGACTTGATGCTTGCTCCCAGAGGCAGCAATGCCACCAGATAAAGCAGAAAAGCCGCATACAGCAATGTGCTGCTTAATGTAACTAATTGAGATGCCATAAATATTACTCCTCGTCTTTATCAGTTTGCGCAACATCCAACTTATCGGAAACAGGTTCCATACCGCTGGATGCGAGCACTTCGTTCAATTCTTTTTTCATACCGAAGTAATTTTTATTCGTATGTGCAGCCATCAACAGCCCATCATCGGTCTTTATCCATATACGCCTATGGTTGATGTAGGAGCCAATTGCGAGTCCAATCAGGAATATGACGAACCCAGTGGCAATCAGAGGGATGGTATGGTCTTTTTTGACTGTGAGTACACTTGCAATATGCTCTTCTGCACCAACGAACCGAACGCTGTATTCATTGTCTTCAGTGATATCTGTGCTGTTCATTATTTGCAATAGGCTCAGCTCGCTGTCATTTCCATCCGTCACTTCAAATACAAATGCCGGGTTTCTTGGAACAGGAGTCTCTGATATGAGTGTACCATTCTCAGCGACTTCGAGGAAATCAGGCGAGTAAGCCCGCATATTTACATTGATGTCCTCTGTGATCGGGAAAGTCGACTCCGGATTTTTGAGGTTCACTGTAAAATTATCTCCGACAGTCTTACCTGAAGAATCTTCGAGTTTGAAAGTCATCGATTTCATCTGTGAATTGTCATAACTTGACTGATATACTTCATAAGAGTCGAAGCGGTACGGGTGGTTCACCTGGATGCTGGACTCGTCAATCGCTTTTAAATCCGGTGCGGAACCCACTATGTCGGCACTTTCATTCTCATAAAAAGTGATGTCAGTCTGGAAGTTACTGATGGCACTCGAACCTTCAGCCAATGCTTTTTGGAAGACCTCACCATCGCCTTTTTCATAAGTGTCTATGGTAAACTTTTCATTTTTAATATAATACTGGCCATCGGTGGTCGGAATCTCTTCGGTTTCCCCCTCATTGATGTAGAGAATTTCATCAACATACATCCCAGGGAAGAACCTTAGCATGCTGCCGAGGAGAAGCAGAATCAATCCTGTGTGGTTGATGTAGGGACCGTATCTTGAAAGTCTGCCCTTTTCAAGCAGATAATTCCCGTCCTCTTCCCTCACCTTATATCTCTTTTTGGCAAGACCATCGACCAGTTTATCAACTTTGCCGGCGTCTTCATCCATTGCAGAGAGCCTTTGTCTTCTGAAGAAAGTACTATGCTTTTTGACCCTCTGGTTTCTTAGTGACTTAAACAGCGGTATCCCTCTGTCTATGCTTGCCGCTATGATGGATAATGCAAGCATGCCATTCAGGACAAGGAACCACCAGGAGGAATAGAGGTTATGGAAACCGAGGGAGTAGTAGAGATATCCTAAAGAGCCGTAGTTTTCCTGATAATGTTCCGCGGGATCCACACCCATAGGGATGAAATATTCCTGCGGGAAGATGGTGCCGATTGCTGCTGCAATCGCGATTGCGAGTATGATGCTGACACCTACTTTAATTGAGGTGAAAAATATCCATATTTTATCGAATATACTCTTAGAGCGGGTTTTTGACCTTACGGCGCTGCCGTCATAACGCATCAAGTCTTTAATTTTGTCCTTGTCATAATCGTTGTCGATCATTTTACCGCAGGACTGGCAAAGTTGGGTCCCGGGCGGATTGACATGCCCACATGATTCACATCGTATGTCGTTGAGTTTCATTTTAAATCCATCCTATTCTATGGAAGCCTCTATAAAGGAGGCGATATCCTCATGATTCAATTGGTACTCTTGTTTTTTGACGACTACTCCATCCTTATTGACGGCGATGGTGGTAGGGAGCGGTCCGATGTTATATGCGTCGGTCACACTTTTTTCACTGTCCAGTGCTATAGGGAATTGCAGCTCCGCATCCAGACCGGAAATGAATTGTCTGATCTGTTGCTGGTTCTCACCGACGTTGACTGCGACGATTTCATAATCTTCATGGCCATCTATGTAAAAATCATTCATATCAGGCATTTCTTCGCGGCATGGTTTGCACCATGTGCCCCAGAAGTTCAGGATTACACCTTTTTCGGCAGTTAATTCCGACAGTTGGATGGTCTCACCTTCCAGTGTCGATAGTTTGAAATCTATGGCTTCGTCGCCGACATCCACAGTTTTTGTGCCCGAGGTCAGATTGAACCACAATGTGATACCGATAAGTAGCGTAATCAGTATTATGACACTGACCCTGAGCACGTTCCTGTTACTCTTCTTCATCCATTTCACCTACCTATACATAATGTCCATTATAGCATCATATAATTTAAGCCTACATGACAGTATTATGACAATTCTGTTTTACCTGGATTTGGCATTGGCGATCAATTTTTTGACTTCATGCGGCTTGAGGAAACGATACTCTCCTTCGCTCAGACCATCCAAAGTCAAAAAGTCGTAGTTGATACGTGTCAATTTCACAACATTAAGCCCAAAGTGTTCAAACATACGTCTAACTTGACGGTTCCGCCCTTCATGTATGGTGAGCTCAAGAATCATGTTCTTGTTGTTCTTGTCTCTAACGACTTTGAGTTTTGCAGGAGATGTCAGCCCATCATCGAGCCTGACGCCTTCACGCATCATTTTTTGCTGTTCCCTTTTTAGTACGCCATCGACTTTGACCCTGTATGTTTTGCTCATTTCATATTTCGGATGCGTCATGTACTGGGTGAATTCTCCGTCGTTCGTCAACAGAAGGATACCGGAAGTATCATAATCGAGCCGCCCTACCGGGTATAGGCGGACATCCATTTGCTGGAATGCATCTGTAACTGTTCTGCGTTGCCTGTCGTCTTCGACGGCAGAAATTTCGCCGCCTGGTTTGTAATAGAGGATGTAGACCTTCTCTTCAGTTTCAAGTGGCACGCCATCCACCTCTATCTTATCGGAATCAACCACTTTACTGCCGAGTTCCGATACTGTCTTGCCATTGACCTTGACACGTCCTCCCTTTATCAGGTCCTCAGCCTTTCTCCTTGATGTATAGCCACTGTCTGCAATTGCTTTTTGTAGACGCATTTCTTCCATTATTCTTCCTCCTTCATGTTTTCAAAAAATAAGTCGATTTCTTCTTGTTCTGAAATATCCGCTTGTGTAGGGAGTTCTTCCAAATCAGTCAATCCGAAAAGCTGCAAAAAGTAATCTGTCGTTACAAAATGGGCGGCCCGCGCATCCTGTATGTTCTTTTTGGCAATCAATCCTTTGCTCATCAAAGTGCTGACAGGCCCATCAGAATTGATTCCTCTCATCACTTCAATGTCCCCTCTCGAGAGGGGTTGGTTATAGGCAATTATCGATAAGACTTCAAGTGCAGCTTGTGACAGTTTCTGCTTCGGGCGGTCGCTGAGTACGCGTTCGACGTACTTCTCCATCGCTTGGGATGTCTTTAAAAAATATTTGTGGCCATGCCTTTGGATGATGAAGTTCGGTCTATCGTAACTCTCAGTCACTTTCTCCAGTTGTTCCTTAGTAATGGGAACGTGCATGATCAGTTGTTCTTCTTCCAGGCCTATATCACCTGCAATGTACAACAGCCCTTCTATAATTTCAATTTTTTCCATTACTCAAACAGCCTCTCAATTTTATAATCTCCCCCCTGCACCCTGCATATCCTCATTTGGCCTTCCTTGACATAATCCAGCAGTACTATGAATACAGCCACAACTTTGGATTTTGATTCATTAAAGTTGAAGAGTTCATGAAATGCAAGTGAGTCGCGATCTGTGAAATGCGCGTCAATGAAAGACTCGGCCATTTTACGGGTGTATCGTTCATGGTTGATGACAACGTTCTTTGGTTGACCTAGCGCAACCCTCGACCGTACTTTTTGGTAGGCGACAAGGAGTTCTGATATCGAAACATCCATTTCGTCTTCAGACACATCCACTTCTTCATACTCTTCTGGCGGCTTGATATACAAGCGCTCACTCTCTTGCTTCATCGTGGAAAGCTGCTCTGCATATTGTTTGAAATTTTGATATTCAATCAGTTGCTCCATCAACGATTCTCTTGGATCTTCGAACGGTTCCTCAGCGTAGGCGGGTTCGGGAAGAAGTGTATGACTCTTGATTTTCAGCAGCTCGCTGGCCATAAGCAGATATTCGCTTGCGACGTTGATTTCAAGTTCTTTCATTTCTTCAATGTATTCCATATACTGGCGGGTGAGCACCTTCATCGGTATATCATAGATATCAATTTCCAATTCTTTGATCAGATGAAGGAGGAGATCGAGAGGCCCTTCGAATACATCGAGGCGCACTTTATAACCATCCATAAAATAACCTCAATTGTTAGGAGCTGGCACAATGGACCGTACACAACTCTTAGATTTCTATAACGAACTCATTATAAAGCAAGATTACTTCGAATGCCATGAAATCATGGAGAGCCACTGGAAATCGAAGCCTGTTTTCACTAAGCATGATCCGGAAGTCTTTCTTATTTTGTTAGCAGTTGCAGAATATCATTACAGGCAAGGAAATACAGTGGGGGCCGCATGTTCCTATAACCGCGCCATCGCACTTTATGAAGCGCATGAATATGATCTTATTTCTTTAGGAATGGCTGAAAATCTTATCGCAATGATTCATGAAAGAAAGAAACATATTAAAACTACCCCCTTCATTCCCCTGCAATTCCCCCTCACAGTGGAGACGTGGTCGCACCTGCACATCATGCATGATCCATTGACGCCTATCGGGACATTCCGGGAGATGGCCATAAATATATTCGTACAGGATGAAGCAATAGTGTTCAAGCATAGGCTCAGGGATCGTTCTGGTGTAATTTCAGACCGGGAAGCGTCCATTAAAAAAAGAAAACATCACAAGTGATGTTTTCTATAGCACCATGACCCAATATCCAATCCCCCATGCGAGTGCTGCCAGGACGATCAGAATGAAGGTGAACTTTTTATTTCGCATGTGAGACAATCTCCTCAAACAGGCTTTTACCATGCGTTTTATACTCGATGTTGAAGTTTTCAGCGATGGTAGCTGCTAAGTCGCTGAAAGTCTCGGAATTGCGCAGTGCTCTATAGTTCATATCTTTTCCGGCTTTAATCAGGAGAGGGACTGACTCTCTTGTGTGGTCCGTGCCTTTGAAGGTAGGGTCATTACCGTGGTCAGCGGTAATGATGAGCAAATCGTCAGCCGCCAATCTGGAGACGATTTCGGGTAGCCTGTCGTCAAAAGCCTTCAACGCTTTGCTGTAGCCTTCAGAATCTCTCCTGTGACCATAGAGCGCATCAAAATCAACCAGATTGAGGAAAGAAAGACCTGTGAAATCGCGATCCATGACTTCGAGTAGCTTATCCACGCCATCTTCGTTATTTTTTGTTCTGACAGCATCTGTCACACCGGAACCTGTGAAGATATCGTTGATTTTGCCTACAGCAATTACATCATTGCCATTGTCTTCAAGCGCGTTCAACACAGTTCTGCCGAATGGTTCAAGCGCGTAGTCGTGCCTGTTTTCAGTACGTTTGAAGTTGTTTTTCGACTCCCCGATAAATGGCCTTGCAATGATGCGGCCCACCAGGAAATCCGGGTCGAGTGTCATCGCCCTGACCTTTTCACAAATCTCATAGAGTTCTTCAAGAGGCACAACATCTTCGTGAGCCGCAATTTGAAGGACTGGATCATTGGATGTGTAGATGATCAGGTCGCCTGTTTTCAGTTGATGCTCACCATATTCTTTTATGATATCCGTACCACTTGCCGGTTTGTTCCCTACAATGTCACGGCCTGTTGCTTCCCGGATTCGATCCAACAGAGCTTCAGGAAAACCATCTGGATAGACTTTAAAGGGTTTTTTGATATCGAGACCGGCGATTTCCCAGTGGCCCGTCATGGTGTCCTTACCTTGTGATACTTCATCCATTTTACTGTAGAATGCTTCAGTATCCTCCGGACAATCGATGCCAGGTAATGCGTCAATGCATCCCAGACCGAACTTTTCCAGGTTTGGCAGTTCTACAGGATATTGCTCGAGTGTATGTTTTAGTGTATGGGACCCTTCATCCCCGAAATCTTTGGCATCATGCTGCGCTCCGATTCCAACAGAATCAAGTACTACCAGATGTATTCTCTTAAACATGCTATCTCCTACTTTCTTGGATGGAATTGTTTGTACATTTCCCTGATTTTTACGGTCGAAATTTGTGTGTAGACTTGAGTAGTGCTGATATCGGAATGACCCAACATCTCTTGCACGGCCCTCAGGTCAGCACCGTTCTCAACAAGGTGGGTGGCGAAAGAATGCCTGAAGGTATGCGGTGTAATGTTTTTTCCAATGCCGCTCAGCACTTCATATTTTTTTATCGTCTTCCATAGTCCTTGGCGGGTGAAGCCCTTTCCCCTGTTCGTCAAAAAGAGTATATCGGTATTCTTATCCTTAAGTAAAGCCAACCGTCCTGATGAAATATATGATTCAAGAAGATCGCCTACATAGTCTGTAATTGGTACGATACGTTCCTTGTCCCCTTTTCCTTTTACGCGGATGAAACCAAGGTCCGTATTGATATCATTTGCCTTGATGTCGATCAATTCACTGACCCGGAGCCCCGAAGCATAGAGCAGTTCCATCATGGCACGGTCCCTTCTGCCCGCAATCGAGTCATTGGGAGTGGATAGCAGAGTTTCCATCTCTTCGACAGTCAAGTAGACGGGCAAGGTCTTGCCTTTCCTTATGGATTGGAGACGCAGTGCCGGATTATGTGCAGTGATATCATCATTGACCAGGAACTGATGGAAGTTTTTCAGTGTAGATTGCATGCGCGATAAAGTTTTGGCGCTTTTACCTTGACCATCCAACATCTTGAGGAATTGAATCAGGAATTCAGTGTCCAGCCGATTCAAGTCATCTATGGCAGAGTCGTTCAAATAAGTCTGATATTTTTTAAGATCTTGATGGTAAGATTCGATTGAAGATTGGCTCAGACCTTTCTCCACTCTCAGAAAGAGGAGGTATTCATCGATGTATGCATCAAAATTCATTTTTTTCGACTTCTTTCCTGGCAATCCCGGCATACGCCGTGGAAGGTCAAGCGGTGGTCCAGAACTTTGAAATTATAATCATTTTCAACTATCTTTTCCACGTCGCCAAGCAGATCTTCTTCAATTTCCTCAACTGCACCACATTCCATGCAGACAAGATGGTGATGGAAGTGTTCAGCCCCTTCTTTGCGGAGGTCATAACGGCTGACCCCGTCCCCGAAATTGATTTTATCGAGCACTTTCAGCTCGCTTAGGAGTTCCAATGTACGATAGACGGTTGCCAAGCCGATTTCCGGATATTTATCTTTCACTTTAAGAAAGACATCCTCTGCACTCAGATGATCCCTTTCGTTTTCGAGCAGGACCCGCACCGTGACTTCCCTCTGAGGGGTCAGTTTGTATTGGGCACCCTGCAGTGCCTCTTTGATTCTTTGAATCCTATTTTCCACGGGTTCACCCACTTTGTAATATAATCACAGACATTATAACGGATTTGTAAAAAATTTTAAAGGTGTTTAAAATGATTATAAATTGTGGGTGGCCAACACATGTTGGACTGCAACGATTGTTTTGGCATCTTTGAATGCCCCACTTTCGAGTTCCACCCTAAGCTGATCGAGGTCGATCTTCACAATGTCGAGGAATTCATCATCGTCCAGTTCCTGCGGCTTGAAGGATACATCTGCCGCTTCATAAAGATGGACATATTCATTGGAAAATCCAGGAGACACATAGAAAGATTGAATCTTCTTCAGTTCTCCGGCGGTGCCGCCGACTTCCTCCCTCAACTCTTTTCTAGCCGTTTCAATAGGCGCTTCACCTTCCTCGATCTTGCCTGCCGGGATTTCGAGCAGGAATTCTTCTGTTGATACCCTGTATTGTCTGACGAACAACATCTGGTGGTCCTGCACTGCAATCAGACATACAGCACCTTTATGATAGACGATTTCCCTATCAGCTTCGGCGCCGTTCGGCAATTTCACCCGACTGTGGTCCACTTTAATTACTTTGCCGTCGAATATTCGTTCGCTTGAAATCAGTTCTTCTTTAAGGTGATCATAGTGTTGGTCATTATCCATTTCATTACGCTCCATTATCAAGTTCTTTTAAAACCATATATTTATATTAACACACGTATGGCCTGCCATATAGTTTTCAGACGTATGAATAAAAGTAAATATGTGCAACTTGGGCGGCTGAATTGGTATAATCAAATCATATATTCAATGGAGGGAGAACCATATGCGACAACTAACTTTAAAAGATGGACTGCACATTTCCGAGTTTTCCTTGGGATGTATGAATCTACCACTTAACGATAAGAATGAGATGGAGAAGATCATTCAATTTGCATTGGAGTCGGGTATCACCCATTTTGATACTGCCGACCTCTATCAGTTCGGCAAAAACGAACAGGAATTGGGTAAAATACTGAATGCTTTCCGCTCTACCTATGATTTCACCATCGCATCAAAGGGAGGAAATGAATTCGATCAGAAGACACAGGAGAAAATAGGATGGAACCCTACGCCAAAGCATATCAAGTCAGCCATAAAAGACTCGATGCACCGTCTTGGAGTAGACCATATTGATCTATATCAACTCCATGGTGGGACCATTGAAGATAATAAAGAAGAAACCATCAGTGCATTCGACGATCTGAAGCAGGAAGGCGTAATCACAAGCTACGGCATATCATCGATACGGTTGAACGTCATCGATTATTACTTGCGCCACAGCGACATGTCGACAATCATGATGCAGTTCAACCCGTTGGATAATCGTCCTTTTGAAGTTGCAAACACCCTTAAAGAAGATGTTACGATCCTGGCACGCGGACCAGTCATGAAAGGCGCTCTCAGCAGCAGCTGGAGAAGTGTCATTGAAGAGAAATTCCCTGATGGATTCCTCGATTATTCCTACGAAGATCTGAAAGAAAGCCTGGAACGTCTGAGTGAAGTGGATGAAGATCTAACCGCATTGTCCTATGCGTTCCTCAAATATAATGAAGCTGTCATAGTCAATGGGGTGAGCAGCCTGAAACAGCTGAAGTCGAATATTGAAAGCTACAATAAAATGCCAGACCTGTCACAGGAAGAATACAAGGCAGTTCTCGATGCGGTGAAAATAATCAAATATGAGAAGCATCGGGCATGAGGAGTTTCTTAAAATGGGGAGCCGGTCTATCAGGCTCCCTTCTCGTATTACTTATCTCACTTGGCTATTACGCCTCGAGCCAGATCCTTTTCTTTAAACTACGGGACGTCGAGATCATCAAACGCAGGGAAACGCGCGCTAAGAGGCTCGATATGGACGAATTCAAAAAGTTGCCGCAAGATGATGTCCTCATATCTTCTAAATTCGACTACAGCATCAATGCCATCTTCACCCACCCTAACGAAACGAATAAATGGATGGTCCTGTGCCACGGGGTCACGGAGAATAAAATAAGTTCCATAAAATACCTCAATATGTTCACAGAAATGGGATACAATTGTGTCATCTACGATGCGAGGCGTCATGGGAACACAGGTGGACTTCATTCCACTTACGGCTTCTACGAAAAATATGATCTAGAGACAGTGATAGAATACCTTTTTGACCACTACGGACCTGATATCCAGGTGGGTGTGCATGGAGAATCTATGGGAGCGGCCACCATGCTGCTCTATGCAGGTGAATTATCGAACCGCGCCGAATTCTATATATCGGATGCTTCATTCTCCACTTTTGGAGATGAACTGACCCACATCTTCAGCCAATATACAAAAATCGGATCGCCTCTAGTGCTTATATTCACAAATATATTCTTCCGCCTGAGAAGCCGATTCTCACTCTTTAAAGTTTCCCCATACCGGGTGGTGGACAACATCAGGCAGCCGATACTCTTCATCCATTCGAAGCCTGATAAATTCATCCCATATACGCATACAAAAGAACTGTATAAAAGAAAAAAGCCGCCTAAGGCGGCTTGGTATCCCGAACGGGGCGGTCACGTTGAAAGTTTCAATCGCAATCCTGAAAAATATCGGCAGGTAATCGCTAGCTTCATTGCGAATCACGTGGGATGGTGATTTCCATGAAGTCATAGGCCAACAGCGTATTTTCAGGCAGCGTGCTGCTGACGCTGTTGATCTGCTCCTGGTCATAACGATTGCTGATATGGCTGAAAATCAGCTTTCCATATGAAATTGATGAAAAATTCTTTAGCACCTCGGACATTTCAGAATGGTAGTAAAGATGTGCTTTTTCGCCTTCTCCATCGAGATATGTTGCCTCATGGACGATAAGGTCTGATCCATCAACCAAATCCAGGTAATCCGGATGCTGGACCACCCTTGTATCACCATGGACTGCCACTTTCCTGCCTTCTGTCGGGGGATTCATGAATTCTGACGTATTGTATATCCGTCCATCGAATTCGAAAGTGTCCGACTGTTTTATCTCTTTATAGAAGGGACCAGGCTGTATGCCAAGTCGCTTCAATTCTTCATCTTTTAGGGCACCTGGCTTGTCTGGTTCAATGAATACATAAAGATAGCTCTCAATAGTGTGGTCCAGCAGATAGGATTTCACCTTGAAGCCATCTGCGTCAAACTCCATATTATGTGCAACCTCTATATAGTGAACCGGATAGTTCAGATGTGAAGCGCTTGTCCTTAAGGTCAGCTCCACCCACTCCTTCAAGCCGGCAGGTGCATAGATATATAAAGGCACCCCTTCCCCGCCTTGGTGGGCACGGGAAGAGAGAAACCCCGGCAGACCGAAGATATGATCACCATGGAGGTGGGTGATGAAGATGTGCTTGATTTTAGCCGGTCTTATCGTTGTGCTCATGATGCGATGCTGTAGTGCTTCAGAAGCATCAATGAGGAAATATTGGTTGAGCTCCTCGACCACATCCAATATATAGCTTTGGGTATTTCTTGATTTCGAAGGTATGCCCGCACCGGAGCCGAGTATTTTAAATTTCATGCAATCACCTATCATTAAATGTTGGTTCATTATATCATAGTTATGGAGTTGTGTTTTTCAGAATACAGTGGAATAATAATATAAGAAAATTTTTGATAAAAGGACTTGTTTGCATATGACCCAATCATTTAAAGCATCCATCGCATTGTTTGGCGCCACAGGGGACCTCTCAAGAAGAAAACTTCTGCCATCCATGTTCCATCTGTTCCAGGAAGGCTCATTGACACATGATTTCGCCATATTGGCGATAGGACGTAAAGATATGAATGATGAAGACTTCAGGGAAGTGGCCCGCACTTCCCTGCAAGATAACGAAAAGCTGGAAAGCCTTGAGGGGCTGGACTCCTTTTTGAGCTGCATTCATTATGTGCAGGTAGACATCACCGATGTCGACAGCTATTCGACATTGAAGGATAAATTTGAGAGTGTCGAGTCATCAGTCGACACGGAAGGGAACAGATTGTTCTATTTGGCGATGCCCCCTCAATTCTTTACGGTCATTACGGATAATCTCCGGCGTTCAGGTGTCACAGAGACCAAGGGTTATAAGAAACTGATAATCGAAAAGCCATTTGGCAGGGATTATGAAAGTGCCTATAGATTGAACCAGGACATCTCCAAAACATTTGAAGAGCATGAAATATACAGAATAGATCACTATTTGGGGAAAGAGATGGTTCAGAATATTGAAGTCATCCGTTTCAGCAATAGTTTGTTCGAACCATTGTGGAACAACCACTACATCTCAAATATCCAAATCACTTCTTCTGAATCCTTGGGTGTACTTGACCGCGGGGAGTATTACGAAAGAAGCGGCGCAGTCCGGGATATGTTCCAAAACCATATGCTTCAGATCGTCTCACTGCTTGGCATGGAACCACCGATCAGTTTAAGCAGTGATGATATCCGCGATGAAAAGATTAAAGTTCTGAAGAGCATTAGAAAAATAGATAAGAAGGATGTAAAGAATCATTTTGTACGCGGTCAATATGATGAAGGGACAGTAGATGGTGAGTATGTCTGCAAATACAGGGATGAAGAAGATGTCAGCGAAACCTCCAACACCCCGACTTTCATTGCCGCCCGCCTCTTTATAGATAACTTCAGATGGGCAGGCGTTCCTTTCTATATCCGTACCGGTAAGAGGATGAGGAATAAGGAGACGAAAATCGTTGTGGAATTTAAAGAAGTGCCAAAGAATCTGTATTATCAAAACGAGCAGGACGATATACTCTCTAAAAATCTTCTCATTTTACGCATTCAGCCTGACGAAAGCATCTCTTTGCAGCTTAACGTCAAAGACCATGGCAGTGAAAAGGATACAAAGGAAATTAAACTCTCCTATGCAATCGATAATAAAGACCTTGCGCGTACAGTAGATGCGTATGAGAATCTGATATATGACTGTCTGAACGGGGACGCAGCAAACTTTACCCACTATGAAGAATTGATGAATGCCTGGCAATTCGTAGATTCGATCAACCAGGTATGGGAGACCGACATCGCTCCGTTTCCAAACTACAGGGCGGGCTCCGACGGGCCTGTCAAAAGCAATCTGCTCCTCTCGAAAGATGGGTTCAAATGGTGGAATGTATAGAAATGAAGTGAGGTTAATATGCAAACAGTAAATTTTGTAGAGAGGTTCATTATATATATAGAAGACCATATCAGGGAGAATATAGATTATGATGAAGTGCTCCTTGATATGTCCGTAGAACCGAAATCATTCATCACAATCTTTTCCTCATTGGTCGGGTTCAGCCCCTACGAGTATCAGATGAGGCGCAAAATGACGGAGATTGCATATGAATTGGAGGCAGGACATAGACGACTGATCGATATATCCAAGCAGTATGGTTTTCATGACATCGAGCAGTTCAAGAAAACATATCGGGAAGCGTTTGGGATTTCGCCCTACGAGACTGAAAAGTATTTTCACACACTGGATCTTACGGAACGCATATCCTTTGAAGTGGTTCCGGTCGAACGGCCAAAATACCGTTCCACGGAGAAGTATATTGAAGGGTTCAGAATCATAGGTGCCGTCCGCCGCTTTTCGGTAGATCATTACAGTACTTTGATGAAGTATGATTTTTTGTCATACCTCGAAGATAATCATGTGCTCGAGGAACTCCTCAAGTATAATGACGGCCATATTAAAGGCATCGTACTTCTTGAGAGGTATATAGGGGGTAAGATGGAATTGATGATTGGCGTTTCCTCCTACTCCCCTGCACCATTTGAAGAGACTTATACGGAATCCGGCGATTATGTGATCTTCGAGTCGGAAGGGAATCCGGAAGTCGTCAGTGAAGACATCTATCGCTATATATTCCGTAGGTGGCGATTCAAGGAAGAGCGCGAGCTGAATTGTGCCTATTCCATGGAGTTGATCAAAAGTAGAAGTCTGTTCTTCTCTGAAAACAGCAAAGTACAAGTATGGCAACGTTTATCTGATTAATGAAAACGCAGTGTGAAGTTGATTTCAATCAACCTCACACTGCGTTTTTTTACTGTTGCCAGTCGGTATGGAAAGCGCCTGGCTTATCGATTCTTTCATAGGTGTGTGCACCAAAGTAATCACGTTGGGCTTGAATCATATTGCTGGACACACGCTTTTGCTTCATGCTGTCAAAGTAAGAGAGTGCACTCAAGAAACCAGGCACTGGAATTTCATTTTCGATCGCCTTGATGGCAATGCGCCTTAGACTAGGATGTGCTTTCTTTACCACGGATTTGAAATAGTCATCAAGAAGCAGATTATCGAGTTCAGGGTCTTTTTCATATGCTCTATTGATCTCTTCAAGGAAGTGGGCCCGGATGATGCATCCGGCTCTCCAGATCATGGAGATCTCTCCCAACTGCAGATTCCATTCGTAGATGTCGCTTGCTTCTTTCAATAGGCGGAAACCTTGTGAATAGCTCATCAGTTTACTTATATATAAGGCATTTTTCAAGTCTTCAAGGATTTCATTCTTGTCTTCTTGCGGGAGCGCTCCCATTTCGGCATCATACGCCTGATTGATCTGCGCACGCTCATCAATCAGACTTGAGAGGCATCTTGAGAATACACTGTCAGTAATGATGGAAAGCGGGATGCCCAGTTTCAGACCTTCTATACCAGTCCATTTGCCCGTGCCTTTTTGCCCGGCCTTATCCAAGATGAGGTCAATGATATATTCACCGTCCTCATTCTTGAATTCAAGGATGCGTGCAGTGATTTCAATCAGATAACTGTTCAAATCACCTTGATTCCATTCGTCGAACACTTCACTCATCTCTTTATTGCTCATGCGGAGGCCATGCTTCATGAAATAGTAGCTCTCTGAAATGAGTTCCATATCGGCGTATTCTATGCCGTTATGGATCATCTTGACATAGTGACCGCTACCATCATTGCCGATATAGGTGACACAGGGCTTACCATCGTCCGCCTTGGCTGAAATTTTTTCCAGTATATCTTTAACATTGTCATAGGCTGATTTTTGGCCGCCCGGCATTAAAGAAGGACCATTCAAGGCACCTTCTTCTCCCCCACTGACGCCCATGCCAATGAAATTGATGCCCAACGCCGTCAAATGGCCGTTGCGGCGCTGTGTATTCTCATACTGTTCATTACCACCATCTATCAGCGTATCCCCCTCTTCCAGCAAGGGGGCTATTTGTGAGATGGTCTTATCGGTCACTTCACCTGCCTTAACAAGAAGCAATATGTTGCGAGGTTTTTTAAGGCTCTTTACAAAGGATTCCAGGGAGGAAGAAACTGATACTCCTTCTTCCTTCAGTTCCAAGATCCTGTTTTTCCTCACATCTTCGTAAAAGTCGAATGTAGTAACATCAAATTCATTCCGGGCCATATTCTTGGAGATGTTTGCGCCCATAACCCCCAAGCCGACCACGCCGATATCATACAGCATATATGCTACTCCTTATCACTTTGGACTTTGATGATGCCTGTAACGAGTTCAGCGACCTTGACGAGTTCTTCGACCGGGATGCGTTCCTCGGTAGTGTGGATGTTTTCATATCCGACGCCGAGTATTACTGTATCTATTCCATGTCCGGCGAAGATGTTGCCATCACTGCCGCCCCCGAGGCTGATTAAATCAGGTGTCCTGCCAATGTTTTCGATGGCTTTGACAGCTGTGGTCACTACTTCAGACTCTTTCCCGGCATCCAATGCAGCATACATGACCTCGGGCTTGATTTCTGCATGCCCGCCCATCTCTGATGCAGTTGTTTCAAATACGTCCTTCATATGCGCCACTTGTTTTTCCATCTTATCGGCATCAAGGCTGCGCGCCTCTGCCAGAAGGTAGACGTGATCTGTGACCACGTTGGTTGCGCCACCGCCTTCAAATCGACCGATATTCGCTGTGGTTTCAGAATCGATGCGGCCGAGCTTCATCTGGCTGATAGCCTTGGCGGCAATGTTTATGGCACTAACGCCCTCTTCAGGTGCCACACCTGCATGTGCTTTCTTACCATGGATATTCACTTCAATCTTACTCTGTGTTGGTGCCGTAGTCACTACAGTGCCGACTTTGCCTGTAGAGTCTATGGCATAACCAAAACGACTTTTCAAACGCGAGGCGTCAAATGCCTTGGCGCCCACCAAGCCAGATTCTTCCCCGACTGTAATTACAAATTCAACATCGCCATGTGGGATTTCAGACTCCTTGATTGTGCGGATGGATTCTATGATGGCTGCAATTCCGGCCTTGTCATCTGCACCAAGTATAGTAGTCCCATCGCTTACGATATAACCATCTTCGATGGCTGGTTTAATATTTTTTCCGGGTGCCACCGTATCCATATGAACCGTGAAATAAAGTGGCTCTGCTCCAGTGTTGCCGGCCATCCTCACAAGGATGTTTCCTGCCCCATATCCCGTATTCTTTTGGGTATCGTCTTCTTTTGCTTCAACGCCCATTTCCCTGAAGGTGTTCAGCAGATAATCTGCAATTTCCCTCTCTTCTCCAGTTTCGGAATCGATTTGAACCATTTCCATGAATTGCGAAGTCAATCTTTCTTGATTCATTGTGTGTGCCTCCTGTTACTGAGTTGATTGTAGATGTTCAGTGTATTATAATGTAATGAGTAAAGAATTAAGGATGATTCCATGCAAAATAAGAAAATGCAGAGAGTAGTAATCTGGTTTATGATCTTTCTGATAGTGATTTCTGGTGTCCTTTTCGGCATCAGCATGCTCACTGCGATCTAATCAAATTAAAGAGGTCCCTCGGGACCTCTTTAATTTGATTAGATATCTTTGCCATGCTCCTCAAACCAAGCCTGCAGATCCATGATTACACTCATGGTTTCATGGCCTTCAATGTTATGGCGCTCTATCATATCTACAATCTTTCCGTCCTTAAAGAGTGCGAATGATGGTGAAGAAGGCAGGAAATCCGGTGCCTTTTCCCTGACATGCTCAGTGGCTTCCTTATCCTGGCCGGCAAAGACCGTAAGCAGTTGGTCAGGAAGCTTATCATAGTTGAGTGCATGCTTTGCTGCCGGACGTGCAATTCCGCCGGCACAACCACAGACTGAATTGACCATCACCAGAGCCGTCCCTTCCTTAAGAAGATGCTCATCCACTTCTTCGGGTGTCGTCATTTCAGTATAACCCGCTTCCCTCATTTCGCTTCTTGCAGTAGTGACAATATCATTCATGTACATGTTGAAATCCATATTCATTGCAAAAATCCCTTCTTCCAGTCCTTATGATCCAAAGCATATGCAAAGGATTTGATGACTCAATTCTATATTCAATCACTCTTTTTGTAAAGCTTAATAGACTGAAGTATGTTCAATGGAATAGGCTTCAATACGCTGTTTGACTGCTTTCAGGAATTGTCCCGCCACAAGGCCATCCAATATGCGGTGATCAATGGATAGGCAGAGGTTGACCATGTCCCTTACTGCAATCATATCGTCTATGATCACAGGCTTCTTGACGATTGATTCCACTTGCAGTATGGCTGCTTGGGGATGATTGATGATTCCCATTGATTGGACCGATCCGAATGCGCCAGTGTTGTTGACAGTAAAGGTGCCGTTCTTCATATGGTCTTGGGTCAGTGCATGCCTACGGCCGAGAGAGGCGAGCTCGCTCACCTGCTTTGCTATCCCTTTGATTGATAGATCGTCAGCATTCTTGATTACTGGAACATACAACTTATCATCTCCTGCGACAGCAATGGAAATATTGATATCCTTATTGACGACGATCTTATCATCTTGCCATGAACTGTTGAGCATTGGATACTCTTTCAAGGTTTCAGCCACAGCTTTAACAAAAAAGCTGAAGAACGTCAGATTATACCCTTCACTTTCTTTAAAGGCATTCTTATGCTTGTTTCTGACATTGACTAAATTGGTCGCATCGACTTCCATCATCAGCCAGGCATGTGGAATCTCCTGACTGGATTGGACCATCTTATTGGCGATTGCTTTGCGTACTCCCGTTACCGGAATCTCTTCACCTGGAGTCGTAGAAGCTTCTGCAGGCGCCACAGGTTCAGGGCGACTTGGAGAATCGGCCTCTTTATGTTCTTCTTGTTTAGACTCCACTGGGGCAGTGCTGCCGGATTCTATCGCAGCCATAATATCTTTCTTTGTAATCCGACCTTCAAACCCAGTGCCTTCAACCGTTTTAAGGTCGATATCATTCTCTTCGGCTAAGCGCATGACTACAGGAGAAATACGCATCTTCTGCCCCTTAGTTTTTGTGTTTTTTTCTTCTTTGGGATTCTCATCCACCGTCTCTACGCTTGACTCCTCAGACTCTGAAACGGGTTCTGCATTTGAATCCCCTTCCGTCTCCATCATGCAGATGGGCGTGCCTACCTCGACAGTATCTCCCTCGTCAACCAGCAATTCTTTGATTGTACCGTCAAATACAGAGGGGACCTCAGCGGTGACTTTGTCGGTTATGACTTCACACAAAGGCTCGTATTCTTCTATTTTATCGCCCGGTTTCACCAGCCACCTTTCTATCGTTCCTTCAGTGACACTCTCACCAAGCTTTGGCATAAGCACCTTTTCCATTACTCTTTTCCTCCTTAGTGTTCGGCAAGTTCCATCATTTTTGCTTCTATCTTGTCCGGGTTGATCATGAAAAAATCTTCCATCGGCGGAGAATATGGCATTGCCGGGACATCTGGTCCTGCCAGACGCATTATCGGAGCATCGAGATCATACAGGCAGTTCTCTCCTACAATGGCTGATACCTCGCTCATCACGCTACCTTCGAGGTTATCCTCGGTCACCAGAAGTACTTTACCTGTTTTGGATGCGGCTTCTATAATGCTTTCCTTGTCCAGCGGATAGATGGTGCGCAAGTCCAGAATCTCTGTTTCATAACCCTTCTTGGAAAGTCTCTCAGCAGCCTGCATGGCATAATTGACGCACAGGCCATAAGTTATGACTGTAATGTCGTCGCCTTCACGCTTGACATCAGCTTTGCCGATCGGCACAGTATATTCGCCTTCAGGAACATCTTCTTTAAGGAGGCGGTATGCCTTCTTATGCTCGAAGAAGAGCACCGGATCATTATCGCGGATTGCGGAAATGAGCAGTCCTTTAGCGTCGGAAGGAGTGGATGGGACGACCACCTTCAACCCCGGTGTCGAGGTGAAGATCGTTTCTATCGACTGCGAATGGTAAAGGGCGCCATGGATCCCACCGCCGAAAGGAGAACGTATCACCATCGGGCAATTCCAGTCGTTGTTGGAACGGTATCTGATTTTCGCCGCTTCGTTTAAAATCTGGTTTGTCGCAGGCAGAATGTATTCTGCGAATTGTATTTCAGCAACCGGTCTCTTACCCATCATTGCTGCGCCAATGCTTGTGCCGACAATGTTGGATTCTGCAAGAGGTGTGTCGAGACAGCGCATTTCTCCATACTTTTCCTGGAGACCTTCAGTAACTTTGAAGACACCGCCCTTTTTGCCGACATCCTCCCCCAGTACAAATACACTATCGTCTTTTCCCATCTCATAATCCAGTGCCTGATGTATTGCTTGCAGATAGGATGTCTTAGCCATTGTTTACCTCCTCATATACATGCGTCAGCGCTTCCCTGGCATCCGGATAAGGTGCGTTTTCTGCAGCCTTGGTCGCATCAGTGACGATTTTTTTAACTTCGGCCTCGAGAGTCTCAAACCACTCATCATCCGCAACTTCATGCTCTTTGATATAGGCTTTAAATCGCATGAGGCAATCCTCTTCCTTCAGCTCACCTTTTTCCCTGTAGCTGTCGTCGTCATCAGAGGAATGAGCAGTCAGCCGCGTGGACATTGCCTCTATAAGAGTGCCGCCTTCGCCATTCATTGCGCGCTCCCTAGCCTCTTTGACTGCCTTATAGACGGCAATCGGATCATTCCCGTCTATATGCTCTCCGTGCATTCCATATCCAATTGCACGATCGGACAACTTGTCTGCACCATATTGAAGCTCCACCGGTACACTTATGGCGTATTTATTATTTTCTATGATGCATATAAATGGCAGGTTATGTACGCCTACAAAGTTTAACCCTTCGTGGAAGTCGCCCTGGTTCGATGACCCTTCGCCGAGTGTCGTCAGAGCAACGCGCTTTTCATCGTCCATCTTGAACTTGAAGCTGGCACCGACTGCGTGAAGGACCTGGGTCGCAACACAGGAACCCTGGGTCATGATGTTATTACTTTTCTTACTGAAGTGTGAAGGCATCTGTTTGCCGCCACTTGAAACATCACCTTTTTTTGCAAAAGCAAAAAGCATGGTCTCTTCAGCCGTCATGCCGAAATGCGTCACGAGAGCGAGGTCCCTGTAATAGGGGCTGATTACATCAACTGCTGTATCGAGCGCATACCCTGCCCCTACTTGAGTCGCTTCCTGACCTTGGCATGAAATGACGAAAGGCAGTTTCCCCGCACGGTTCAAAAGCCACATCCTTTCATCCAGCCTTCTTGCAAGGTGCATGGTCCTATACATTTCCTTTAAATCATCGGGGGCGAGCCCCGCTTCTCTATAATCCAACACGATAAATCTCCTCCTTATACATGGATGGCCTGTCCTTCGGCACTGAGCCCCAATTCCATCAGCGCTTCGCCGATGGAAGGGTGCGCATGAATGGCTGAACCGAGCTCCAGCGCAGAAGCATCAAGGAATTTGGCGAGTGCCGCTTCATTTATGAGTTCGGTCGCTTCCGGGCCGATTAACGAGATGCCCAGAATATCCTTTGACTCTGGATCCGTGAGAATCTTGCCAAATCCTTTTGAGCCATTATTGATGACTGCCTTGCCGATGGCGGCGAACGGAACTTTATGAACATTGTAGGAGATGCCTTCTGATTTTAATGTAGCTTCGGTCATACCGATAGAGGCGACTTCAGGCGAGGTATATATACATCTTGGTACAGCGTTGTAATCCACTGGATAAGGCTTATTATCTGCCATATGCAGGACGGCATTAATCGCCTCTTTGGTTGCTACGTGCGCCAGTTGAAGGTTGCCGATGGCATCACCGACTGCATAAATGTGCTTATCCTCAGTCTGGTAGTTCTCGTTAACATTCAAGTAGCCGCCATCAAGTTTGATTTTGGTATTGTTTAACCCGATATCAGCAGAATTAGGTGCCCTGCCGATTGCCACAAGCACTTTATCAAAGATGCTTGGTTCGTCGTCACCGATGGCAAGGCTGACGGACTTCTCACCTACTTCTATGTCTGATTCATCCAGCGCATGACCAGTCTTGAATATGATGCCTCTGGCCTCTAGGGATTGTCTCAGCTGTTTGGCGATATCTGCCTCTTCTAGGGGAATGATCTGATCCCCCGCTTCAATTACCGTTACGGCAGTACCAAGGTCATTCATCAAACTTGCAAATTCAAGCCCGATGACGCCGCCCCCGATGATTGCCATTTTATCAGGGATACTCTCTAGGGTCATCATATCGTCACTCGAAAGCACGACTTCACCATCAAAGGGAAGAATCGGCAGTGGGCGTGGATACGAACCTGTCGCAATCAATACATGTTGATTTATGAGTATGTCGCTTTCTCGCTCTTCATCTTCTGGGTACTCTACTGCAATTGTCCCCGCCATCGGTGAGAAGATGGAAGGTCCCAATATGCGTCCATAACCGTTATAGACATCAATGGCATGTTTTTTCATAAGGTGTTTTACACCGTTATACATTTGGTCGACGACAGTGGTTTTGCGTTCCTGCACTTTAGCCATATTGACTGCAGGTGTTACCGATTCTATGCCAAAAGTGCCGGCATTTTTCATGGCGTTTGCGATTCCCGCTGACTGCAGGAGGCTTTTAGTAGGTATGCAGCCTTTATGGAGGCATGTGCCACCCAATTTCTCCTTTTCGACAAGTGCAGTCTTCAACCCCAGTTGGCTGGCTTTGATCGCTGCAACATAGCCTGCAGTACCGCCACCAAGTATAACTAGGTCGTATTCATGGGCCATTCGTTTTCCTCCTATTCATATACCTTCATTTCCTCTTCTCCGCTCAACACGCGGTAGCCACCTTCTGCAAGCGCCTGCATTTCTTCCTCGCCGGGATAAGTAGTATCCGGCGCGATGAACGCAATATATGGCCTTATGAGATCAATGAGATAAGTGCTGTACGCCAAACCGCCGGTGAATATGATCTGTTCGACCTCGCCTTTCAGTATGGCAGCCCGTGAGCCAATTTCTTTAGCGATTTGAACGGCTAATGCCTGGTATATGGCGATTGCCTTTTCATCACCGTCTAGCGCCATATTCTCAAGCTCCAGAGCGTCCTGCGTTCCGGCCAATGAGACGAAACCGCCCGATTTGGTCAATGTTTCCACGACCGCGTCATAATCCATGGCGTTATCCTCCATAAATCTGGCCAGACTGCCGTTCGGCAGAGTGCCAGTTCGTGTCGGACTCATCGGGCCTTCCCCTGCCAGTCCGTCATTCACATCGATTACCCGTCCGTGGGCGTGGGCGCCTACTGTAATACCACCGCCCATATGACATACGATGACGTTGATATCTTCGTAATCCCGGCCTATGGAATGCGCGTACTTGCGCGCTACAGCCTTTTGGTTCAGTGCATGGAAAATCGACTTGCGCCTGATTTCCTTAAGGCCGGTCATACGCACCTCCTCAACCAGCTCATCCACTACCACAGGGTCTGTGATCACGGCTTTGCAGCCGTACTTCTCCCTAAAGCGATCGGCAATCAGTGCACTCAGGTTAGAAGCGTGCCTGCCATATCTGTTTTCCCTCAAATCATCGATCATCTTCTGTGAAATGTTATAGGTTCCGCCTGAAATCGGTTTGAGGAGTCCGCCTCTGGCACTGACGATATCAATTTCCTCTGGTGCTACACGTTGTGCCCTAAGAAAGGTGCGGACCGCTTCAAGTCGGAATTCGGTCTGATCGGCTAAAGGTTTGACGGTTTCTTCAGTCGGGTGCTTCAATGTATCGGAAGCAAGTGGCCTGTCGTCTTCATAGATGGCCACTTTGGTTGATGTGCTCCCAAGGTTGAGCACCAGGATTTTATATGTCAAAAGGGTTACCTCCTGCTGAGAGGCGTCATTTCGTTTAGGGAGAAAGTACTTTTGACATGCATCATGCTCTTGATCCTTTCTTCTGCCAAACGATCCGCTGCAACTGCCGGCGTCACATTGTCGCGCTTTGCAATGGAGAAGATTTTATCCATCTGGTCGTATATGCCCCTCACTTTACTTTCGGCACGTTCTGCATTATAGCCCTGAAGCTCATCCGCTACTGTGATCACGCCGCCGCAGTTTGTAACATAGTCAGGCGCATATATGATGCCTCTTTCTTCCAGCATACGGCCGTGTTTATCATCATCAAGAAGCTGGTTATTGGCACTGCCGCAAACAGCTGCCACTTTCAATTCAGGGATCGTATCGTCGTTCAGTATGCCGCCGAGCGCACAAGGTGCGAAGATGTCTGCATCGACAGAGTAGATGTCATCTATTCCTACTGCTTCCGCGCCGAAATCAGTGACGGCACGATTTACGGCATCTTCATTGATATCTGTGACGATCAGTTTGGCACCTTCTTCATGAAGGTGTTTGCAGAGGCCATAGGAAACGTTGCCCACACCTTGTACAGCTACAGTTTTTCCGCTCAGGGAATCGTCGCCAAAAGCTTCTTTCGCTGTACGTTTCATTGCCATATAGACGCCAAGAGCCGTCATGGGGCTTGGGTTACCACTTGAGCCGTATGATTCGCTCACTCCGCAGACATAAGGCGTCTCCTGATAGATGAGGTCCATATCGCTTACAGTTGTGCCAACGTCTTCTGCTGTGATGTATCTGCCTCCAAGGCTCTGTATGTAACGGCCCAACGCTCTGAAGAAGGCTTCTGATTTGTCTTTGGAAGCATCTCCTATGATAGCTGTCTTACCGCCCCCGAGATCAAGGCCGGCTGCTGCATTTTTATACGTCATGCCTTTAGCCAAACGGAGTACATCTTCTATTGCTTCTTCTTCGGTGTCGTAGTTCCACATACGGCACCCGCCGAGTGCTGGACCAAGTGTTGTGTCGTGGATGCAGATGATTGCCTTCAAACCGCTTGTTTCATCGTGACAGAAAACCAGTTGCTCATAATCGTACTGTTCCATTTTTTCGAATATCATTTTTACCACTCCATTTAATTATTTTGATAGTGCCATTGCCAGATTGATGGAATTGAATCTATCTTCAGGGCTATCGGCACGTGATGTAAGGACGATCGGGACCCGGGCCCCGGTCAATACGGAAGCGACCCTGGCACCAGCTGAATACACCAGTGACTTGTAGAGGATGTTCCCAGCTTCTATATTGGGGGCAATCAGTATGTCGGCATCGCCCGCCACCTCGGATTGCACCTCTTTTTGAGCTGCAGCTTTTTTAGAAATTGCCAGATCATATTGAAGTGGCCCTTCCATTATAATATCATATTTGAAGTCCTGAGTTCCCATTTCGACCAACGCGTGTGCATCTACGGTCGATGGCATCTTATCCGTCACTTTCTCGACAGCTGACAACAGCGCGACTTTAGGTTTGCTGATGCCAAGCATTTGGGCTGCTTCAGCTGTATTGTTGATGATCTGTTTCTTTTGTTCTAGATCTGGCGCAATATTCATTGCGGCATCACTGAGCAATAAAGCTTTATGGTAATTCGGCGGTTCAAACAGGGCGACATGGCTCAGCATGGTCGATTCGACCACCCCATGCTCTTTTTTTAATACTTCCCTAAGAAGTGTTGCGGTCGGTACCATACCTTTTACCAATATATCGGCTTTACCTTGGGCGATGAGCCGTAAGGCACTATGGGCCGCTTCTTCATCATCCGTGATATGATGGATGAAGAGGTTGCTCTCAAGCAGTTCCGTCTGCCCCATAGAATCCAGTAGGCATTCTAATTTCGGACGGTCGTCAATGAGGTGACATCTGATATCATGGCTTTCAATAAGTTTGATGACTGGTTTCAGCACTGTGATGTCCCCAGCCCTGCATATTGAAAGCGTTATCATTTTACTTGATTCTTTTTTGAATATTTCATCGAACTCCACCATATTCCCTCCCCTCAGCCATTATTATACAGATACGAAAATCAAATTACACGGCATTACTTAAACTTGAAATATTCAAAAGATTTAAAAATATTGATCATTTTTATATATGGGTGACTTGAGTTATAATGGGCTTAATAAATTTTAGACAGGTGGTTTAATGAAAAAAATCATTGCACTCCTTATCCTTGTCATGCCAGTGATCATGGCAGGACTTGGCATCAAATATATGAGGGATAGTGTATTCGGCATCGTCAATGACCCATTTACCCTTACAGTAGTCCAGTTCATCGTTGGGTTGGTAATTGCGATATTTGGCATATGGTTCATTGGAGGCTATATCCTGCACCGTGAACAGCGGCAGAACCGCGCCAAGGAAAAGTATATGAAAATGGTGGACAAGCCTCCCGCATGGGAGGAAAGGAAACGAAAAAAATGAAGAGACGCTTTAATGCGTCTCTTCATTTTTTGCTTTTATTAAGGTTTTGGCGTTTTCTAGAGCGGCGGCTGATATATCTGAACCACTGAGCATCCTCGCGATTTCATATGCATGCTCATCCTGATTGAGATATTTAGCATGGCTGGAGGTACGATGATCAGAGGTTTCTTTAGTTATATAGAGATGGTGGTCTGCCATTGCAGCTGCCTGTGGTAGATGTGATATGGAGATGACCTGCCTCGTCTTGGAGAGCCGCGCCATCTTCTGGGCCATGCGGGTTGCCACTTGTCCGCTTACTCCTGTATCGATTTCATCAAGTATAAGAAGGGTCTGTGCATCGAATTCAGTAAAGATGGTCCTAAGCGCGAGCATCACCCTGGCTATCTCTCCACCTGAAGCGATGCGGTTCATTGATTTTAAAGGTTCGCCGGCATTTGTTGAAATCAAGAACTCTACTGCGGTATAGCCTCTTTCATCAAAATTCGCTTCCGATATGCCGATTTCAAAGTCGGCCGCTGGCATATCAAGGTCATGCAGTTCTTTTTTTATGCGTGTTTCCAAAAAATGCTTCTGCTCGACTCTGTAATCGTGGAGATCTTTAGCATGATGCTCCATTTCCTTCAATGCCTTCTCCCTATCTTCCTGTAGTATTTCAAAGGATTGGGCAATGTTATCAAGCTCTGCAATATCGCGCTCCAACTTAATCTGGTAGTCCATCAGTTCATCGACTGTCATATTGTACTTGCGTTTTAGGGAATTGATGCTTGATAGCCTGGATTGCTTGAAATTGAGGGTTTCTTCATCATAGTCCAAGGCTGATAGGTCGCTTGAGACTTTGCTGTCCAGTTCATTCAACAGGTGATATGACTCGACTAATATATCATTGAATTCTTTATAGCTCTCATCAAAATTGGATAATGTCTCGATATGATTGGTGATGTCATAAAGCATGGTCTGCGGTGCATATTCTGCGCTTAATTGATTGCTGATCAGTGATAGGCTGCTGTTTATCTTTTCATAGTTGTCAAGATAGCCTATGTCCTCTATCAGCTTATCCTCCTCGCCCTCTTCAAGTCCCATTTCTTCCAATTCATCGAATTGGTGCCGGTACATCTGCAACTGTTGTACCCGGTTCTTATCCTTATACTCCAGTTCTTTTATTTTCGCTTCCAAAGCTTTGTATTTTTGATGATTCTGTCTGTATTTTTTAAAGGAAGGTCTGTTTTCCAAGTCGATGTATCGATCCAGATAAAGGATGTGCTGGCCGTACTCCAAAGCTTCAGATTGGGAAGATTGCGAATGGATGCTGATGACTTCAGACATTATTTCTTTCAGTGCGCCTAAAGTGACCATGCGTGAATTTATTTTTATGATACTTTTTCTGTTCTGCATGATTTCTCTGCGGATGATGTAGAGCTCATCTTCAGGAATGTCATTTTCTTTGAGGAGATGCTGTACTGCCCCGGTTGAAGGGAGATCAAAGACACCCTCTATAACCGCTCCTTTCGTTTCATAACGGATATCCTCCATGGATGCACGCTTACCGTAGAGATATCTGATGGCTTCTATGATCATTGACTTTCCGGACCCGGACTCGCCAGAAATGATGGTGAGGCCACTGTCGAAGTCCAGTTCAATATCTTCCAGTACTGCCAAGTTTTTAATTTTAAGTCTTATAAGCAAAATAAACACTCCAGTTTAGATCAGATTGAAGATTCTATTCCTGATTTCTTCCTGTGCAGTTTGATCTCTGCATATAAGCAGGCATGTGTCATCCCCGCAGATTGTCCCGACGACTTCTTCCCAGTCTAGCTGATCAATTATCGCACCGATTGACTGGGCATTGCCCGGCAATGTCTTCAGTACAAGCATATTGCCGGTATAATCGAGTTTAACGAAACTATCCATTAGATATCTGCCTAGCTTTTCGAGTGGGTGGAATTTACGGTCTTTAGGCATACTGTAGACATAGGCACCGTCTGGGGCCGGTACTTTGATCAGCTGTAATTCCTTTATGTCCCTTGAGACAGTGGCCTGGGTGACATTAAAATCATAAACGTTCAGTTTTTCGACAAGCTCTTCCTGGGTCTCCACTTTATTGTTGGTGATAATCTCCCGTATCTTGATTTGTCTGATGGACTTATTGGACATCAGTAAGCCTCCTTATACCATTCATGTATATTTATACACATAATATCATAAAATGAATGATTATAATATAAAAAAAGGACATCAGCCCCAGATGGTGCGCTGGATGTCCTTTTCTTCTACTAAATTTTCAATACTGCCCTGGCTGTGCTTAAGATGAAGCAGATACTCAATATTGCCTTTTGTTCCTGTAATCGGTGAACGTTCCAATCCTCTTATTGAAAGGGAGAGGGAAAGACACTCTGCCATTACACGGTTGACCACATTTTCATGGGTTACCTTGGAAGTGATGATGCCATCGGCTTCCCTCTCTTCCAGATAGGATTCAAACTGCGGTTTGATGAGGGCGATGATTTCGTAGTCATGGGCGAACAGATTTGTGATATGCCTGATTATCGGTACTACAGAAGTGAAGGAGACATCTATTGAGATGACATCAGGCAAACTTGGAAAGTCGCCTGTGGATGTATCTTTGAAATTAGTCTGTTCCATCACGGTAGTCCGGTCATCGACGCGCAATCTATAATCAAGCTGATTGGTGCCTACATCGACTGCATATACATGTTTTATGCCTTTTTGTAGGGCGCAATCAGTAAACCCACCTGTTGAACTGCCCACATCTATCATTATTTTATCATTTAAGCTAATGTCAAAGTATTGTACTGCATGATTGAGCTTTATTCCTCCCCGGGAAACATAGGGTTTTATGTTCCTGAAGCGGATATCAGCTTTACTTGGGTCAATCATTTCTGAAGGTTTATATATGGGGGCATTGTTGTTTAAAACCTTCCCAGCCATTATGATCCGTCTGACTTCTTCAAGGGTGCCTAAATTGAAGTGCTGGTGCACATGCTGATCAATTCTTGATTTGCTTGCCATTTGCCCGCTCCATCAGCAACTTCGACTGAAGGACTATATTTTCGGCTGTAATGCCGATGTCTTCAAGAAGCTTCCCTACATCCCCATGTTCGATATATTCATTATCGATACCGATTCTATGGAGAGCGTTATTGTAATCATTATCCGCAAGATAGCTTGCGATCAAGCTGCCCAGTCCACCAGTCAACATTGATTCTTCGACTGTAAGGATAGGTTTACCATTGCCGCCCAGTGCGTTTAGCATCTGATGATCCATTGGCTTAAGGAATCGGGCATTGACTACACCGGCTTTTATTCCGGCATCTTTCAACGTATCTGAAGCTTCTAGTGCAAGGTCAAGCGTAGGTCCAAAGGAGATGATGGTCATATCGTCACCTTCAGCCATCAATTCCCATTTTCCGTACTCGAGGATTTCGGATGTCCCTTCCTGCTTCAGGCCTTTTACATTGCCCCTTGGATACCTCAGCGCAATAGGTCCTTCATGACTGAATGCCAAATCGATCATCTGTGATGCTTCAATCTCATCTTTTGGCATCATCAAGGTCATATTCGGCAACGGGGTAATGAAGCTGATGTCGAAGACGCCCTGATGGGTCTCGCCGTCAGCACCTACGAGGCCGCTTCGGTCAATGCCTATGAAGACGTTCAGGTTTTGCCTATCCACATCGTGCAGCAATTGATCGAAGCCGCGTTGAAGGAATGTTGAATATATGGCCAGATATGGTCGCATGCCACTTGCAGCAAGGCCAGCTGACATTGTAACAGCATGCTGCTCTGCAATGCCGACGTCAAAGAAACGCTCCGGCAGTTCATTTTGGAATTTCGTCAGCTTGCTGCCAACAGGCATTGCAGGAGTTAAAGCAACAATCCTGTCATCGCTTTTGGCATGTTCAAGAACTGTGTTCGACATGAATTCACTCCATGATGGAGTCGATTTACTCCCGAGGACTTCTCCTGTGTCTATCTTGTAAGGCCCCAATCCGTGCCATTTGCCCATCTTGTCATCTTCTGCTGGGTGATATCCTTTGCCCTTTTTGGTGATGACGTGGATTACGACGGGTCCGTTGTAATCTTTGGATATCTGGATTGCATTCGACAACTCTTCGAAGTCGTGGCCATCGACAGGGCCGAGATATTTGATGCCGAGTTCTTCAAAGAAGATGCCATTCACTATAAGATATTTCATGCTGTCTTTGATCCTATCAGCCATATCCCTTAACTTGACGCCTACTTGTGGAAGGCGGTTCAAGAAATCTTCAATGTCATGCTTGACCCGGTTATATTGGGTGTTGGTGCGCATTCTGCCAAGCATATTATGGACTGCTCCTACATTTGGTGCAATGCTCATTTCATTATCGTTTAATATTATGGTCATATCGGTACGGTCGGAACCAATGTGGTTCAACGCCTCCAAAGCCATGCCGCCCGTCAATGCACCGTCTCCAATGATGGGAACGACGTAGTTTTTCTCACCTTTTATATCGCGCGCTTTGGCGATGCCCATTGCAGCAGAGAGACTCGTTGAGGAGTGCCCCGCTTCCCAGACATCATGTTCAGATTCACGTAATTTTGGAAATCCGCATAAGCCTTTATATTGCCTCAAGGAATCAAAATCGTTTATGCGTCCAGTCAATATCTTATGGATATAGGCTTGATGGCCCACATCGAAGATCAGGCGGTCCTCCGGAGAATTGAAGTGCTTATGAAGTGCAAGGGTCAATTCCACGACCCCCAAATTCGCTCCGATGTGGCCGCCTGTCCTAGAACATGACTCGATAAGAAAATCTCTGATGTCTTGTGCCAGTATTTTAAGTTCCTCTTCATCCATCTCTTTCAGGAATGAGGGTTCTTTTATACTATATAGATTCATATAGCAACCACCTTTAAATTTACTAATGCCAATTATACCACTTTTATGTAGAGGTCAAAATAAAAATGATAATTCATAATGATGAATTATCATTTATCTCTTACTGCAAAGCGTTGCAATACCCTATAGAGATGGGAAATATCTATTTCGTCGGCAAGTGAGTTGAGTATTGTTTCCGCTTCTCCAGTTAATTTGTCCAGTTCTTTCTTAGCGCCTTCCAGGCCATACGTTCTCACATAGGTCATCTTATTTTTCCGTGCGTCACTACCTGTTTCTTTGCCGGTGGTTTCAAGGTTGCCCTCCACATCCAAAATGTCATCTCGTATTTGGAAGAGGATGCCCAGTTTATCGCCGAATTCAAGAAGCGGATCCATAACAGAATCACTGGCCTCAGCAATTATGCATGCAATTTTTATGGGAAGTACGATCAACTGTCCCGTTTTGTAATGATGGATATCTTCAAGCTCGTTAAAGGTGATATTCTTGCCTTCTGCTTCTATATCGAGCATCTGTCCACCTATCATACCATTCTGTCCTGCTTTCTCCGACAATTGAGCGATGATCTCCACTTTCTGGTCTGGGTTCAATCGGGTATCCAGAGTTATGAGGTGAAAGCTTTCGGTCAGTAGGGTATCTCCTGCGAGTATCGCAGCAGCTTCTCCATATACTTTATGGTTGGTGGGTTCACCACGCCGGTAGTCGTCGTCATCCATGGCCGGGAGGTCATCATGTATAAGGGAATAAGTATGAACCATTTCCACCGCTGCTGCGGCTCCTACACCTTTCTCCAGGTCAGCACCCAATGACTCGAGTGCGGCAAAAAGCAGATAAGGGCGAAATCTTTTGCCGCCAGCCTTGATGGAATAGCTGCTGGCTTCTTCGATTGTTTTGGAGACACGATTCGTCTGAAGGTGGGCAAGGATTCTAGACTCAGCTTTTATGAGGTAATCATTCATATCATTCTTCATCTTCTGCCCCTTTCTTGTTAAGTGTTTCAACCTTCAACTCTGCATTTTTGAGTATCTTGTCGCACTCTGTAGTAAGCTCCACTCCTTTTTGGTAGAGTTCAAGCGATTCTTCAAGTGACACTTCTTCTTCATCCAATTTTTTTACGATTGTTTCTAGCTGGTTCATCTTTTCTTCGAATGTTTCATCTTTCTTTTCCGGCATCATTTCTCACCTCTGTTACTTTGGATAGGACTGTGCCATCCCTTAATGTCGTTTCTATGATGTCCCCATCACCTATCGCGTCCACTGTTTTGACGACCTGACCTTCGTTGGTGGTGTAGGAATATCCACGTTTCAATACATTCGTCGGACTCAGCGAATTGAGGCGGTCTAGTGATGCACCCAATGTTTGCCGTGATGATTCAATCTTCGCCTTGAGTGTCCTATCAAGATTTGCAGTGTAGGCATCCAGTATTTCGGCGCCTCTTCTGATTTTAAAGATTGGTGTATTATATCTTACGCCTTCTTTTGCATTCGATAGACGGTAGCCGCTTTCACGAATCTTTGATGTAACTCTCGAATCAAGGCTATCTTTTAGTGCGACCAGTTTTTCCGTCTGCTGATCATACAGGAGGTCCGGGTTTTTGAGTTTATAGTAGGAAGAAAACGTCGACAGTCGGTTTTTATCGGATGTGATTTTTTGATGGATGCTGCGTGCCAGGAACTTTTCCGTCTGACTGAGTTTTTCGAAAATATCGACACGGTCAGGGACAGATATTTCTGCAGCTGCTGTTGGTGTAGGCGCCCTCAAATCAGAAACGAAGTCGACAAGGGTTGTATCTGTTTCGTGCCCGATGCCTGTGATGATGGGGGTCTTCATGTTGAATACAGCAAGTGCGACGTCCTTCTCATTGAAAGTCCATAAATCTTCTATGGATCCGCCCCCTCTTGCCAGAATTATAGTATCCGCACCCGATCCATCCGCTTCTTCAAGACTTCGAACGACCGTCGTCCTACTTTTACTGCCTTGCATCAATGTATTGTAGATCGTCACTGTAACAAGAGGATAGCGTCGTTTAAGCGTAGTGACCATATCCTGCAGTGCTGCACCGGTTTGGGAACTGATTATGGCAATTTTCTTGGGGTACTCCGGAATCTTTTTTTTATGCTTGTCATCAAAATACCCTTGATTGCGCAAATCGGTTTTATCTTTTTCAAGCTTTTCAAAAAGCAGGCCGATGCCATCCATTTCTATGCTGTCTGCATAGATCTGGTATTGGCCACTACTTTCAAAAATGCTGACCCTGCCTTCGATGAGTACGCTCTGCCCTTCCTCCGGCTGAAACTTCAATGCGTGGGCATTACGCGAAAACATCACTCCGCGCAGAACGGCATCTTTGTCCTTTAATGCAAAAAATAGATGGCCACTCGAATGGTGTTTGACATTCGAGAGCTCACCTTTTAAATAGACACGCGTTAAATACGGATCTTGGTCGAACTTATATTTCAGGTACTTTGTCAATGCACCTACGGTAAGGTATTTACTGTGCTCCATCCGTGTTTTCATCCGTTTCAAAAATAAAGTTTTTGAGGACACCGTTGACAAAGCGGTAGCCATCCTTCTCCCCGTATTGTTTCGCAAGGATGATCGCTTCATTGATCACTACTTTTTTGGGGGAATCCCCATGAAGTATCTCAGAAATGGCTGTCCTCAAAATATTCCTTTCAACTTTCGGGATGCGTTCCAAAGTGTAGCTGGTCAGATGATTTTTAATTTCACCATCTATCCTGGACTCATGTTCTGAATGATAATCTACGATTGACTTGATGTATGGGTATTCCTGGTACAGATCATGGAATGATGCATCCTTTAGGTTCACAAGTCCATGATCCAGTTGGAACAGTATTTGAAATATTTTCTTTCGTTGTTCATGTCGGTTCATTAATAACACCATCTAATCATCTATTTGATATTTACGATATGGACATTGACTTCTTTTACAATATTATCCGTCATGTTCATAATAGTCTGGGTGACGTTCTTTTGTATATTTTCGGCAGTTCCATGCACGTTGTGGCTCTGGTCAAGCGTGACGTAGATTGAAAGTCGCACTTCCTTATCCTTGCTGTCTACTTTGACCCCGCGCCCACGATATTTTTTGCCGATCTTCTCGAAGTTGCCGCTGGCAAAGTTGTTATGCAATGCATGCACACCTTCTGTTTCCGTTACGGCAATACTTGCAATCACTTCAAGTACTTCGGGTGAAATCTCGATGCGTCCAAGATTTGCTTTATTTTCTTCAATAATCATATTAATCACCTCGTCAATTCATTATATCATGGTTTGACAGGAAGTTTGTATTATAGTCATTGTTCTTGAATGATTCATGGTTCAACAGATTCATATGGAAAGGAATTGTCGTATCGACTCCGCCAATCTTGAATTCGCCAAGTGCACGCAGTGCAGTGTTGATGGCTTCTTCCCTTGATGGCGCAAAAGTGATCAGCTTCGCGATCATGGAGTCATAGTAGGGAGGAATGACGTATCCAGCGTAGCAGGCACTATCCAATCTGACGCCGTAGCCGCCTGGCACCATGAAGTCGGTGATCTTGCCGGCAGAAGGCATGAAATTTTTGTAAGGATTCTCCGCATTGACGCGCAACTCGATCGCATGCCCCTTAAATTCAATTTCCTCCTGTTTGAACGGTATGGGTTCTCTTCTTGCGATTTTAATCTGCATTTTGACAAGGTCTACACCAGTGATCATTTCCGTAATCGGATGTTCCACTTGGATGCGCGTATTCATCTCCATGAAATAAAAGCTGTCGTCATTCAAGTCATAGATGAACTCGATGGTGCCGGCTCCGATGTAATCGATGCTTTTTGCAGCTGTCACAGCCGTCTGCCCTATCTCTTCCCGCCTTGCTTCGGAAAGCACCGGGCTCGGCGCCTCCTCCACCAATTTCTGCATCCGCCTTTGGATGGTGCAGTCGCGCTCACCAAGATGTACGACATTGCCATGATAATCTCCGAGCACCTGAATTTCTATATGCCTGAAATTCTCTATGTACTTTTCGATATAGAGGCTTTTGTTGCCGAAGGAACTTTCTGCTTCCTGTTCCGTCATCTTATAATTTTGGACAAGGGAGGCTTCATCCCTCGCAACCCGGATACCTTTTCCCCCGCCGCCATGACTTGCTTTAATGATGACCGGATAACCGATTTCTTCAGCGATTTCCTTTGCATCTTCTACAGAAGCCACAACGCCTTCACTGCCGGGTACGGTGGGTACGCCCGCTTTTTTCATCGTATCTTTAGCGACATCCTTAACACCCATCAATGAGATCGTTTCATGCATAGGGCCGATGAAAATAAGGTTGGATACTTCACACATTTCTGCAAAATCGCTGTTTTCAGCCAAAAATCCATAGCCTGGATGAATGGCGTCACAGCCGCTTTTTTTGGCTATCGTGATGATGCTGATCATGTCGAGGTAACTGTCTTTTGAAAGCTTTGGACCGACGCAGTAGGATTCAGTGGCGATTTTCCGGTGTAGGCTGTCCTTATCTGCTTCAGAATAGATGCTGACGGATTCTATCCCCAACTCAGTGCACGCTCTGATGATCCTTACAGCAATCTCTCCGCGGTTTGCAACCAGTATCTTTTTGATCATCGTACTCTGAACAATGGTTGATCGTATTCAACCATGTCTCCATCTTCGACAAGTATCTCTGTGATTTCACCGGAAATTTCCGCCTGTATTTCATTGAACAGCTTCATTGCTTCAAGAATGCACACTACTGAGGAATTATCGACCTTATCCCCTACTTTCACATATGGGTCCGCCTCTGGAGAAGCTGCTTTATAGAATGTTCCGACCATTGGAGCCTTGATCACCTTGCCCTCTTCTTCAGGTGATGGCTGCTGCGGCTGTGCTTCTGCTGCAGCCGGTGTTGAAGGCGCAGTAGCCGGTCTTGCAGACTGTTCTGGTTCTCCTCCGCGCTTAAGTTTGATTTCAACTTCCTCATCCTTGTATGTCAATTCGGTGAGTGAAGCTTTTTCCATTTTACCTATCAGTGAGTCAATATATTCATGTTTCATGTTCAGGCTCCTTAACTTTCAAAATTTCTGTCTTGTATTTTACGCAAGTGGTCATACCAATTCAAGTAAAAAATGAAAGCAGAGGCTACCCTGCTTTCACTTTCTAGGCTCTTGAAACATAATGACCGTCATCAGTACTGATGACAAGTGTGTCCCCTTCATTTACAAAGAGTGGCACCTGGAGCTGAAGTCCTGTTTCAAGAGTCGCGGATTTAGACGCGCCGCTTGCTGTATCGCCTTTGATTCCCGGTTCCGTTTCAACAACTTTGAGTTCTACGTTTTTAGGCAGTTCGACACCGAGTGTCTCCCCTTCGTACATGATCAGGGAAACATTCATGTTCTCTTTCAGGTACTGGAGCTCATCAGTAAGTGCCGAAGCATCCAACTCGACCTGCTCGAATGTATTGTTATCCATGAAGACGTGGTTGTTTCCATCTGCATACAGATACTGCATCTTCAAATTATCGATATGGGCTTTGCCCACCTTCTCACCTGCACGGAACGTTTTTTCCTGGATGGCCCCTGTCCTCAAGTTCCTGAGTTTGCTTCTGACGAAAGCGGCGCCTTTACCTGGCTTGACATGTTGGAAATCGACCACACGCCACAAGCCCCCTTCTATTTCTACTGTAAGCCCTGTTTTAAAATCGTTGACTGAAATCATAATAATCCTCCTGTATTCTCATTGATTTAGATGATGAACAGCTCTTTACTGCTGTGTGAAAGTTTCTCAAGACCTTGATCTGTAACGAGGCAGTCGTCTTCAATCCTTACGCCGCCTACGTCTTCAATATAGATGCCCGGTTCTACTGTAACACACATGTCTTTCTCGAGAACGGTTTCGCTGGACTTCGCCAAGCTCGGCATTTCATGCACTTCCAAACCGAACCCATGTCCAAGCGAATGACCGAAGTTATCTCCATAGCCGTGTTTCGTGATGATATCACGTGCAACCGCATCCGCTTCACGGCCGGTCATCCCTGTTTTGATTGCATCAAGTGCAGCCAGTTGGGACTCGAGGACGATGTTGTGTACTTTCTCCATTTCTTCTGATACGTGCCCGACGCCAAACGAGCGGGTTATATCAGATGCATACCCATTATAATATGCGCCAAAATCAAGTGTAATCATCTCGCCGGCCTCTATGATTTTATCAGAAGCCACACCATGCGGGAGTGCACCCCTGTAGCCGCTGGCTACAATGATATCAAAACTCGAACCTTCAGCTCCAAGTTTACGCATATGATTCTCAACTTCGTTGCGCACGTTGAGTTCACTCATCCCTGGCTTAATGTACTTCAATATGTGATCGTAGGTTTCATCGGCTATTTCGCACGCTTTTTTGATTATGGAAACCTCTTCTTGTGTCTTGAACATGCGGATTTTTTCAATCTCATTCGTCAAAGGTACAATCTCAAAGTTTTCAGGCAGCTTTTCAGAAGTATTGTAATTGATATGATGGCCCTCAAAACCAAGGGTGCGAAGGTTTTTCCCTTTGATGAATTCCACTGTGAAATCAAGGAGACCTTTATCCTGAAGGATGAATTCAAAACCTTCAGCTTGTGCCCTGGCCTGCGCATCGTACCTGAAATCAGAAATCAGGTATCGATTCTCCTTCGTGATGACTAAAGCACCGCTTGACCCTGTGAAGTTACTCAAGTATCTTCTGTTGTAGTCGCTCATGATGAGCAGTGCATCCAAGCTGTTCTCTTCTAAAAGGGTGTTCACTTTATCAAATTTAATCATATGTTTATACTCCACCTTTCAGATTACATTCTACATCAAAATAACCTTTATTTCAGTAATAGAATCATCCAATGTCGCTTATATCCCGACTTTTTTGTAATTTGCAAAACAATATCATCTTTTGATGTAACATGATATCATTATACAATGAAAATTAGGAGAGTCAGATTATGAAACGAATGACGTCGATCATACTGTCGGTGATGTTCCTGAGTGCCTGTAGCGGGAACCCGGTAGAACAGGATTTAAAAGAGGCGAATGAGCGTAACGAGGAGTTGAAGCGTCTTCTGCAGACTGAGGAAGTCTCGCTGCAGAAGAATTCACAGCGCCTTGAGAATCTGGAGCAGGAAATTTCCAAAATGAAAGAAATAAGGGGTAATCCCGACATAAGCAAGTATGTGCAGGATATCGAATCCTATGCTTCGGAAATGGAATCTTCTTTTGATGAGCTGGACAAAATGATAAGGGAAAACGAAGAATCGCCCCAAAATCTCCAGTCCAATTTCAAAGAAGTCGAAAAACAGATATCACGTACGATAGAAGACTATAATGATGAAACCACTGATGTTGAGTTGGATGATTACCTGAAACGCCGGCATGAATCCATTCTGCTGGCCAACGACGAAATCCTTGCAGCAATCGATATCTTGAACAGAGGTATAGAGAATGATGATTCCGATCTGTTCAAGGAAGGCCTCGATCAGCTTAAGCAAGTAAATGAATACTATTGATGAGGGAAGCGTGAACTGATGACCAATACGAAATATGGCGGTCAAGCCGTCATCGAAGGGGTGATGTTCCAGTCGCCCAGGAAGATGGTGACCGCCATCCGCCGCAATGACGATTCCATAGATTATTTCGAAATGGACCGTCCGCAAAAGGACTGGGTTCAGAAACTAAAGAAAATCCCTATCTTACGGGGGAATGTGGCCATCATTGAATCAAGCATATATGGGATGAAACATATGGACTTCGCCTCTGAAAGATATGAAAGGCATCCATCAGATGACATGAACATTGAAGCGGAGAAGCATGAAGCAAACAAGTCCAAAATCGTCTTGTCCACCGTTCTGATAGGCATACTTTCCTTTTTGCTCGGGAAAACCCTTTTCACCCTCATACCAGTCTTCATAGCTGAGGTATTCTCAGGGGTCGTCACTTCCCATGCTGGGCAAGTCGCCCTGGAATCTTTCTTCAAGCTTATTCTGCTGCTCCTCTATATTTACGCCATTTCAATGACCCCCATGATCAAACGCCTGTTTCAGTACCACGGCGCCGAACATAAAGTCATCAATACTTTCGAGGATAATGAACCATTGACGGTGGAGAACGTCCAGCATCATTCAAGGCTGCACTATAGATGCGGCAGTTCCTTCATACTCTTCACCGTACTCATAGGATTCATCGTCTATATGTTCGTGCCGGTCGATCCCTTCTATGTCAGAATCCTCAACAGATTGGCATTGATACCGGTAGTCATCGGATTGTCCTTCGAGTTCCTCCAGTTCACGAATAAGGTGAGGCACGTGCCGGTCCTTAAATGGTTCGGCATACCTGGATTATTGCTGCAGCTGCTGACTACAAAACAACCCGATCATAAGCAAGTTGAAGTGGCCATCGCCTCATTCAACAGATTATTAAGGAGTGTGGAATGAATGAAACGATTTTTGATGTACCTGGTACTTGCCATAGCTGCAATCGGCCTTGTAACCAACCTGGATTATTTCATGGGAATGATACTCAATTCGCTGGTGACCCTGCTGATCATCGGCCTCATCCTCTATGGAATATATTATTTCTTTATATTGACACCGAGCCAAAGAAAATATAAACGCGCACTCAGAAAATCAAAACGTAAATATAGAAATCGAAAATAATGAAACTGCCCGGTATTGGGCAGTTTTTTTATCATCTTTAAATATTGTCTGCCAATCAACCGACCACCCTAAGTTCATACACCGCCCCCTCCACCCCGCTTCAGTGATTTTCCCCACTAGATGTTCCTCATCATTTTCTCTTTTAAATTGTGTCGAACATCTTTATAATAAGCTTATGTGAAATTTTTAAGGAGAGATACAAATTGGATACTTGGTTGATTATTCTATTGGCGTCAATCGTCATCATCCTTCTTCTGGTAGTGAACGGCTACAGGAATATGAAGAGCGTCAAACCTCTTACGGAGGAAGAATTTAAAAAAGATTTGAGGAAAGTTCAGCTCATAGACTTGAGGGATAAAGAAAAATATGAATATGGACATATTATGGGTGCAAGGAATATTCCCATGATGAATTTCTCCATGAAGATGAATTCCCTTAGGAAGGACATGCCTGTCTATCTGTATGATCAGACGGGACGGTTGCCCTACAGGGCTGGGAAGATGTTGAAGAAAGCAGGATTTAAGGATGTCTACATGCTGAAAAACGGCATCAGCAAATGGACTGGCAAAATCAAGTCCAAAAACAAATAAAATAATGGCCCCG
>NZ_JBHMAH010000004.1:320360-386154 GCF_042429615.1 Salinicoccus siamensis
GCCGGGGCCATTATTTTATTTCTCTTCTACAATGTCATCACGTTGGAACCTCAGTACTGGTTTTCTGGCAGCCTGAGTCTCATCCAAGCGACCGACCACAGTAGTATGAGGGGCTTCAAGGACGATATCTGGATTTTCCTCAGCTTCTTTGGAGATACCGATCAAGGTGTCTACAAATCCATCCAGTGTTTCCTTGGACTCTGTCTCTGTCGGTTCTATCATCATGCACTCTTCAACGTTGAGTGGGAAGTAGATCGTCGGCGGATGATATCCGAAATCAAGCAGACGTTTTGCCATATCGAGTGTACGCACTCCCATTTTCTTCTGCCTGGAACCGCTTATGACAAATTCATGTTTACAATGTTGCTTGTAAGGAAGTTCGAATGTACCTTCAAGCCTTCTCATCATATAGTTGGCATTAAGGACCGCAATTTCCGATACTTCCTTGAGACCGTCCGGCCCCATGGTGCGAATATACGTATATGCCCGCAGGAATATGCCGAAGTTACCGAAAAATGGTTTTACGCGTCCGATGCTCTTAGGTACATCCTGCTCGACTTTGTAGGACTCATCTTCATTCTTGACGACGAGCGGTTTAGGAAGATACTTCGCCAATTCTGATTTGACTCCGATTGGTCCTGAGCCAGGGCCACCACCGCCATGCGGACCTGTAAATGTTTTGTGCAGGTTCAAGTGGACCGCATCGAAGCCCATATCCCCAGGGCGTACTTTTGCCATGATGGCATTCAAGTTGGCGCCATCATAGTAAAGTTTACCGCCCGCCTCATGGACGATATCACGCATTTCCAGAATATCCTCTTCAAACAGTCCAAGGGTATTCGGGTTCGTGAGCATTATTGCAGCTGTATCATCGCCTACCAGACTCTTCAGGTGCTCGATGTCAACGAGCCCTTTGTCATTGGATTTTACAGTCACTGCTTCAAACCCTGCTACTACCGCACTTGCCGGGTTTGTTCCGTGAGCCGAGTCCGGCACGATCACTTTAGTACGGTTGAAGTCTCCATTGTCTTCATGGAAGGCTTTGATCATCATCAATGCCGTCCATTCGCCCTGCGCACCAGCAGCAGGCTGCAATGTGATTTCATCCATTCCAGTAATCTCTTTGAGGTGCTCCTGCATATCGTAGACGATTTCAAGGGAACCTTGTATCGTTTTGTCGCTCTGGAGTGGATGGCTGAGTGCAAAACCTGGCATCCTGGCAACTTTTTCGTTGATTTTCGGATTATATTTCATGGTACAGGAACCAAGCGGATAAAATCCGGAGTCGACGCCGTAGTTCTTATTGGATAGTTCAGTATAGTGACGCATCAGGTCAAGTTCACTGATTTCTGGCAACTCGGCCTTTGTCTTCCGGACGAATTTATCGTCTATAATCGTACTGATATCCACCTTTTCCACTTCCAGATCCGGAAGCGAATAGGCAAAGCGATCTTCTATGCTTCTTTCAAAAATCAAAGGACTGGATCCCTTAAGCATTGTATTCACCCAACCTTTCGATAAATCCATCTATTTCTTCCTTAGTGCGCAATTCTGTAACAGCTACGAGCATATAGCCAGCAAAATCAGCGTCCACCTTCTCCAGGTTATAACCGCCGATATAGCCGTATTCAAGTAGTTCATCATTGATTTCGTCGACATCTTTTGAGAGTTTTACTGCAAACTCATTGAAAGACTGGCCATCCAGGATTGTAAATCCAGCAGACTTCAGCTTATTCTTCATATAGTGGGTCTTTTGGATATTCTGTTCAGCCATTTCTAATGCACCGTTTTTACCCAAGGCGCTCATCGCAACCGAAGATGCGAGCGCGTTCAGTGCCTGGTTGGAACAGATGTTGCTTGTTGCCTTATCCCGCCTTATATGCTGTTCACGGGCTTGAAGCGTGAGTACGAATCCACGGTTGCCTTCGTCATCCTGAGTTTGCCCAATGAGGCGTCCTGGCATTTTACGCATCAGTTTTTTAGTGGCTGCAAAATAACCACAGTGCGGGCCGCCGAATTGTGCCGGTATGCCGAATACTTGTGTGTCACCAGTGACGATGTCCGCGCCAAACTCACCTGGAGGTGTAAGAAGGCTCAGTGCAAGCGGATTACTGTTTACGACGAACAATGCCTTATGCTTGTGGGCGATCTCCTCCATCGCTTCCAGGTCTTCAATGGAACCGAGGAAGTTCGGATATTGCACCATCACCGCTGCCGTATCTTCATCAGACGCTTCAGCGAGTTTTTCAAGATCGGTATAGGACCCATTGAGATCAACTTCCACTACTTCGATGTTTTGGCCTTTACAGTAAGTTTTAAGCACTTCAATCGCCTGATAGTGAACACCCTTCGATACGACTACTTTCTTTTTCTTTGTCTGGCCGGCAGCCATTGTTGCGGCCTCAGCAAAGGCAGTTGGTCCATCGTACATAGAAGAGTTTGCCACGTCCATGCCGGTGAGTTCTGCAATCAAGGTCTGGAATTCAAAGATCGCCTGCAGTTCCCCTTGGGAGATTTCTGGCTGATAAGGTGTATAGGCAGTATAGAATTCCGAACGCGAGATGACATGATCCACCACTGTCGGGATATAATGGTCGTAGACGCCTGCACCCAGGAATGATGTGTGGGTTTCTGTAGTAATGTTCTTTTTGGAGACGTTTGTGAGCTCCCTCAAAAGCGAAGTCTCACTCTTCTTTTCTTTGATGTTCAATTCACCTTTGAACCGGACACTCTCAGGGATGTCTTCAAACAATTCGGAAATATCTTTTATGCCAATCGTTTCGAGCATTGCATTCTTATCTTTTTCAGTTAATGGCAAATAGCGGTGACTCACTTGATACACTCCTTCTGTTTTTAATTTTTATGGAACGGGGGTTTCACGAATTTAGCCGGCACATCTTTGCTGCGGACTTTGACGTTGAACGTCTTGTCGAGTTCAAAGAAGTCAGTATCCACAAGAGCAAAGCCGATGGATTTTTTGGTAACTGGAGATTGCGTTCCACTCGTTACATATCCCACCTTGTTTCCTTCTTCATCCGTCACCTCATAGTCGGTTCTCGCAATTCCCCTCTCAAGCAGTTCAAAACCGGCGAGCCTTCTTGGAGCCCCTTGATCTTTTTGTTGCTTGAGCACTTCTTTTCCAATGAAGTCCTCTTTGTCGGTTTTCACGGCAAAGCCTGCTTTAGCTTCAATCGGTGAAATATCCTCAGTGAGGTCTTGACCATGAAGTGGCAATCCTGCCTCCAGTCTGAGGGTATCCCTAGACCCGAGTCCACATTCGGTAACGCCTTCATCGACGAAAAGTTTCCAGAGTTTCTCCGTATCTGAGCTGTCGCAGTATATCTCGAAGCCATCCTCTCCTGTGTAGCCACTTTGTGAAAGGATTACATTACAGCCACCGATCTCAACATCCTTTTTAAAACGGAACATCTTCATTTCGCTGATATCTTCATCGGTATGCTTCTGCACGATTTCACGTGCATCAGGCCCCTGGATGGCGATCTGTCCATAGTCGGAAGTGACATTTTTGACAGTCGCATCATATCCTTTTATGGAGGTCAGCCATTCATAATCTTTATCAGTATTTCCGGCATTGACTACCAGAAGATATTTCTCATCTTCCAATTTATAGATGACGAGGTCGTCTATGACGCCACCTGACTCGTTGCATAGCATGGTGTACTGGGCTTTTGTGTCGGTAAGTTTTTCGACATTGTTCGTCAGTGCATAATTGAGGAAAGCTTCAGACTCCTTTCCCTCTACAAGAATCTCGCCCATGTGGCTCACCTCGAAAAGGCCTGCACTCTCCCTTACTGCCTTATGTTCTTCTTTTATACTGCTGAATTGGACCGGCAGAGCCCAACCCGAAAAGTCGATGACTTTTGCCCCGGCCTCCTTATAATAGTTATACAGCGGCGTCTTTTTAAGTTCAGACATGATATTTCTATTCCTCCTTTGGATAATAAAAAAACAGGACAGCCAATAGCTGCCCTGTTGATATGCCTTCAGGAATGCGTCCCAATGCTGTTCTTTTGCCTGAGAGATTCACCTTTACGGTTTGCTCCTTCGGCGACGATAACTCGTTCTCTCGAGCATTGTTCATTCGCAAATTTTTAATTGTCTTTACGACTACATTATAACCCCAATTTTTAGAAAATAGCAAGCGCTTTAATTCATTGTCTAGGAAAGTGCATTAAAGGCTCTGCATTATCTGATCGACGATGGTTTTTGGGGTTGAAGTGGCATCGACCTCAATTGTTGAAGTGCTGCGGTATAGATCAAGACGTTCTTCGTATAGTTTCTTCACCGATTCCTTATCTTTTACTAAAGGTCTGTTCATATCCTCACGGATCCTATTATAAAGCGTTGGAAAATCTGCATGAAGATAGATGATCGGCTGATCCATCTCCATAAGAAGCCTTCTTGAGGCTGCATAGGTTACCACGCCTCCGCCTGTCGCAAGAATGTGCTGGTTAGGCAGTGCTTTTAGGACATCATATTCACGTAGCCTGAAACCTGTCTCACCTTCAGCTGCAAATATTTCGGGGATGGCCATCCCTGAGGATTTTACGATTTCTTCATCAAGGTCGAGGATTTCCCTCCCCATATGTGCACCAAGCAATTTTGCGATCGTAGTCTTCCCACTCCCCATAAAACCTATAAGGATCATATCCTCACCCCAGTATATCTTGTATCCGCGTATTATAGATTTCGATGAAATTGGATTGTATTTCAATGATCATCATGAAGCGGTTATGATAATGATAGTACACGCCTGCCATATATATCAATACAATATACATCGAGAAGCTGAAGAAACCTTCATTTGATAAATGTAATCTGTTCTTCATTTTCCATTCCCTTTCCGAGAAATGAGAGAATGACGGACTCATCCGTCTCTTCAACTTTAAATTCGGTGACATTGAACATTACCGTAACGTAACCTTTGTCCCCCACTGTCTTAATGATTCTCGAGCCATGTCTTCTATAGCGTACTTTATTTGTCTTATCCATAAAAACAATGGATTCCTGGCTCGGCTCATAATCAGTGGCTGTACTATCCTTATATGACTGGCTGATATCGATTATGAAAAAATCATGTTCGAACTCCATTTCCTCTTCTTCATAATTGAATAGCGCGAGTAATGAAGGCAATAGAGCCATTATAAAAGCAGCGATGCCTAAGCTGACAAGTACTTCCAGGTAAGTGAATCCTGAATCATTTTTTGATTTTGATGCATTCTCCGCTCGCTTTGCCACATATTCTACCTCCTTCGACAACCCAGTTCTCGGTCTGACTGATGAAAGCCTCCCGATCATCGTAGGAGAGTAATTCAATGTACAACGTCCGATGTAATTCCAGTTGGATCTGCGCTTCTTCGGCTGCAGTTTGAATTGTAGTGACTGCCGGCACCAGAGTGACGGCAATGATGCTGAGGCACAGCATCGCAAGCAGTCCATCAATCAGCATGAACCCTTTTTCATTCGACACGGAACCGCCCCCTCTCAATCTGGAAAATGAATCTTACAGAAGAATCCGGACAGTCTAAACTTATGGTGCCGAACTTGTTCGCATCACCATCTGGCTTAAAGATGATGCGCTCGAGCCCGCCTGAATTGAGCTGGCACCGCTCAGGTATATAGGAGTTAAGTATATTGCCATCCCGGCTACGTAGATGAAAAGTATTGCCGGCACGGTCGATATCGACAATATTATAAGATTTTGAAGCCATCGCCTCCGTCTGGGCGTTATAGAAGAAATGGCTTATCCGTTCTATGTCCCCTTGTGTCCCGCCTGCTTCGTAATCAGGTATACTGACTACGCCAATAAGCAATATGACGCTGACGATGAATAATGTCAGCATCATTTCAAGAAGCGTAAAACCATCATGGCGTGCGTGCTGCTTTGCCATTGGTGACAACAATGGTGTCTCCATTCGCACATGTAACTTGATCGTCGGTCAAATACTCAGGTACGAGTGCATTGATTGAAGCAGGCGGCGCGCCCTCGTTCAATGTATAGGATTCCACTTGACTCTGGACCATTCTTACTTGCGCTTCACACCCTGTGTCCTGGACGTTTGCACTTTGGGCCGCTATGTTTGGAATGATCAGTATGATCAGCACTGATATGACCAATAGCACCAACAGCATTTCAATCAGAGTAAATCCTTCTTCACCGTTTGCCTTCATTTTATCTTTAAAATGTTTTCTCATCTGTTTCCTCCTAGTTTATCGCAGACATCATCTGGAATATCGGTAATATTATAATCAGATATAAACAGATGATGAGGACTCCGAGTATTGCGAAGATTACGGGTTGTATCTTCTTAGTTATATTTTCCACATACATGATAAGACGTTCCAACGTGTATTCGCTGAACATGATGAGTTCCTTGCCGACGCTGCTGTTCTGTTCGCCGTGACTGACGAACACAGACAATTTGGCATCAAGCAAATCTACCTCTCCCAAGACAAGTGACAGGCTTTCACCATTCATCAAGCCGTCCTTTATGGACTCTGACATATATCTTAGATAGCCATTTATTTCCTGATGAATGAAAAGGTCAAGAATCTCTTTCACTTCAAGTCCATTATTCAGAAAATAGCCGAACTCCCGTGAAAACCTATATGTCTGATAGCCGGTAAAAAAATAATTCACTAAAGGTATCTTGGTAAATATACGAGATTTCAATGCCACGTCCTTGATGGAAAAGATAGCTGATATAACGGTACAAGCCACAACTCCGGTTATAAAGCACAGCAGGAGTGCTATAGGCAACACATCAAGCGCTTTGATGAGCAGTGCCACAATCCCTTCGGATTGTGTGCCCATAGCACTGTAAAGGCTTTTGAATTGGGGGATGACTGTAAAATTGAGGGTTAATAGGAGTCCTACAAAGATCGTTATCAGCAACAAAGGATACTGCAACGCCTTAAGCAGTTTCGAACGCGTATTCCTCACGTATTCGATATACCTTGCAGATTCCCGCAACGTCTCCAATACTTTCCCATGTATTTCAGAAAATGCAATTTGGATAATGACTGAATTGCCATACCCCATATCCTTAAGTAATTTTCCAAGACTTTTGCCTTCTCGTACGGCCTCTATCATCTGCAGTCGATCTTTTGGTTTCAGCACATCATATTGTTCCAACAGAAAAAGCAGTGACTGCTGCATGGTAAAGCCTGTTTCAAGCAAATCAGCGAGTTTGATCAGAAAGTGGGCATCATATTTCCCGAGTTTATTTGAATTTATCCTCGTAAAACCTAAACTCATCCGCATTCAGTCCCCCTTCATCAAGCATATGGATCAGACGGTCGTGCAGTGTCCCATAAACAACGGAACCGGTCTTCAAAAACTCTTGTATCTCTGAGTTCCCAAGCGTTTCATAAATGATATAAGATCCTTTTTGAGTATGGATGAGACGCTGGTTTATGATTAATGAGATACTTTGTATCATCTCTTCATCATAGAGTCCAAAATCTTTAAGGCGACTGAGTGCGGCTACAGCAGATTTGCTGTGGAATGTACTGAATACAAGGTGTCCCGATAAACTTGCTCTAAGTAGGTTGGACGCTATATTTGCATCCCTTATCTCCCCGAACATTATGACATCCGGATCACACCTCAACACACCTTTTAGCAGAGGCTCGTAGTCGATTTGGGCTTTTTCATTGATCTCAACCTGTACAATTCCTTCCTGCTCATATTCAATCGGGTCTTCAATGCTGATTATTTGCCGTTCCCCTCTTGCTGCGACATCCCTGACCAACCGATACATCAGTGTCGATTTCCCGGAACCGGTGGGCCCGGTAAACAGAATCAGACCTTGCTGCCGGTTGATGTAGTCCTGGAAGAAATCATATTCAGAAGTGGTGCTGAATAATTCATTCGACGCCTTATCTTCCATCAGGTTGAGGATCCGTATGACGACCACTTCGTCCATAAGTGAGACTGGCAGTGTACTGACCCTTAAGTTGACGACTTCTTCATCAATCAGAATTGCGGTGCGGCCACTCTGAGGGACACGATGTTCGTTGATGTCGAGATCTGCAATGAATTTCAGATAGTTGATGGCTCGCCTATAGACTTCAATGTCGATCACTTCGAGCAGCTGCATCTTTCCTAGGCAACGGATCCTCACATGCGCCTTTTCACCTTCAGATGTCAAGTGGACATCCGTGGCCTCCTCAAGTATTGCATCTTTTAAAATCGTTTCTATAAGCTTTTTCATTCTTCACCTCCACCTTATATATGGGGAAAAGTGAAGGAATTGATCTTTTCTGAAATAAATTGATGAATTTCTCCTTATTGGCACAGTTTTTGTTGTATAATAGGGAATAATGGAAATGGATTCCAAACCATTTGATTTATTTAGTATTTACTTTAATATCTTCTTTATTTATAATTGACTATGATATGTAAAGTAAGGATGAAAGGACTGTTCTTATGGATAAAGTATTCAAGACACTCGGCTTTTGGACTGGTGTATTTGCAATCCTCTTCTATGTCGGTGACATGATGGCGATGACATTGCTGTTTCTCGCGCAAACCGGATTCTTCATTCTCCTCGGTTACATGAAATTGACAGAAAGGATGTACATGTACGTTTTTGCTGCATACCTCGTCCTTTTCTTTGTAGGTTTTACGTACTTCACTACATTTTTACTCGAGCCGAGATTTGGTTGATCATGTTTAAAAGGACCGTACAGATTGAAATCTGTACGGTCCTTTTTCTATTTCCTCACAAAAGGATTTGTCTTCTTTTCATACCCGATGGTGGTTTCCGGGCCGTGCCCTGGGTATACAACGATCTCATCATCGAGCATATACATCTTGTTGCGGATGCTGTCGATCAATGTGCTATGGTCTGCTTGATATAGATCTGTCCTTCCTATCCCACCGTTGAACAGAACATCACCTGAAACGATGAAGTCGTTAAAAAGATAACTCAAGCTTCCAGGTGAATGGCCCGGTGTATAAAGGACCTCGAACTCAAATTTGCCAATCGAGTGGCGACCCTCTTCTAGGGGTGCGGGTTGTATATCGGCTGTTATAATGGGCAAGCCCATGTCCGTATACTTAGCCGACCCATTCTTTGCCGGGTCGGCAAGCCATTCAAGCTCTGGGCGCCCCATCCAGGTTTTAGCATCATAATAATCGGCGATATCTTCTAGTGCTCCGATATGATCGAAATGGGCATGGGTCAGCAAGATCCCTTTGACGGTCAGATCCGAACCGATAGCCTCCCTGATCTTTTCAGGCTCTCCAGATGGGTCGACGATCAGTACATCTTCTCCTTCACACAGCAGATAGCAATTCGTTTCCAATGGCCCAAGGGGTAAAGTTCTTATTTCCATAAATGATCCTCCTTAAAATCTCCTCGACAAAGTACATTTTTAATTATACAATATATATGAGAATAAAGAGATTATGGGAGGTTGAGCATCATGCCATTCATTGATACGGGTAAGCTTTTTGAAATTGGCGGCGTGTCGATCCATATCGGGATCAACACTTTTTCCCTGCTGATGCTGATGATTTCAATCGTCGGTGTTTGGGGATTGGTGGCGGCAGTCAAAAATAAAAATCTGTTGGCGGTACTTTTCAGTCTAGCAACAGTTGCCACTTTTGGTTTCTTCGCAATCGCGACTATATTTACATACGGTTATCCAGACCTCGGACACTAGGCTGGACCGTTTATATAAAAAAGGCAAATCCTCTAGAGGATTTGCCTTTTTTGTCATTTCAGTAGTTTTTCGGCACGTTTCATCTGTTCGATTACTGCCTCTGTGCCGGTGCCACCCCGGCTGTTCCTTCTGTCAACTGATGTGCGGGTGGAGAGTTGATCATAGATGTCGTCCTCTATTGAACGGTGATGTTGCCTGAATTCCTCTAGGCTAAGATTTTTGAGATACTTGCCGGAATGGATGCACTTTAAAACAAGTTTCCCTACCACTTCATGGGCCTTTCTGAAAGACACTCCCTTCTGCACCAGATAATCAGCCAGTTCTGTAGCATTTGAAAAATCTTCTGATACCGTCTCCTCCAGCACTTCTTCATTTATGGACAGAGTCTCCAACATGCCGTTCATTATCTCGAGGGACCCCAAAACAGTTGTCACCGCATCGAATATTCCTTCTTTATCTTCCTGGAGGTCTTTATTATAGGTTAAGGGGAGACCTTTGACCAACATCAACATGCCCATCAGGGCACCGGTCGTCCGTCCGCTTTTTCCGCGGATCAGTTCTGCCATGTCAGGATTTTTCTTTTGCGGCATCATGGAGCTCCCGGTAGTGAATTGGTCGGATAGCTGAATGAAATTCGCTTCTTCGCTCATCCAGAAGATGATTTCTTCTGATAACCTCGACAGATGCATCATCACGAGGCTGATATTTGAAAGGGTTTCAATAATATAGTCACGATCACTTACGGCATCCATACTGTTTTGGTATATATCGGAAAAGCCAAGGAGATCGGCGGACATCTCGCGATCAATATCGAATGTCGTGCCGCTGATCGCCCCAGCTCCAAGAGGCGATAGATCGATGCGCTTCAATGATTCGCTGAAGCGCTCCCCATCCCTTTGCAACATCCAGAAATACGCCATGATATGATGCGAAAAGAGGACTGGCTGTGCCCTCTGAAGATGGGTGTAGCCAGGCATGATGACATGAATGTTTTCCTCGGCAAGCGTGAGTATGGTTTTTTTTAGACTATTGATGCTTTCTATAATATGTTCTACTTGTTCTTTGATGTATAGATGCATATCTGTCGCCACCTGATCATTACGGCTTCTCCCTGTGTGCAGTTTGCCGCCTACTTCCCCGATTTTATTGATCAGTGCGCGTTCGACATTCATATGGATGTCTTCGTGCTGTACGGACAGTTCCATCCGCCCCGCATTGAAGTCCTCCAGCACCGCCTTTAATCCGGAGATGATCTGTTCTGCTTCAACTTCGCTTAAAATCCCCTTCTTCTCCAGCATGGTTGCATGTGCAATACTACCTTCTATATCTTTCTCGATGAGTATCTTGTCAAAATGGATGGAAGCATTGAATGCTTCCACATAGTCGAGTGGCTCGCCTTGAAATCTTCCGCCCCATGCCTTTTTAGTCATAAAGCTTCACACCGTTATCAAGCATCGCCTTTACTTTGGTCGGCAATCCAAAAATTTCAATGAATCCTACAGAAGCATCCTGATTGAAAGCATCTTCATTGGTATAGGTTGCAAGTTTTTCATCATACAAGCTGTTGTCGGAACGCCTACCGGTGACCGTCACATTGCCTTTGTACAATTCAAGGCGCACTTCTCCGTTAACTGGCTGCTGCATATCCTTCAGCATTTTCCTAAGCGAATCGGATAGAGGGGAGAACCATAGTCCGTTATAGATTTGTTCAGTGAACTTTTGTTCGATGAATGGTTTGAAATGCGCGATGTCTTTTGTCAATGTGATCGTTTCAAGATCATGTTTTGCTGTAAGAATTACTTTCGCGCCCGGTGTTTCATAAACTTCACGCGACTTGATGCCGACTAGCCTGTTTTCGACGTGGTCTATCCTCCCGATTCCGTGGACTCCGGCAATCTCATTCAATTTAATGATCAGTTCATCCAGTTCATAGAACACACCATTGAGGGCTTTTGGCAGTCCATTTTCAAAATGCAACACAAGTTCTTCCGTTTCGTCAGGGGCTTCTTTGATGTTTCTGGTCAGAGCATATGCATCTTCCGGTGGCTTGGCCCACGGATCTTCAAGTACACCGCATTCATTGCTCCTGCCCCACAGATTCTGGTCTATCGAATAAGGTGAGTCTAGGTTGACCGGAATCGGGATATTCTTTTCTTTTGCATAATCGATTTCCTCTTCCCTACTCCATGTCCATTCACGTACTGGTGCAAGGACCTTAAGTGCAGGATCAAGGCTTTTGATGGCCACTTCAAAGCGGACTTGATCGTTGCCCTTGCCTGTACAGCCATGGGCGACATAGTCTGCATTGGATTGATGTGCGACTTCCACAAGTTTCTTGGAGATTAAAGGACGACTCAATGCAGATACTAACGGATACTTTCCTTCATACATAGAATTTGCATAAATTGCATAAGAAACGAAGTCGTCTGCAAACTCTTTTGTAGTATCGATCACATATGATTCAATTGCTCCCATATCCAATGCTTTTTGTTGGACCTTATCTAAGTCTTTTCCTTCTCCAACATCTAGGCACAGCGCCACAACATCGTATCCCTTATCTATAAACCACTGGATTGTCACACTTGTATCCAAACCGCCTGAATAGGCCAACACTACTTTTTCATTCATCTTCATACATCTCCTCACCATTAGAATAATTTAAATAATATCATTATAAACATTCGTAATCAAGTATATTTATTCATATATCTGCATTTCAGCATTTTACAAATATTTCAGTTGACTCTATAATCATCAGTAACTGAATAAAAGGAGCGTTTACTATGAGATATGTATTTATAACCGGAACAAGCCGTGGCCTCGGTCATGCAATGCTTGACATCTTCAGGGAAGATCGGATCATCAGCATCTCCCGTTCCAAGGTCGAAACGGATGTAGAGCTTTATAAAGAATTTCATGTAGATTTCCTGGATGAACAGAAGTTGGAAGAGATGTTGCCTGAAATATTCAATTCCATCTCGCCGGAAAAAGGGGACGAGATATATTTGATCAACAATGCCGGCATCGTAGGACCGGTCCATTCCATTGCGAATATGGATGCTCAAGGGTTCATGAAAAACTATAAAATCAATGTCCTGGCGCCAGCATTGTTGATGAAGGGCTATGTAAACGCTTTTAGTGACATTCAAGCTGCGAAACGCATCCTTACGGTTTCCAGTGGTGCTGCTCTGAATCCGATGGAAGGATGGTCAGCATATTGCAGTTCTAAAGCTGCAGTAAATATGGTGAGTGATGTTCTGCGCCAAGAGATGGATCGGTTGGACTACCCGATATTCACCGCCACCTATAGGCCTGGAGTTGTCGATACGGATATGCAGGGGGAAATCCGTTCTGCGGACCCTGAAGAGTTTCCGGACCTTGAAACCTTCAAAAAGCATAAATCTTCCAATCGCCTATATCCACCGAAAGTCGCAGCCTACGTCGCAAAACGCATCATCACATCAGACAATTTCGGTTTTTCCGAAAGCTACAGCATCAGTGATTTCCTCTAATAAAAAAAGCAGCCTTGGCTGCTTTTTTCATGTTAAATATTGTTTTACGAGACGTGCGGCTCCGTGTATTCCTGCATCGTTACCGAGTTCAGCAAAGACAATCTCAGTATTTTCATGGGCCGGCGGGAAAGTAAGCCGCTTATAATGCTTTCGTATCCTGTCCATAAGAATGTCGCCAGCCCGGCTGACACCGCCACCGATTATGAAGTAATTCGGGTTGGTGAGGACGGATATATCACTCAATGCAAGGCCAATGAACCCGGCGACTTCATCAAGCACCTTAATGCCGAGCGCGTCCCCGGACTTTGCCGCGTCAACAACAGCCTTGGATGTTACCGTGCCTTCTTCCAAGGTTTTTGAGAGTCTGGTTTCCACACCATTGTGAAAATGATGTCTGGCAAGGTTCACAATACCTGTGGCAGAGGCCACCGTCTCAAGGCACCCTTTCTTGCCACAGTTGCATTGGAACCTTCTCTTTGTATCGACATGGATGTGGCCTATCTCGCCTGCGGCGCCTCCATGACCATGAGCAAGCAGCCCGTTGACGACGATGCCGCCTCCAACTCCTGTACCGAGCGTCATCATGACCACATCGTCATAACCGCTTCCAGCTCCTTTATACTGCTCACCGAGCGCTGCGATATTGGCATCGTTATCCACGATCGTTCGAATGCCGCTCATCTTCTCAAATTCATATGAAATTGGCTTTTTGCCATTCCAATTCAAGTTGATTGCACCATTTATAATGCCATTTTTAAAATCAACCGGCCCTGGGACTCCGAGACCGACACCAATAATATCCGTCAGGTCCAAGCCATGGTTCGCTGTCTCTTTTACGAAAACCTCATGGATATCTTCCAGTATCTTGCCCCCGTCTGGAAATGTTTCTGTTGGAATCTCCCATTTGTGGAGTAATTCCAGGTCATCCGAAAATAATCCTAGTTTGCAGGTCGTACCCCCTATATCTGCCGCCAATATATTAGCCATTCTCAGCCTTCCTTTCTGTCTCTTAGAATCAACAGGGCTTCGGCATATTCTTTCTTATCGAGCAGCCCGGCCTTGTATAATTCCTTGATTTCCATTTCCATCATGAGGAGCATATTGCTCCTATCCCTATCATATACATATATGCCAAAACGCCTCAGCAGTTGATTGATGTGGCTTAGATCCTTATTCATTTCCATAATACTCCTTGGCGATGAGCCTCAATTCTTCGTCTTTAATTCTCTTAATGTTCAAGTCGTCCAGAATTTGGCCCATGGCTTCATAGTCTTTATCCTTTCTGAGTTTAATCAGCTTATGCTTCACTGCCCACTCATGTTTCGGATTCATTTCAAAGCTTTTCTCATGGTACTGTTCAGCAAGGTCATAGTCTCCCGTGTACTCGGCAATAAGTCCGAGTACGTGGTAGGTGCCGGCTGTGTCATCGCCTTCATTAACCGCTTCAGTGACGATCCCAAGTGCTGCACTATATTCCCCGGATTGGAGCTTGGACATTGCTTCCTGGTTGTATGCCGGTTCAGCGTTGGAACCCATCACCATAAAATATGAGATTGCTGCAATTAACACCAGAAGAGAAATGGATACTATGGTCCACACCCGTTTGAAACTTTGACGGTTAAACAGTACGCCGAGTAGTCCTCCAAACAGAAGTCCCCCGAAATGCGCATAATGATTGATGTTTGCCATGATTTGGGAGATGAATGATAATACCACAAATAATATGGCGATCTGCAGAAGCAGCTTCAAGTCGATTTTCCCTCTTATCAACAGATGTACTATCAGAATGCCGATCAGGCCGTATACTGCCCCACTTGCGCCGAGGGAAGCCCCTTCAGTGATGAACACCAGTGAAAAGAGGCTTGATAGTATGCCTGTCAGTACATAGGCGATGGCCAAGCGCCACTTTCCATAGAGCACCTCTATGAATTTCCCGGCTATGAATAAAGCAAAGATGTTAAACAGGAAATGCTCGACGGTGACATGGAGGAAGCTGCTGCTCAAAAGTCTGTATAAATCCCCGGAAACCACTGCAGAGTGGCTGACAGCAAGCTGCTCTGTAAGTTGGAAGGAACCGACTATATGGATAAGGATGAGATTGAGCAGAAACACAACCAGATTGATCGCAGTCAATAAATAAGTCATCGGAGTGAAGCGGACCATGTAGCGTTCAAAAGGATGCCGGCTCAACAATCGTTTCTGGTAATGCGCAGCAGGCTTGGATTGTTTATATTTCAAGTCTAATCTATAGAAAGGATTATCGATCAGAGTGCCGTAGTCTTTGACCCCTTCGTGGATGATCTCCACTCCATCCGCTTCGAATCGTTCGGACGCCCCGTCCGCATCAGGATAATAACTTTCAACATGACGCACCACCCCATGCTGACCTTGTATAAATAAGCGGTGTAATATATAGTCGACGGCGTCCTCAGATGATGTGTCTACATTTGTGGCATGCAGGCACATCATACTCGCTTTTTTATCGTTTTTAAGCCATATCACTTCACGACTCTGGTCGAAATCGTAAAACGTATAATCTGTGTAACGGGTCACTTCGTAGGCGGTGCGCCATATATCAGGCATCTTCATTTCTCTTCTCTGCTGCATCTATCGTACGCTCTGGGGTAATCAATATATCTACAGGGATATCATGGGGTTCAACAATGACTTCGCCAAGCTGCTCTTCAAAAAGTAATGATACCTTCAAGCCGGTATAGTTTGCCAGAAACTTGTCATAATATCCACCCCCATATCCGATCCGGTAGCCGGATTGGGAATAGATGAGGCCCGGGACCAGGATGAGGTCAGGTGCATTGTTGACGCGCTCGGCATCCTTTGGCACCCTTAATCCCTTTTCATCTTTTACAACTGCGTCAAAAGAAGAGAACTCACAGAAATTCATCACTTTCTGGTCGTAGTTGCATACGGGCGTATAGATTTCTATCCCTCGCGATTTCAATTGACTGATGATGCCATCGGTATCCATTTCATGCGGCATCGACAGCACGATGCCGACTGAAGTGATGTTCAATTGACTGATATATTCAAGCAGTTTGGTTTTTAAAATTTCCTCCTTGCGCTTCTTGTCAGAAGGACCGAGCGAAGCCAGCCTGTCCATCATCTCTTTTCGCATATCTTTCTTATTCATTTCAAAAGCCTCTCTTTCCGCATTTCATTTCTATCTTTCATTATAATCATTCCACCGTCAAATCAAAAGCCGTCAGTTGCAATAACTGTTATACACCATCATCTCAAGCACTATAAATCCAAAAAATAAGGCACCCTTATAGGTGCCTTACTGTCCGTATACGAGCTTCGGATAAAAAGTATCCGTATTATATTGATAATTCGGCTTAGGTGACTGCTCATAATAGAGTTCATAATACTTATTGACGACATCGCGGCCTAAGTACTGTCCAGGGAAGAAAGGCACCGTATAAGGCATGTTCGGGAAGATGACGGCGAACGCCATATCCGGCTCATCATACGGCGCGTAGCCTGTATAAGTCTGGTTCAGGACGTCTACTCCTTCAAACTTAGCCTCAGCTGTTCCGGTCTTGCCTGCAGCCTTCGGTTCGAGCTCATGATAGGCATCCCAGCCGGTGCCGTATCGATTTGTTGCGGTGTCATGCGTGTTGAACACATCATAGAACCCTTTATGGATCTGCTCCAGCTCTTCTGGAGAATACAGTACAGTATTCAGCACTTCACCATCGAAGGATTGCAGCAGTGTCCCTTCCCCGTTGGCATCTCCACTGCGCACCTCTTTTGCCATATGAAGCCCTACCCTGTTTCCGCCGTTGGCGATGGTGGACATGTATTGGGACAGTTGCAGTGCAGAATACGTGTCATACTGTCCGATTGCCAAATTCAAAAAGCTTGAAGGGTTGTTTGCCAGATCCGGACTGAGTCCGGTGGCTTCGTTCGGCAGATCGATGCCTGTCGACACCCCAAGGCCGAATTGATTCAAGCCATTCCTCAATTTGTTCGCGCCACCTGTAATATCGGTCGGCAATGACATTCCCGGTGTATAGCTGAAATCAGCCAGTCCCATCGCAATCTTCATCATGTAGACGTTGGAAGATACCATCAACGCTTCCTGGTCATCTATCGCAACCTTGCTGTCGCGGTTGAAGAATGACGATTTCGTACCCTGGTCCCCTGCAAAGTTAAGTGGCTCATCGATCAGCACTTCCCCCGGCTCGATGATGTCATTTTGATAGCCGGTTGTAACAGTGGCACCTTTTATGGAGGAACCCACCGGATAGGTTGAAGTAAGCGCACCATAATGGTAATCGACGATTTCACCATTTTCATCGAGCTGTTTTCCGACCATGGCCAGCACATCACCATTATTCGGGTCCTGCACGACCAGAACGACTGTGTTCAAATATTCAGGGATGATCGTGTAATCAAGTTCCCCGGTCCTATTATTGCGTGCCGCCACTTCCTCAGCCATCTTTCTGAGTGATGTCAGGTGATGTTCGGCAATCGCTTCAAGTTCAAGTTGAAGTTCGATATCGATGGTGAGATACAGGTCATCGCCCGGCTCCCCCTTCTTGACCGTTTCCTGCTTAAGTATTTTCCCTGATTTGTCGGTGGAATATTTAACTTGTGCCTTTTCACCGCGCAGGACATTTTCATATTGATATTCAAGGTAAGTTTTACCGACTCTGTCATTACGTGAATACCCTCTTGCCATATAGTAATCGAGCAGTTCTTTTGGCAATCCCTCTTCTGATGAGGATACTTCTCCGAGAACGGTCTTAAGGGTGGAGTCATATGGGTATTCGCGTTCCCAGTCCATCCCGGTGGAAATGCCTTCCAATGAATCAAGCGATTCATTTACAGCCGCGAACTCTGCCTCGGTCACATCTTCACTCTTAACGACTACAGGATTGAGTTCACGGGCGTTGACCATCTCGACAAAGACGGCGATCGTGTTGAGATCTTCTTCTGATAGAATGTCTGATAGTTGTTGGTCATCGATTTGCCTATATAACTCTTCATTGAACTGCTTTTGTGAAATATTGCCATTATCGAGTAAGGTCTGCTCTTTTTTCATTATCTTTTCTACTTCTTCCGGATAACGGTTGATCAGATAATCTTGCTTATCCCTAAGGGAGATGTTTTCAGTATCCATCTCGATGTAATCCGATAACTTCAGGGCGACATCCATTATTTCACCGGAGGACATATTCCTGTGACGGGTGAAATAGATGGCTTTCTTGGAAGCATTGCCGACAAGCAAGTTGCCATTCCGGTCGTATATTTCGCCGCGCGGCACATTTTGGTTGATCTCTACATACTGGGCATTCTCCACCTCTTCCTGGTACATATCCCCTTTGACGATCTGCAGATAACCTATGCGGAATATGAGTGCCAGGCAAAGAAGAAAGACAACCAGCATGATTATGTTTATCCTGGATTTCATCACTTGATTATTTATGGTTTCAAGACTCTTGGTTTTGGCTCTTTTCAATAAAACTCATCCTCTTTTACCTGAAAAATATGTAATGTCATTCTATCATATTATGGAGTCTTTAGTTCTGGAAATTAAAAAAGGGACGGTTGCCCGTCCCTTTACTATTGCTTGGAATTATTTAGCATTGCTGTACAATTCGCTTACTTTATCCCAATTGACGACGTTCCAGAAAGCTTTCAAGTATTCTGGACGTTTGTTTTGGTATTTCAGATAGTAAGCATGTTCCCAAACGTCAACACCGAGGATAGGTGTCTTGCCGTCTGTCATTGGGTTGTCCTGGTTAGGTGTAGATACGATTTCAAGCTCACCGTTGTTTACAACGAGCCAAGCCCAACCGGAACCGAAGCGTCCAGCACCTGCTGCTTCAAATTCTTCTTTGAATTTGTCTACAGAACCGAATTTAGATTCGATTGCTTCTTTGAGTTCACCAGAGAGTTCTTTTGTTTCTGGAGTGAGGAGCTCCCAGAATAGTGAGTGGTTAAGGTGTCCGCCACCGTTGTTTCTCACTGCTGTTTTCTTGTCTTCAGGAACGGAATCCAGATTTTTAATGATGTCTTCAATGGATTTGCTCTCAAGGTCTGTGCCTTTGACAGCGTCATTGAGTTTAGTTACATAGGTGTTATGATGCTTTGTGTGGTGGATTTCCATCGTTTCTTTATCGATGTGTGGTTCCAACGCATCATATGCATAAGGTAGTTCTGGTAGTTCAAAAGCCATAGTAAATTCCCCTCCATAGTGATTTGTTTACATACCAAATATATCAATTCAATGATAAAATGACAAATGTATTGCACATTGGTATGGATTATTCAGCCTAAGGGCTGAGTGACGCCTGCACTACAATACATTAGTACAAAAGGAAGCGTTACACGATGAAACTTTTCACTTTTTACAAGCGTCTGCTTACATTTAAGAAATACCCTCTTTTTAGAACGGCAAACTTCAAACACATGCTGTTGAATATATTCGTTATCTCATTACTTATTTCATTACCAAACATCATTGCGCTTTTTCAAAGTGCCAATGCTGCAGCTGGACTTGCAGACATCGAATCGGAAATCCCGGAATTCTCCATTATAGATGACCAATACGTCGGTGAGGATGAAACAGTTTCAATAAATGGAAATGACATCCTCTTCAGCAGTGAAGTCGCAACCGATTCAATAGAAGAACGCAATGTTCTGATCGGTTTCGTAAAAGACGGTATATACATCCGCGATGTACAAAACACTGGATTCGATTATTCCTATCTCGGTGACGTAAAGGATGACGAAGGGCTCAAGACATTTATATCCCAGCAATCTTCAAGCCTTTATTTCTATGTATCGGTATATGTAGTCATCTTTCTACTTGTTATCATGTTCTTTAGCGTCATTTTCATGTCGGTCATCGCCTATCTCTTCCATACATCATCAGTATTGCTGAAGAGAAAGTCGCGTTTTATGAACTGGTACAAGTTCATATCCTTTGCAACAGCGTTCATCCTACTGCCGATGGCTCTGATTGAACTGCTTTCGGGGAGCATGTTCTGGTCCCTATATCTTTTGACGCTACCGTTCTATATCCATTACTTCAGGAAACTGCCGGTAATGAAAACGTAATCAGCAGGCATTACATTTACATTTCTGCCTGCTTTCTAGTATAATTACTAGTGATTTAGAGTATCATCATATACATGAGGAGCTTGATTATGTCCCAAATAACACACCGTACTAATACAAGACCTGTAAAGGTTGGCGATTTGACGATCGGCGGTTCCGATCAGATCATCATCCAAAGCATGACGACGACAAAGACACATGACGTCGAAGCAACAGTTGCAGAAATCAATCGTCTTGAAGAAGCAGGATGCCAAATAGTACGTGTTGCATGTCCCAAAGAGGAAGATGCACTTGCCATTCCAGAAATTAAAAAGCAGATCAATATTCCACTCGTTGTGGACATCCATTTTGATTATAAGCTTGCCCTTCTCGCTGTAGAAGGCGGCGCAGATAAAATCCGCATCAATCCAGGCAATATCGGACGCCGGGAGAGAGTCGAAGAAGTGGTGAAGGCGTGTAAAGAAAAAGGCATTCCAATCCGCATCGGCGTCAATGCCGGAAGCCTTGAGAAACACATCATCCAAAAATACGGTTATCCGACAGCTGACGGTATGGTGGAAAGTGCCCTGCACCACATCAAGATCTTGGAAGACCTTGATTTCCACGATATCATCGTCTCCATGAAGGCATCGGATGTCAACCTGGCGATAGAAGCGTATGAGAAAGCGGCAGCAGCCTTTGACTATCCGCTGCATCTAGGCATCACTGAGAGTGGTACCCTATTTGCCGGTACTGTGAAGAGTTCCGCAGGTCTCGGTGCCATCATTTCACGTGGCATCGGCAATACGATGCGCATATCCCTATCTGCCGACCCGGTTGAAGAGATCAAAGTCGGAAGAGAACTGCTGAAAAGTTACGGTCTCGCAAGTAACGCAGCCACTCTCATTGCGTGTCCGACATGCGGCCGTATTGAAATCGACTTGATCTCAATCGCGAATGAAGTGGAAGAATATATTTCATCCATCAAGGCACCGCTTAAAGTGGCCGTACTTGGTTGTGCTGTAAACGGGCCGGGCGAAGCTCGTGAAGCGGATATCGGCATAGCAGGTGCGCGCGGAGAAGGACTTCTTTTCATGCACGGTAAGACAGTCAGAAAAGTGCCGGAAGAAACGATGGTCGATGAGCTCAAGAAGGAAATCGACATACTGGCTGAAGAACATTACGAAAAAGAACGTAAAGCCAAAGAAGAAGCGGCAAATAAATAAAAACAACGCCCCCCCTGCATCATGATATGCTCCCCCTAAAGTAGACACTTAAAAAAGTAAACTACTTTAGGGGGAGTTTTCTCTTGAAATCAAACATAAGGTATTCAACGAATGAACTGATTGAATACATCGAGTTATATTTAGATGGCACTTCATTTCGAGCACTCCGTGAAGATTATGAGCTAGATTTAAACGAATCAACCTTCCGACTCTATCTAGATAAATACTTGAAGCATGGGACGACTGGATTACTGAGACCACAAAAGAATCGCAACTATTCAAAAGCATTCAAACATCAAGTGGTTCAAGAATACTTCAATAGTAATTTGTCCTACAAAGGTCTCTCTGTTAAATATAATATTCCGAGTGATCATACGATTAGAAACTGGGCGATGCGATATACTGAAGGCAAAGAGAATCGAACGTATTCTCCAAAACCGGAGGTCTATCAAATGAAAAGTAGAAAGACAACATACGAAGAACGGATCGAGATTGTGGAGTATGTCATCAATCACCAACTATCTTATAAAGACGCTGCAGAAAAATTTAAGGTCAGCTACACTAACGTCTATTCATGGACGAGAAAGTATAAACAATTTGGACCGAAAGCACTCGAAGACAATCGAGGTAAGAAGAAGACGACGGAAGCTCAGACGGGTGAAGAACAGTTGAAAGCTGAGATTGAAGCGCTCAGAATCCGAAATCAGTGGTTAGAAATGGAAGTTGAGACGCTAAAAAAGCAGGAACAAATGGAAAGAGAGTTGATCAAACAAGAATCCGCCAAAAAGCGTCGTACCAAACGGTCGAAGCGTTAAAACATAAATATCCGATTGTTCATCTTTGCCAGGTGCTGGGGATTTCCAGAGCGAGCTATTATAAATGGCTGCATCGAAAACCTGCACAGTATGAAAATAGAGATCAATCATTGATGACCATGATGTTAGAGACATATAATGCGTTAGATGGCATTTATGGCTATCGTCGAATGACGATATACCTGAATCATTTCAGACAGGCTAAGGTGAATCACAAACATGTGTATCGACTGATGAAGATGATGAATTTGAAATCGGTGATTCGACGAAAGAAACGCAGATATAAAACAGTCAAACCCGACTATATCGCTGCGAATATACTCAATCGTGAATTTCACGCAGCCAAACCCATGCAGAAACTGGTGACAGATATTACTGAATTCAGTACGACCGATGGGCGTAAAGTCTATTTAAGTGCTGTGTTGGATTTATGCACGAATAAAATCATTGCGCATCACATGGACACACACAGCGAACAATCTCTGGTGACTCAAACATTCAAACAAATAGAGCCTCAGATTATTGAAGGCCAAACGATTATTCACACAGACCGTGGTTCCCAATACACTTCTCATGCATTTCATCATTTTATTAAACACACCCAATCCATTCATAGTATGTCGCGTCCTGGAAAATGCATTGATAACGGACCGATTGAAAATGTTTGGGGCATTATTAAATCTGAGAAGTATTACTTAAATTCATACGACACCGTTGAAGCGCTTAAACAGGATATCAGTGCGTACATTAAATTTTACAATACGCAGCGTGTCACATTGAAGATGGGCTTAAAGATACCCGCATAAAAAAACGCACACGACAATCGTCGTGTGCGACCAAAATACTATTTTGTTTTTTTACCTGTCTACTTGACAGGGAGCAGTTCATCATGCAGCGGGGGCGTTGTTTTTATATTCCAAGTTTTCAGGAAACCTTGGTCTCCTTACATGCTCCACACAAACCGTAGAGCTCTATTTTATGATTTTTTATTTCAACATCCTCCAACTCGCTCTGCCATGTTTCCACTGGGCAATAGCGGATGACTTTCGTCTCACCGCATTCATCACAGATGAAATGGTGATGGTGATATGTCGTGCAGGCTATCTTATAGTGCATCTCCCCGGATAATGTCGTCTGCTCAAGGACTTCAATATCTTTTAGTGTATATAAATTTCGATAGATGGTGTCGTAGCTCATGCCAGGGTACTCTGGCTTAAGCATCTCCTGGATGTCTTTTGCACTCATGTAGCGGTCCGCTTCAAGAAGCGTTTCAATCATGCGCATCCTTTTCTCAGTTACTTTAAGCTTATTCCTTCTTAATTTATCTTTATATTGATTCAGCTTGTTCCCCATCTTTTTTCACTCCTATGTGATCCAGTATAATGGCACCCATTAGGATAGCTAATGATACAAGTACGATGGTGCCACCTGGCGAAATATCCAGATGAAAACTTATAAAAAGTCCGATGATGACGGCGATTTCACCAAATATGACGCTCATTGCCATAAGCTGCTTAAAGCTTGACGTGACACGCATGGCAGAGGCGACGGGCAGGGTCATCAAAGCACTGACAAGCAGTATGCCGACAATCCTCATTGAAGCGCTGATGACGAGTGCAACGACCACGATGAACAGGAAATGGATCCATTTGCTGATGTTCATCACATCTGCATATTCTTCATCGAAGGACACTAGAAACATCTCTTTGTATAGGAAGAATATGAAGACCAATACTATGACCCCGATTGAAGCGATTAATGTAAGGTCGAACAAGTTGACGGCACTGATGCTCCCGAATAGATAGCCGAAGAGATCCTGATTGAAGCCGTCCGCCAGTGACAGGAACAACACGCTCAATGCCACACCAAAGCTCATGATGATTGGGATGGCAAGCTCCTGATAATGCTTGTAGACTGTACGGAGCCGTTCAATGCCTAGGGCACCGAGTATCGAAAATAGTATACCGGTAACCAGGGGATTTATGGCCGTGCCGATAAGGGAAGACAGATAGACTCCGAATGTGATGCCACCAAGCGTCACATGGCTGAGTGCGTCTGCAATCAGTGAAAGGCGCCTGATGACGATGAACGTACCGATAAGCGGCGCAATCAATCCGGCAATGAGGCCACTGATGACTGAGTATCTTATAAAGTCATATTCAAAGAACGCCTGAATCATTCACAGCAGCTCCTCTCATGATCGTGGGAGACCAACTGTAGCGGAAAGCCGTAAATCTTCGAAAGTTCCGCTTCCCCAAGATTTTTGAACTCATGATTGCTGCCATGGAAGTGAAGGTGTTCATTTAGGCACGCCACTTCGTTGGCATGGTCCACCACTACACCGATGTCATGGGTGACCAGAAGTATCGTCACGGCTTGTTCCTTAAGGCGGAGCAACACGTCATAGAATTCCTTCACATGCTTGGCATCTATACCGACAGTCGGTTCATCAAGCACGAGTATGCTTGGCCTATTGATCAGTGCACGCGCGATGAAGACACGCTGGGTCTGGCCGCCCGACAATTGGGAAATGTTCTTATTCTTCAGCTCTACTATGTTCAAAAGCGCAAGCACTTCATCCAGTTTGTCGTAGTCTGCTTTTTTGAAACGGTTGAACAGTCCCTTGGACTTCGTCAGGCCACTCAGTATGACTTCGCTGACAGTCGCTGGGAATCCTTTTGCGAAACTGTTGGATTTCTGCGATACATAGCCGACTTCCTGCCATGCCTGAAAGTGGCGCAGGCTTTTACCGTTGATGTAAATTTCCCCAGTCTGAAGCTTCAATACTCCAAGGATTAATTTGATGAGGGTCGTCTTACCCGACCCATTTGGTCCTACGAGTGCTACGAAGTCCCCTTTGTGTACTTTCAGATTGATGTCTTTTAAAGCTTGGGTCGTTTCCATCTTGTCCTTATATTCATATGAAATATTTTTCAGTTCGAAAATGGGATGCTCCATGGTGGTTGCTCCTTCGATTTATGATCATCATAATATTATAAAAGAATCATTACGGTTTGTAAATAGGAATGATTACGAAATAAAATAAAGAGGAAGGCCCAGGCCTTCCTCTTTATTTTACTTCTGCATCTGCGATCATAGGATTTATTTCTTCTTTAAGGGATGGATTGAATGTGCCCTCTTTAAGCATTTCAATTTCATGTTTGTAGGGCGCTACCCTATTCTTTTTATCCGGACCAACGAATGGGGTTTCAAGTATTTTAGGGATATCCTTGAAATCAGGGTGATGCACGATATGGTGCAGGGCGTCAAAACCGATATATCCAAAACCGATATTCTCATGGCGGTCCTTATGCGCACCGCGCTCGTTCTTAGAGTCGTTGATATGAAGGACTTTAATCCTATCCTTGCCGATGATGCGGTCGAATTCCTCCATCACGCCTTCGAAATCATTGACGATATCATAGCCGGCATCGTGGACGTGGCATGTGTCGAAACAGACGCTCAACCGTTCATCATGTTCCACACCATCGATGATCTGAGCCAATTCTTCAAATGTACGGCCGACTTCCGTTCCTTTTCCGGCCATCGTCTCAAGAGCTATCTGTACATCATGGTCATTCTCGAGCACCTGGTTCAATCCATCGATGATCGACTGGATGCCGCGCTCGGCCCCTGTTCCAACATGGCTCCCGGGATGCAGGACAATCTGTCTGCTACCCAGATGTTCTGTTCTGACGATTTCTTCCTGAAGGAATTCTACACCGTGTTCAAAGACCCCTTCCCGTTCGGAATTTGCGATATTGATGATGTAGGGCGCGTGGACGACGATGTTCGAAATGCCGTTATCCGCCATGTGCCGTTTGCCGGCTTCGATATTCAGGTCTTCTATCTTCTTTCTTCTTGTGTTCTGGGGCGCACCGGTATAGATCATAAAAGTACTCGCTCCAAAACTTGCAGCTGAGATGCTGGCTGCTTCCAGCATCTTTTTTCCGCTCATCGAGACATGTGATCCTATAAGCATTGTATCACCTTTCTAATCTATCTTTTTTTCTTATTGCGTTTGGCATGTTTCATGCGCTCTTCCCTTTTCAGCGCATCAAGTTCGGACTTCATCTTCTTTTTATAGCCTGGTTTGACTTTCTTACGTTTCCTGACTTTATTTACGAGCTGATTTTCGAGATGGGACTCGCGCCTTTTACGTCTGGCACGCTCTGTTCTGGATTTGATTTCGGTCAGTTCACCATTTTTGATGTCTTCATGCACAAATGCATAGCCTTTGGACTCGAGTAGGTTGATGAGATGCTCATCCTCCGGTGTGTAGATGGTGATTCCAGTACCTGTATAGTTGCCACGTCCCACACGTCCAATGCGATGCGTAAAGAATTCTATATCTTTTGGAATATCGTAGTTGATGACGTGGGAGGCACCATCTATATCAAGGCCCCTGGCAGCCAAATCACTCGCCACAATCCATTCATATTCAAGACTCCGTATTTTCCTGATTTCTTTCGTCCGTTCACGAGGCTTTAGGCCACCGTGGAACAAACCGACATTCACCCCGTTGCTGTTTAGGTAACCAAACAGTTCATCTGCACGTTCTTTGGAATTCGCAAAGATGAGACCAATGTAGGGCGTGATGTTTTCGGTGAGCTCCAACACTTTCTTGGCTTTATCATCCCCTTTGACAGGCACAAGGCTGTAGTGGATGGAAGCCTTATTCCTCGGCTGGTCTATGACAATCACTTCTGTGTCGCCAATATATTTTCTGAGGAAATTCCTTAATGCCTCGGGTATTGTTGCGGAGAATACGAGGAACTGGGACTTTTCATCGACTGTAGAAGAAATGCTGTCTATCTGTTCCAGGAAACCGAGATCGATCATCAAGTCCGCTTCATCTATGACGAGGCGCATCACATGACGCAAGTTCAACCCCCCGTTATCCCGCAGGTCCTTGACTCTTGTCGGAGTACCGATTACGATATGGGGCGCGTGAGTTGCTTTTTGTGTGTCCCGTTCTATGTCTGTCCCGCCTATAAACGCCTTGGCGGTAATTTCCGGATAGCTTTCCAATATGCCGAGTGTCATTTGATGGAGCTGTTTCGCCAGCTCTCTGGTCGGTGCCAGGATCACAGCTTGTGTGCGGGGACTTTCGAGGTTGATTTCATGTATGATCGGTAGCAGGAAGGCATGGGATTTCCCACTTCCCGTTTCGGACTGGACAACCACATTGTCCTTTTTCAGCACTTTCGGGATAACGCGTTCCTGCACCAGTGTCGGGTGCGTGAAATTTATACGATCGATTGCATCCAGCATCTTGTCGCTGAAATTGAATCTTTTGAATGCATTACTCATTGCTTCACCTGATTTCTTAAATAAACTCAACATTTATTATAACTGAAACATTTCCCTTAATCTACACCATTCATACTACGTGTTGATTTCAAATTCAGTTGGTTTCAGTTATAATGCCTGTAAGGGAGGAATAAACTTCATGGATATAATTAAAATAAGCCCGCGTGGCTACTGTTACGGTGTTGTGGATGCAATGGTGATCGCCAAGAATGCTTCCATGGACAAGACTCTGCCTCGCCCGATATATATACTGGGAATGATAGTGCACAATAAACACGTGACGGATGCGTTTGAAGAAGAAGGTATCGTCACATTGGACGGTGCCAACCGTCTGGAAATTCTGGAGGGCATAGATGAAGGCACTGTAATATTTACAGCACATGGTGTCTCGCCTCAGGTCAAGGCACGGGCCAAGGAAAAAGGGCTGACGTGCATTGATGCAACATGCCCAGACGTCGAAGTCACCCACCAACTCATCCGGGAACGCACTGCTGATGGTTATGACGTTGTCTACATCGGTAAGAAAAATCACCCTGAACCGGAGGGGGCCATCGGCGTCGCGCCGGATAACGTACATCTCGTGGAAACAATAGAAGATGTCAAAACATTGCCGGAATCCCTCAAGGACAAGAAGCTCATCGTGACCAATCAGACTACGATGAGCACGTGGGACGTCAGTCATCTGATGGATCAGCTCAAGCTTCAGTTCCCGCACATCGAGGTGCATAAGGAGATATGCATGGCGACCCAGGTCCGTCAGGAGGCAGTTGCCGAGCAGGCACAGGAGGCTGATCTGCTCATAGTCGTCGGGGACCCGAAAAGTAACAACTCGAACAGATTGGCCCAGGTTTCCAAAGAAATCGCCCATACTAATGCCTACCGCATCAGTTCACTTGATGAATTGAAGAATGAGTGGCTTGAAAATATAGATAGCGTGGCAGTCACTGCAGGCGCCTCGACGCCAACTCCAATCGTTAAAGAAGTGATCGACTACATCAAAGAATATGATAAGGCGAATGCAACAGCACCGCAATCCACGGTGCCGACTTCCAAAATACTGCCTAAGATCAAAAAAGCAAAACCAGTAAAAATTATGGACTAAAAAACGGGGCATACGATGTGCCCCGTTTTTTAGTCTGCAAAAGGATTGGTGGATACTTCAGTGGCTTGCACTTCAACTGTCATGCGGTCTTCTATCAGTGCCTTTAGCCCTTCGGCCATAACGCTTTCCATATAGTGGCCGCCATCTATTATGTTGCGGCCGGCAAGCTTTGCATCATAGGCTTCGTGATATTTGACATCTCCAGTCACAAGAACATCTATCCCCTGTCCAAAAGCTTCTTCTACATACGACATGCCTGACCCGCCGATGATCCCGACTTTGCTTATTTGATTTTGGTCGGCAGCCACCATGTTTATGATTGGAGTGCCGGTCTTCTCCTCTATCAGCGACGCCAGTTGCATAAGCGAACCGTTGAAATCGAATGAAACGCCAAGGCCTTTGTCACTCGGAAGCTTCAACGACAGCACATCATAGGCAGGTTCTTCATAAGGGTGTGACTGAAGCAGGGCCTGGATCACCTTATTCTCATCCTGCACTTCGAATATGGCCTCAATCATGTATTCTTCGACATGCTCAAGCCGACCTGATGCACCAATGTGTGGATCTGCCCCTTCGCTTGGTCTGAATTGACCTGTTATAGGATGCTCGAAGAAGCATTCGGAGTACTCTCCCTGGTTGCCTGCTCCGGCAGCGGCAAGATCTTTCTTCAGCTGTTCGGCAGACGATTTCGGTACGGTCACACGCAGTTTCTTATAGTCCCGCTCATTACTGATCAGGACTTCTGTGTCCGTGTACCCCAATTTTTCTGCAATCATATGACTGACACCATCAGGCTGATGATCCAGGTTGGTGTGCATGGCAATCAGATTGATGTCATTTCTGATCAACTGACGTACGATACGACCTATGCCCGATTCGACAACCGCGCCCATTTTGGCAAAAATCAGGGGATGGTGGGCGATGATGACATTCGCACCCTTTGAAATCGCCTCATCGACCGTCTCCTTGGCACAATCTAGTGTCGTCAGGATACCTGTCACCTCATCCTGCATGTCCCCGACAAGCAATCCTGTATTATCCCATGATTCACTTTCGGCAAATGGCGCTATCTGATCGAGTTCTTCCATGAGTTCTTTAACTTTCATTTTATAAGCACCTCTTTCAGCTGTTCCACTTTAAGTGAGACTTCCTTTATCTTCTTGGCATCATTGGAATTTTCAAGAAGGTTTTTTAATATCTTCTCTTGATGACTTAATTCCCGTTGTAATTTTTCTATAAACGCAGCTTCACGTTTTTCTAGAAGGACAGGACCAAATGTAAGTGACTGCTCATCATATTCGACTTCACCCGCTTCGGCGACTATGATCTCATAAAAATGATGGCCATCCTGGATTACGGTTTCATCTATGATTCTGTAGCCTGATCCAGCGAGCACCTTTCTGATCGGATAAGTATGGATGTTTGCCTGAAGGACCAGGCGCGGTTTATTAGCCAAGCGGTGAAGTCCCTCTTTTAATATCTCTGCAATCAGGGGGCCACCCATGCCGCAGATAGATACCGTATCCACTATCTCCCCTTCTGAAACAACTTGAAGACCAGACCCGAATCTCGCTTCAATCTGTCCTGTCATGCCTTCAGCGGCGATATTCCTCGTTGTGGATTTGAACGGCCCTTCGACCACTTCGCCACATATTGCTGATGAAACTTTCCCTTGACGGACTGCTTCTATCGGAAGGTGTGCATGGTCCGAACCGACATCAAGCAAAACCTCTCCCTCGACATACCCGAGTACTGCACCAAGACGTGCATCAAGCATCAAAATTCCTCCATTCAAAATAAAAACTTCCACACTCTGTGTGGAAGTTCCGTTTAATTATTGCTCTGAGAAGAACTTGTGGAGAGAAGACAGGTCTTCATCACCAATCTGGTCTTCGCTGAATGCTGGCATGGATCCTGGCCCTTCCCTTACTGTACCAGAAAATTCCTCTTCAGAAAGGCTTGTACCTGCTAGTGCAGGGCCCATGCCACCTGAGAAGTCCTGGCCGTGACAAGAAGCACAGTTATCCTTTGCAAAACCTTCAGCGTCAAAGTCTCCAGAAGATGCTTCGCCACCTTCTTCGCCGCCTTCACTACTTCCATTTTCTTCACTGGCCGTCTCTTCGCCTTCACCTTCGCCACCATCGCTGTTGGCGCCCTGGGAAGAAAGCAGGAAAATCAAGCCGATGCCGAGGAAAATGATAAGTATAAAAGGCACGATCGGATTACGATTCATAAAACAACCTCCCTAATGTCATTCCATATACATATTCACATATATAATTGTATATTAAATATGCGTAAAGTCAAAAGCTTTTTTCTAAAATATTACACTCTTGACAGTTTTCCTAGTCCATGAAATCTTTCAGGCGCTTGCTTCTGCTTGGATGCCTTAATTTCCTCAACGCTTTCGCCTCAATCTGTCTGATCCGCTCGCGGGTCACGCCAAACACCTTCCCGACTTCTTCCAGTGTACGTGTCCTACCGTCATCTAGGCCGAACCTCAAACGCAACACATTTTCTTCACGGTCGGTAAGTGTATCCAGTACATCTTCCAACTGTTCCTTCAACAGTTCATATGCCGCGTGGTCTGAAGGGCTCTGGGCCTCCTGGTCTTCGATGAAGTCTCCAAGATGGCTGTCGTCCTCTTCCCCAATCGGCGTTTCAAGGGAAACGGGCTCTTGTGAAATCTTCAGGATTTCCCTGACTTTTTCTGCTGGAAGATCCATTTCTTCACCAATTTCCTCAGGCAGCGGTTCGCGACCCAAGTCCTGGAGCAGCTGACGTTGTACACGGATCAGCTTGTTGATCGTTTCGACCATATGGACTGGGATACGTATCGTCCTCGCCTGGTCGGCGATGGCGCGCGTAATTGCCTGGCGGATCCACCAAGTCGCATAAGTGGAGAATTTGAATCCTTTGGAGAAGTCGAATTTTTCCACTGCTTTGATGAGCCCCATATTACCTTCCTGGATGAGGTCGAGGAAGAGCATGCCACGGCCGACATAACGCTTCGCTATACTGACCACAAGACGCAGGTTGGCTTCTGCCAGACGGCTTTTCGCAACTTCATCACCCGTTTCGATGCGTTTGGCCAGTTCAATTTCCTCCTGCGCACTGAGAAGATCCACACGTCCGATTTCTTTGAGGTACATCCGGACCGGGTCATTTATTTTGACGCCTGGCGGCGCACTCATATCATGGAGGTTGAGTTTCTCGTCGGAATCCGTTGAATCCTTCTCATTGATGAGCTGGATATCATTTTCGTTTATCTCGTCAAAGAACTCATCCATCGCATCCGCATCCAACTCGAAACTGGACAGTTTGTCAGCGATCTCCTCATGCGACAGATGGCCCTGGGTCTTCCCTTTTTCAACAAGATGATTCTTGACCTGCTCTACGGTCGTGAGCAGTTCAACTTCTTTTGTATCGGTCGTTTGTACATTTTTATCTGCCATTTAAAGCCCTCCTATTCAGACTTCACAATCATCTTTTATAGCGACTGTTCAATTCATTCAATTGCTGCACTAGTTTTACCTGAAGCTCTATATCATTGCTGTTTTCTGCTTCCTGGAGCTGCAGATAGAGAGAGCGCTTCTCTTTCTCACTATTTCTAATACCACTTAGATCTTCAATGTAATCATTGATTTCATCACCCGTGATATCGTCATGGATCAGCAGGCCATCAATTTCGAGGGCATCACTGAAATAATCGCCATCAATATACTGGCTGAATGATGATATATCAAAGGCCTCATGTTTGTCAAAGTAAGTGCACAACCCTTTAAATATACCATAATAAGAAGGACTGGTTAACACTTCCGCATCAATTGATTCCTGAAAACGTTTAAACAAGCCGACGTCCTGCATCAATGCTCTGAGAAGATATCGCTCTTTACGCTCGCGCAATGGAATCTGCCTACTTTGGATGCGGGCTGGACCATTGCTTTTTTTCGCCGGTGCGGGAATGTTCTGTCCAAGTGATTTGGCATCTATTTTATAGAGTTGACTTATGTGCTGGATGAGCCTTTCACGGATGACTTCATCTTTGACGAATTTCATATGGCCAGTGAGTGTCTTCAAGTTGGTTGAAAATGCCATGTCATTATTCATGCTCTCTTCCAACAGATGCTCCGCTTTGAAATGGATATAGTGGCGCTTTTCACTGCGCACCAGATCTTCGAAGGCCTCGCAACCTTTCTGTTCAATATATTCATCAGGGTCCATACCTTTTGGCAGCGAAATGATGAATACATCGAGACCTGCTTCCAACAACGTTTCACCCAAACTCAACTGGGCATTTTGCCCAGCCCCATCCCCATCGAACATAAGCGTCACGTTCGAGGCGAGCCGATGCAGCATCCGGATATGCTCATCGCTGAGCGCAGTACCCATCAGCCCGACTACATTCTGCACAGCCGTCATCTTGACTTTGACGATGTCCAGGTGTCCCTCCATCAAAATGACTTCATCATGACTTCTGATCGCCTTGCGCGCATCATTCAGGTTGTATAGCAACCTTCTTTTTTGGAAGATTGCTGTTTCTGGGGTGTTGAGGTATTTCGGTTCGCGTCCATCGAGGCTCCGTGCGGTATAGCCGACATTATAGCCCTGATGATTCAGGATGGGAATCATTATCCTGCTGCTGAAGCGGTCGTAGTAGGTGAATGCTTCCTCATTCCTTGAAATGAGGCCTGCCTGATAAGCCATTTCGAGGCTGAAGCCCTTTTCAGTCAATGCGTTTTTAGTGAAATCCTTCATGCTTGGCGCGATGCCGATTTTTTCCCTGCGGATGATTTCCGGCGTAAAGCCCCGGTCCTCCAGGTATTCGAGTGCGGTCTCGCCCTCTTTTGTGTGCATCAGGACATGATGATACAAGTCAGTCAGATATTCATGCATTTTGATGAACTGCATTTCATTATCGTCGACATTGCTTTCCTGCTTCTCTATTTCGATGCCGAGCGGTTTCCCAAGACGGCGGACTGCTTCAGAAAAAGCGACATTTTCGGCTTCCATAAAGAATTGGAATACATTACCGCCCTTCTTACAGCCGAAGCAGTGACATATCTGCTTATCCGGACTTACTGTAAAGGATGGGGTGTTCTCATTATGGAACGGACAGAGACCGACATAGTTCCGCCCCCGCTTCTCCAGTTTGATGTAACTGGAGACGAGATCGGTGATGTCGGTCCCCTGCTTTACTGCTTCCACTGTCTCTTCAGGTATCCTCACTTGCATCAATCCTTATATTCAAGTCTTTTTTCGACGTAATCCAAAATTTCATTCGCCGTTTCCTCAATCGCCTTGTCCGAGACATCTATTACGGGACATCCTATTTTGCCGATCACTTCATTGAAGTAATCGAGTTCTTCCTGGATGCGCTGGTCATCTGCATAATTGGCCGTATCCTTCAGGCCGAGCTGGGTAAGCCGTTCTTTTCGGATTTTATTGAGTGCGGGCGCATTTATTTTAAGGCCGACACATTTGCCAGGGTCGATATTGTAGATTTCACGGGGAGGTGTCACCTCAGGGACGAGTGGCACATTCATCACTTTATATTTTTTATGAGCCAAGTATTGAGAAAGTGGCGTCTTTGAGGTGCGTGATACGCCTATCAATACGATATCAGCCTTGTCAAGGCCACGGGCATCCTTCCCATCATCGTATTTGACTGCAAACTCGATGGCTTCTATCTTCTTGAAGTAATCTTCATCGAGGCGGTGCACCCTTCCCGGTTCGTAATATGGCTTATCCTCAGTCTCTTCTTTAAGGATATTCATAAGCGGTCCCATGACATCGACATTGGAGATGTTTTCAGCCTCAAGCTCCTTCTTCAAGTATGCCCGTATCTCCGGTGTGATGATCGTAAAGACTACGATGGCCTCTTTACTCTTGGCCAGGTCTATCACTTCATCCACATTTTCTTCTGACTCTATATAAGGGTACCTGATCAGTACCTCTTCTGATTCATCGACTTCAAATTGGGACAGACAGGCTTTGGCGACAAGTTCGGCCGTCTCCCCCACCGAATCGGATGCGATGATCACTTTGATTTTATTCATTGAAACACTTCCTTATTCCATTAGATTGACGAATGCCCGTGTTATGGTGGTCTTTGTGACGCGGCCGATGACTTTATCGACACCATCATGTTCTTCGACTACGGGCAGTGAATCAATCTGTTTTTCGATCAGTTGATTGGCTGCGTAGATCAACAGATCATTCGGATAACAGATTGTGATATTCGGCTTGCGTGTCATGATGACGCTGACGGGTACCTTTTCGATATCGTTCGACCCCATCGTCCCACGCAGAAGATCTTTTCTCGAAATTACGCCGACCAACGACTGCTCTTCATCGATTGCATATAATGTACCGACATCTTCAAGGAACATCTTGACGATCGCTTCATAGATGGAAGTATCCTGTTTGATCAGGATCGGTACGCTCTGCACCTCGCTGACAAGGATGTTGCGCACTTTCGAAGTCATTACTTCCTCGGATTCTTTACCGGTATAGAAATAGCCGACACGCGGCCTGGCATCTAAATAGCCGCTCATGGTCAGTATCGCCAGGTCGGGCCTCAAAGTCGCCCTAGTCAAGGACAGCTGTTCGGCAATTTTACTGCCGGTTATGGGCCCATGCTGCTTTACGATTTTAAGTATCTTTTCCTGTCTCTCATTAAGTTCCATGCGCTCACTCCCAACAGGATAATTATAATACATTCGGGCAAATAAAGAAATACAGGCAAATCGTTGCACAAAAGTGGATGACTGGCTATAATGATAGTGAAGCGAGTTAAGGATGGTGCGAGCTTAACACCCGAAATTGGCATATGATGATCAGAAAATATATAAAAGCGGAGTGTTTACACTAATTGGGGTGGAACCGCGGGCTTGGCTCGTCCCCGGATAACAATACTGTTATCCGGGGACGTTTATATTTTTCACCATCTTTCGCTATGACAAAAGATAAAGTAAGGAGTCGAATCAAATGGAAATGGAAACAATCGTAAATTTGGCGAAGTCCAGAGGATTTGTGTTCCCAGGCAGTGAGATTTATGGCGGTCTGGCCAACACTTGGGACTATGGACCGCTTGGCATCGAACTGAAGAACAACGTAAAGCAGGCTTGGTGGAAGAAATTCATTCAGGAATCCCCGTACAACGTCGGGCTTGATGCTGCAATCCTGATGAACCCGAAAACTTGGGAAGCTTCAGGGCACCTCAACAACTTCAACGATCCGATGATCGACTGTAAGGAATGCAATACTCGCCACCGCGCAGATAAGCTCATTGAAGACGTACTCCAAGAGGAAGACGATTCATTCGTTGCAGATGGCCTAAGCTTTGATGAAATGAAGAAAATCATCGACGACCGCGATATCAGATGCCCGAACTGTGGCGCGCACAATTATACCGATATCAGACAATTCAGCTTGATGTTCAAGACGTTCCAGGGTGTGACGGAGTCTTCGACCAACGAGATCTTCCTGAGACCTGAAACGGCACAAGGTATATTCGTCAACTACAAAAATGTCCAGCGCTCGATGCGCAAGAAATTGCCGTTTGGCATCGGACAGATCGGTAAATCATTCCGTAACGAGATTACGCCAGGTAACTTTACATTCAGGACACGTGAATTCGATCAGATGGAACTCGAATTCTTCTGTAAGCCGGGCACTGAAATGGAGTGGCAGGATTACTGGAAAAATTTCGCAACAGACTGGTTGAAAAACCTTTCTTTGAAGGAAGAGAATACAAGACTCCGCGATCACGATGAGGATGAACTCAGTCACTACTCCAACGCCACCACCGACATCGAATACAAATTTCCGTTCGGCTGGGGAGAGCTTTGGGGCATTGCAAGCCGTACGGACTTTGACCTGCGTCAGCACATGGAGCATTCGAACGAAGACTTGACCTATCATGACCAGGAGACGAATGAGAAATATATCCCTTATTGCATCGAGCCTTCCCTTGGACTCGACCGCGTCACGCTTGCGTTCCTGTGTGATGCGTACAATGAAGAGGAATTGGATAATGGCGAGAAACGCACGGTGCTCAAATTCCACCACCAGCTTGCGCCTTATAAAGCAGCAGTGTTGCCGCTATCCAAGAAGTTGAGTGGCGAGGCAATCAAAGTCTATGAGAAGCTCGCAGGCGACTTCAACATAGAATTCGATGAGTCCCAGTCAATCGGCAAAAGATATAGACGCCAAGATGAAATCGGTACACCTTACTGCATCACTTTTGATTTCGATTCACTGGAAGACCAGAAAGTGACGGTAAGGGACCGTGACACTATGGAACAGCAGCGGGTCAGCATAGACGATCTGAACGCTTTCCTTGCAGACAAAATGAAATATTAGAATAACCAACGGCCAAAATGGCAAGCCGCGCCAGCATATAAAGAAATCGCACTTGATTCCTCCAGGGGAATCAAGTGCGATTTCTTTATATCCTAGGATGATCATCCAATCCTGAAATGTCTGTTTAGGCGTTCTAGGGTACCAAGTATACTGATGGCTGCAAGGTGGCTCGTTTTCGGATTTTCGGGCAGGGCAAGATTTTCTATTTTGAATTCCGCTCTGCCGAATGTCCCCTCGATTTCAATCTGGTGAATGTTCCGGTCGACGTCCGGATCTGCGATTAATGTCACTTCCGTCTCTTCAATACCCATGCCGGCCATCCCGAGGATGACGGAGACGTTCATATTCTTCGGAAAGTGGGTGATGGCATCTGCCGCCTTGCCCTCGAACACCACCTTCTCCGACTCGACAACTTCATAGCTGAGTGAAGCGGCTGGTTTGCGTGTGGTCAACCGCACACGTTCGAGTTCGCCATGTGACTGGACATTCTGCAATAAATCCAGGCCACCGATGGCGCCGGACGGCAGATGTAGGGTGTGGTCATATTTTTTCGCGGTCTGCATGAGGTCAGCTACAAGCCCACCATCAGCCAATGCACCGACGCTGACCAGCATGGCGTCTTTGTGCTTGAGCACTTCCGGCAGGCGTGCCTTGACAGCCGCCACATCGGCCGCCTCGACTACAATATCGATGTCCGATGCCAGAAACGCTTCAAAATCGGTGTACAGCTGCACACTAAATTCATCTTCCAGATGGTTGTACTTCTCTTCATTCCTGACAAATACACTTTTGATCTTGAGGTTTTCATGCTGGTCGCCATTGATTCGCTTGAGCATTACGTTTGCGATTGCGCCAGCGCCAATGATTCCAATATCCATTATAACCCTCCTTTATTCTCTTCCTTACCTCTACCCTGCCAAGCGGTCTTCATGCATGAAATTCATATCGCCAACATGTACTGTCATCCATAATGTGCGGCCACAGCCATGAACTGATTGTAGATAAAAAGCCTGAATGGCAGAAGGTCTGTTAATCTCCCCCATTCAGGCTGCTACTGTAGGATTTTTTTCTATAATGTCTCAATGAGTTTTCGTGATTTGAAGAATACCCCAGTATATTCATCGTAAATCATTTCCACGAATTTCAGCAGCGCCTTGCCGTTCTCATCAGTAATATTGATGGACTCAACATTGTGGAGGGCGACATGCTTCATATAGCCTGCAAGATACAAGACCTGGCTTTTGACTGGGACCGAACGCACACCCGTGTCTTCGTTGAAGCAACCCGCACATATCACGCCATGATAGCTGAATGAGTAATGCGAGAAGCGTGAGCGGTCACGACTGCCGCAGATGGCACATTCATCCACATTCATCTGCCCCCCGTAGTACGGCAGCATTTTAATTGCTGCAAAAGCCGTTACTGCAGCTGGTGTACTTTTATCTTCCAGAAGGGAGGCGCTTTTGATGAGCAGCCGGTAGAAACTTTCCTGTTGCTGATCTTCTTCAAGGGCACGGATGATCAGCTCAACGATATAGGAGGCATAGGTATAGACTGAAAATGTATTGTTGATGTACTTGAAGGGCTGGACGACATCGGTTTCGTTCAGCGTGCCGATGCCTTTGAATCGGTTGTATGTGAATAGGACTTCCTTGAGCCCCTGCCTGAGTACTATAAAGGGGCTTTTTGGCTTATTGAACCCCCTTGCCATCATCGGCACTTGGGTCCCGTCTTCGGTCAATACAGTAATGATCCGGCTGGACTCACTATAGTTCGTCTGCCGGATCATGATGCCTTTTTGCTGAAAAATCATTTCTTTCTAATACTCCTCATCGCGGTATCCGAGCGAACGGATGAACTGGCTTTTGTTGCGCCAGTCCTTTTGGACTTTAACCCACAACTCAAGGAAGACTTTGCTGCCGAGCAGATTCTCGATATCATAGCGGGCAAGCTGTCCGACTTCTTTCAACATCTTACCGCCCTTGCCGATTACCATGCCCTTTTGCGAGTCGCGTTCGACATAGATTGTCGCAGTCACATGGACGGTGCCATTGTCATCTGCTTTCATCTTATCGACTTCAACGCCGATTGCATGCGGAATTTCCTGGCTGGTCAAGTGCAGAACCTTTTCACGTATAAGTTCGCTGACGATGAAGTGTTCGGGGTGGTCTGTTATCCGGTCTTCAGGATAGTACATCGGGCCTTCAGGAAGATAACTTTCGATGACCGACAACAAATGGTCGACATTGTTGCCCTGTAAGGCGGAAATCGGCACGACTTCGCTGAAGTTCAATTTATCCTTATAGACTGTAATCTGTTCCATTAATTTATCAGGGTGGACCAGGTCGATTTTATTGAGGACGAGGATGATTGGGGTGTCATTGTTTTTCAGCATGTCGATGATGTACTCATCCCCCCGACCGATTTCTTCGGCTGCGTTGATGATGAAGAGGATGACTTCCGTCTCCCTTAATGTATTACGGGCAACTTTCATCATGTGTTCACCGAGCTGGTGCTTTGGTTTATGGATCCCTGGGGTATCGATGAAGATCATCTGGCTGTCTTCGGTCGTGTGGACCCCTTGGATTTTGTTGCGCGTTGTCTGCGGCTTATCCGACATGATGGCGACTTTTTGCCCCAGTACTTTGTTCATGAAAGTCGATTTACCGACATTCGGCCGTCCGATGATGCTTATAAAACCTGATTTAAACCCTTTTTCACTCATAGATCCATATCCTTTCCTGAGAAACCAAGCGGCAGCAGTTCATCGACCGTACGCTTGATCACTTCCCCTGCCTTATTCGTCATATAGACTGGCATGTCATCATCACACAGTTCCTTCATCACCTGGCGGCATGTCCCGCAAGGGCTTGCTGGCTCATCTGCATCTGTAATGATGACGATCGCCTTGAATTTTTTGATGTTGTTGGAATACGCACTGACTAAGGCACTGCGTTCGGCGCATATCGTCGCGGGATACGCGGCATTTTCGATATTGGCACCATAAATATATTCATCATCTTGTGTAACCAGCAATGCACCTACATTAAATTTTGAATACGGCGTATAGGCACGACTTTGCGCCACTTTGACCTCTTCCAGCCACTCTTCTCTATAAATTCCATCATTCATCGCAATCTCTCCCTGTTTAGATCAAATAAGGTATGAAGACAATCAATCCGACGCTTGCAGCGTATATGCTTGAGAGCAACACACCGCCTGCTGCCATATCCTTGGCGGCACCCGCCAGAGGATGATGGGCCGGTTCAGCAAGATCCACTGCGGTCTCAAGCGCAGTATTAAAGGCTTCAGCCACCAATACAAAAAACACCGCACTGAGTATGAACAGCCATTCCACCCTGTCTATACCAATGATTGCCCCGGCCGCAATGGCAATCAAGCCGAAGCCTGTATGCAGTGCGAAATGGCTATCCTTCTCAAGTAGCTGCCGTATGCCGCTTACAGCATACTTGAAGCGGTCCAACCATTTCATATCAGCTTTCACGGGGGATGCCGAAAGCATCCAATATCCTATCTTGGGTCTCGTTCATCTCTTTTTCTTCTTCCGCTTCCATATGATCATATTTCAGCAGATGCAGAAAGCCGTGGAGGCTCAGGAACATCAACTCGCGTTTGTAGCTGTGGCCGTAATCTTCCGCTTGCTCCTTTGCACGGTCAGTACAGATGATGATGTCGCCAAGCATTCTTGGCGCATCTTCATGGATGAGGCTGTCATCCTCATCCTCCATCGCAAAACTGATGACATCCGTGACCCTGTCCTTGCCGCGGTATTCATTATTGAGCGCCCTGATTTCCTCCTGGTCGACAAACGATATGCTGATCTCAGCTGAATCGGTTTCATCGAGATGTTCGTATGCAAAGTTAAGAAGTGAATCTATTTCTTTCTTTTCTGTGTCGTCCGTGAAATTCTGTTCATCGAGAAAATCTATATTGACCATTCCGTTCACTCCTTCTCATATGCTTTGATGATTTTGGAAACGAGTGGGTGTCTGACGACGTCCGTTTCGTCCATTCTATTGACCGCAACCCCTTTGACGTCGCCTAAAATTCTGACGGCTTCAACCAATCCACTTTTAGTGGATCCAGGGAGGTCAATCTGCGTTTCATCACCTGTGACAATCATTTTGGAACCAAAGCCAAGACGGGTTAAAAACATCTTCATCTGCATTTGAGTCGTATTCTGCGCTTCATCAAGGATGACGAATGCCTCGTTGAGCGTTCTGCCGCGCATGTATGCAAGCGGCGCTACTTCTATAACCCCACGGTCTATTAGACGGTCCGTCTGTTCCACTCCAAGTACGGCATGTAGACCATCGTAGAGCGGACGCAAATATGGATCCACCTTCTCTTTGAGGTCCCCCGGCAGGAAGCCGAGGTTCTCTCCAGCCTCAACCGCCGGCCTTGTGAGCACTATGCGCTTTACATTGTTGTCACGGAGCATTTGGCAAGCAAGCACAACGGCAAGGAACGTTTTGCCTGTACCCGCTGGGCCGATACCCAATGTAAGGTCATGTCGTTTGATATTTTCAACATAGAGTCGTTGCCCCGTTGTTTTGGCACGGATGCTCTTGCCTTTTTGATCGCGTGCAATTTCTTCATTATAAAGATCAGCAAGGTATTCGATTGTCCCTTTTTGGGCCATAAGAGCGGCCGACTGGACATCCCGGAGATTAACCGCCATACCCCGCTGGATGATTTTCAATAGATTGCTCAGCACATCTTCAGCCATTCCAACATTGTTTTCTGAGCTGCCTTCGACAGTGATTTCATTGCCCAGTGTATGGATGGTGACGCCGAACTCCTCTTCCAGGAATGAGATGTGCTGATCATTTGCACCTAACAGTGCCTGCGCCTCTTCAAGGCTGTCTATATTTATGGTGTTAGACATTCATAAACCCCTTTTTGTGAAAGTTTCTCCCATTTAATTTACCACTAAGTCCCCTTGACTGCAATTGATTCACAAGCATACAAATTCGCTTAAAATACACTGATCAATCCCTATGTTGCAAATATATGGGTAATTGATATCGCGATCAGGATCGTCATCATGCGCCGAAAAAATAAACACAGACCAAGGTATATACCCTGGTCTGTTTTGTTTCATTACTCTTGATTTTCCATGGAGTCATCATAGGCCTGTAACGCTTTACCACCATATACACTGCCCGGGCCGCCGCCCATGACAATGGCGACACCTGCAATCTCAGCAATTTCATCGCGGGTCGCGCCAAGTTTGATCAATTTGTTGACGTGGGCACCGATGCAGCCTTCGCATTTGTCTGCTATGGCATAGGATAAAGCAGCGAACTCTTTAGTCTTCGTATCAAGTGCTGCGTCCTTGTAGGCTGCCTCCTGCAGATCTTTGAAGCTTTTCATCACCTCCGGCACGCTCTTCACCAGACGTTTGGTGTTCCCTTGCGCCGTTGTATTTATGTCATTGAAATTGGCCATCATTCTCCCCCTTTCGCTCAATTCCCCTCAAATTTTAGCATAGTCCACCCTTCAATTCAGGTATCGCGCATCCCAGCGTTCCGGCAATAACTGCCGGAGGGATGCACTGCGCCCGTCAGGAAGATGGATTGTGCAGTCATAATTATCTTCCCCTACCTGGTTGATCAATTCACGGCACCTACCGCAAGGGGGCATGACATCACCATTCTCGTAGACGGCGATGATGCTTGCGATATCATACTCCCCAGCCGTCACCATGGCAGACACTGCAGCATGTTCTGCACAGAAGCCGATTGATGAAGGCAGATCCATGGCCACTCCCGTATAGATATTGCCCGTGCGGGTTAAAATGGCACACGCGACATGGCCTAGTTTACCGTTGCGGGTGGTCCTTTTAGTATTGAGCCTTTCTCTAGCCGATTCGTACAAGGTGTCCCGTTCCATCTTTGTCATTCCAATCTTCTTCATATTCATGATTAATTATATCAGAATGAATAACGATAGATGAAGCTTCATTTTCTCCTAATATATATACGCGTTATTTGATTTCAGGAGAGTAACCTTCTTCTGTCCCGATCATATCAGCCCTATAATGAGCCGGAACAAATCGAAGACGGTATTTTTATGAATAAAAAAACAAGGAAGGGGGCCTTCCTTGTCTTCATTTATTTCATCTGTCTGCCATGCGGTCGTATAGACGATCTGGCCATCTTTCATCTTCGCACATCAATTCAATCGTGAACAGATGGACGGAAACTATGGCGACCAGGGCAATCGTAAACATGATTGCCATCGCCACGACGGATATATCAAAAAAAGCGGGCAGCAGCATGAGGATGGGCAGCATCAACGTGGCGGCCACACATCTTTTGGCATACTTGCTGGACAAGTACTGCCTTTCACCGCATGACGGACAGTCCATTGATGGATTGAATGCCAGATATTGTGTCATGACATGTTTAAAATTCCAGTTCTCTCCACAATTGTTACACTGTGTCAAGGTACCTCTCCTTTATACATTCGTCATATGGAGGCTCGTGAATGAGTCCATGGTCTTCCATGCATGCACGACATTATGCCATAGACATCACGATAACGCAAACCACCACTTATCTAGTCATCAAGCTTCAAGCCTTTCAACTGCTCTGCCAAAGCATTATTGATCGGTGCTTCGTCATCTTGTTTCTGCATATACTTCTTCACAGTCTTTTTGTCCACTTTCCCCCGATCCTGCTTCTTTTTGCGTGCTTCGAATGCTGATAATTTTTCCCTGTAGCCGCAGGTGCATGTGAATATCTGCCCCTCACCTTCACCGCTTAGGGTCATCTTCTTTTTGCATCTTGGACAACGGGCATTGGTAATGCGTGCCACATTTTTGCGGTAGCCACATTCACGATCTTGGCACACGAGCATCTTGCCTTTTTTGCCATTGACTTCAAGCATCGGTTTTCCGCAGTCAGGGCATGATCTGCTTGAAATGTTGTCATGCCTGTACGTCTTGTCGCTTGCTCTTATCTCCTGGATGATCGTTTTGGTGTGGACCTTCATTTCTTTGATGAAGGCTTCCCTATTCAACTGACCTTTTTCGATTTGCTCAAGTTTCTCTTCCCATATGGCTGTAGTGGCTGGTGAGCGCAGCGAATCCGGCACCAATTCCAGCAGCTGGCGCCCTTTTGAAGTCGTGCGAATTTCCTGACCTTGTTTTTCAATCATAAAGGCGTTCAATAATTTTTCAATGATGTCCGCACGTGTTGCGACCGTGCCAAGCCCACCCGTTGCGTCCAATACATTCTTAAGCTTCTTATCATCCATCTCCATGTACTTGGATGGATTTTCCATCGCCGACAGCAAGGTGGCTTCTGTGAACCGTGAAGGTGCTTTAGTTTGTCCTGATGTCTGATTGATGCGGTCCGTTTCAAGGATATCGCCTTCACTCAATTCAGGGAGCTGCTGATGCTTCTGCTCGACTCCTGGATCTTCACGATGGTTCTTATAGGCCGCTTTCCATCCTTCTTTCTTGACGGTATTGCCTTGGGCCGTGAAGCGTTCGTTCCCGGCCCTCACCTTCACCGTCACCTGATCGTATTCATATGGCGGAAGCAGCACAGCCATGAACCTTTTTATGATCATATCATAGAGGCGCCTTTCCCTTTCATTGAAGTCTGTAGGATGCACATGATTTTCGGTCGGTATGATCGCATGGTGATCACTGACTTTGCTGTCATCGACAAATGATTTATTAGCCTTTATGCCACTGCGCAATATTTTGGTTGCGATGGACCGGTATTCACCGATGCCTGCCGCTTTGAGCCTTTCAGAAAGTGTGGGAATGATGTCTTCAGAAATATATCTAGAGTCGGTACGTGGATAGGTGACGACCTTATGACGCTCATATAGGCTCTGCAGTACATTCAATGTTTCCTTTGCCGAAAAACCCAATTGCTTGTTGGCATCGCGCTGCAGTTCCGTCAAGTCATACAAACCAGGTGCAGAAGATTTCTTCGTTTTATGTGTGATGGCGTCCACTTTAAATGTTTCATCTTCAACCTCCCGCATAATACGGTCCACAGCATCTTTATTGAAGCTGCGCGTCTGGCCTTTATCATCCTGCCATGTCAACTTCAAGCCTTGTGCATGTGCTTCTATGCCGTAGTATGTCTTAGGATTGAAATGTTTGATTGCCTGTTCGCGGCGTTCAATGATCGCAAGCGTCGGCGTTTGGACGCGGCCGCAATTCAACTGCGCGTTGAATTTTGTCGTTAAAGCCCGGGAGGCATTGAGTCCGATGTACCAATCCGCTTCAGAACGCGCTACAGCCGCTTCATAGAGATCTTCATAATTTTTGCCGGGTTTCAAGTTGTTGAATCCTTCCTTGATGGCCTTATCCGTCACAGAAGAGATCCACAACCGTTCAATCGGCTTTTGTACTTTTGCTTTTTTGATGATCCAGCGGGCCACAAGCTCCCCTTCACGGCCAGCATCCGTTGCGATGATGATTTTATCTACGTCTTTACGCATCAGTTGCGACTTAACAGCATTGAATTGTCTGCCGGCTTTCTTGATGACGGTCAACTTGAGTGGATCCGGAAGCATCGGAAGGTCATCGAGGTTCCATGTTTTATATTTCTGGTCGTAGCTTTCCGGGTCGGCCAGTGTCACAAGATGGCCGAGCGCCCATGTCACAATATATTTATCCCCTTCCAAAAATCCATTGCCTTTTTTATGACAGTTCAATACTTTCCCTATATCCCGCGCTACGGATGGTTTCTCGGCGAGTACGACACTTTTTGCCACTATCCTTCATCCTTTCATTTTTTCACTGCCCTCCATTATACATAAAATGCCGGGGAATATTCATCCCCGGCGTACATTTTAATCTTTGATCATTTTTCTCATCTTATCATCATTCTCCATGACACTCCTGGTAAAGGAGCAGAGCGGTGTGATTTTGCGTTTTTCCCCGGCTGCCAAATCAACCATGGTCTCTACCAGCCGGGTGCCGATGCCTTCTCCGCCCAGGTCGCCTGAAACTTCTGTGTGTGTCACGACATAGTCTCCGTCGTCGTCCTTTTCGAAGACCATTTTAGCTTTGGGGTTGAGTTCATCCTCCTCGACGAACAGCATATCTTCACCTTTTTTTATATCCACTGCCATAATCCATCCTCCTTATCCGAATGATACTCTCTCCATTCCCTTTTATAGAATTCGTTAAGCATGGCAGCAGAGCGGCTTCTTTTGATAGCCGGTATGTTTTCTTGTATAATTTCAGCAATACACATACCGATGCCATCTGTAAGGTGGTGCATGGTTTGGAGGAAAGTCATGAATCCATCTCTACTGATTGCCTACTTTTTCATATTTGTACTCTCTGCAGTGCCACTCTTCGAGTCATTTATCATCGTACCACTCGGCATATTGAGCGGCATGAATTTCACGATGACGCTGCTCATCGGCATAATAGGAAATCTGGTCACATTGCTGCTGCTCATCATAGTAATCGAACGGGTCAAAAATTGGTACTTGAGACGACGGGAAGCCAAAGGTAAAAACACCTCAGGTAAATCACATCGTGCCGAGAAGATCTGGCATAAATATGGTCTGCCGGGCCTCGCGTTCATTGGGCCCTTCTTTGTCGGCAGTCACTTCACCGCTTTGATGGCGGTCATTCTCGGAGGCAGCAGGAAAGCGACCTTCTGGTGGGTGACAGCCAGCGTCATCCTGTGGACGGCGGGCATTTCCGTCCTCGTGTTGTTTGGCGTCGACTTCCTCGCGCTTGAAGACAAGCAGTTCCTAAAAAAAATCATCGAATAACGATTACGGCTGCTTCATATCCTCCCGGAAGAAGCAGAAAGACCTGGGTGAAGGTACCTTCACCCAGGTCTTTTTAATGGGAGCCAATATAATCTATTTGAGTGATCCATGCGGATCGATGACGAACTTCTTGGCCGCCCCTTTGTCGAAGTCCTCATAACCGCCTGGTGCATCATCAAGGCTGATGACGGTTGCGTTGACGGCTTTCGCGATTTCCGCCCGTCCTGATAGTATCGCCTTCATCAGATCGCGGTTATATTTCATTGCTGGCGTTTGTCCGGTGACGAATGTATGTGCCTTCGCCCAGCCCAGACCGAAACGGACCTTCAGGCTGCCCTGTTGTGCATCTTTGTCTTTTGCGCCCGGGTCTTCTGTAACGTACAATCCTGGAATACCCAGGCTGCCCCCGGCTGAGGTGACATCCATTATGCTGTTTAATACCGCTGCGGGTTTATCTTCACCTTCATGACCGTAAGCTTCGAACCCGACCGCATCCACAGCGGAGTCGACTTGATCGGTACCGAGGATGTTTTCGATCTGTTCACCAAGGCGGTCATGCTTGGATACGTTGATTGTCTCACAGCCGAAGCTCTCTGCCTGTTTGAGGCGATCGTCCTGCAGGTCACCGACAATTACCCGGGATGCTCCGAGCAATTGTGCTGAATGGGCTGCTGCCAGTCCGACAGGGCCAGCCCCGGCGATATAGACGGTCGAGCCTGTCCTGACGCCTGCAGAGTATGCCCCATGATAGCCTGTCGGGAATATATCCGACAGCATCGTCAGATCCAGCACCTTCTCCATTGCGACTTCCCGATCTGGGAAGACCAGCAGCTGGAAGTCGGCATATGGCACCATCACGTATTCGGATTGGCCGCCGACCCATCCGCCCATGTCGACATAGCCATATGCGGCACCTGGCCGTTCGGGGTTTGTATTCAGGCATATATGCGTCTTCTGCTCACGGCACATTACACAACGGCCGCACGCTATATTGAACGGTACGGATGCAATATCGCCTTTTTTGACGAATTCGACATCACGGCCGACCTCAATCACTTCCCCCAATATTTCATGGCCGAGCACCATTCCTTCCGGTGCAGTGGTCCGCCCCCTCACCATATGCTGGTCACTGCCGCATATGTTTGTTGTAATCACTTTCAGGATGACGCCGTGTTCACATTTTCTGCCGACGTTTTCCTTGGGTACACCCGGTCCATCCCTCAATACGAGATCGGGATACTTGATGTCCTGAACTTCCACTTTACCATTTCCTGTATAGACTACACCACGGTTTCCTTGCATGATACCCCTCCTGACAGTGCACATGCACTGCGTAATATGTTTTGTTGAACAGCTGGATGCAAGAGCGACAAGGTGCTTGAACTCTTCTCCTTTCCAAGGTTTCTATATGATAAGCCCAATGGCTTTATCCGCTTTATAGAAGTCCAAAATATGGAACATACATCCATCATATACACTTCTGAATATTCAGTCAAATGATAGAGCGGTTGTTTGGGACTGACGCTTGCTGAAATAGTTGTCCAAGCCGTAGCATAAAAGGTATAGTGATGGTGGATACAAAAAATGATTCAAGGAGTGTTGACTATGGAACAACTTGTTTTCATCGAAACGGGCACCGGCACCGACGTGCATGGGCAGGATATCAATGTGGCCACCCGCCGCGCGGTCGAGAATGCCCTTCATTATAATTCGATGCCGGGCATCAGAAACATCCTGCCTGAGAACAACCTGTCCAACATGAAGGTGAATGTGAAGCTCGGCCTGCCAATGGATCATGAACGCCTGGATGTTGAAGCGGTCAAGGACATGATTCCATATGGGACGGTAACAGTTGAACTGCTCGACGGCGGCCTTGCCACTTCAAGCGGCATCTATCTTGAAGATCAGAATGATAAAAATGATCTGATGTATATCGTCAATGCCGTCGTAGAAGTCGGATATTGATCGGTGATTAATACGTCCATCAGATGAATACAATCGAGCAATACAGAAATGAGGTAAATCGCAATGAAGAAATTCATCAACGCCAATATTTACAAAACAGAGGGGCTCCAGCAAATCCTGATCGACGACGGGAAGTTCAAATCAATCGCGCCGGATGTTGGGGAAGCCGACAGCGTCATCGATCTTGAAGGTAAACTCGTACTGCCCCCCCTACGTCGATCCCCACCTGCATCTGGATTACATTTTCTCTGGATTGGGTGAAGGCAATGCGAACCGGTCAGGCACCTTATTCGAGGGAATACAGAGGTGGAGCGACAACAAGAAATCATTGACCGAGGAGATGGTGCGTGAGCGTGCACTGGAAGGGATCCGCAAAGAAGTGGCCCACGGCGTACAATACATCCGGACGCATGTCGATGTGACCGCCCCCGACCTCACCGGCATGAAAGCACTGCTGAAGCTCAAAGAAGAGTTGAAAGATGTTGTCACGCTCCAGCTTGTCGCGTTTCCCCAGGAAGGATTCTTCCGCTACGAAGGCGCAGAACAACTGGTCGAGAAAGCATTGACCATGGGCGCAGATGTCGTCGGTGGCATCCCCCACTTTGAAATCTCCTATGAATATGGCGTCGAATCATTGAGGCGTATTGTGGATCTGGCAGTCAAGTATGACGTCATGATAGACATCCACTGCGATGAAAATGATGATCCCAACAGCCGCTTCCTGGAGGTGTTGAATGCACTTGTCATGGAACGGGAGTACGGCCCTAAAACGACTGCGAGCCACACATGCAGCTTCGGCTCGGTCGATGGGTCATATGCGTCGAAGATGATGGGGCTGTTCAAGGCTTCCCAGATCAACTTCATCTCTTGTCCGACCGAGAACGCCCACCTCCAGGGCCGTGCGGACTCCTATCCGAAGCGCCGGGGACTGACGCGTGTCAAAGAGCTCCTGGAAAACGGCAACACGGTCGCATTCGCCCAAGACTCCATAGCCGACTACTGGTATCCGCTCGGCAATGGGAACATGATGAATATACTCGATAATGGCATCCACCTCGCCCACTACACCCACATCGATGAAATCAACCAGGCATTCGATCTCATCACCTATAATGGCGCGAAAGTGATGAACATTGAAGCGTACGGGTTGGAAGCGGATAATCCGGCCAATTTCATCGTACTCGATGCGCGAGACCCATACGAAGCCATACGTGAAAGGGCAGAAGTACTGTGTTCTGTACGTGATGGCGAATACCTTTTCAAAAGAGCACCGCGCAAGAATGAAGTAGCGCATGATTTGCTGAAAGACCTGTAATCACCAAAAGGGCACCTGCCGATCGGCAGGTGCCCTTTTCTGGTAGATGCAATAAAAATACCGGGTGGGAAATAGATCCCGCCCGGTGCCAGCTCATCATGTGACATCGCGTTTAGTGAAGACACTCCACGCTGCAACGATGAAGATGAGCATATAGACGGCAATGACCGCCACTGAGAATCCTATGGTCATCTCTTCCCTTATCGGCCCCATACTGTTGAAGTAGACCGCCAGGTCGGTATTGGCAAACAGTACAAATTTAGACCAGGCATACTCGGATAAAGCCACTGAGGCCGTCGTGCCGGCGAACATCAGGAACATTGAAACGCCGATCGCCAAGGCGCTGCTTCTGAATATGCTTGATATCATAAATGCAAAAGTTGCAAGCACGATTATGTTTATCAGCTTGAACCCGTATTGAAGCATTATTTCGGACAGCACGCCGTTATGGGACAGCCCCTCAGGTCGGTTCACCAACGCTTCCGAACCAGCTGATGGCAATCCGTACGTGATTGCACCGATGATAAAGGTCGTCAAGAGCAAGCTCAGCATGGTCAACAGTGCAAATAATAATACAGCTATATATTTAGATAACAATATCGTTGGTCTTGAGATAGGCCTGATGAGTAACTGCTTGATGGTGCCCCATCTGAATTCGTTGGCTACAATCCCCCCTGCAACGATGATGGTGAACAAGTTGATCAGCGAAGAGCCGAATAGATTATCCAGAACGAAATTGCCGGCATGATAGCCAAACGGCCGGACATCATTATCGATTCTATAGGTGTTCTCCTCTATCTGCTGCGTATTCACCTGTTCGATAAATGGATCTTCTTCCTTTTTTTCCTCTATCTCCTGCATCAGTGCCTCATTCTCTTCCTGAAGTTCGGTCTTCCAGTCATCTGAATAGGATGTTTCAGTGTCGACCGAATCGGTGACCGTATTCATCACCAGGCTGAAGATGACCACTGCAAGCAGGAAACCATACATGATCCAAGTCGATTTCATGATATAGACTTTAGCCAGTTCGTTTCTGATCAGACTCATTATTCTATTCAATGACATTCTCTCCAATCATCTCGAGGAATTGTTCTTCCAATGTTGATTTGACCGCATCTACCCCATATACTTCGATGTCTTCGGCCACGAGCCGGGTGATTAATTGCGGGATATCAGACTTATCCATTTCCACCCGGATCTGATCGGATGTATCCACTATTTTAACCTTCTCTTCATGTTGGAGGAGTTCGACCGCCTGGTCCTTTGGTTCGAGGATGAGATTGACGGTATGCACCTTTGCATCATCCGCTTCATTCAAGTCTTTGATGGCGATGATTTCGCCATTTTTAATGACCCCGATGCGGTCGCACATCAGATCGATTTCGCTCAATAGGTGGCTGGAGACGATGACAGAAACACCATCCTCCACTGCCAGCTTGCGTATGTACCTGCGGATTTCCCGTATCCCTGAAGGATCAAGGCCGTTCGTCGGTTCATCCAGTATCAGGACCGATGGATTGTGCAGCAGAGCCTGGGCGATGCCGAGACGCTGACGCATCCCCAAAGAATATTTCCCGACTTTTGTTTTGATTGCATTTTCAAGCCCCACCAGACGGATCACTTCCTTGATGCGCTCCTGGGTCACACCATCTGACATGCGGGCAAAGTGCTTCAAATTCTGCCAACCCGTCATGAACGGGTACATTTCAGGGTTTTCAACGATGGCTCCGACCTCACTGATCGCCTCCTTGTAGTTCTTTTTGATGCTGTTGCCCTGGATGACCACATCCCCACTTGTGATGCCCATGAGCCCGACCATCATACGGATGCTTGTCGTCTTACCTGCTCCATTTGGCCCGATGAAACCGAATACTTCCCCTGGACGAACGGTAAAATCGAGGTCTTTGATGATGTTTTTACGCCCGATCTTTTTGTTCAGTCCCGTAATGGTTAACGTAGATTCCGGCATGCATGACACTCCTTCCATTCGATTGATAAACGATTTAGAATTTATATAATTGACAGACCAATGATACCACATGAGATTCTATTCTTCAGTGATTTTTTCAGATTTAAAATGATATTTTTTGTCATGATAGGGTACATATAACTAAATCACCTAAAGGGAGTGTCTATAGTATGTTGTCAGAAAAACTTAAAGAAAAATTGAATGACCAGATGAATAATGAATTTGCCGCAGCCCATGAATATATGGCAATGGCTGCCTATTGCGAGCATAGAAGTTACGATGGCTTTGCAAACTTCTATATCCAACAAGCCAAAGAGGAACGTTTCCATGCCATGAAGCTCTATAATTATTTGAATGACCGTAGTGTGCATGCCACATTTAAAGAAATCCCCGCACCACGGGTCGATTATGATTCCATACTCGATACTTTCAAGGCAGGATTGGCACAAGAGCGGGAAGTGACTAAATCCTTCTACAATATTTCTGATATCGCCACTGAAGAAAAGGAATATGCGACGTTATCCTTCGTCAGATGGTTCCTCGATGAACAGGTTGAGGAAGAGGCAACATTTGAACGCCACATTGACTATATCGAACGCATCAAAGATGACAATAATGCACTATTCATCTACGAACGTGAACTCGGAAAACGTGACTTTGACGGTGAAGATTAATAATTGATCACCAATAACAAAAGGACGATTCATGTGAACAACTGCATGAATCGTCTTTTTGTACCATTTTAAATTATCGATTTCATCAATTCTCTACGCTATATAAATTAAGGCGGATATTTAAAATCATGTAGATGATTATAATAATTCTGTACAATCAACCACTGTGATATCATTGTTGTAAACGTAAAGTGCATAATATAGCGCAATACTTGTTTTCTACTATAAGGAGATGTGACGAATGCCACAAAAAAGCGTATTGGTAATCGGCGGTGGGCTCGGGGGGCTGTCTGCAGCGATTTCCCTGGCCCAAAATGGATATAATGTATCTCTGTATGAAAAGAATGATCATCTGGGAGGGAAAGTGAACCGCCTGGAACAGGATGGTTTTGGGTTTGACCTTGGCCCCTCCATACTGACCATGCCCAAAGTATTTGAAACGCTATTCACTAGAAGCGGCAAAAAGATGGCGGACTATGTGCCTACCATCAAGATCGACCACCAGTGGCGCTCCTTTTTCCCGGACGGCAATATCATCGATCTATATGAGGATCTAAAAGATATGCAGGATAAGAACCCTTCATTGAGTGACAAGGATATTGAGCAATATAAGAATCTTCTTGCGTATTCCAGGAGGCTTTACGATACGACCGAGAACAGCTACTTCAAAGGGGTCGACGATAAAAAAGACATTATGCAGTATCAAGGGCTGATGAGCACCTTGAAGGGCTTCGATCTATTTTCGACGATATATCAGGGCATCGACAGGCGCATCGGTAATGATCAACTGAAAGACATGCTTTCCTACTTCATCAAATATGTCGGATCCTCCCCCTACGATGCGCCCGCTGTGTTGAATATGATGATATACATGCAGCATGACCAGGGTGTTTGGTATGTGCCGGGGGGTCTGGGCAACCTCGCCAAGGGGCTTGTAAAGCTTGCCGAAGAGATTGGCGTGACGTTCCACACCGGCAGTCAAATCACGATGCTTCGTCATCAGGACGGTAAAATCATCGGTGCTGCTTTGGAGGATGGCACTGACTTGCAGGCAGACTACTACGTCTCGAATATGGAAGTCATCCCGACTTACGAGAAACTAATCGGGGGCAATCAAGATTATGTAAAGAAGATAAAAAAGAAATTCGAACCGGCCAGTTCGGGCCTCATCATGCATTTGGGTGTAAAGAAGAGCTATCCGCAGCTTGCGCATCATAACTTCTTCTTTGCAGAAGATATGAAGAAACAGATGAACAAGATATTCCAATGCCATGAACTGCCGGATGACCCGGTCATCTATCTCGTCAACGTCAATAAGACCGATCCAAACCAGGCGCCGCCAGGCCATGAAAATCTGAAGGTCCTCCCCCATATTCCCTATATCCAGGATAAGCCTTTTACCGCTGAAGACTATGAACGGTTTGCGGAACAGACCTTGATCAAGCTTGAGCGGATGGGACTTAAGGATCTGCGGCAGAATATCGTCACGAAAGATGTATGGACACCAGAGGACATCGAGCGCGTATATGGCTCAGACCGGGGTGCCATCTACGGTACATTGTCCGACCGTAAAAAGAATAAAGGGTTCAAACATCCGAAACAGAGCCCACACTATGACAACCTCTACTTTGTCGGTGGCACAGTAAACCCTGGAGGCGGTATGCCGATGGTGACGTTAAGCGGCCAGCACGTCTCCGATAAGATTGTCGCAAGGGATTCAGAGGCAGAGTGATGCACGACTCCCCTGGTATCATCCCTGGTTTAAAAACGGCGTTACAGAACCCTTTTGCGCATAATGAAATCGATTAGGAGGCCAAGCCATGCAAGTGATCTCGCTCCCCCTATTATGGACCATTGCCATAGACATCATCGCATGGTTATTTTTCCATCTGGTCATTTCATACTTATGCTTTAGGCTGCCTCTTAGCGCATTCCAGAATAATGCTTTCTGGTCGCGCATCTACCGCTGGGAAGATTCAGGGCACCTTTGGCATCGTCTATTCCGTGTAAAATCATGGAAAGGCAGATTGATCGATGGTGCCTCCCTATTCAAAAAAGGGTATCAAAAAAAGACGTTGCACGGTACGGATAGATCAGAGCTTAAGACTTTTGCCGAAGAGACGAAGCGGGCGGAGCTGACACATTGGGCGTCAATATTGCCCGCCCCACTCTTCTTTTTATGGAACCCACCGCTGGCAGGCTTCCTGATGATCGTCTACGCAGTCGTCTTCAACCTGCCCTTCATCATCACCCAGCGGTACAACCGCGGCCGCATCAAAAAGATGTTGTCGTGAGCCGACAACTTCAAATATCGGCCTGCATACCCAAAAGATGCTGTACACAGCACATCACTAATACAAACGGGACCAAATATGCTTTAAGAACGGAGAATAATGATGAGCAAAAAAGTGATCGTCATCGGCGCCGGGGTTGCCGGACTGGCAAGCGCCATCAGACTGCAGCACGCCGGTTATCATGTAGAGATCTATGAAAAGGAATCCACACCGGGCGGGAAAATGAACCGGCTAGAGATGGATGGGTATCAATTTGACCTTGGTCCGAGTATCGTCATGATGCCGGAATTATACCGGGAAGTCTTCGAGTTGTGCGGACGTTACGCTGATGACTATATCCCGATGGAGAAATTGGATCCCATGTACCGGGTCTACTTCAGTGATGCGCCAGATGAACCGATCGACATCTCCGCCGACCTGACTGAATTGACCAAAACCATCGGTGCGATCAATGAAGCGGACGTTGAAGGTTTCTTTACTTATATGAGTGATATATATAAAGGGTATACGTTTGCCATGGAGAATATCCTCAATCGGCCATTTCATAAAAGAAGTGACGTCTATAACTTGTCCATGATCAAAAAAGCACCAAAGGTGAAGCTGATCGGCACGGCTGATAATTTCATCGGAAGATATATTGAAAGCGAGCGCCTGAAGCAGATATTCGGCTTCCAGACATTGTACATAGGGGTCTCCCCATTCAATGGGCCCTCCTTCTATTCGATGATACCCATGATCCAATTCGTCTACGGGATATGGTTCATCAAAGGTGGCATGTATACAATGGCTGCCGCCATGGAAAGGCTCTTCAAGGAGATTGGCGGTACGGTGCACTACGGAAGTGCGGTGCAGGAAATAGCCATTGATGATAAGCAGGCGAATGGCATTATTGTTGATGACAGGAAAATAGAAGCGGATTTTGTCGTCTGCAACGCAGATTTTCCGTATGCAATGAAGCACCTGGTGAAAGCACCTAAGGCCAAAGGAAAATTCACGGACAAGAAGATTGATGGCATGAAATACTCCTGTTCCGGCTTTCTAATGTATTTGGGAATGGACCGTAAGTACGAAGATGTCGAGCATGTCCATAATTTCATCTTCAATGAAAAACTTGAGAAAAACATGCAGGATATTTTTGATGGCAGGAAGCTCGAACATGCTTCATTCTATGTCTATATTGCTTCAAAGCTCGACCCCTCGCTCGCACCAGAAGGCAAAGATGGGCTGTATATCCTGATGCCGGTCTCCGATGTCGCCACAGCAGACTATGAATGGAATGATGAAACGGTTGATTACTACCGCACATACATCCTGGATACCTTGAAAGAAATAAAGGGCTTTGAAAACATCGAGCAGGACATTGTTACGGAAACGCATTTTACACCGCCTGAATTCGAATCCAGATTCAATGCGTATAATGGGGCGGCCTTTGGACTCCAGCCTACCCTTTCACAAAGCATCCATAAGCGGCCGCAAAGCAAATCCCCAGGCTGTGACAATTTATATTTCACAGGCAGCAGCACACACCCAGGTGCAGGTGTACCGATTGTACTCATGTCTGCAAAAATTGCGACAGATGCACTCATAAAGGATGATCAGTGAAATATAAAGCACGAATGATTACTGAATGAAGGGAGGAAAACGTTTATGATGGTCAGTATTGTATTAGGGTCTCTCGCAATTGCGGTGGGAGTGCTCATGTTCTGGAGGCTGCCCCTGCCTAACAGTGAAGGCGAGCACGCCGATGCCCCACTCGTTTCCATCATCATTCCTGCCAGAAATGAAGCGCAAAGGATCCCTGTCCTGCTGAAATCATTGAAGAACCAAAATTTCACGGAATTTGAAGTTCTGGTCGTCGACGATGACTCTACGGACGATACAGTGAGTGTCACGGAATCTTTCGGGGCAACCGTACTGCGTGATGAATCAAAGCAAGATGGGGCTGGGAAATCCGCAGCATGTTGGCACGGCGTACAGCATTCAAAAGGAGAGTGGCTGCTGTTCCTCGATGCCGACACGCAATTCACGACGCCACACAGTTTGGGAAACCTGCTCGGGGTCTACCATCAAAAAGGCGCAAGAGGAGTTTTATCCCTTCAGCCTTTCCATAGCATTAAAGATTTGTATGAGAATCTATCAGCAATCTTCAACGTGATTGTTGTCGTGGGTATGAATGTATTCACCCTGTGGGGAAGGCGCTTCAGACCAGCTGGTTCGTTCGGCCCTTGTATACTATCCAATAGAGAAGATTATCTGGCTTCAGGTGGGCATAAGAAGATTGAGGGCGCACTAATGGATGACTTGGCCCTGGGGGAAACTTTTCTAGAGGGGGATCTGCCGGTATATTGCCTTGGCGGCAAAGGGATCATATCTTTCCGCATGTACCCTGAAGGCTTTAAAACGCTTGTAGACGGCTGGTGTAAGAGTTTTGCGCTCGGCTCACAATCCACACATCCCTTAGTCATGGCGATGACCATCATCTGGATTTCAGGCAGTTTCATAAGTGTCGGCGCATTGATCTCTTCCCTCTTGGCAATGGATCCAGTGGCCATCGGGCTCACTGGTCTATTGTATCTCATATATGCACTGCAGACGATGTTGTTCGCCCGACGCTGCGGGAACTTCAGATGGGCCATCTTCCTTTTCCACCCTATTCTATTTACGTTCTTTGCCGGGGTGTTCGTCTACTCGCTTTTCCGGGTCCATGTGCTACGGTCTGTCAATTGGAGAGGACGGAAGATAAACCTCAAATAAAACAGGGGCTTCATTTTCCCTGCCTATCATCAACGAATCGACTGAAATCTAAAGTACGGGGCTAATCGCCCTTTTCAAGTACAGAAGGCATACAACTATGCCGGTCATTGTTTCAGCATTAGAGAGAATAAAGCGAGGTCAATCATGATTAAAAAAATTATCGCAAAATTATTGAGGCTGCGCCCCGACCAGTCAGTGAAAATCCCGATGGTTGACCTTCAATATGTTAAAATCATAAAGGATTTTACAGTTGAATCATCCATTCAGCCAACCCCGGTGACCTTCTACTATCCATTGGGGGCAGAAAAAAAGAAGCAACCGGTATACATCAATCTCCATGGCGGCGCGTTCATTATGAAAAACAAGGATATGGATGATCCCTATTGCCGCTTTCTGGCCAATCAGACCGGATGTGTCATCGTTAATATTGATTACGTAAAAGCGCCGGAGTATCCTTTCCCAAAGGCGATTGAACAATGTTATGAGGTACTCCAGTGGATGAAGATGAATGCCGAAGACTTGAATATAGATTCTGACAGAATAATGGTAGGTGGCCAAAGTTCGGGCGGCAATATTGCGACAGCCCTGTGCCTCTATCTGGAAGAAAAGTCAGAAAAACAACCACTCCTGCAAGTTTTATCCTATCCAATGCTTGATTTTGCGACACCATTTTCAAAAAAACCGGAGCCGAATAAGTGGCGTGCACGCTTTCCACAAGTCGCCCACTTTTTAAATATGTGCTATGTACCTAAAAAAGAGGACTCCAAGCATCCCCTGGCCTCCCCCGTCTATGCCGATGTAACCAGCCAGTTGGCACCTGCGCTCTTTCTCATTGCAGAGCATGATGCTTTCAGGCCAGAAGCGGAAGTATACGCCACAAAATTCAAAGCAGCTGGAGTCAACGTCGAAGATCACCTCTTTAAGAACTGTACCCATGCTTTCACGCATACCGGTCCAAGCGAGAAAGCCGAGGAAGCTTGGCATATGATAGCATCGAAGATCAAGGCAGCTGCTGATAAATGAAAAATACCCAGAAATAGACATCTTCTTTTATATTAAGATTGTCTAAACTCCTCTACATCATTATTTATAGGGTAGCCAACAGAATCAAAATTTCGAATACCGAGGGCAATAACCGTGATTTATTTTGTGATAAAACGTTAAGAAATACATAGTCATTAAAGAAAGAGGATCAAATCTATGTGGCATAACTATAAGAACAGCTCAATTATTTTAAAGATGACTATTGCGTTTATAGCAGGTTTAGCTATTGCTTTAGTGTTAGGTGAAAATGCTAAATTCCTGGAACCATTAGGTCAAATACTCATCAGATTATTGAAGTTAATTGCTATCCCCATTATATTTTTGACCATAATACTATCTATAAGTCGGATTAATTTATCTAGTTTAGGAAGAATGGGTGGAAAATTATTTTTATATTATAGTATAACAACAGGCTTATCTGTATTTATTGGCGTAATAGTTGCCCTGATCATAAACCCTGGTCAAAATTTGACCTTGCCAAAAACCTCAGTTGATGAACCGAGTATCCCCAACTTTTCAGATGTATTATATAAAATAATACCGGATAATTTGATTGAAGCATTTACTTCTGGTGAATTATTGTCGATATTGTTCATAGCCATAGTTATAGGTATTTCGATGTCGATTTTATTATCTTCATCTGATGAAAATATTCAACAAAAAGCAGAATCTCTCTACTCACTTTTTGATATTTTTAATAAACTTTTCAATGTCATTTTAAATGGGATATTACTTTATGCGCCAATAGGCGTATTTGGTATTAGCGCCTCGACATTCGGTTCACAGGGATTAGACACTTTTAAATCCCTGTTGTTGTTTACACTCACCTTTTATATAGGCATATTTATTTTGTGGCTACTCGTTTATTTCAGCTTTTTAAAATTAGCTGATAAATCTATTTTTAAGTTTTTAAAAGATACTAAGGAAGCTTATGTAACTGCTTTCTTCACTTCAAGTAGCATCGCTTCTTTGCCCATTGCCATTAATTCAGCAAAAAAAGCTGATATTTCAAATGAAGTTGTGGATTTTTCAATCCCTTTGGGTACTATATTCAATTCTGATGGCGGTGCCCTTAGGATGGGAGTATCCATTGTTTTTGCAACTAACGTTATGGGATTGAATCTATCTTTAGAAAATCTATTGATGATTGTAATTATAGGCACACTTTTGTCTATTGGTACTGCTGGTATTCCAGCTGGTGGTCTCATTACTCTTTCTGCTGTTCTTAGTTTATTCGGTTTACCATTAGAGATTGTCGCTTTGATAGCTGGTGTTGATGCGATAATCGGAATGGGCGGAACTGCCTCCAACGTACTAGGTGATATAATTGGAGCTGCTGTTATAGATAAAAAGAAAAAAAGCTATAACTAAAAATTTAGTTATAGCTTTTATTTCTTATTAGTAAATATAAACTGGACAGTTCTCTATTATCTATATAACTCACAAGGTTTCCAATGGGGTTCGGTAGTTCAGTTATTTTCTTGGGAAGTCATTTCTTCTAGCAACAACTAATAAAAACATGCCTGATGGGTTGTGTTGAAATCCATGTCTCTAGGATTCCTTCCCTTTTGAGCATCCCAATGGAATATTCATTTATCCCTTGTTGTGATGGTGTCTCCGAATCGATATAGTAGATTTTAAAATTAGCGTATGGGATCGTCCAAAAACCCATGCATTTTTAATTAGTACAGACATTGATTAACATACTGATTTTTGGACTGGATTCATATGAACAAAAGGCCATTTTACAGTTGCATGAAATCTTCCAATTAACGGTCGTTTATTGGACGCTAAACGGGAGGAGAACCAGTTGAAAAGTGCATAAGAAAATATAACAGATTTCTCTGCTCTAAAAGTCTAACTTTCTGGGGTCACTACAAACTTCTATCTCATCAGCAAAAGGGGTTTACGCTCGTGGCTCGCTTAAAAATAAAAAAGACACGAGAATGATCTGAACTATAACCCGGATAATGGACAGTGAATAAAAAAGCGTCCATTATCCGGGTTTTTCTGTGCCCGATCAGAAATCTTTTTCTAATAATGCTCTGACTCATTCACTAAAGCTAACCTCTTTTTCTTGCGCAATCATTTTTAGCCGAACCGTCTCTTGTTCATCAAAACCTTTTACATCAATTCGTGCCATCTTTTATCAATCTCCTTCCAATTTAGATGTACCTCAACAGGTACATTGGTAATATTACATCAAAAAATAGCTGTTTTCATGTACTTAAACAGGTACATTTGGTTAAAATCCGGACGGAAAAATATATTGTCGGCACTGCCGACATATTGTAAATGGCAGTATTAAAATGTAGGAAATCGGCAATTGAAAATTGTTGGTTTACCTACATTTTTTTGTATGCTTTTCTTATGACATCGAAGGAGGATATTCATGAGAAAAGACGTACGCGAAGGAGTCAGGAAATTTATGAACGATGGTATCAAACCCAATTTTGCCGCATTGGCCCGGCAGTATGGCTGCGATTACCGGACGGTGAAAGCGGTCTATGAAGCAGAGACACAGTACCCAGAGAAGAAAAAACGGGTGAAGAGAAAAAGTAAGCTGGATGAATTTAAACCGATCATCCATGACAAACTGGAAATCCAGTGCAGCGCGTATAGTATATTTAAATTCATTGAAAAGAAGGGATATGACGGGAGTTACAGTCTGGTGAAGCAGTACTGTCGAAAAGAGAGGAAAACCCGTCAGAAGCAGGCAACCATGCGTGTGACCCACACACCCGGTTTAGCCGGGCAGGTGGACTGGAAAGAAGACATGACTTTGATCAGCCGGCACGGCGAGATCTTCCGTTTCAACATATTCTTATACGTCCTGTCGTTTTCCCGCAAGAAATACATCACATTGACCTTTGATCGCCATCAGGACACCTTGTTTGAATGTCTGGACGATGCCTTCCACCACACTGGCGGCGTACCGGGGGAGATCTGGTTTGATAATATGCGGACTGTGGTGGATCAATCCAGCACCCAATATAATAAGGTTGTGTTCAATCAACGGTTCTACGCATTTAGTAAGGATGCCGCCTTTCAGCCCATTGCCTGCCGGCCATACCGTCCCCAGACCAAAGGGATGGTCGAGGCACTGGCACGGACGATGGACCGGCTGCGGGTCTATAACCATGAGTTCGATGACAGTGTGGATTTGATCCATATCCTCCATGATTTGTGTCACGAACTCAATACGGAAGTCTCCCAGGCGACCGATGCCATCCCCGACGAACTGTGGCTGGATAAAGAAAAAGAGCACCTACATCCACTCCCTGAAGACCTGTTGAAGCCGTACTTTGAAGACCAATTGACGAGAGTGGTCTCTAAAGAGGCGATGGTTCAGTTCCGTAAATGTAAGTACTCTGTAGATCCCCAGTATATTGGAAAGACGGTTGAGATTGAACTGTCGGATACTGAGGACAACATACACATTTATTATAACGGAGAAACGGTGCGTTCACACCCGTTAACCGCCCAAAGATTCAATTATAATCAGGCAGATATGTTCAACATATTGAAGTCGGATCTGCTGGCTGGTCGGCCGGACGATGATATCCATGAGTATATCCATGAATCCCTGCAGTTATATGATGCGGTGGGAGATGATGTTCATGAGTGATTATCAAACGCTTCTGTCCAATTTTGAAGCCCTCGGTTTAAATAATATGCGTGAATATTATCCAGTGTTGTTGGATAAGGTTCATACAGAAGACTTGTCGCTGACGAGTGCGTTTCTGGAAATCACAGACAAAGAAATGAAGTTTCAAAAAGAAAAGAAGATGGAGCGTGCGATTCACCGCGCACGCTTTCCTAAAGTGAAGACATTCGATACGTTCGATTTTGATTTTCAACCCAGCCTGAACCGCACGGCCGTCCTTGAATTGAAACATCTGGGGTTCATGGAATCTAAAGAGAACATTGTCTTCATCGGCAGCCCTGGTGTCGGTAAAACCCACCTGGCGATTGCTCTGGGGGTCGAAGCCTGCCGTCAGGAGAAACTCACGCTGTTCATCAACTGCCATGAGTTGTTGATCCGACTTCGGGCCGCTTATGAAAAAGGGACCGTTGAGCGTGTGCTCAGACGGTATGCCAGATACGAGTTGTTGATTATTGATGAAATCGGCTACCTCCCCATTCAGAAGCATGAAGCCGACTTGATCTTCCAGTTATTGAATATGCGCTATGAAACCCATTCAACGATATTCACCACCAATATCGCACTCTCTGGATGGGGTGAACTATTCAAAAGTCCGGAAACGGCCGCAGCGATACTGGACCGCATGGTCCACCATGTAAAAATTTATAAAATTAAAGGCAAGTCATACCGGATGAAACACACTTAGGCTTTCCTCCACAAATTACATTGCCAAAAACCTACATTTTTAGATTGCCGAAAACCTACAATTTTAAGTTACCCTTGACACCTGTTTTTTTATGTTCTTGCGGAGAATTACTTATTCCAGTATTATTCTCTATTATTTCATCCTCGTTATCTCCTGAAGCTTCCTCCACACTATCATTATCTGCTTCAGATGGGATTACAGTATTCTCTATCATCAATTGATGTGCTTCTATTTTTTTAAGTCTCTCATCCAATTCCTTTTGATTTTTTGAGAGATGCTCTAAAAGTTCAATCGCATACTCTAAACGCTCATTTTGCTCATATGACCCATTTGTACCTTCATTCATTTTAATATCCTCTGAAGGGGTTTCTTGGGCTTCTACAAGTATTTTAAATTCATTCAAACGGAGCACGACTGCCTCAGATGCTTCCTGTACGCCTTTCTTTTCTTCTTTGACCAAGCGAACCATTTCAACAATGGTCATTCGATCTAACTCATTGAATAAACGATTTTGTCTATTATCCCTTTCTATTTCTGGATAATTTTCATTTTCTTCTAATATTCTTACGTACCGTCTTATGGAATGTTCAGAAGCCCCCGTTTCCTCTATCAAATTAGAAGTCTGATAATATTTTTTCGGATTATGGATATCCATTGTTTTTCTTCCCTCTTTATGTGACTTTCATGCACGGGGTACATGCATACATTCAAGCCCGTTCACATTCGTGTACACATGGTGCACGTGCGACGTACATGAAATTGAATAAGTACTTTTCTATAAGTATTTTCTACCATGCACTAGATAATTCTATTATACACGTACAATAAATTTATGCACGATTATACACGGTTAAATCCAATATGATTTCTAGGGTTAAATGTACTTTCATAAACCTAATGCAATCCTTTCTCTTACAAAAATTCAAATATACACTTGTCAAATAAGAACTAATTTTAACATCATTTTTTTCCTATAATTACAAGAGATACTTAATCTATACGCTATAATAAAATAAGATATTACCTGGTGGAGATAATTATTATACGACCCATTTTAAAAATTTTAATAGATCAAAAGTGATATCCACTCAATTTTAAAACCCAGCTCATCTTCATATGAAGACAGCTGGGTTTCTTAACCATAGTGCAAGGTGTTGTCTAAATAAACATAAAAGAAATGTGAAAATACACCTAATGTGGAAGCAAAAAATTAATTTAATTACGAAACATAAAAATGAGTATGTAAAAGTACAGCCATCTTAAAATATTAATTAAGTATGATAGATAGTCTGTTAAGAAGATTATTGCATTAAATTTGATAAACATTTTAAATGTAAAAACGTTTTCTATCTTCAGAACTTGGGAGTTTGCAATATTTCGAAGATTTTAATGCTAGTTTATGACGATTTTTAGAAATAACACTGTATACTATATCTCTTATTGGCCTTGGTACTAATAGAAAAACAGTTAACAACTTAGTGACACCTTTCAAAGTCCCCGCAACTTTTAATGCAGCTGTAGATCTATCATAGATTCTTTCATCTGAAATTAAAAAGAAACTGTCAACATTTGGCGAAACATTAAAAGAAGACAATAAGCTTTTTCCTTCTTGACTATTTAATGCTATAAAATCGAATTCCTTCTTATCATCTTTTTCTAATATAAAATGCACAGTTTTATTGCAAAATATACATTCACTATCAAATAATAATACTCTTTTCATAAGGTCCCCCTCATCTTATTATTTTTATTTTAACGTTTTTTTCTTTAAATTACTAAACTTTTAACATTTGGTAATTTTTGTTGTTTACTGAAATTTCCTTTGGTATTATAAACTTATATTAATAAAAAAGGAGTGATTTTAATAAATTAGTTCATAGATTACGACTAGTAAAATATGCCTACATATGCAATGTTTATTATTTTTAAGTTATAAGACAAAAGGAGTTATCAAAGAAAATACTTTTTATGATAATTTACTCTTTTAATCTGGCTGCCCAAATTAAATTGTAAAAAACAGCCAGCACCATAATCCCTGTCAAAAACAAAGGTAAGAAATTAAATACATTATTCTCAATGCCTACTGCATGTCTTATTAATGATTCATTAGCTAATATAGAAGCAATTAACACTAAGTTTTGGATTAAAGTCATTATTTTTTCCGACATATTATATTGTTTCTCTCGGTTTTTTTCCGTCAAATTAATGTAGTTGAGTTTTTCTGGGTGTTTAGTTAATAAGCCAATTAACCACCACATTAAAAGTCCTATAGTTGGCATAATTAGCACAAAATATTTCGACCCCCAATTATCTGGTTCACCCATAGTGAAATGAATGGCAATACGATCTGGCATGTTTGGCCAAAATAAAAACAAATTAACCAAATGATAGACTAAAATGATCGAAGAAATAATATAAAATACACTTTTAAATGATTTTACTTTCATTAACATAATATCTTCCTTTTTTATTTAAATATATTAGGCTCTCCCTAATCATGTGTGCTTGACATTGAAAAAAGCAGAATCTTCCTCTAATGTTTAAAGTACCA